>JBEKPF010000069.1:0-49283 GCA_049521035.1 Occallatibacter sp. | reverse complement strand
ATGAAGGGAATAAAACCCACGACGTGCGACGCCTCCGCATCGGCAGCGACCGCACTGACGCCAGGCAACAACGTTCCATTGATGTAAACCTGTGCGCCGGTATGCGCCCCTTCAAACTCTACAAGAATCTTGCTGTTGGTATAGGTCGGGTCAACCTTGAAGTGCAGACGATACCAGTTGTTTTGTCCACACACAGATCCTTGGCCGCCGCCCGATGGCTGATTGATAAACGTGCGCCATATATTCGCGTCGGTCGGAATACCGACCTGGGTCCAATTGGGTGTGGAAATAGTGCTGCCACAGGAGGGCCCGGCATCAGCGGCGGGGACGGCGGCTTCGGAATAGCTGGTAGCTGCGAAAGTCGTGGAATCCTGATTGTTCTCGTACCACCAATTGCTTTGCGGCAATGCGGCAGACGGATCCGTCGCAGCCGCATTCCCGACGAAATTTGGAACACCCTCCGAGAGATTGATTGTGATCCGATCGGATGCCGGCGGCGCAGGCTGTGCGTTCGCTTCGGCCGAACCCATCAGCGCGACTATGAGCGGGAGCGTCAGAGGGACTGTCCATGGTCCGCTGACCCGCTGCGACTTGCCGCACTTGCATCTGGTTCCAAAGGGTTGAGAATCGAGTTGGAGGCTGGCAGGCTTGAGACTCCGGAGACAAATTGTGCTCTGAATGCGGATGTATGGGGGGTACATGACGCTCCTCTTGACCAACGGCCCGCCTTGCGGCGCCCGCAGGATCTAGCCAATCCGGGAGTGACACTCATGGGTTCAGGGCTCGTTTGGCAAGTGATTTGAGGTTCATTCACCGATAATCGTGGTGACGAGGGGTGAAGAGTACAAGCCTATCAGCGATACAAACTATGCGGTCGTCATAAGTCCCAGGGACAAATCGATTTTTATGGGACGCATTATTTAGGGTGAGCGTAACCAAACTCAACCTTCGATTTGAGCGTTAAGAGAGTTGTTAACGCGTTAATGCTGCCGCGGGATCGAACCAAGTTTCGCTGAATCGGCTAGAGCGCTCGTCGTCTGCCCCCTCCAGAGAAGGCTGTGCTTCGTGAAAGTGTCATCTGGTGCGAGAATCCACCTGGCTGGAACCGCGACCGCCGAGATTAAATTGCGAACTTCTCCCAACCAACCAGAGCCGCGGTCGTATTACCGTCATTTCATCTCCTCCCGCTTTTCCAGTTGTGAGGGTTGGCTGACAGTCCGCCCGGAAACGGTTGCGATCTCATTCCCGTACCTCGAAGAATAAGCTTCAGTTTGGCTGGTTATGATTGAGTACCAACCTGGCCTGAGCATCCCTTCGAGCGCATCCTTAATCCATTCGGTCGTCGGGTACGTAAAGCCTTTGGCCAAAGATTGACTTGCACGACGATATGAGTTGCCGTGATAATGGCTCACCGGTATGCGTCAGTTTCCTCACGTATCCTCTGACATCCGGGTAAGTGGCAGGTCAGGCTAGCCAAGCGGAGAATCTGGATTTCCCGAAGCGACTTTCGGTGCAGGTATCTTGTGTCTGCCCGCATCTCCTTGTCGCGAGTTGGGGGAATGGTGCCCGGGTCTCCGTTTACACAAGCTAGACCGCAGCGGGACTCTGCGGACTGCGCGGTCGACTGTTCGGTAATACGGGCAACCTTCGAATTCAGGTTGGACTCAGCAGGTCGGAAGGAGTTTCCGCAATGAACTCTTCTCTTCGTTCTCCCGCCATCTTTGTAACAGGTCTTTTGTGCCTCGGAACTTGCTTCGGTCGGAGTCCCGGAAAACAGCCGCAAGCGCCTGTTCCTCTTCCTCTCACGCAGCAGGAGACTGCCGCGGACGCATCGCCACCACTCCCGTCTGAAGATACCGTCATGATTCCAGGACCGCTGCGCTCTTTTCTGCGCATGGCTGGCATCAGCCAGGAAATCCCCACCTCCGATGTGCTGCCGATGCTGGCCCGCAATGTCTCTCTGCAAGGCTACCAGGAAGGCAGGCCAACGGAATTCCTGGTGCTGATCGATAGGTATGTGCAGCAAGCTCGAAAGCTTCAGTCCCTGGCTGGTGCCGACGGTACCATCCGCGTTGCAGGTTGTGACAATGCAGCCGAGCTGATTCAAATTCTCGGATACCGGTTTCAGCAAGGTTGCGGTCCTGACGGCGCATCGCTGGTGACGGAAAATCCGAGGCGCGCATTTCTCACCATCGACTCGGGTTTTCCGATTACGGCACTTGAAGAAGCCCTCCAGAAAGGCACGCCATTTACCTTTGCGTTTCCGGCCACCCGGGTCCCGGTCCTGTTCTCCGAAAAAACCTGGGTCCAGCTCGCGGAGGGAAAGAGGGAGGATCGCGAAAACCTCATTGACGTTTTGCTGCGCGACCGGGATGTGGACCGACTATATTCCGCCATGGCCAGAACTGATCGACAAACACAGCTAGCCCTGGCGCGTTCACCCGGGCTGAAGAGACTACTTCCGCTTGGTGCTGTGCTTGACTTTTACGGAAGCAGAATCCACATTCGTTCCGGCCAAGTTTCGGTACCCAACGGAGCGGGCTCAGAGAAAGCCTGGCAAGAGTTGGTGGGCGCCAGTCCAAAATCGCCTGGAGAGTTCGTTACCCATCTGCTTGCGGACGATCACGGTTGGATGGCGGCGTATTTTGATGCTCTGTCGCGCGTTGATCCAACACAGCAAGCTCATCTGGCTGAACCTGGCCGCCTCAACCGTCTTTACGACGCCTATCGGTCAGCACTCCGAGACTCCAACGCCACGAGTGCTGCGACAGGTGTATTCCCAAGGAATGCCGGCCTACTAGTGCTTTTCACTCGTCTGCAATGGCAGGCAAGCGGCGAGCCTCAGATTCCCGGGAATCCTCAAATCTGGAAGGAAGTCCTCACCCACAAATCCAGGTTCACTTCTCGGGGCTGGGCAAGAACGACTCGCTCCTGGGATAGCCCGGAGAAGCTGCTCGAGATGCTGGTCGCCTCCTCCAGCACTGAAACGAGTGACAATCCGTTGCGGATTTATCTTGTGCTGAGCGCGATCGACCGAGGAAGGGCTCAGGGAAAGCAGTTGTCTGACGGAACTGTACGGTTGCTTGCCAGCAGGTTTGATGAATTCAACAGCTGGTACATGATCTTCGCTGAGTTCCCTGCCCTGGACGATGAATCCATTACTCGCTTTGTCGACGCGGCAGATCGAATCGACAAGATCTCGATTCCAGCTCTGCGCTCGAATGCCCTTGGTGCCTTTCAGGCCGACATCGGGCTTTGGCAGATATTCGCCCGCCAGGGACAGATTCCCTCTCATGTTCTGAATCGATCATGGCAGAGTGCAGTCGGACCGTTCTCTGGAGTCTCCTCTTCTATCCAGCTTTTTGACGCGGCCCGCGTCTCGTTGCAGTCGACCCTATCTGCAGCCGCTGGTGACGCACACCTCACTCAAAGCCAACTCATTGATTTGCTTGCGGGACCCTCTCAAGATAGTCAGGACGGTCGGCGCGTACACCGGGAGCTGTCTAGAAGAATCAGTACCGTAATGGATGACCAGCGCTTGGTTTCACTTGACACCCTGTTTGGGCTCTATGACGGCTTGGGAGAGATGGTACACGGCGCAGCCGTTGGCGGCAGCTTGTTACCGCTTGCCGAAGAGCTTCGCGAATTTGAGATGCCCCGGCCCATCTTTACCGGAGGTGAAAAGGCGTCTTGGTCGCCGCTGGTTTACACCAGTCGCCACGCGGAGTTGCAGGTGCGGACGGACCTGACCAAGGTTATTCGCTCCCCTGGCTCGCCTGCTCAGCTCGAAGAGGCGCGCGGTCGACTCACACCCTTTCTCAGGGATACGCTGGTGGGCCTGAATTACGCCTATTATGAGCCTCCCGGTGCCCAGGTCCTTCACAACAATCCGCTCTTTGTCCGTTCTCACGATTTCTCAGCCTCGTCGGTCCAGGGTATTGAACATGTGTGGGGATCTCCGACTCTGGTCGGAATTGGAGTTACTGCAGGCGGCGGCGCATATTTGCTGGGGTCGCTTGCCGATCTGCCCTATGCGCTCGCTTCGATGGAGGGGGATTTCATTGCTCCGGAGAAGGTTCAGGCCTTGATCTGGAGGGAGGTTGTGCCGGAGCTATTGGTCGTCTCAGTAATGCCACGATGGTGGAATGTCAGCCGAGACGAAATGCATGCCGCAGCTCTTTATCAGCGCGTCGGTGAAGAGCTTTTGACCGCTTCGGCGTCGAATTTGCAACTCAGGGAAAGAGTGCTGAGTATCCTTTCAAGTCGCATGTCGCCGGCAGTCTTGGAAGAAATCGAACAGGCCCTTCAGAACCGGGAAACTGCTGCTGCGATGATTCCTCATATACTCCCGGCCGACACTTTCTTTCTCGCAGCCGAATTTCGCGCAAGATTTTCCTCGCAGGCGTCGCTCTGGGGAAACGCTGGCCGGGATTTGGACGCTCTCGTCCAGAGAGACCCCTCGAATGCCAGTGCTTCACGTCTCTCGAAAGACTTCGGCACACCGCACCCGGCGATGGCGCAAAGTAACGGCTGCACTCTGCTCAATACCGGAATATTCCCCGTTTCCGGAGCATTCGATGACCGGCTTTTTGGCGAATCCTGGGAATCCAGCAACCTATATTGGGCGCGCCTGGCGGATGAAATGGGTTATTCTCCGGTGATGCTAAACGTTCTGGTCCCGGATCTGACCCGGCATATGGTGGCGAACATCTTCGCGACAGACATTGACGATTGGCCGGCTTTGTTACGCGCCATGGAGCAGACGGGCGATCAATTCCGGGAGGGGAGGATTACCCTGCACGCGACTGCGATCACTGGGCAAGTTGAAAGCTTACCAGTCGTTACGGCCGGAGATCGAGGTCGCTAAGAAGTCCCTTTCCCCGCCATCATGAAAGGGCGTAAGTAAGAGAAGTTAGTTTGCTATAGGAGAGAAGTTAGTTGCCCCTGGGATGGATGGAAGAGCGAACCACTTTGCGGAGCGGTCATAGACGATCCAGGGATTCACGTAATAAACCACCGGATAGGAGCACAAATCGGATGATTCGCTCTAACAGAACTGTCGCGTTGCTCAAGGTATGCTCGGGCCTCCTTCTCCTGTCGGCTGCTGGTCCGCGGCCCGCAGCCCAGGACGAGTCGTCGCGTTTCCGCGTGAATGTTGTTCTGGTGCAGTTGAATGTTGCCGTGACAGACAGCAAAGGAAACTATATCTCGGGCCTGCGCCCGGAAGATTTCGCCGTAAAAGAAGACAACATTTCCGAGAAGATTGCCACGTTCGAAGAGGGCAGCGAATCCGCAATCAAACTCAGAGAGGAAGTGGTCTCTGGCGGAGGTAGCGGGGCGCCCGGCGCCGTAAAGGCTCCCGAAACTGACCACTCAGAGCGTAACCATACCTTGGCCGGCGTCACTATCCCCGGGTTGGCAGGAGCCAACGTATTCATTCTTTTCGATACCAGCAACTACATGTATCGGAGTTTTGTCTTCGCCCAGGATGCCATCACTGACTTCGTGCGCTCCTTGCCGGACGCCAACAAGATCGCGTTTTATTCATACAGCCGTGATCTCTCCCGCGCCACCCCTTTGACCGCGGACCGCTTTCGCACTGTCAGCGGCGTGCGCAGTACGGTGGCGGGAGACGAGGCTGCCCTCTACAACTCCCTCTTATTGACTGTCAAAGATGCGGCGCCGCTCCGCGGAAGAAAAGCTATTGTGGTCTTTTCTAACGGCCCTGACAACGCTAGTTCAATACCTCCTGAAGACGTTGCCGAGCTCGCCCAGTCCACGGGAACCATCATCTACATCGTCAGCACTCGCCAGGCTGAGACTGAGCCAATCTCCTCGGCTGCCTTTGAGCGCATGAGCAAGGCTACCGGTGGGAAAGCCTATTTTGCGCGTAATTGGCGCGAGGAAAAGGACGCTTTCTCCTCGATCAAGGATGACCTGGGCCACTTGTATACGCTCAGTTACTACCCGCAACCGAATCCCAATCGGGGTTGGCGCTCTATTAAGGTGCAGTTAGTTGGCAAGAATCTCGAAAAGTATCGCTTGCGCACTCGGGATGGATACAGTCTTATGCAGCAAGCAGCGAGCACAGGGTCGGACTCCGCATCCGAATCGGTCCCCGATTCGAAATAGCTCGTGTCGGGCGCGATGAATTCGTGTGTGGCAGATGTTTCGCTGTAACTCCGCAATGAAAGCGAAAAGTGTGATCGGTTTCGCCTTTGCCAGTTGAATTGTCAGTCTCGCAGGGACCTCTCCAGATTGTCCGGTCGTGTGTGGGACATCTCTTTCGAGCTGCCCCACACACGGATCCGTACGTGCGGCTTTCCCGCATACGGCTCTTACTTTGGGTGTTTGGCGTAGAAGCGTTGGTTGGGATATGGATGCAGGATTCGGGGGATAGGAATCCAGCGGTCGGACAGAGGGCCGAACCGCTCCCAGCTCATGCGATGCCGTTGACTGCGTCGCCGTAGCGAACGAAGCCACAGGCGCACTGCCTGAAGCCGGAAGATTGCCAGCCGACCATGGTTGCCGGGTACGGCGTGATAGTTCAGCCAAACCTGCACCACAGCCTGCAGCCACTGGCCTTGCTGGGCGATGGGGAGCGTACGCATCTTCATCAGCTGTTCCTTGATCGAAACCAGTTTGGCCCGTAGGCGCGTCATCTGCGTAGAGACTCTGCTCTCATCGAGAAAGATCAATCGGTCCAGGTCGATCCGGCCAATCACCTCGACGAACTCTTCGCGCCGCTTGCGGTTCTGTTCCGTGTCCCGCTCTTGGGCGTGGAGTGACTTTTTTTAAGCCGGAAGCCTAGCCGTTTCAGCACCCGCCACAGATGCTGCGTGCTCACCCGCAGGCCAGTCTTGTTCTCTAACTCCGTCTGTAACTGGACTAAGGTCGCGTCGGGGTGAGAGCGCAATAACCCGGCTAAGGCCTGCTCATCGATCCGGCGCTTGGCTCCGGGCCGATAACTGGGACGCTCCATCTGCCCGGTACGTTTCCTTGCCGCGGAAACCTTCCACGCCCAACCCAAGCTCACGCCAAAACGCTCGGCCAACTCCGACAGGCTTCCTTTGCCCTGGTCGAAGGCCTCAAGCAGTTTGCACCGCAAAGCCTAACCTACCGCCAATCTCGATGGTCCATTACATCGGCACTCACAGTATTCCCTGGACTAGTGGTGGAGTTGAATCAGATCCTGTGTTGGGGAACCCGCAAGCGCACTGCGCAAGAGATACCTACTGGGTGTCAAGAGTTTTCGCGCATCCTCCCTTTGCGACGCGTTTTGCACATCCGGAGAAGATAGGTTCTCCGCATGGGCAGCATTTAGAATGAATGAAGGCACTCATGACCGAAAAGAAAAACCTATCCCCTGAAATCCTTCTTCACATTGCACAAACTCTGAACCTTACAATGCGCGGCCTAGTCGCGGTTTTTGAACTGCTGGACGACGGCGGCACGGTTCCTTTTATCGCCCGTTATCGCAAGGAAGCTACAGGCAATCTTGACGAAGTGCAGATTCTCGCCGTCGAAGAAAAGTTGGCCTACTTCCGCGAACTTGCGGATCGGCGGCAAACCATTCTGGCCTCCATCACCGAACAGGGCAAGCTGACCGAAGAGCTCAAAAGCCGCATCGAAGCCACACTTGACAGGAGTGAACTCGAAGACCTGTATCTTCCCTATCGACCGAAGCGTCGCACCAAGGCCACCATCGCGCGAGAGAAAGGACTTGAGCCGCTAGCCGGTTATCTGTGGGCTCAACAGCTCGCGGCTGAACCTCTGGAGAAGTTTGCCACCGGATTTGTAAGCCTGGAACTGGGTGTTGGCACAGTTGAAGAAGCGCTCGAAGGCGCACGTCACATTGTTGCCGAGTGGATGAGCGAAGATGCAGATCTGCGCAAGAGGCTGCGAGAGCTTGTCTTCGCGGAGGGAGTGATCGCGAGCCGCAAAGCGACAGATGCGGTGGACGAGCAGGAAAAGTTCAAAATGTACTACGAGTACAAGGAACCGGTGAAGGCCATTCCTTCACACCGTATGCTGGCCATCCGTCGCGGCGAAGGCGAGAACGTGCTCTACTTTCTCATTGAAATCGAGCCTGAGCGCGCCATTGGGATCATGCGACGGCATGTGCTGCGGGAGCAAGGAGACTGGACGCAACAGCTTGAACTGGCCATCGAAGACGCGTGGAAGCGGCTGTTGAATTCGTCCATCCAGGGCGAAATTCGACTGGAGCTGAAACGACGTTCCGACACGGAGGCCATCCACGTTTTCCGCGACAACCTTTACAACCTGCTGCTGGCTCCGCCTGCTGGTCCCATATCCGTGCTGGGTATTGATCCCGGCCTACGCACGGGCTGCAAGATCGCCGTTGTGGACGAAACCGGCAAACTTCTGGCGCACGATGTTCTCTATCTACACACCTCCAAGCATGGCAATGACGAAGCCGTACCAAAGCTCGAGGCTCTCTTGGGCCGCCACAACGTCCGCGCCATCGCCATCGGCAACGGCACAGCTTCGAGGGAGACAGACGCATTCGTCCGTGGCTTTTTACGAGACAAAGGCATCCAAGGCATCTTCTCGGTCACGGTGAGCGAGTCGGGCGCCAGTGTGTATTCCGCATCGGACGTCGCCCGGCAAGAGTTTCCGGATCTCGACCTGACCGTGCGCGGAGCCATTTCCATCGCGCGCCGGCTGCAGGACCCACTCTCTGAACTGGTCAAGGTTGATCCCAAGTCGATCGGCGTGGGTCAGTACCAGCATGATGTGGATCAACGCCAGTTGGCTGAGTCTTTGGAAAAGGTGATTGAGAGTTGCGTGAACCGAGTCGGTGTCGATTTGAATACTTCTTCATGGACACTGCTTCGCCACGTAGCGGGCATCAGCGAGCGTACAGCACTGAACATTGTGAGTTATCGCAATGAGAAGGGCAGCTTTCGCTCACGCATGCAGGTGTTGGAGGTTCCGGGTATCGGCCCCAAGGCTTTCGAGCAGGCGGCGGGCTTCCTGCGGATCCGCAACGGAGACAACCCGCTGGATATGACTGCTGTTCATCCAGAATCGTACCCGGTAGTCGAGCAGATAGCGCTGTCGCTGAGTACCTCGGTTAAGGAGATCATTGAGCAGCCAACGCTACTGGAGAAAGTTGATCGCACGCAACTTTCGGCGGGGAGTTACACGGTTGACGACATTTTGATCGAGTTACGCAAACCGGGCCGCGATCCGCGCGACAAATTTGTGGCGCCTAGTTTCCACGACGAGGTCCGCGAGATCGCCGATGTACAAGCGGAAATGATCCTCGAAGGTGTAGTGACCAACGTGACAAAGTTCGGAGCTTTCGTCGATATTGGCGTGCACCAGGACGGCCTGGTGCACATCAGCGAACTATCGAATCGCTATATCAAAGACCCGTCAGAGGCGGTCAAGACCGGCCAGATCGTCAAGGTGAAGGTGCTGAGCGTCGATACGAAGGCAAAGCGGATCGCGCTCTCGATCAAGGCTCTTTCGGCGTCAACTCCACGACCTATCGCGAGGCCCGTATCCAAGCCAGAGGCAACGCTCAATGAGAAACTGGCAGCGCTGTCGACGAAGTGGAAGGTCCGCTCGTGAGAACACTTCAACCGGAGCACTCGTGAGCCTGTACCGTCATGCTAGCGACTGAAAGTTCGCCCCGGATCAATGGAGTATTCCTTCAATCGCAAAAGCTGCGACGCAATTTGCCAAAGAAATGCTGGGTTATTCAAGAGGTAGCGCTTCCACAGACGTCTGGGATCCTGCGCGAGACGGTGCAGCCACTGCAGGCCCATGCGTTTGACCCACGCAGGACTGTCGCGAATGCTTCCCGTGTGATAGTCGAAAGCCGCCCCTACTCCGAACATCAGCGGCACCTGAAAATATTCGACATATTGCGCCATGAACCGCTCCTGCTTCGGGGTGCTCAGCCCCACCCAGATGATGTGCGGTTCGCATTCTTGCACTTTGGCTAAAGCCTCCCTCTCCTCTTGCGGAGTCAGGCTTCGGAAGGGAGGGGTATATGTCCCCACCACCTGCAGGCCTGGGAATTTCTTCTGAAGCGACTCGCTCAGAAGTTCCGATACGCCGGGCTTGCCGCCGTAGAGAAAATTGCGATAGCCTCGCTGGACCGATACACGGCACATAGCCATCATCAGGTCTGGACCAAAGACCCGATCCATGTCGCGGAGGCCCTGCAAATGGCCAACCCAGGTCATGGGCATTCCGTCCGGAACATTGAGGAATGCATGGTTCAGAATTCGGCGAAGGTCGGCGTCTTCGCGAGCTTCCATGACTCCATGCACGCCGGTGGCGCAAATGTAGCCGTGGCCCGCCGTCGAACTGATCCAGCGATCGGCAAGATTGACTGCCGACCTGAGATCGACTGCCGATATCTTCACACCAAGAACATTGGCGTACGGACTTGAGAAACAAGAGTCAGACATTAGGGAAACTTTTCGGCCAATGACCTGTTAACACGATGGATAGATGCTGTTGATCGACATCCGAGCAGTGTTATCGGAGTGGTTATATGCCCCGCCGAATCGCAAAGATCAAAGTGTGAATCAGAATGGCAATATCCAAAAAGAAACCACGGTTCCTCAGATAGTAAAGGTCATATTGGATGTTGTCATGGATCTGAAAGGCTCTGTCAGCGCTTAACTGCCATAGACCGGTGACTCCGGGTGTGACCTGAAGTCTTTGCCGATGTTCCGAAGCGTAGTCCTGCACAATGAAGGGCATCTCCGGTCGCGGCCCTACGAGCGACATACTTCCAAGAAAGACGTTTATCAATTGAGGAAGTTCATCAAGGCTTGTCTGACGGATAAATCTCCCGATCTTGGTGATTCGCGGATCATACGACGTACTCGGAGAAAAATCATACCTTGGAGCATTGGTATACATCGAGCGAAACTTGTAGATATTGAAGAGTTCTCCATTCCGCCCTACTCGCTTCTGGATGAAAAGTGCTGGACCTGGCGAGTCGAGCCTTATAAGGATTGCGATCAGGAGGAGCACAGGAGCAACCACAATCAGCAGCAAAGAGGACACGACCAGATCGACCGTGCGCTTGCCGATTGCGTAGGGCCATGATGTCAACGGCCCAGCTTTGGGAGCAAGAGAAAAACCGTCGATGTCAATCGATTGTGTCCACTGATGCTCTTCGAGCTCCAGACCGGAAAGAAAAGCGATCCTTATTCCGGCGTGCTTTGCCGCATTTGCGACCACAGTCTGCTTCTCCGACGAGAGATTCGGAAGCGCCACAATGAGGACGCTGCATTTGCAGGACTTGAGCATCTCCGGCGTGACTGGCCCTCGCTGAACGGGAACGGAGCGACGACCACGGTACCCCATTTCAAGAATGCAGCTCCCGTCCAGACTGGGATTATCATCGACTACCATCACAGGGCAGAGCCCCAGCCTGACAGAATGAAAGAGAGCCGACACGACGCGCTTACCAGCGTATCGTGCCCCATAGACGACCGCCCGATCCATGCCATAGCCCATCACGTGCAATTTGCGAATGATCGAGAAGAAAATCAGTTTTTGCAGCATCAACAGGAAAGGCGTCAGGAAAAGAGCAATAAGAATGGAAGCAATCGAGAAGTTCATTCCCAGGAGAAGGGTGAACACGAGAAGTACCAGTATGGATTGAACTGGAACCCGAATCGCGCGTTCGGTCTCGCGAATCTGGAGTAGGCTGCCCCCTCCGCGATAAGCTCCATTCCACTGCAGAAACAGCACTGCACATAGAGCAACCAAAACGCTTGCGGCCAGCGCCTGCCGCATTGGGAACTGAACCTGGCTGCCGACATGCAGTGATGCTTGAAGAGCGTAGGACGCAAATACGCCGATCGCACAGGTAAGAAAGTCTACTGTCAATTCGACGCAAGCCAGAACGCCTCGAAACAGTTGCGTAGAGGCCACCCGCATTTCTCTCTGCGAGGCCGCGATTGCTTCGGCATAGAGGCGCGGTGTTGCAGATTCAGAGGCGCTCATGCTCATCCTCTCCCAGCCGCACTGCCGACCGGATATCCAACATTTTCATAGAGGCAGCCTTCCTGACGCAGTTACGTTCATTGAGGCGCCAACAGCGGCGTTCTCGGCCGGAATGGCCGACGCTATGAGCTTGTGATAAAGACTTATGTATTGCTTCGCCAAAACGGGGCCCGAGAACTGCTGAAGGGACTTTCGGGACCCTTTCGGTTCATTGAGTGCGGCGACAATTGCCGCTGCAAGTATCTCCTCAGCGTGATTTCCCAATGCTACGAATCGACATAGCCCATCCCCTACTTCGCGAAACGCCGGTATGTCCGAGCAGACAATGCGGCAGCCGGCCAGAAGGGCCTCGACGATCGGCAAGCCGAAACCTTCCGTCATAGACGGAGACACAACCGCATCACACCGCATATAGCACCATTGCAGTTCTGACTCCGATACTCCTTCAAGGAACCGAGTGCTCTTGGTGAGACCGAGGGTAGACACTAGCCGGCGGATATGGCGCGTTTCCGGCCCGGCAATTCCAATGACCACCAGCTTCATATCCGATGGGACTTGTCCGGCGCGTAACAAACGACTGAATGTCCTGATCAGCAGAGGGATATTCTTGTTCCGGCGATGCTGCGCAACACACAGAAGAAACCTCTCGCCCTGCAAAACCGGAACTGGCGGCTGCAGGTTGCCGACTGGTTCAGCCTCGACACAGTTATAGATCCGTACCGCTTTTTGCCAAGCAGTGATCGGCGCATACTGCCTTAGACGCAGGCGAGTAATCTCGGAAACGCAGGCAATTGCATCGATGTTTCGAAGGCATTGTTGCAGAGCCACTCGATTAAGAATGAACTTTGGAAAACCAAAATTCATTGGCATCTCAAAGGGATACAAGTCGTGCAATGTCACTAATGTTGGGCAGCGGAATGCGGTTGCATTCACGGGCATCGGGTAGGACAGATGGACCACGTCCGCGCGCAATTGAGCTGCTAGTTCCGGAAGCCTGCGGTAGTACCAGAGATTACGGCTCAGAGAAGACCGATCCATTTCTGCGACGTGCGTTTGCATCCGTGCATTCCGATTAAGGTCCGAGACTTGCAGGAAACTGCGCTGCCACGGCGCTATGACCAAATGCACAGATGAAATCTCAGGCTCCGGTAAAAGACAGCGTGCAACGTTCAGGGCATGACGCTGCAGACCGGACATATTGGAGGCGAATGACGCAGCAGCGATCAGAATCTTCACAGCTTTGCCTCCTCCCGAACCTCGAATGCAATTGCTAAAGACGAAATGCGGTTCTCACCACTTTTCCCAAAGTTGAGCCGCCTGAGCAGCGGCAAATAGACAAACAATGCGACGGAGCCGTAGCAAAGCCGAGACAGTGCCAGCCCCTGAAGTCCCATGTGTCGCAGCAGCACGATCATCAGCAGCAGCATCACCGCTCTGGACGCAAGGCTGATGATAGCGACTGTCCGGAAGAGTCCAAGCGCCTGCATGGCATAGGTCCCAGTCACGCCAAGTCCCATCAGAGCTGACCCACAAACGATCGGCGCAAGAATTTTTGACGCTCCTTGCGCGACGGCAGATCCAGCCCAGAGTCGAATGAGCCGCTCCCCTGTTAAAAGCAGCGCGCCCGCGCCGAAAGCGACGAGCAGCAGATTGCAAGCGAAAGCCTTCAGCAAAGTTTTCTTGAGCATTGCGCTCGAGATGGTACTGGCACGCCCGGAAAGGTAGGGAAAGAGAAAATTGAGACCGGATGCCGAAAGACCCAGGATCGGGTGCGCGAACTGCACGCACAAGGAATATGGAGCCACAGCGAGCGCGCCCAGCGAAACACCTAGAAGAACTCGGTCGAACTGCCCGAAGACAACAGCGCCCACAGCCTGCAGCCAAACGAAGACGCCAAGCCCCAGCAAGATTCGCGTCTCACTGGGCTGGAAGACTGGCCACAGCGAAACCGGGCCAAGAAATTCGCGAAGCTTCCGAAACTGCATGTAGGTGCCCAGCGCCATAACGAAAGCTGTGGCCACCAGGATGCTGATTATCCCGTGGCCCAACCAGGCAAGCGCTGCGGCAGCTCCGAGCGTGAGGAGCCGGACGAACGTACTGATCTGCACGGTGCCGCGATACTGTTCAAAAGCGCGCTGTGTACTGACGCCAACAGTTTCAACCGATCTCACGAGAGTCAACACGCTGGCAATCCGAAGCGAGATTAGGCACTCGATAGATGACGTCTGGCGCGTGACGGCAATGTGGGGAGCGGCGATTGGCGCAGCGATCCACGCAACCACAGCAAGCGCCAAGCCGAGCAACAGGTTAATGCCCAGCATGCTGCGCACGGTGTGTGGAATCAAATCGGATTCGCCGACCCCGCGTAAATGAGCGACGCGTTGGATGTTGGCATCACAGAATCCTGACGCAATGATTCCTCCTGCGCTAATCACTGCAGTCGCAATCATCCATAGCCCGTATTCAGACGCGCCGAGTCTGTGCAGGACGATTGGGGCCACCAACAGCATCCCAAGCGGATACGAGATGTAATCCAGAACACCGTACGCAGCATTTGTAATGTGTCTCCTCATGCTACTCCCCGATTCAATGTGATGATTGAGTGAATGCGGCGTCGCAACACTGGGAAGACCTCCGCCGCGAGCGCTTTGCGCGGATCTCTCACGTCAACCCCGGACCAATGATTGCGAATCAGAATCCAGGCCGACGCGCACATGAATGAAAAAAGAGTGAGCAGCAAGCTAAGAATCAGGCGCGGCGGAAACGACTTCTTTTCAGGTATTCCAGGCGCATCGATCACGCTTACAGCCGACACATCCTTCGCCTCGTCAATGCGGGCCACTTCGTATTGCTGTGTAAGCAGCTCATACAATGTCTCCTGGATTCGCACATTTCTGTAGAGATCCGCATAGGGGACGGCAAGCCGTGGAAGTTGGCGCAATGGAGGATAAAGCTCCCCCTTTTTGTCGCCACTGATGGGGTCTGTCCCGGTATCGTCATGCAACTCCTCCGCAGTCAGAGGCGCTGAGGAGCCGGTCATCTTAGTCAGTTCCGCTTTCAGGCTCGCAATGCGGGCTTCTGTTTCGTGAACTCTCACATTGCCATCGCCATAGATCTGGCGCAGCGACTCCAGTCCGGATTGCTCAATCAGTAGTTCCGCCTGCACTCGCGCACCCGCGTCCACCATGGCACGGGTCTGTTCTTTGATGTCGATGGTATTGCTCCGGCTCGAGAATTCGCTCAACTGAAGCTGCGCTTGCTCAAGATCCGCCCGGACCTTCTGCAAGCGCTGTTCAATGAAAATGCGCTCTCGATGCGCAGCAGACGTGTTGGTTCGCAAGACCACGTTGCTCAGCTCGTCGAGATATCCCTGCGCAAGGTCGCGAGCTCGCGTGCGATCTGTATCTACAACCTCGATCGTGATGACGCCGCTCTTTTTGTCATCAGAAATCTTCGTGCATCGCACAAGATGCTTCGCCGCATCGACGCGATATTTATTGTGATAAACATGCATCAGATCGAACCGGTCAACGAGACGACCGGTCACGGATCCGCTGCGCAGCAGGTCGATATACAGCGCGGTGGACGTGTGCCCGCCCAGTAGTCCGCCTGCCAGGCTGCCTAGCGCTCCCAGGCCTCCCGTGTGGCCAGCGAGCGCGGCAAGTAAGATCGCTCCGGAACCACCTTGCTGATCTGGTGGCATAATGCTGGTCGTGGATTTGTATTGCTTTGGAACGGTGAATGCAATCACCAGACTCAACACGAGTGCAATTGCCGTGACTCGCACAAGCATCAGGCGATGTCTCCATAGCAACATCGCACGAACAGCCCATTGCGGTTCGTGATCAATCTGTATCTGCTCTTCTCGTTCGAGGATTGCGATAACTGAGTCGGGAGTCATTGTCTCCTCCTCACTGCAAGAGGTCGTACGATGCGTGGGGCGCCGAATTCGAGTGCGTTTTACTGATCGGGGAAACCGATGGCCTGAAACTATGAGTCATCATTCAGAACGTCACAAAAGGTCTGACGAACTGCACGGCGGAATGCCGCATCTACAGCGTTGCGGCCGCTACCCCGGCAGTGATTGCTATGGAGGAGGCGATCTGGCCCGTCGCCAGCAGGTTCCTCCAGAACAGTGATCCACCGATAATCTTCTGTGGTACTACGACCACATCGCCCGGATTGAGCCGAGTGGAAAGAACTCCACCCTCGAACTTTCCGGTCGAGTGGCGGCCTACCACTGATCCATTCGCGCGGATAATGAACACTTCCTTTCGATTCGCCGTCGCATTGGTGCCACCCGCGTGGCTGAGATACCAGGCTGCTGTCTTTTCAGGTAAGAAAGTGAGAGCTGTCGCGTTGTATACTTCGCCGCTCACCAGCACGAATCCAGGCCTCTTCGGAATGGAAATCACATCTCCGCGACGCAGTTCGATATCTGCAGGCGTGTTAGCCCAACTGTCAATATCGGCGCTGATTTGAATCACCATGCGCCCGGTCGGCGGATGAGCCTTCAAATCGGAGACCACCTGATCCTGCTGCTCCTTGATGAGCTGAACTGTCCCGGATGAGCCTGAACTTCCGACACTGGGCGAGAGCTTAGCCGCGACAGAATTGGTTTCGATCTGACGGATCAGTTCGTCGCGGCTCTTTTGCTCCAGCTCTTTCACTTGCTCGCGAATCAGCACAGCGCCCATCGGGTAGGCTTCCGGCAGAAAACTCCCCGCTCTCCGGAGAACCGAGCTGAGGCGCTCACCTTCCTGAAAGCCATAGCCGCCTGGATATCTCACTTGGCCGTGGATTGTCACCGACTCGCCAATGTTCTCCCAGTTCGTGATCTGATGGACCGCCAGAATGTCTCCCGGCTTGAGAGGAACGTCCGCGCGCGGATCGGTTCCGGTAACCGCGGCGCCAATCTGCACCGTCGCGATGTTTTCGATCACTCCGTTTCCGCTCTTCACGTCATAGCTCGTCAGGTCGGCGCTTTCCAGCAGAGCGTCGCGTTTAAATCCTCCAGCCATCCGCACCAGTTGTGCCGCGGTCATGCCCTGAGACATGGGGTATTCGCCAGGGCGCAGGACTTCACCGGTAATCGTCACTTTCGGCGCATCGATTTGATAGCGCCCGAAGATGCGAACCGTGTCGAATGGCCGCAGCTCAGCGTTCATATTCCCAATCAGTACATCGGGAACATTAAAATCGATGGTTTCCGCATGTAGATCGGGAGGAATGAGACGGACAATCTCGCCCTGAACAGCGGGCTCAGGCAACAAATCCTGATAGCTGTGAAGTACGTCGCTGAGACGCATTCCATCGGTGTAGGCAATACGCCCTGGACGCACGACATGCCCCGCTAGATAGATGGCTCGCTGGCTGTACGGAAGGATTGGATCAACCCGAACGCGATCCCCATCCTTAACCGCGAACGTGGCCATGGCGTTCTGGTCCATCTGCGAACTCTGATTGTTGGCGTCAGGCAAGGTGAGCGTTTCACGTTGGTGATTGGGGTCGATGCGTTCGATTCTGATATGGCTGAGAGAAGCCGCTGGTGTAAATCCGCCGGCGTCGTCAATAACCGTGGCAAGCGTTGTCTCTCCGGACTTGAGTTCGTAGATCGCCGGACGCCGGATTGCGCCAGAGACGGCAACCAAAGACCCCGCCGGAGGCACCAGAAGTGTATCTCCGCTTTCAAATGATTTACTGCCATTGCGGATGCCGTGAAGCAGAAAGTCGTAGAGATCGACCTCCTCGACGAGTTGCTTTCCGCGAAAGTGGCGCAAAGTGCGAAGCGAACCTGTCGCGGTTGGGCCCCCAGCAACATACAGTGCGCTCACTGGAGTTGAGAGAGAGCTAATGTCGTAACCGCCCGGCCGTTGCACATCGCCGACCACATAGACACGCACCGACCGCAACCGGGAGACGGTGACCACAACCCGCGCGTTGCGGTACTGCTGTTTTAGAGCACCTTCAATCAATGTCTGCGCCCTACCCAGTGAAAGCCCTGCGATGTCAATGGAGCCTGCTTCCGGCAGAAATAGGCTGCCATCACGATCGATGGAACGCATGATGCTCTGAGTTGTGCCACCCCAAAGGCGAATTGTGAGCGTATCACCGGGCCCGAGCACATAATCCGGACCCAATGGAACGTCGAGCGGCGTGTCCTGTGCCGAGATTCCGCGTGCCGCCGCAGAGAGTTCTCGATTCACGAAAACATCTGATCCGAAGCGTTTCAAACCAGCGGCCTCGTTGGGTATTTGCGTATAGAGATCGCGCAGAGACTGCAGATCGTAGGGTGTTGGCTGATGCAGGACCTTAGGCATATCAGTGGACGCGTTTGCCTTCTCCTGGTTACGCGGATACTCGCCTTGTGTCAGTTGGCTGTGATTCAAACGCATTGCTTCTGCGGCTGTCACCGAACCAGCACTCCCATCCATCCCCATCAATCCATCAATCGAGCGATATCTCGCGTTTCCGCCCATCGCGCCACCATTCGGCACACTAGAACGTTGAGCCGACGACTGTGGATTGCCATCCAGTTCGGTAACGCTCGATCCGGCGGACTGGAGATCCTCGTCAGACACGTATCCGCGCGCGCGTAGGACAGTAGTAATGTTTGCGCGCAGCTCAGAACTCGTCGCGATCTGGCTGTAGAGCATCTGATCGGAAATGTCGTTCGCATCCATCTGGACACCCTGCTGCTGCATACGATCCGCCAACTGCGACTTCAACTCCTCAACAAGATCGGGACTCTGTTGCAGGATGTTGTCGATCTGGTCTGCAGAAAGAGCAGTACGCATTCCAGTGATTCCGGGGTTTATTGACGAACTGCTATCCATTCCCGAGGAGCCGCTCTGATTTGGCAAAGTGATGGAAGCAGCACCGCCTTGATCGGTACTTGTCTGTGAATCTGATGCGCTCTGCATCGGAGTGGAGAAAGGCGCTGCTTGGCTGTGTGCGGTGGGGACTTCTATCAACAAAAGCGCGAGTATGCACGCCGCCGGTAAGATGGCAATTCGTGAGATATGGGCGCGATAGGTTGGGATGCGCAAACGTTGTCTGCGAATCAAGGTCCTTAATCGGGAAATGGGATAGAACTGCTGCATAGACCTCATCGTTCTTCGACTTTGACCGTAAAGAACCACGAAAACTGGGGTGTCATGCGTTCGTCAGTGAATTGTCATTCCTTTGTTGTTCGCTTTCTGAGCGGTTTACGAGGTGATTTCACAGGATTTCTGTGGACCAGATGAATCGCATCTCGTGTCGTCATTTCGGGTATTGAGTTACTAGATCTGAAAAGAATGACATCACGCAAACAATTGCGTGACATCTTCGCTCAGATAAGGTGTTAACTCTAGTGAATGCGATGGCCGACTGGGTAAGCATGTTCACAAGACCGGCACAGTATGTATCTAGCGGTTGAGAGTTAATAGATCACGGGGCTTGTCCGGAAGGCACACAGATAGTGACTAGCGCATTGATACAACAGACAGCTTCAGGGGTAGGCGAGGCCCCTTCACACCGACGTCCACAGGACGCACTGCTGTGCGACATGGAGTTGCCGCATTGCAGCATTCTCTATCCTCTCGGCTATCCCGTCGAGGTCATTACGAATGACAAGGTCGTATTGCAGGCTGCGAATGAGAGCTTTGCGCATGGCCGGCTCTTACGGGCAAACGCGACGTTGCAAGTTCGCGTTGGAGTTATTGGCGAAGGCGGGTCTGGGTGCCCACCGGAGCCAACCAGGCGTGAATTCAATCATCTGTATTCACTGGTCGCCGACGCGAATAACCAAGCTTTGCTCGACCTAAAATCCGGCTTCAACTTCACGTGGGTGACAAGTGCCGCGGCCAATAACAGACTCTATTTCCGTAGCAACTTTCTGGAGAAAGTTGTCTACTTGCTCCTGGGCGCATCCGTAGTGACTGATCTTCATGCCGCCTGTGTGAGCAAAAACGGAAAAGGCATTCTTCTTATCGGCGATTCCGGTGCGGGAAAATCTACGCTGGCTTATGCGTGCGCACGGGCAGGCTGGACATACACATCAGACGACACGAGTTATCTCGTCAATGACTCCATCATTCCCCGGGTCATCGGACACGCCCACCGGGCGCGTTTTCGCCCGTCCGCGAAGGCCCTGTTCCCCGAGCTCGAGTCCTTTAGACTGACGCCAAGACTTGAGGGAAAGCCATCGATTGAGGTCTCGATCTCAGAACTCCCGGTCCCGCATACAGCGACCGAGGCGATTGTGAATAACATTGTTTACCTGAACCGGTATCCTTCGGCAGCAGGAAGGCTTGTCCCCCTGCCGAGCGGGACAGCGACGCAACGTGCCTGTCGTGAGCTTTACTCCGCGGGGGAGATCCGTGCAAAACACGAGAGCATCTTGCAGTCTCTAGTCCATATCCCTACACACGAGCTTCAATATTGCAACCTCGACCAGGCTATTGGCGCACTCGACCAATTAACGAGGGGCTAAAGAAACGGACCGAGAATTCGCCGGCTCGTAGTCATCGTAAGCCAGCGTTCCGCTCCGTCAACTGGAGACATGGCTTTCAAGAGCTTCTTCGATCACTTCCACTGCTCGGTCCAATCCGTGCAGAGATTGAAGCTCCATTTGCAGCTTCTCTGCCGCTTTACGATAGCCAGGATCATTCAGAACCTTTGTTACGGCGGTACGGATTCGCTTTGCGGAAAGCCGCATTATTGGAAGCACCTCGGCAATTCTTAACCGCTTCAAGCGAGCTGCGACAGCCGGCTGATCAAGCGCAATTGGGATAGCGACCATAGGCTTTCCTTGCATGAGCGTTTCGAATACGGTGTTTGGTCCGCCATGTGTAATGACTATCGTTGCGAGCTTGACAAGATCGAGTTGCGGAGCATACTTCGTGACCAACGGCTTGCCTGGCAAATCAGCGAATATCTGCGGATCAAAGCGGCCCCCAAGAGAGATGACTAATTGCAAGCCGAGATTCTGACATGCATCCGCAATGAGACGCAAGACAAACGCCTGTGCATTCCTTGTCGTACCCAATGACGCATAGATGATTGGCCGGCCATCAAGGCGGTCCCAGGGGAAATCTACATCCTGCCTTGCAGCCTGATTCGTAAACGGCCCAGTGTAATAAAAGTTATCAGGGAGCCCATTGCGGGGTAAGTCAAGACACTGCGGCAGCTGGGTGATATGTGCCAATTCAGGAGTCGACTTTCTTGCCTCTCGAGCCGGTCTCAACCCGAGTTTTCGTCTGTATTCATCAAGCGCGCGACGTATCGGTCCACGCATGCGCAATGCGGAAATTTCTAGCAGTGCAGTCTCAATTGCGGAGAACCATGATGTTGAATACTTGTATCCAGAGAACCAGGGAAAACCACCCCATCCGAAGTTATGAGGGATCGAAGTGGAGATGATGAAATAGGGTAAGTGCAAGATCTCGGCCATGGTTGGGCCGGTAAGCGCGATCTCATTGACCAGAAGCGCATCCACCCCTGCCTTCCTGAGTGCAGGGGGAGTCTCCTGAAGATAGGTCTGAAGGTCGCCCGCGATCCGTTTCAGATTAAACCTGAGCTTAGAAATCTCGGAACGCAGACTTGAATCGTCCAGTAGCGCCTTCTTCTCTCCCAAAGCGGGCCCGCGTCTCCCGATTTGGACAAACTCGAGCCCTGCCTGCCGTACCCGTTCTTCTATTTTTTGTTTCTCGAAAAATGTAACCTTATGTCCTCGATCTCTTAAATACTGAGAGAGCTGGATCATCGCATTCAAATGCCCCGTGCCAGTAAAAGACAGCACTCCAAAATGCCATTTCTTCCGGTCAGCAGGCATGTTCAGCCTCCACACCCTCCGGAACCAGAATTTCCCTGCCTCCCAACCGCACGCGTCCTTTGCCCAATACTTCTTCGGTCTTTTGCAAAAGCGCGGAAACAGGGGCGCGCAGCCAGCGTACCGATCCGTCGATCGACAATGGTTCCAGACCCCGCTTGGCCGTCAGTGGAAGGCGCTCCAGGATAGCCTCCGAAGCAAGCTGTACACGTCCCCCAATCATCACAAACACCACATCGTTCATCGACAGCAACCCAAGCATGTCCGCAGGATCCTGACCTGAGTCTCGTACTGCAATCAGATCGCAGACCCCAGATTCCCTGATGGAACCCTCTGCATCTCTCAAGCGAAGAATTGAGGCGGGAGTTGTTGTCACCATTTGGTAGGCAGTCGACGCAGAGATCCCGCAGAAGTGCATAGCGAACCGGGTTTCATCCAGCAAGTCCCCGTCGCTAGTCAGTGGAGAGTCGCTCCCGAGGGCTATCTTCTCAATTCCACTTAGCAAGGATATGTCCGGGAGCCTTGCGAACAGAAAATCGTTGGAAGATGGGCAGATGATGAGGGAAGCACGACGATCCCGCATCAGCGTGACACCTTCTTGATCGATAGCGAGTCCATGCACAAGCACGGTGTTCTCATCCAAGAGTCCCTGCCGATCGAGCCCATGCAGTTCCTCCCGCGCCAGCTCGTCAACGCCTTCGCACGCATGCACAATGAAAGGACGTCCTTCAGGTGTAGCTGAACGCGCTTGGCGAAGGTCGCCGCCAAGAGCCAACGAATGCCCCCAGCCGTATTTCTGGACTACGTGAACCGGGAAGTCCTCTCGCTGCAACTCTGGCCAAAGAGGATTGTGGTGGCTGACTGTGGTGACCCCGCAGAGGAGGTTTCGAATACCGCCCCACCAAAGGCGAATCTCTCTAGGCACCGCCCGATGTTTCGCAATGATCTCAGGAAATCTGCTGTGAATGTCCTCTCCCCAATCGATGTAATTCAGATACGGCGAAATCCCCAACCTGGGAAAGAGAGAGAACTCTAGATGATCGTGCGCATTTATCAACCCGGGCAAAAGCATAAAACCGCTGAGATCAATATCCGTACTATCTGATTGCGCGCCGATCGATGGGAATGCCACGGTGATAATGCGGGTTATGCGGTCGCCTTTGACTTCGATAGAAGCCTGTCTCGCTTTCCGTGGCCCCAAGGCACATCGCGGACCGCGAATTACTATCACGTCTTGTCGATGAGTGATCAAATGCTAGCCTTCTGCTTTTCACGGCGCATCCCCGATTCGTTGGAACCGCGTCAGGGAAATATAAATTCACTCACGCTTGCCAACTCCTCATGCGTGATCGCGTAGCGCTGTGAATACGCTTGTTCTCGAGAAGTTCCCTGCTCAGCCCTCCCTAGCCGGCATCAATTCCGCGATAGGCACAACAACGGAGGAGGTGAAGGCTGCATTTCTTGCGAGAGATGCAAAAGCGTCCGGGTTCTGGCTCATTGGCTCCAGGTCATTAACTTCATCCCACAATGCGTCTATCCGAGCACTCGTCTCACGGGTTCCATCGGACTTCTGCCAAGCGTCTACCTCCGCATGAAGAGCATCGCGAACAGTGCGATAGAAGTCAGTTGTATAGGCTGCCTTGAACATGATGCAAAGATCGTCGCTGTCCGTCCAGTTTCGCTTCTGTCCAAGTTGCTCATGCACACGCTCATAAAACACCGTTCCCGGAAGTGGGTAGGAAAAAGATATTCCGACATCGTCCGGTCGTGTCTCACGTACAAATGCGACAGTCTCCTGCAACTCAGTCCAGGTTTCCCCTGGATAACCAAACTGCAGAAAGAAACAGGCACGAATGCCGGCATCTCTCAACAAGCGGCGGGCGACGCGGACGGAGGAAAGCTTTAGGCCCTTGCCCATTGCATCGAGTACTATTTGGGATCCAGATTCAACGCCCATCCACACTTCAGCGCACCCCGCTGTCTTCAATTGCTGGACTACGGGCTCGCTCATCAGGTCGGCGCGTGATTGGATCTTGAAAGGAACAGCAGCGTCTCTTTTCGTAACCTCCTCAGCGAACCGTTGCACCCAGTGCCGGTCCAACGCAAAGACATCATCACCAAACCAGACATGCTCCACCCCGGCAGACTCTTTCAGCAGCCTCATTTCTTCAGCTACAGCCGCGGCGGAACGCAGATGGAACTTGTTACCTGAGATGGGCTTTGCGCACCAATTGCAACTGAATGGGCATCCACGGCTGGATACCATGTTGGCCGAAAAATAGCCGTAGGCACTCATCCACGCTGCGCGATATGGCTCCATGTCGATGAGATCACGTGCAGGCAACGATAGCTCTGACCACGCGGGGTTCTTCGCCAACCGCTGCGAACTGCGCAGCACGCGGCCATGAGCGCCGAATCTGACCAATCCGTCCAATTCCGGTACTTCTTCGACGTTGAGTATGGAGCGGCACAGCCGTACAAGCGATTCCTCCGCTTCTCCACATAGCACATAGTCGAATCCATTCTCCAGAAACAATTCTGGGTGGTCCGTTGAATCGGAACCGTGAACGACGGTGATCGCGCCAATTGAATGTGCCTCCATCGCAATCTTCCATGCAACATCTCGCATGCGGGTAAGGCACATCTTCGACAAAAAATTGAAATCGTCCTCGTACACAGCAACTATGCTGGGCCGATGCTCCTTAAGCATCGCATCGAGTGTAGTAGACGGTTCCTCAAGCATGGAATCGAACACAACCACTGTGATGCCGTTTTCGCGCAGCGCAGTCGCAGCGTACAGCGTGCCAATGGGCATATAGGGCTGCATCTTACGAAGTTGCTTCGGGTCGAAGGGAAGATGATAGGAGTGTGTGAGTAATACGTGTGCCACGATTCACCTCAGATGCTTACTCGACGGCAGATTCGGCACGCGGTGGTAGCCGACATGTATGCTAGACCGATCTACGCATCTGGCACGCATTGTTGTTTGAAACGTAGCCTAGTCCAACCAATGCGGGCAGTTGTCGCGGAATTGTCAACTCAATGTCATCCCTTAGCTGTTCGATACCCGAGCAGGATTGAGCGCGGAAATACTGGATCCACCCGCGGCGTTGCCCGCTTCTAATATCGAAGTGCCGCGGGCCGGACGATTGCCGGCAAGGAATGTGCCCGCTGTGGGGTTGGAGAGATGACCGAGTTTGTCCCGTTTGGTGGCTACGTAGTGAGCGGAATGAAGATTACCCGGAACATCTGCGCTCACCCGCCTCACAATCTCAATGCCCAATGACCTGACCGCATCGATCTTCTCCGGATTGTTGGTCATCAATTGAAGCGATCGAATCTTAAGGAATCTAAGAATCTCCACAGAGAGTTTGTAATCGCGCAGGTCGACCGCATGTCCAAGCCGAAGATTCGCTTCAATTGTATCCAGTCCCTGGTCTTGAAGTTGATAGGCGCGAAGTTTTTCCATTAGGCCTATTCCTCGACCTTCCTGATGCTCATAGACGAGTACCCCCGCCCCCTGCTCAGCAATGACACGCAAGGCCAAGTGAAGTTGGTCGTGACAGTCACAGCGCATCGAGTGGAAGACATCGCCAGTCGTGCATTGGGAGTGGATGCGGACCAGGGGAGAAGTTCTGTGAATGTCGCCCAAGAGCAATGCCAGTGCAGTCTCCGTTACCTTTGGGTTCCTATCAGCATGAGCCCCTTCAAAGGCGAACAGGCGGAAGTCGGCCCAACGGGTTGGGAAATTTACATCCGCAATTTGCTTCAACACTATCAACGTTAGACGTGCTCCCTTCTTATGTTCTTCCTTCACGCCGGAACGGCTATCATCAATCCATATGGACAGCGTATCTGGACGCAAACGCATACGTGTCGCCAGAATGTCTTGCTATCGTCATTCAATTGTCGAAAGCGTGGAAAGCGACTGATACGCAGGTAAGCCGCCCCATTCTGAAGCGCCGAATCCGGGAGTCGTGATCGCAGCTGCCCTCCCGATGATCGGGCACAATACTGCGAGGAGACGGACATTTATCGTTCCGTTGTACGACGGAATTGATAGAGGACGTGATCGCCTAAACACGCCAGCGGGCGTGAAAGAACGCGATCGATTGCTTCCATTGTGCCCAATAGTCGCGGGTGCTGGGAAATCCATGGCTCTGCGGCGCTAGGTGGAACTGTCACCCCGATGCCAAGACATTTCTCCAGCACAAACCATGGCGCAAAAGCTCGCTGCAAAGCCGCTCGGCGATGATAGACGATGGGAAACTCACGCTTGGATAACCGCGCTGGTATTGGGCCACGTTTGCAGCGTCGCAGTGCCTGGTCTGGCCGTTTATGAAGCACTTCAGTCAATATTTCGCCTGGGCACAACGTGCCAAACAGCACCAGCATCGCCGGCGCTCCTGCCTTGAGTAACTGCGCAAGTCCACGCGCAACTGGCTTCAGGTCAACGACACAGTTAAGCGGCGCGAAGTTTGAGAACGCGCCGTCAAAAGCCTTCCCGCCGGCGGACAGATGACGAATTGCAAACTCCTCCAGTTCTTCACCGGACGCGATTTCAGCGTGCGAGCCCCATGGAGACAGCTTGGTTCTTGCGAGTCCTACCATCGTTGGCGAAGGATCGGTCAAAAGCATCTCGTAACCGGACTCCGCAAGAAAAGCCGCATCTTCGCCTGTACCGCCTCCAAGTTCCAGGATACGACTTCGCGCCGGAAATTCCCGCAGGAGTGCTGCCCGTACGGCGCGACGCTGTGCCGATACGCTACGCCACGCGCCAAAGCGCTGGTCAAAAGCGGGTGCGATTGCGTCGAAGGCTTGCGCCGCCGGGCGCATAGCAATTGTCATTGTGCGAGCCTCTTGATGCGTCGCCAACGTCGTGACTCCAATGAGAAGCGAAGTCCTTCCACGATATGAAAGCGCATCCTGCCAAAGATTAATTGAAGTTGCATGGAATAACGGCGAAGGCGTATGGATAACCGCTCATTCGGAAACGCACGTATGACCATAGGGGGTAGACGCGAAGGCAATAAGGATTGGCGAACAGGCCTTTTTCCTGAAATGCCAGTCTTGTCAAGCTCGCTTTGCAGTAGTAAGTACAGCTTACTTCCGGGGTAGCTACCCAGAACGGCACGACGCCCATACATCTGGACCCAAAGGCGCACAGGTGCGGAAAGACGTTCGACTGTCCATCTCGTTAAGGCATCGGGGGCGAAATCACCCATGACGTGCGTTATCACGAGCGTAACCACGCCGAGCCCGATGGAGGCTTGTGGATTGTCCTTGGACGCCCACTCAAGCTCGGTCCAGAACTCCTTGTCATTCCGCCGAGAAAGCACATGACGGCGAAACTCCAATAAATGCGACGTACGCGAGAACTCGTCACAGATGTGTTTGTACGCATGAAGCCCCTGGCCTAAGAACAAATCAATGGGCGACAGGACAGGCATGCTCGAATCGTATAATTCGCGCCATTTCAATCGGTCTAGTGATGAAAGACCGAATGGGACATTCGGCTCAACATGCAATTCCACAGCATAGGATCTCATGTGTTTATATATATCCTTCAAAGAAACGCCCGGCTGTTCATTCAGCTTGAACTCCCAGCTGCTGCCGCAGACCGCGTATAGCCGGTAGCCCCTGTGCTCAAGAATCCTCCGTGCTTCCCGCGCGCTTCGCTGACCGACAAGGAAGTCCAAGTCAAACTGCAAGCGCAGTTCAGGCTCCGGCACCGAACTCGGCCAAAGAGACAGACCTTTCAAGATGGCATACGAAAGGCCTGACCTCTGAAATTCAGCCTGAATCGCAATCGATTCGGAGATCATACCGCGTGTTCGCTCGGCGTTATCGATCAGATTCAAATTCAGGCGAGTGAATACAGCCGGCGGCAGCAAATCGCAAAGATCCAACTCGACAAGTCGATTCAGAAAATACAGCGCCAATCCGCTGATATCCAGCCAACGCAGTAACTTGCTCCACTCTTTGCATGAGAGCGCGAGCATTTGCAAACACTGTTCGGGCAAAGGATCGCAGAATGTCAGCAGCACAGCTAAGCGCGTCAACTGCTCGCCGTGCAGCGGCTTTGAAACAATGGTAATACTCCGCGGAAATGATAACTCGCGATCGTGCGCTTCTCCCGAATGAGCCATCCGCCCGCGGACAAAAGACGATGTTTTCACATCAGGAATCCTATTTTCGGGCAACGACCCCAGCTTGGAAACCAGTGGCAATGGTATCACCTCATTCGCGCCTTTCTTCCCATCCCGTGAGAACGCCTGTGCTTAGAACGTAGCCGCCACTCCGTTGATCGCTTGTCATGTTGGTGTAATGCGATTGTCACTATATTGTTGGACCATTCTCCGTGATAAACGGCTCTGGGCGATCATTGAAAGGTTGCTCCTTCGCCCCAGTTCAGCTCTCGGTTTCCTCAACGAGGCGGATGACAATCGATTGACAAAGAGAAGACGATGTAGAGACACGCCAGAAGGAACAGGCAGTTAGAGTAACTGCTGTGATGCCACTTGAGCATCTCGTTTTGATTGAGGTTGAAAGCTTGAAGCCTTTTCATGAAACTCCGATGTATGCTCTCGACCCACATTCCCTACAGGAAGAGCTCGACTCAAAGGGTTATGCACTAATCCGCGACGCGCTTCCACGAGCGGACGTGAGAAGCGTGCTCGGCGACATTGCGAGTGTGCTCTCCGCTGCAGGATGGCTTCTGCCCGGCCATGATCCGATTGAACGCATCGCCAATGCCAGCGTGGCCTGTGGCGATCCAGACCCATTGTTCAAGCGGACTTACCATGAAGTCTTTAATCTGGAATTGTTTCATGCATTGCCGCACCATCCCGCCCTGAAACGTGTCATGAAGATGCTCGCGGGAGAACAAGTACTGGTCCACCCTAAGCCAATTGGTCGGTTGATTTTCCCCAATTGCGAGAACCTCACCGTTCATGCACATCAGGACTACCGCTTCATGAGTGGAGACACGGAGTGCTTTACCGTCTGGATTCCTCTTCATGACTGCCCAGCTGAGCTTGGCCCCTTGCAGATACTGGAAAGCTCTCACCATTTCGGGGCGATAAACCATCAGGACGAGGATCTACATGTTCCGGAGATCCCTTCGGGAGCAGTGACGAAAGGTGAATGGGTGGGCGGCCAAATCAACGCTGGTGACGTGCTTATCTTTCACAGCCTCACAGTGCATGCTGCTTCGCCTAACCTTTCAAACCGTCTTCGAGTCTCCCTGGATTGCAGATTCCAGGATTCCCGCCGAGCCATCAATCCGGGCAACCTTGCGTTTGCCGGGGAGTCTGGAAAGTCCTGGGAAAGAACTTATAGCAATTGGCGCTCAAATGACTTGAAATATTATTGGAAGCGATTACCTCTGAACTTCGTGCCTTCCATCGCTGAGATAGAACAGCTCTCAAAGACTGAGGACTCACCATCCAAACGGGCAAGGTACGCCCGGATTCTAAGTCAGGTTAGCTAAGTACTCAATTCACATTCAGTTTGAATTAGAGTCCCTGCCGCTGCATCGCAACGCACGTGCATGCGAGCTCCGATGTCGGTCGGAAGGACGAACTGCAAATCTTTTCAAGCGCTCCAATCGTGGCAACTTGGCCTAAACGCAAATGACAATCAACTGACAAAGGACAGACGATCCGGAGACACATCGGAGAGCGCAGATGGCTATCGTGGCTAATATGAAGCTTACGAAACTGTGTTCCCCCCATTTCACGACGACGCGACTAACGAGGGTCATTGCCTTAGCCCTGGCCGTAGGCGGCGCGATTCAATGCGGAGTCGCGCAAGATGTACCGCTGATCTCTGGCGGTATCGGCTTCTTTACCCGCACGAGTGGCGGAGACACCAACTACCAGCCTTACATCGAGCCCGTGATCGCGGCACCTCTTGGAAGCCACCTTCTCGTGGAGAGCCGGGCAACTGTTTTAGACACTTTCTTTCCTAAATCAGGCGCCGGATATTCGAGGGCTAACCTATTTAAGACGGTGGACTACTTGCAGGCCGATGTTCTTGCAGGCCCCCATCTTACGGTGGTCGCGGGAGAGTTCCTGACCCCATTCGGAACCTACAACGAGCGCCTCACCCAAATCTGGATTCAGAACTTTCAAGATATTCCACTGATTTACGGCGTTGGAACGATGAATACCGGTTCCGGCGTTGGTGGCATGCTACGCGGGTCGGTTGTATCCACGCCGGACTATTCAGTCAGCTACGCAGCGTACTATTCCGCCAACGTTAACAGCGGTTACTTCGGCGCAGAACGATCCAGTGGCGGACAGGGCGCAGTCTACCTCCCGAAGAAGGGATTGGAAATTGGAACGTCATACGGACGTTCTCTAGCAGGTATTCACGAGAACAACGTAGGAGTTCATCTCTGGTGGGAGCCCATTAACAGCCCGTTCCGGTTCCGCTCCGAATATGCGCATGCTCCTCACGCTGACGGGTATTGGTTTGAGACCGGTTATCCTCTTTCGCATTTTGGTGGCGCTGACAGCTGGTTAGGCCGGTTCGAGCCGCTTTTCCGGATGCAGCAGACATTTCGCTTCAGGCCCGATCCTAACGATGGCTTGCCCACACTCAATACGCAGGAAGCTGACTTTGGACTCGACTATCACTTGCCACACGAAGTGCGCATCAACACCAGTTACGCGCGCCAGTTTTCAGCCAGCCGCGACGTCAATATCTGGGAAACTGGCTTGATCTATCGGTTCCTCTTCCCAACGTGGAAAGGCAGGAGCAATTGAGTCGGAAATCTGGTCTCGCGGGATCTCCCCCACTGAGCGAGAGCTTCCCTATTCACCGGCAAGGTATTCAGGTCCGCATCCGGCGGTTCGGACGGATTGAGCTACCCCCCAACGTACAACCAGGGAAGTCCGAGTAAGTCGAAGTAGGTGTTTGGGAACGCATATTTCATCGCAGGACTGTTGGCGATTCGCATGGACCGTGAGAGCTTCCAGCCGTTTGTGCAGCCAAGTCCCTACTCACTCCCCGTTGATGCAGCCTCGCAAACCGTACCCCGCCGCGTTTCCATTGCTTCCAGATCACAGACCGCAGACGTTGCCGTGTCCATTGATCCAGCCGCTCCAGCACTGAGGGCGTCTCGCAGAAGCCGAAGTAACCCTTCCAGCCACGCAAGTAGCTGGCCAGTTCCTTCGCCATCTGCTCCATACTGATACCCCGCGTCCGGCTCGTAAGCTCCCGCACCTTCCGCTTGAACCGCACCATGGCCTTGGCGGCGATACGCCGTTTGGCTTCTCGGGTACCGACAAGCTGAATGCCCATATCTCCGCCACCTTCTGTTGACCAAGAGAATTTGAGACCGTAGTCTGCACGAAAAACCAATTCGCATGCGACGAGAATAGATTCCTGCACCAATCCATGATTTGCAAGGGGATCTTCAGACAACAAAAGCCTACGATCAGCCTAGAGGTATGCACCAGCGGGCGACGCTCCCTTACTGGCCAGCAACTTTTGGTCTGACTCCTCGGCCAAAGAACCGTCCTCAAGTCGAAAGACGCGCTGGCCAAATGTCCGCGCTTGAACACGATGCGTAACAAGAAGGATGGCCTTTCCTGAGAAACTCAGGCTTTCAAGTACCTTTCTCTCGTTCTCTTCATCCAACGCCGAAGTTGCCTCATCAAGAAGCAGCAATCGGCCTCCACGCAAGATCGCTCGTGCCAGTCCAAGTCGCTGCCGCTCCCCCCCCGAGAACAAAGCTCCGTTGTCGCCGACTCCAGCATCTAGACCAAGCGGCTGTGCTGACACGAATTCATCCAGCTGGGCCAATTCCAGTGCCTTCATCAGTTCTTCATCGCTCCGCCCCGATTGCCCGAACAGCAGATTGTTTCTGATCGAATCGTCCAGTAGAGGGATTTCTTGCGGTACATATGCAATGCTTGCGCGATCGACGCGAACAACCCCAGCCCGAGGCGTGGACACACCTGCAATCAGATTTAGGAGCGAACTCTTGCCGATTCCGGATGCTCCGTAAAGCACAATCGTTTCGCCTTCCCGCATGCATAGGTTCACATCTCGCAGGATCTCCGGACCTTCACGGAATGAAAAGCTCACCTGAATCATCTGCATCGCGACACCCGCGTCCGGCAGGAGGGCTAGCGAGGGTGGTGCGCGGTAAGTTCGGCATTCGCTCAACTCCGACTCCACGATTTTTACGTTTTCGTACGAACCATCCATCTGACCGGCAAGGAGAGAAATTTGGCTAATGAGAGGAAGCAGACGTCGAGAAAGCACAAAGTAGAAAACCAAAAGTGAAAGTAGCCGGCTTAGGTCTCCCTGACGCAATTCGACGACGATGATGATGACGAGGAATACCAGAACCGCGCCCTGATCGGCTACAACCCGTGCAATTTGAGGAAGAAACACCACTTGCAGGTTGTTCACGGCTACACGTTCTGCCTGCCGACGGATCCTCTCCTGAAAGAAGGCATGGTTACCGTACGTGCGGATTTCCTTTCCTGAGGAGAACGTGTCTGCAAGGTTTCTCTGGAGCATACATAGAGAGGTTTCACGGCTCGACGCGGCTTGTTGAAGCTTTCTTCTGATGAGGAACCGGTGCCCGACATAAAAGCCAACAACAGCCAATCCCAAAATGCAGGCTGCAGCGACGCTCTGACACACAAGTGCCGCAGACATCACAGCGACAATCACCACATTGGCCGTCATTTCAACGCAGCGATGATAGAAGTCGGCTGCTTCACGTGTTGTATGGAGAGCGCGGCCGGAGAGTTCGCTGCGATTGCACTCGACAAACCGCTCCCATTGGATGCCGCTGTAACCATCGGTCAGCCGAAGTAGGAAGTCCGTATGTAGATTCTGAATCTGGCGAAAGGTGGAACGCCCCGAAAAGATATCCATCAAGCTGCGAAGAACCACGAGAATCGCGGTGATCACGGCAGCAGAAAGTACAGTGCCTGGTATCCACCAACGTAAGTGCCCGATCGAGCGCCCCTGCAACAACAGGAACAAAAGGTACATCGAGCTAGCTACTAACAGATCGCAGAATCCCACTGCGATCCTTCCCAGTGTTAGGAACGCAAGAATCAGTCGTTGCCGATTTCCTAAAAGGTCCAGGGCTGCGCGAAAGCTACTCCCAATGCTAGCTCGGCACTCGACGTCCACGCTATGTATGGGGCTCATGCGAGCTTGACTCCTGACGTATTAGCGTACCAATGTGCGAACACACGGGTTGTCAGAAGCTGGTCCTTGAATTGTCAGCGAATTGTCATTGGAGGGCTCCCAACACGCCCTGTTTCTGCAGTGCCCGCAAGCGAGATAATGTAGTGACAATCCATCCGCGACGGCAAAGTAATATGGCGTCGGGATGTGACGCAAAGGTTAGACTTCCCGATTCACAAGAGTCCTCAGATGAGATATCTCACAAGCTGCATATTCATCATCTTGTTTCATAACGCCGGATTCAGTTGCTGTGCGCGAGCACAACATGCGCCGTCCTCGTTGAGAAGCGAGGATAAGGGTGTTTCGCCTCCGATCGCAATCGTAGCGCCGTCCTTCATCAGTGTCGTAAGTTACGGAGCGAAGGGTGATGGAGCCACGGACGACACCCCAGCGATCAACTCTGCGTTGTCTGCCTGTACGTCTCCCCCAATTCCGAACAACGGATGCGTTCTCTACTTTCCTGCCGGTGTCTATGTCACTACGGGACTGACGCTACACTCGTACACGAACCTAAGGGGTGACGGGTGGGGAACTTCCGTCATCCTCCTGAAGGCTCATACTGCTTCGGATGTACTTACTATTCCGATCGATGCATTCAACTTCAGCATTCGGGACCTGACACTCGATGGCAACTCCGGAAGAGGCGGCTCCGGAAATTGCCTCTCCATAACCGCGACTGCAACTGGACCGGCCGAGTGGAACACCACCAACAAGAGGATAGCGCCGGTGAACGCGCAGAAGTGGGGGCACGTAGAGGAAGTGATGTTCACACACTGCTCGGCTGACGGAATTCACATCAGCCAATTCAACTACATGCTCTTCTTCGATAACTTCTATGCGTTCGACAACGGCGTATATGGGCTCTACACACAGGGAACAAACAGCGGCTTTTCAGATTTCGAGATCGAGCGGAACGGTACGGCCGGCATACACGTAGATGGGGCGAACGATCGTTTCATTTCGGGGGAAGTGATCTGGAATGGAGCAAAGGTCAACAACGAAGCCGGCGTATATGTGTCGGGCGCCCGGAACATCATAATGGCTGTCGAAACGGAAGATAACTACACAAACGGGTTCTTCGACAGAGGTGCGAACAATGAGTTCATCGGATGCGTTTCGGATTCCAACGGATATGCCTCGAACAACACACGCGCATCGTCCAGACTCGCTAGTGGCTTCGTCATCAATGGTACAGGTGGAGTCTACGTTGGAGATAAAGTAACGAGCTATCGTGGCCGACTTCCGGACGGTAACTTCACAACGGAGCGGCCATACACCGTGGGGAATAAGCTTGAAGGAACTCTGGATATCACCTACGACAGCACGAACAAGCCGGCGGTAACCCAAGCAAGCACATCACTCGATATCAGATCTTCTTCTGCAGGGCAAACAGTCTGTGTCAAATCACCGGGGCCGCCCATTGTCCTGGGGTTCTGCTCGACAAAGGTGAGCTCCTCTGGTTCGTGCACATGCAATTGATATGGAATGAATCGCGCAGAAGGTTCTTCCGATCATGCTCTCATGCAGAGCCACCTGAATTGGACCGGAATCAACCGCCGTAATCATCAGACGCAAGACGCTTTTGCCGTTCTGGTTTCCGCCGTTCGCTGAGACAATCCAATGACAAACTTCAGACTGTTTCGTGACATGCCACAGCAGCAGCCCCAGTAGGCTGGATTTGTACATTTCGAGCAACTGTTCGAAAGAACAGCTTTCTTGAGATAGTTGCGCCTCTATCTGTGTTGTTAAGAAAAACACAGTGACTGAACTCACCCATGGACTTATTCGTGTTGAAGGAGGAACGATGAAGCACCTGGAAGGAATAGTGCTGGGACTTCCACTGCTTGCAGCGACGTTGATCATTGGAGCCGCCGTGGCCATCGGCCAGACCGATAGCTCGCAGCAGCAATCCCACAACAAGACGACTCCGAGAGCTGTTCAGGTCGCAAACCATGACCACGGACAGCAGGTGTTCGAGCAAAACTGCGCTCGGTGTCACAATGCGCCGGAGGGATTCTCATCGAGTATCTCTGGTACTGTCGCCATGCACATGCGTGTGCGCGCGGGGATTAGCGATGCGGACTACAAAGCCCTGCGCCGCTTCTTGAACCCGTAGCGTTGTGTCCTTCGTTGAACAATTCTCATGCATCACCAATTGAAGACCGAGAATCGAATAGCATTCTGTAACTACGCCCCTTAGGCGATTGATGTCAGATAAGAATGGCCGACTCTATCGAGATAAGGGGTCTTCTGCAATCTGCGCTTTGGCATACATCGCCCAATGCGCTTTCGTCCGCCTCACAGGAGTGTTTATGCATAGGAAGTACTTGCAAATGGTTTTGTTGGCCATTGCCTTGGTGACCACGTTGCTTTGCTCTTCAACGGCCCGTGCTCAGACTGCCCCTCAGAGGATCGAGATCACAGCGAAGCGTTTCACATTTGAGCCGGGGGAAATCACTTTGAAAAGAGGGCAACCCGTTGTCCTGGTGCTCAAAAGCGCAGATGTCGCGCACGGGCTTCGTATTCGCGAGTTGAATGTTGAGGTCAAAGTAGGCAAAGGCGGGACTGCTGAAGTACATTTCACACCGGACAAGGCTGGAGATTTTGTCGGTCACTGCTCTGTGTTTTGCGGTAGTGGTCATGGCTCCATGATGTTCAAAGTACACGTCGTGGACTAGTATGAAAAGATTCTTTCGAGCGGCTACGGCCATCGTCCTGGCAGGAATCGTCGGGTGCAAGGCTAACCCTCCGGCCAAGCTTGAGACCAAGACCGTTACATTCGCCAAGCATCACCTTCTCGTCGGCAACAAGAAACAGAAGAATCCACTCCCGGACACTTCTGAAACTCAAGCTGACGGCAAGGAAGCATTCTCGCACTACTGTGTTGCCTGCCACGGCCTGGATGGCCAGAACACGGGGGTCCCGTTTGTTGATCATATTTCACCGCCAATTCCCTCGCTCGCATCACCTGACGTGCAGAGCTATACAGACGGCCAGCTGAAATCAATTCTGGATTACGGCATCTGGCCTTCCGGAATGCCCGGCTCTAAGGGAACTTTGAGCGACGATGAGCTCTGGTCCATCGTAGTATACCTTCGGCACCTTCCTCCGGCTGGCAGCCAGGGCATTCCGGACATGTATACGCACTGAGTCATTCCACACTTGCAGGTAGGAGTTTGTGCAGCGTCGTGAATGAAGCGATCTCCAAGACGAAGACGCCGGACCTGAGACAGTTGGAAACCGACGGAGTAGCGCTTGCTGCTGGCTTCTTCTTTTCCTTTCGGCTCTTCATCATGCTTCTCTCTGTGCGCATTCTGGGAACAGATCCGCAAATCGGCGTCGAGATTACGCTTGCCCTGAACGTCCTTCTTTTGGTTGCGGTTGCATTCAACTCACTCGGCTCAGTGCGTTTCCCGGTGAGTCAGATGGCGCAGACGCCTCCTGTGCGCTGGGCGGTTGTGTTTCTGTCCTTCTCTTGCTGCAGCTTGCTCTGGACTAGCACAGCGTCGCTAACTGCGGCGATTGCCTACTGGTGCGCGATGGCTGCGGATGTCGCAATAGTGGTCCTGATGCTTCGGGCAGGACGCCTTACTGAAGTTGCAAATTCACTGATGAAGGGTTATGTGTGGGGCGCATGTGCCGTAGCGATCATCGCCTGGCTGCTCCCCGCGCAGTCCGACCTTCGCCTGGGAGACGAAGAACTTCTGGGGCCGAATGCGATCGGCTATCTTTGCGCCTTCGCCCTCTTCTTCGCTCAATACCTCGTTCGTGAGAAAGATGGGAAGTGGGGTGCAGCCGTGCTTCTACTGGCCGCAACAATGATGCGCAGCCTCAGCAAGACAACGATCATTGCGTTCCTCGCCGGCGAGGTGTTTCTAATGGTGTGGGACAAATCTGTACGACGCAGAACCAAAGTCCTACTTGCGCTTGGCGCAACCGCCATGGTCGCGGCGTTCTGGAACCTGCTGTCTTCTTACTACGATATCTACACAAACGCCGGTAACCAGGCGGAAACCCTGACTGGGCGCCTCGGTCTCTGGACGTACTTTCTGGCTGAAGCCGTCCAGCAACCGTGGATCGGACATGGATTCCACTCTGTTTGGAAAGTGGTTCCACCATTTGGGGTAGACCAGTTCGAGGCGCGCCACGCACACAATGAGCTGTTGCAGCAGTTTTACGCTTATGGCTTGGTGGGGGTATGCATGTTCGCTGGAATCTACGGTAGCTTGTGGCTCCATCTGCGAAAGCTTTCTGCGGGCCCTAGAAAGACATTCTTCTTCTCGTTCCTGCTCTTCGTACTGGTACGCGGTCTGGCCGATACGGATGCCTTCGATTTTTCGCTTCCGCTATGGTCCATCGTTCTAATCAGCATGCTTACGAGTTGCGAACAAGTCACCTGTCATAGCGTTGCCAAAACTACTTCACTCGCCGGGTCTCATCCTCTGAGTCCTGCGCAGCGGTCTGATCGCGCACACACCAGTGCGTGTTTACACTAGTCCACTGACTCTAGCCTAGCTAGAGTTGCATGTCACCTAGCTCCACAATAAAAACGGAGAATCGATCTGCTCTTCGAGAACTTACTTCAGGAATCACTAAGCCGAGTCAAGCTTTGGCTCATGAGCGAGTCCACGCAACTCGCGGGACGAGCGGCAAGCTGGCAGGTTCGTTCACGTCGGGCTGTCGCCAATCTCCAGGAGGTTGAATTCCGAGTTACCTCTCAATGGGGACAAGATGGAATCATCGATTGGTTGATCGAACGGACTCAAATTCCTCCCGAAAGGCAGATCTTTATTGAGTTCGGTGTTGAGACCTACCGACAGTCCAATACTCGATTCCTATTGCAAAATAGGAATTGGCGGGGACTCATCATGGACGGACATCCCGCTGTTGTTCGAGCGGTGCAAAGAGATAACCTCGCATGGAGGTATGACCTAACTGCCCAATCCGCGTTTATTACACGAGAGAACATAAACGACCTGATTGCATCTGCCGGATTTGGCGGAGAGATCGGCTTGCTGAGTATTGACCTAGATGGAAATGATTATTGGGTTTGGGAGGCACTTAATGTCGTTCACCCGATCATTTGTGTCTGCGAATACAATGCCGTCCTTGGCGACTTGCATCCAATTTGCACGCCGTATCACGAGAGCTTTAACAGGACTAAAGCACATCATAGCAATCTGTACTTCGGCGCGAGCATCGCGGCCCTTCGATCGTTGGCTGCAAAGAAAGGGTATAGGTTTGTCGGCACTAACTCGGCTGGTAACGATGCATTTTTCGTGCGGGAAGATTATGCGGTCCAATTCGTCGATGGCTCGCTACAACAAATTCGATCAGTGCCGTCTCGCTTCCGGGAATCAAGGGATCGATCAGGCCGGAATTCACATATCGGGGGCGTAGAGAGGCTGAGATTCATCTCGGAACTGCTGGTCACCAACGTCGAGACGGGGAGCACGATGAGGCTTCTTGATTTGGAGGCCGTCTATAGCAACGAATGGCTGCTCGCCATGTTCGGTAAAGCTTGATTAACATCGGCGCGACACTGTTCCCCTCCCAAGTCGATAGGTTTTATGTTCCACTGGCCGACAGCTCAGTTACCGTCGAAAGCTCGATGCGAGTTACTGCAATTGTCAAATGATTGTCATTTCTGAGCCTTTTCTGTCAGAATCATAGCGAGATCACCCAGAATATAGAGGGAGGGGTCTTGCAACCATGATCCAAGATATTGAATTGACAACGGAAGCCGAATCCAGCGAAACGCGCGCGGCGAGCCTCGGAACTATACTCATCGTTGAAGACGATCCGCGAATGCAGAAGGTGTTACGAAGGCTCTTCACGGAAGAACGTTATGCCGCCGTCGTCGCGGGAGATGGTCAAACTGCACTGGAATTGTTTCGCAGCGAACGGCCCCTTGCCGTCGTGCTGGACCTGATCCTCCCCCACATTTCCGGACGCGAGCTTTGCCAGACATTCAAGAGCCAATCCAGCGAGATCCCGATTGTGGTACTCAGCGCAATTACCGAGGTCGCAGACAAAGTGCTTCTCCTCGAATTGGGCGCCGATGACTACGTGACTAAGCCGTTTAGCCCGCGTGAACTGACAGCTCGTGTGCAAGCGGCTATTCGCCGACAACGGAAGCCTGTCCTGCCGGCGATTTGCCGCTTCGCGGATTGCGAAGTCGACTTTAAGAAGATGACGGTCCGGCGCGGAGGAAATCCCGTTATTCTCACTGCACACGAGTTCAAGCTACTGAAGTTTTTCACTGAAAACGCTGAACGCGTGCTCACCCGCGAGGTCTTGCTCAACGAGGTATGGGGGTATAACTCATATCCAACCACGCGGACAGTCGATAACCAAATTCTAAAGTTGCGCCAGAAGCTGGAGCCTGATCCAGCAAATCCTAAACACCTGCTGACAATCTACGGCGCTGGATACAAATTTGTCCCCTGACTCCAGTATGGCCCGCCGTGTGAAGAGCGAACCAACCTCGCAGACAGAGCCTTCGCGTCGGAAGCAGGGTATTCGAACCTATGTGCTCCTGGTTCTGGGTATGGCCGTTGTTACCGTGATTGTGACCAGCCTTTGCGCACTAATCATTCGAGATCGTTGGCGCTCGCAGGTGACGGATGATCTGTCTCAGGATCTCGAACACTCGGTCACAGCCTTCCAGGATCTTCAAACTGAACGACTAGGCGCCTTGGAACGCGAAAATGCCCTTCTAGCTGAGCTTCCAACCTTAAAAGCGTTGATGACCAGCGGTGACGATCTTACCATCCAGGATGGCGCGGTCGAATTCTGGCAGATCAGCGGTACGGACCTGTTCGCGCTCGCGGACCCTCGTGGCCGAATCGTTGCAGCTTACTCGAAGAGCGGAACACTGAGCTCAATTCTGCAAGATGGGCTGAAGAGGTTGTTGAATTCATCAGGAAAGCATTATCTGATTGACGGCAAATCACTGTATGCATGTTCGCTGCGCCCTTTGTATTTCGGCAGCGATGAAGAGGGGACCCTACTGGGGTATGTGATCAGTGGAGTTTCTATCGAACGCACAGTCCGGCAGATTAGCCAACCTACTGGCGTTGAGGCGACATTCCTCAGCAACGGAAGAATCGTCGCCAGTACACTGACTTCATCGTTACAAACGGGTTTGGCAACGGAACCCTCAATGCTTTCCGGGATTCCGAAGACACCCGCAACGCTGACACTTGGAGATACCCGATTCCTTGCTGCCACTGAGGATCTTTCCACTACGGCCACTTCCCCACTGCAATTGGTGGTCTTGAAGTCTTTGGAGCCGGCAGAACGTTCGATCTTGCGCATCAACCGGATGGTTTTGAGTGCGGGACTTCTGGCGCTTTTGTGTGGCACGGCCTTAATGATCACCCTTTCACGTCTCGTGACACGCCCTCTCGAAGAACTCTCGAAGAGTGTCCATGCTTTTGGGATGGGCGACATGGACCATCGACTCCCGCTCCATGGAACCCAGGAAGTACTTGAACTCAGTTCCGCATTTGCGGGAATGCGAAACGAGATTCAACGGGCTAACCAGGCCTTACTGGAATCTGAGCGACTGGCGACAATCGGCCGCATGGCAAGTTCCGTCTCTCACGATTTTCGGCACTATCTCGCAACAATTTATGCGAACGCCGAGTTTCTTGTAGGCGATCAGTTTTCGTCAAAGGAACGTGCGGAGATCTTCGCCGATATCCGCACCGCCGTACTCGGAACTACAGACATGATTGAGTCGCTCCTGATCTTCAGCCGCACCGGTGCCAGTATTAGAAGATCGCCGGAGTTGATGGCAACATTGCTGGAACGGGCAACAACGCTGGTTCGTACGCACCCTGATGCGGATGGGGTCCGAATAGAAACTCGATGCAGCGATCCTGCTGAAACAGGGGTCGTCGTCGATGAGAAGCAGATTGAGCGCGCAATATTCAACCTGCTTCTTAACGCCTGCCAGTCCGTTCGCACTACTGCGACTGCACCCCGCGTCCTAGTAGCTATAGAAATTCGAGAGCGACAGATTGTCGTGAATGTGATCGACAATGGCGCTGGCGTTCCGGAAAAGATTCTCAAGAGCCTCTTCGAACCTTTCGTCAGCGAAGGGAAACAAAAAGGCACCGGTCTAGGTTTAACCCTCGCCGATTGCATAGCGTCCGAGCATGGAGGTGAAGTCACTCTCCTCAGCAGCCGGCCAGGCGAAACGATCTTTCAGATGAAAGTGGCGCGCGACCTTCGGCCCCACGATGAAACAGCCGAGTCGATGAATCCCGCTATAACAGGTGAACTGAAATGAGGATGAACAGATTCGGGCGAAATCAACGCTTTCGTGTCAGCCTCTATAGTAAGTGGCGAACCTATCCCATTCTGTTCATAATTCTCGGGGCTTGTGCAGACATCCTGATTGCTCAGAATATGAATCAGGGTGGCCTCTCCGAGAGAATTCAGAAACTGACGGACGCTATTGCCACTACGGAAGCTCAGCTGGAACAATCCCAGCGCCAAATCGTCGAGATGCAGAAGCAGTTGAAGGCATTGCAACAGCAGATAGCTGAAGGCACATCGAACCAGACCGTTCCAGTCTCTCCTGGTTCTACGTCGTCTTCTACAACGCAGCCTGTAGATACCTCCTCCGCGCTGCAAGATATTCGCGACAGACAAGCCATGCAAGAGGCTCAAATTGCGACTCAAGAGCAGACAAAGGTAGAAAGCGCGTCTAAGTATCCGGTGAAGATAACCGGCCTTCTTCTATTCAATGGTTTTGTCAATACCCAAGCGGTAGATATGCCGGCCACACCGACATTGGCGATTTCCGGCCCCGGAAGCACTGGAGCTGCTGTAAAGCAGACAGTGCTGGGATTCGACGCACGAGGTCCACATCTGCTCGGCGCCAGCAGTTATGCAGACCTTCGTGTGGACTTCGACGGTGTGCCGCAGTCGAGTTTGACCCCGGGCACTTACTCCGGAACCTATTCCCCCAGTGCAACTCTGCTGCGCCTTCGTACCGCTCACGCGGGGTTGCAATGGGATCATACGGAAGCCTATTTCTCGCTCGATCGTTCCATCCTCAATCCCGATACGCCGACGTCACTCACGGCCGTGGCATTTCCGGCTCTCGCGTGGTCTGGCAACCTGTGGACCTGGAACCCTCAGGCAGGGGTGACCCAGGAGATTCCGGTATCTCCTTCGAGTAGTCTTCAGTTGCAAGCGGCCCTCATTGACGTTGGCGATGCTCTGCTGTCTCTACCCACCACCGCCGGAGCGACCCCGGGAGTTTCCCCCAGCGGAGCGGAGCAGAGCCGCTGGCCCGGTGTCGAAGCGCATGTAGCTATTCTTGGACCCAAGTCGAACGATGGGAATGGCGATCATTTTGGCCTAGGGGGATACTTCGCTCCCCACCTCACTACAATGGGTCGTAGAATCGATGCCTGGGCAGGAACGGCAGACGCTCGGCTTCTATTCCCAGCCCGCATGGAACTAACTGGCAGTTTCTATCGTGGACAGTCTCTGGGTGGCCTTGGAGCTGGCGCGTTCAAGGATTTCACATACTATCAAGATCCCGATACTGGGAATTACTATGCGCATCCGCTGGATGACATTGGCGGATGGGCGCAGCTGAAGGAAAAGATCAACCAACTCGTAGAACTAAACGGAGCGTTCGGAATCGACAACGCATTCGCCGGCGAATTGCGACGCTACAGCGTTGCCGGCGGTCCGTTGTACCAGAATTTTTCGCGAAATCGAACCTACACTGGCAACGTGATTTTCAGCCCGAGTGCGTATTTGCAGCTCTCGCTGGAGTATCGGCACCTCGAAAGCTCTCCAGTTCTGAGCCCCTCGACGGCGAGCAATGTGATCGGTCTCGGGGCGGGACTCAAATTTTGATGAGACAAGCAAAAATCGGCAAATGGCTGCTTTGTGCTCTCGTCGTCCTAACATCGAAGGTAATGAGCCCGCAGGACCATCCCTCAAACAGTGACTCTGCTGAATTGCGCCTGCACATCATTTCCTCGGAGCCGGGAAAGCCTCGCCCAGTGCCGGCAGTTATTTGGCTGGAGCCCTTATCGGGAGCTCCGGCTCTTCGCTTCTCGCCTCAAGGCCACTACACGTTGCTGCAGAAGAACCGGACATTCGTCCCCCACCTTCAGGTAATCCCTGTTGGCTCCGTCATCCAGTTTCCCAATGCCGATCCGTTCTTCCACAACGTCTTCTCTCTCTTCGAAGGGAAGCGCTTCGATCTCGGACTCTATGAGGCTGGCTCCACCAAATCAGTGACCTTTTCTCGTGAAGGCGTCTCCTATATCTTCTGCAATATTCATCCGGAGATGAGCGCTGTTGTGCTTGCCCTTTCAACTCCTCTTTATGCCGTCGCCGACACAAGCGACGCATTCGTCCTACGCAACATTCCGCCTGGCGACTACAACCTGCATATTTGGATTGAAGGAGTACCGCAGTCGCTCCTCGAACACGAGGAGCGCCGCGTACATTTCCCTCCTCTAGCGGTTGACTTCGGGCAAATAGCGGTCCCTCTTCCCCGGACCGGGACCATGAACCACACCAACAAGTTTGGCAACCCTTACACTCCTGAACCACAATCAACCTATTGATTGTGGCAGCCCGACGATGTTGAATATGTCGGGCAACTCGGGTAGTTGTCGGACTCGGCTCGTTCGTTGCCAATGGTTTCACAATGCAAGTGTTCGACCGGTCAGGGTAAAAAAACGGAACGAATAACTGCAGCTTCTCGCTCCCGACATATCTCTCCTTCGTCATGTCACAAACAAAAGGGAATAGTGGACTCGCGACCTTGTGACAATCCGATGACAGTGCTCTGACAACTTCGCATAAGCGGAGTACTACATTGCCAATAGTGAAGGACGCTCCAATCATGTCCGTCACGCTCACAGGGCTCTGGAATGACCGCTATTAAATGGCGGGCGCGGGGCATGTATCGCACATCGCGAACGTGGAAATTGATGACCCCTTCCATATGCACCGACTAGCCAATTGCGAATCGACTCTGAAGGGACTTCACAATTCACCTCGAAATGGACTTGAGATTGCCCACTGCCAAATAAAAAGGAATCCAGTGAAGACGCTTCAAGTCAGGATCAGGCGCCGCTTTAAGTACCGAGAGACGGATCATCAGCCGGTTGAGTTCCCAACAGTAAGAGATGAGGTTGACCCAATGAATACAGCTTCTCCTTTCACGGATGTGCAGACCGCCGTCGAAGACATCCGGGCAGGACGCATGGTCGTCGTGGTCGACGACGAAGATCGTGAGAATGAGGGAGACCTCACCATGGCGGCAGAGAAGATTACGCCGGAGGCCGTGAACTTCATGGCCAAATACGGCCGCGGTCTGATTTGTCTTGCCATGACGCCGGAGCGCCTCGATCACCTTCAATTGCAACCAATGACTACCCAAAACACGGCGCGATTTGGCACTGCGTTTACTGAGTCGATCGATGCTCTGGTTCGTGGAGTCACGACAGGGATCTCCGCCTATGATCGCGCTCAAACAATCCTATGCGCAATCGATCCTGCTACTCATCCCTCCGAGTTAGGGCGCCCCGGCCATGTGTTTCCCCTGCGGGCACAGAGCGGCGGAGTTCTTGTACGCGCCGGACAGACTGAAGCATCTGTGGACTTGGCGCGTCTGGCTGGCCTGTCGCCTTCAGGCGTGATTTGCGAAATCATGAAGGACGATGGCACCATGGCACGCGTACCAGACCTTATCGAATTCTGCAAGGAGCATGGACTGAAAATGATAACGGTGGCGGAACTAATCCGTTATCGCAGGGCTCATGAGCGCCATATTCATCGCAAAGGCACGGCCGTGCTGTCAACCAGTTTTGGCGAGTTCTCAGTCATCGCTTACGGCTCCGATCTCGATCGGGAGTCGCACGTCGCTCTCGTGCACGGCGATGTCGGCTGCGAGGATAAGCCCATCCTCGTTCGAATGCATACTCACTGTCTTGCGGGCGATGTGTTTCACGCTTCGACGTGTGAATGCTCTTCAAATATTCGTTCCTCGTTGAAGCGGATTGCCGAAGAGGGTGTCGGAGCCGTGATCTATTTGCATCAGAACTCGCTTGGATTTGCGTTTGAAAAGATTAACGGCGCCGATGCATTGAGATTTCACAGCGAAGAAACGGATCTCGCGAACCTAGAACATCAGAGGAACACGCAGCGCGAAATTAGCATCGGAGCTCAGATCTTGCTTGATCTTAATCTTAACCGCATCCGGCTCATCACAAACCATCCCCCTCGCGTAGCTGCGTTGGAAGACTATGGCGTCAAAATTGTAGAGCACATCCCCCTCCCTGTCTCTAAGACATCCGCATTCGACTCGCTTGATGAAGAGTTAGTGCACCGGAACAGGCTATTTGTCGCTTGCGCGTAGTTCTTTCGACAGTTTCACTTGCGAGAGCGGGCTATTTCACGTAGGCCACGTTTTTCAGAATCGAAATTGGTTTCTCAGACCCGAAGCACCGAGCCCATCAATGAGATTTGCCACCGAAGAATCCGTCGGACCGCAGACGCATTGCAATGACTGCAGTTTCTTCCCGAAAGATGACTCCTGAGAATAGCAATTCACTATGATCTAAGGCATTACACTAACTCGCCACCTCAGTGACTCAGCGCAGTTCGAACGCCTTACCAGCTTTTTTGCAGCGCTCGGATTGGAACCTGGCAAATACCGGGATGAGTCATTAAGACAAGGCAGCCGATTCGCCGCGCCCGTCGGCAATTTCGAAATCGTGCAGGCGGCGGAATCCGCCCACACAGGTCGCTCGCGTCGAATGGAGCAGTTCTGTGCCGAATTCAATATCGATGTAACCAGCCTCGACTCCATTCGGCAAACTGCTGATTTGTGGCTGGAGGCCAATCTTGTCAACTCGACAACGGTTCTGACCGAGATCGCCGAAACCAGTTGGGGCTCACGAATTTTCACGGCCACGCCAGTGCCTGGCTTCTCCATCACCTTTTGGGAGCGGTGTGACCAGCTTAAAGGAAAGCCCCTCGCCCTCGAAGGCGATCTCTCGGCGAAGGCCATGCGCTTCGCCATTGTGGCGGCCCGGTGGAACGCCGTCATCACCGATCGGCTCCTGCAGGGTTCTCTGGATGCTCTGTTTCGCAGTGGTGCAAACGAGACAGACGTCGAGATTCTTCGCGTTCCCGGCGCTTGGGAGATTCCTTCTGCGGCGCGAAAGCTGGCTGAAACTGGAAGCTTCTACGCAGTCATCACCTTGGGCGTACTGCTCCGTGGTGAGACCGTCCACTACGAGGCCATTTATAACGAAGTCGCGCGGGGTATAGCCCAATCCCAGCAGGAAACTGGAATCCTGCGCCTTCGGAGTCCTCACCTGCGAAACTCTTGAACAGGCGCTCGACCGAGCCGGGCTCAAGTCCGGCAATAAGGGGTTTGAAGCCGCATGCGCTGCCGTCGAGATGGCATCGCTGCATGGTAAGATCCAAGCGCAGAATTATGAGCTGATTTCCAAAGCGTGAGCCCATCCTGCAAATGCTGCATGCGCATCCCCCGAGCTATCGGAGCGACGCAGTTGCACAGACTACTTAGTTCTGCGCACGAGCAATCATGGTGGCCAAATCGGACAGCCGCGCAGGATCCACATCGCTTACGGCGATTCCATCCAAGTCGCTGGTCTTGAAACTGAACACGTGGAATCCCGAGTGATCAATAGAGAGATCGCTGGACTTGCTGTTCCTGGGCAGGCCGTCACCTGTCGCTTGCTCCAGATAGACAGACACGCGGTGCTTTCCGATGCTGTAGAGCAATTGAGCCGCCGGAAGCCCGTGAATATAAGTCAGATTCGCCCCATCAAGGATTGTGCCGTTGGGAAGATTGTCTGGAAGATTAAAGCTGAATGGCAGCTTCCCCTGAAACCAGGGCTTCACTGTGTGACGGTCTGAAGAAATTACTTCCGGCGATGCATTTGACGCGAGAGTAGCGATGTGTTGGTCGCAGGCTTCGGTGGCAAGCGCTGCAAACTCAACCGAAGCCGTCGCGGACCGGTTCCAGTTGTGCTGCACAAGGATGATCCCTATGGACACAAACAACACAGCTGCCGCGGCCGTCCAGCTATAAAGTAATGATCCACGGTTGGATGAACGGGAATCAACGAGGCGCGATACCTCCTGAAGTGGCAACCCGCCTTTGATCTGACGCGCGACACGAGCCTGAAATTCATGCGTTGGCGCAAAGCGCTGCCCTGTCTTTCCCATCGCGGACTTGAGAAGACTAGATTGCAGAGCATTTGATGTGCACGAAGGGCACTCAGCGAGATGTTGATTCGTTGTCTCGAGTTGCTCCGCGGCAAGTTCGCCGTCGGCCAGCGCGCTCAGGGTGGTCGCAGAGAGATGATCAGTCATAGACGAATCTCCCTGGATGGTTCCCATTCGCCCTTGAGCGCTCGCCGAATGCTTGCACGAGCTCGCGCAATGCGTGACATCACCGTGCCGATTGGAATTCCCAGAACCATCGCAATCTCTTTATATTTCATCCCTTCTACGTCACACAGAAGAATGACCTCCAGAAGTGGCGCCGGCAGCTTCTCCATCGCTTCCTGAAGGGCAGCCTGATCTGCCAACTGAATCAGGTTCATCTCTGGAGTCTGCCAGTCGACCGCAGCTTCAGGATATTGACTGGGGCCCGACTCGCCGCTCTCGTTCAACTCATCCTCCAATGCAACAGTTCGCTTGGCCGCCAAGCCACTCTTAGAAGTAAGATATGTGTTTCTTAAAATTCGAAAAATCCATGCCTTGAAGTTAGTTCCCGTCTCGAACGTGCCGAATCCGCGAAGTGCCTTCAGGAATGTCTCCTGCACAAGATCCTCTGCGTCCGTTGCGTGGCGGCAAAGCCAGAAGGCGATGTTGTACAGCGATGGAAGCAGCGGCAAAGCAAGCTCCTCAAATGCTGACGGATGAGAGCCGCTCTCCCGATTCGCTCGCTTCCAAGGCAACAGAGTCATCGAGACAAACTATATCTTGTTCCCTCCAAAGATGTGAACTGGTGTAACGACGAATTATTCCCTCGTTAAGGGAATAAACCGAAAGGTGCCCGGTTTCCATCCGTGGAGGATCTTCATGAAAGATATCGATAGCCCCGCCCCTGCGGATCAGCAGTTGCCGTCTACAAAGAATTTTGAATCATCCCAACCAAGTCCCGCTGCAAATGACGGAATCGACCGGCGAAACTTTCTGAGCTGCATGGCATGGGCCGGTACGGGGCTGCTTTGGACAATGGCGGGGGGAGTTCCCACGTCTAAACTCTTTGCCGCTACGGGTAAGAATAGCGGCGGAGCACCGGACCATTCAAAATCGAGCTCTGGCTTTAGCTTTGTCCAGATAAGTGACAGCCACATCGGTTTCAATAAGGCCGCAAACCAGGATGTCACCGGAACGTTGAAAATTGCGCTTGACAAGATTAATGCACTGCCGGCGCCTCCTGATCTCTTACTTCATACCGGCGATATTACACACTCATCCAAGCCGGGCGAGTTCGATACTGCGGAACAACTCATCAAGGCCGCCAAGGTAGGCGAGATATTCTATGTTCCCGGAGAGCACGATATCGCAACTGATGACGGAGCAATGTATCACGAGCGCTTCGGAAAGAATGCGCAAGGCCGAGGCTGGTATAGCTTCACGCACAAAGGCGTGCATTTCGTCGGCCTCAATAACTGCCAGCAGGTCGACGCCATGGGGAAAATGGGCGACGATCAGCTCAGCTGGTTCAAGTCAGACCTCGCATCTCTTTCGCCTTCCACGCCAATCGTGATCTTCGCCCATATTCCACTGTGGATGGTTTATCCGGAGTGGGGCTGGGGAACACCGGACGCTGCCGAGGCACTCGCATACCTGAAGCGCTTTGGCTCAGTCACCGTGCTGAATGGGCACATTCACCAGGTCGTGCAAAAGGTGGAAGGCAACGTCTCGTTTCACACGGCCACATCGACAGCTTTCCCCCAACCAGCACCGGGATCCGCGCCGCACGCCGGCCCCATGGTCGTTCCGGCCGGAAAATTGAAAAGCGTGCTGGGCATTACTGACGTCAAGTACATTGCCAAACACAGTCACCTGGCCATCGTGGATTCATCGCTCGAGGAGATGGTGTGATCTGGGCCCGAACAACAGCACTCTTTTGCGCGATTGCCCTTGCAGCTTCATTCGCGCTGGCCCGCATCCACCCTTTTGGAGATGCGGGCCTCTTTAG
>JBEKPF010000068.1:0-31199 GCA_049521035.1 Occallatibacter sp. | reverse complement strand
ATTGCCCATACATTGTTCGGCGGCTCGGCCTGGGCGAACCCCTGGTACTCATCGCCCTCGCACCCTGCTCCCCCGCTGAAACTTGCTCCATTGAAAGTCGGGTTATTGTTGCTGTTCTCGAGTATCAAACTTAAAGTAAACCCATTAGGAATAAACTGGAAAGTGGTAGAAAAGGCCTGATCGTTTACCTGTGCCGCCTGATACATAAACGAAAGAGCAGAGTGTTGGATACCGCTTTGAAGCAGCATCACCTGGCTGCCAGAAAGTCCCGGCGTTGATCCGCTCGTAGTGCCAACTACGTCAAAATTCTGTCCGAGAGGGTATATGAACCCGGCGCCGCACGTTCCCGAAACCGAGAAGCCGGAGGGGCAATTGAAGATCTGTGTGCCTGCGGTCCCCAACTGCGCGGCTGAGGAATTTTCGGAGGCCAGGCTGGAAGCAGACGCGGGTACAGCCTCGGCGCTGGTGGATGCTGCCGAAACCGCAAGTGTGGCATCAAGAGCCGGTGACGTCAGTGTTGCACTAACAGGCTCGGAAGCAGCGGTGTAATCCAGTGCCGTCACCGAATACGGAGGCAGCGTGATCGAGCCGGGGCTGGACAGAGTAGACGTCTCGATCGCAACGGTCGCAGAAGTATTAAGGGAATTCTGCTCCGCGGGCGATTCGTTCATGTCGTTCAATGAGGCAGGTGCGTACTGCCTCTGGGTTACCGATTCTGCCGGCGGATTGGTTCCCGCAAAATTGAGTGTGTGACTCTTCGCAAGGTCGGTGTTAATCAAAACCAGCGAGCGCTTTGTCCCGTTCTCAAAGCAGAATGCGTAGATATAGGGAACACTCTTCAGCGCCGGTATCGAGTAGCTGCCGTTTGTCGATCCCGCAAAGTCATAAGTCAGATTGTTGGCGATCGGGCAAGAGAACATTGGACCAATGATAGATTGGTTGATCAGTTGCAGGCCCAGGTATGTAGTGGGCAGGTCAATCGCCGCCACATCCGAGTTATACGCTGCCGCTTTCTGCTTCGCTCCCAAGCCATTCCCAGCACCGTTGGCGTAGTTGGAGAACGTCGATATTGATTGAGGTCCAATGACGTAGTACTCCATATTCAAGAGAGACTGCAACGCCACGAGCACGCCCTCACCTGATCCAGTGCTGCCGCTAGTCGCGCTCCGGTTCGATCCGTATATATTGACCTTGCACGTCGCCGACTCCGATGCCCCGCAAGAGGTCAATGATTGATAACTTGGTACAGATTGATACAAGTTAAATGGATCGAGGGGGCTAGTGACTTTCTCAAATGGTTCGACAGTAGCTGCCTGCGCTAGCGAGGCGTCACTCGTGAGACCGTTCATCGCAAAGTGCGTGTAATCGCGAATCTCAATCGAATCAGGATGGGCGCGTTCAACAGCGATTTCTATCGAGTAGTTGAAGGTGGACGGTACACTCATGACCAAGTCGAAAGAAGACGTTGAGTAATAGCTAGCGGCGCGCATAGCAGCAAAAATGTCGCGAGCATGATTGCTAAAGTCGGAGAGGCGTTCATCTTCGATCTCGCTGCCGTGGTCAGAAAATGCTTGACCAGGCAAGGACAGCGCATTGCCGCATTCGTTGCAGAGAGAAAGATGAATGTTGCCAAAGACATCTGTCCAAGGTTCTTCTTGACCGAGAGCCGCGCGCTTGCCTCCGTAAGGTGTGCTTGACGGGCCGGCGAGAAACTCAACCAGATTCGCAGCATCTGCCGCGGATATCGTGGGCGAAATCTCAAGGTAGGGATCAACTTTCAGAAACTGGCAGATCGCCAGGAAGTCCTGGAGCGAGAGATTCATTGCTTCATCTCCGCCCAAAGTCGAAAAAGATCTCGTCTTCAGGCCTGCCAGCCTATGAGCGCGATTGGGTTCCGTCCAGTTCTCGATGGTCCCCTCGTTCCCGTTCAACGAGTAACGAAGAATGCCAGAATTATTACGACTCGACGAACCGAAGTAGCTTTGCAGAGCTGCAACGACTTCATCGCGGAGAACGGTGGTATTGGCGGGATTCCCTCCGGTCTTATCAGAACTGCCATTCGGCTCCTTCAGGATCTGTCCGTTCGCCCAATCATTTATGACCCCTAAATTCACACCCACGGGATTGGTTGTGCTCCGAACAACGACGCCGTCATTCAAAGACAATGTCTGCGTCGATGCCGAAACTGAAAAAAGAAAAGCTAGAACGGCTGCAAAAAGCCAAGTGGCAGAAACTGAAATCTTCTTCATCGCTCGAATTCCTCAAATCTAACCCGCAGGTAATCACTTATCGAAGTCGACAGTAACAATTGAATTGGTCAAATAATGTGACCTCAGTCACTTCATAGATGTTACCTTTTCTCACGCACTCCTGCTTTCGTAGGGGCCGTAAAAGTCCGCTGGCAAACGGAAAGGGATAGCGTTCACGTTCAAATCAAGAAATCCAGTGCGGATTCGGTGGGGTCAGCCGGCCTATTGCTGGGAAAAAACCAGCTCGCAAATCACTCTTGCGGGTATTAAAGTATGAACTCTAAGGTAACCAAATTATGTGACTTGTGTACCTAATATATCAAGTCTATAGTCACATATAAATCATTGTCGAATGCCGCCTTGTTTATGTTGAGGAGTTTAATATCATATTTATAATCAATTAGATACAATAAAATCCGAACAGGCGTTGAAAAAAACGGTGTCTTTGAAACCTGGTCGGTTTTGTGCACCCGAGGGAACTGCCGCCTCCGCGAACTGTGAAGAAGTGGCCGTTCACCCCGTCTCTGGCCCTAGCGATCTGAATACTGGAGGTCGTTTCATAAATAGCTCTGACGGCCTTTGAAATGGTTTTGGGTTCAACGTGGTGGATGTCCATGTCCGCTACGAAGACACCTTTCACTGCATCGATTACCGAACGGTTACTAAAGTAATTCAAGTGATCGAGCTGCTCGACAATCCCATGCTTTTCTAAGATTCGTGGTAACCATCCCAATCTCGCACAGCCTGGGCAAGGAAATCGGCCCCATCAACGATGACTTTGTAATCGAGAAGATCGAACCTGGCAGAGCAGGCACTCAGCGAAGCAGATGCATTGTGGGTATGCGAAAAAATTAGGGATATAATCCCCGATATAGAGGTTCAAAAGGACTGTCCGATATCTCGATGGAATTTGAAAGAAAGGCTAATCTCGATCAGCACTGAGACCTGCGATGAGACGTAGGGCCTTGTTCATTTACTCGTCGCTCGAAGTGCGTGGCGATCGGGTAATTGATGGCAGCTGGCAAGCTTCTTCCATTAACTGACGTTCGGCGCGATCAGAATGGCGTCCTCGGGCGATTCACAAGCGACGCCGTAACCGCGTACGCAGTGATGGAGCTGTGGAGAACAGCGCTGGCAACTGGCTGAGAAATGAGTTGTAGGCCTCAAGTGGCCGCATTACCCCCCAAATGAATGAGGCAAGTTCGTGGCATCCTCGCAAAACCGGATGAAGTCGTTGAGAGTGACCGATCTGTAAGCGTCTGCCGGTTATCATAGATGAATCACATTATTTTGAAACTATTATGAAGATGTGGAGACCAGAGGCCCGCAATATTGTCCTAGCCGAGTTTTCAGCGCGAGTTACCTAGTATTACTCCAAGCAGGCCGCGGTGGAGATCCTGAGTAGTACCACCACCGTGGCAAGGGTGTTCCAGTATTGTGATTGAATTGAGGACTGGCTAACGTGAACATTCCGGGTACGCCTGCTTTATTACTGGTCGGTGGGATGGGCACGCGCTTGCGTTCGGTGTTACCCGATAAACCCAAGGCTCTCGCTTCGGTTGGGAATAGGTCGTTTCTTCAGCTGCTGGTTCAACAACTTCGACGCCAGGGAATCCCTCGCACAGTGATGTGCACCGGATACCGTGCGGGCCAGATAGAGAGTGAATTTGGAGATGGCGCTCGCTGGGGCATTGAAATCCAGTATTCGAGGGAGATAGAACCGCTTGGCACGGCGGGCGCCGTAAAACTTGCTCAATCCAAGTTGGGAAAAGTCTCCGAGTTTCTGGTAATGAATGGCGATTCGTTCCTGGAAATCGACTTGCATCAATTCATTCAATTTCATCGTAACCACGGTGGATTGGCAAGCCTGGCGGTTGTGGGTGTTCAGGATGCAGGTCGGTACGGAACCGTTCAAGTTAATGCTGAACAGAAAGTGACGGGCTTCCTGGAGAAGGCAGGTAACAGCGGACCCGGGTTGGTGAACGGAGGGATCTATGCGTTTGACCCGAATGTTTTTGAATATATTCCTGACGGACAGGCCAGTCTGGAGAAGGATGTTTTTCCACGAGTTCTCAGCAAAGGCGTATTTGCGCTTGAGCACCGCGGGATCTTTATCGATATAGGAACCCCGGAAGACTATACGAGGGCCCAACAGCTTTGCGATCAGCTGTATGACAAGGCCTTGTCTCGACCGTGCTCGAATTCAGTTTTCAGAAAGGTGTGAAGGCTAAATGATAGCGGTATCAGTGCTGTCCTGATATAGCTGCCCAACCGGTGCTTGAGGCCGTCAAATAGCTGCTGCCGTGTAAGAATTTATCTGCAACGGATGTGCAATCGTAGGCTTAGTAACATTATTGAGAATACGACACGGCATCGGGCGCGAACGTATCCGAAAGGCTGACTAAATGATAACTACCAGCACTCCACTCCGCATTTCTTTTTTTGGTGGGGGAACGGACTATCCAGTTTGGTACCGCGAGAGTGGTGGCTGTGTCTTGTCAACTACGATCGACAAGTATTGCTATATCTCCTGTCGATGGTTGCCGCCATTCTTTAAGCATTACAGCCGCGTCACGTATTCAAAAGTTGAGAACGTAAGTAGAAACGACGAAATTCAGCATCCCTCGGTGCGTGCATGCCTGCAGTACCTCGGAATCTCCGAGGGGATTGAGATAAATCATATTGCCGATCTGCCGGCAAGGACCGGTTTGGGAACGAGTTCCGCATTTACGGTGGGCTTACTCCTTGGCCTTTATGCCCTCAAAAACCAAATGCGTGACAAACGTACGATTGCGGCTGAGGCGATACATGTGGAGCAGGACTTACTTCAAGAAGCGGTCGGTGCTCAGGATCAGGTCAGCGCAGCTTATGGTGGGTTCAATCGGATCAACTTCAACACCGATGGTTCGATTGAAGTGAGACGCGTACTGACATCCAGGAACCGGGTAATCGAGCTTGAGCAGAACCTAGCTCTCTATTTCACTGGATTCTCTCGGATTGCTTCGGAGATTGCCCTTGAGCAATTGAAGATGACTCCTCACAAGAGGACGGAACTCGCCGCGATGCTTCAGCTAGTAGGCGAAGCTGAGGACATTGTCGTAAACCCTAATCGATCGCTCGATGAGTTTGGACGATTGCTGCACGAAAGCTGGCAGATTAAAAGGACGCTTACGCAGAAGATCTCAAATCCAGAAATAGATGAGATTTATCAGGCCGGGCTCAGTGCCGGCGCCCTTGGCGGCAAGTTACTGGGCGCGGGAGGCGGCGGCTTCATGTTGTTCTATGTGCCTCCAGGAAAGCGCGAGGCGCTTCGGCTTCGGCTGAAAAGACTCTTGTGTGTACCTTTCAGTTTCTCTACCAAGGGAAGTGAAGTGGTCGTGTACGAGCCGGAGGTAATGTACGATCAATCGCTCGCTACGGAGCGCGATTTCGTATATAGCCAGGACATTGGCTCTAAAATAGGCGACTAGGCACTCGTTGAGATAGGTACGTACTTTGGGTTAGAGTCTGGCTGCCATTCGTCCAGGGAACCTCTGAAAATCGCCGAGTTATGAAGCGGCTCGGCTCTTGTTGCGCTGTGCCCGCTGAAAATAGCAGGGATATGCGGTTATGGCCCCCGTGTTTTTATCCGCTGTTGGCTCCATGGAGCCAACAGCGGACACACTACGCCCTCTGTGGGGCCATCTGTAAGTTGACCTTCGCCAGTTTCCGACGGTGCTGATAGATGTTGACCAGGGCAAAGGCGGCGCACAGCCATTCATGGTTCTTCTTCAACCCACGATAGCGCACCTTCGTAAAACCGAAGACGCGCTTGAGGATGCGAAATGGCCACTCCACCTTGGAACGCACTCGGGCCTTGGTGCGGTTCTTGCGTTTCTGCTCTTCATCCACGCCGGCCTTGGTCTTCACCCGGCGACTGGTCATATCCTGCGCGGCGGCCGCGGCTTCATGAATGGCCTCCGTCTGCGCTTGATACCCGGCGTCGCCCCATACCTTCTTTTCCTCGCCATGCAAAAGATCCGGCAGCATGTGCACATCGGAAACGCTGGCCGCCGAGGTGCACACCGAATGCACAACCCCTTGCCTGGAATCGACCCCGATGTGCGCCTTGGCTCCAAAGAACCACTGGTTGCCTTTGCGCGTCTGATGCATCTCCGGATCGCGCTTCTTCTTCTCGTTCTTGGTCGATGAAGGCGCGTGGATAATGGTCGCGTCGACGATCGTTCCAGTGGTGATGCGGATGCCGCGACTGGCCAGATACAGATTCACCGTATCCAGCATCCGCCCGCCCAGATCGTGCTCTTCAAGCAGGTGACGAAAGTTGAGAACGGTGGTCTCATCCGGCGCCGGCGCCCGCCCCAGATCGATGCCGGCAAAGCGCCGCAGCACAGGCGACTCGTACAACGCGTCCTCGGCTGCGGGGTCGGAGAGCGCGAACCACTGCTGGAGAAAATAGACCCGCAGCATGACGTCAAGACCAATCGGCTTGCGACCCAACTCGCCCTTCCAGTAGTGCGGCGCAACCAACGAGAACAACTCAGCCCAAGGCATGACGGCGTCCATTTCTTCCAGAAACTGTTCGCGCCGCGTCTTCTTCGAGTAACGTTGAAACTCCGCTTGATGGGCCAACGTCATCTGCCGCATTCGTGATCGATCCCCCACATTCCACATTACCCGCTCGTGCTGTGAATCGGGGAGATTTTCAGAGGTCGCACTAGCACTGGCACAGGCGGGCGCGGACGTGATTGTTGCTGGACGCGACGGATCGAAAGGGCGCGCAGCAGTGGCCCAGATTTGTTTGCTGGCCCCAACAGCCGCAGTGCGATTTGAGAAGCTGGACCTTGCCAATCTGACTTCGGTGGCAGATTTTGCTGCTTGCATTGCCGCGCTGAAATACCCCGTCGACTTGCTGGTGAACAATGCAGGGATGTTGACGACGGGCGCGCGGCGGTTGACGCCGAACGGATTCGAGATGCAGATGGGCGCCAACTACCTGGGCCACTTTGCGCTGACCGGAAGGCTGCTGCCCTTGTTGCAGCGGAGCCGCAAGCGAGGATCGTGCAAATGAGCAGTCTGGCCCATCGCCAGGGATTGATCGACTTTGAGGATCTGCAACCGGAGCGAGGGTATTCGCCTTGGCGGGCTTATTGCCAGTTGAAACTGGCGATGCGGATGTTTGCACTGGAGCTACAGAGACGGAGTAACGCGCAGGGATGGGGGCTACTGAGCGCGGCCTCGCATCCTGGGTATGTGCGGACGAAGTTGGCAGCTAAGGCACCGGTGGCGCGGTATCGGTTGTCGACGAACGGGTTGATGTTTTTGCCATTGCTGAGCCAGTCGGCGGAGGAAGGGGCGCTGCCAGCGCTCTTTGCGGCCACGGCGCCAGATGCACGACCGGGAGGATACTAGGGATCGACAGGGCGATTTGGGATGGTGGGACCGGTAGGGCCTGCGGCGATCGACGAAAAGGCGCGGGATCTGAAGCAGGCGCGGCGATTGTGGGAGATTTCAGAGGAGTTGACTGGGGTACGGTGGCAGGTGGGCAAAAGAGCAATCCATAGGTCGTAAGTCTGTCAATCGGCAATACCGGATCGAAAAGCGGGATTTTACCTTTCCACGATTCAAGTGCCAGAATCGGGCTAACCAGCCGGTTTTTTACAGGACCTGATTGCGTTTTTGATGGGATGCGGGGAGACTGTATGTATGACGCGCACGATTCGTCTTTGTCCTCTCCTATCCATCGTTGCCCTTTTATGCACCTCGATCTCTTCTTTCGGGCAATACTCCAAGCAATCGAGGATTCTGGACTACTTTTCGAGGAAATCGGAAACCATAAATTACTCGATCTTCAGGGGCCAGCCCGCGCCCTCGAAGGACTTACTCATCCTGCTTGAGCATCAGGCCAAGTGGGACGAGGCGGCGTCTGGTCCCACGAACCCGTTGGGGTTGCGATTGCGCTTCGTGAAGGTCGACGAGCCGGTGAAACAGGGAAATCCTGTTGCGATGCGCTATCGCGTGTTTGCCGATGGCGCTCCCGAAAACAAAGTCTTTTCAATTGGCAGCTGGCCGGTGTCAAGGGAATTCCTGAAGGATTCCGATAATATCTACGCCAATGCGGGTGTGTCCGGTTCGCAGGATATTTATGTGAATGGGCAAGGCCTATTGATGACTGACAAGCCCAAACCCGAGCAAATGAGGAGCCTTAGGGCAGGGAACGAGTTGGAAGTGAAGCCAAGGGCCGGTCGAGGAGAGCCGGTGCGATACCTGCTCGACAGCCTTGACGAGGAATTGCAGGTTGTAGGCACCCTGGTTCCTTTTCCAGTGATGGCCGAGGATCAGGGATGCAGGATTGAAGCGAGGATCGCACAGCCCAATGCAACCGCAGTCCTGGTCATTGTGGAGGGATTTCCAGCAAAGTCCAAGGTTCCCCTGGTGCTGGAGTCGGAAGGTGCGGTGGTGCACGAAGTGTTAACAACAGACTTGAACGGCCACTCGGTGATTGCGGATTTTCCGTATGTGCCAGGCAAGGCGCGCGGAACACTGAAGGCAACGGCCGAGGGGAAAAACTGTTTGCCTTCTGTCGATCTGCCGTGGGGTGCGGCTACCGGATCGACGCCGAAAGGCCAGTAAGGTCTGGGGTTTCCTGTTTTTCCTCAAATAGACTGGCGCGACCGGCGCCCTGCTCCGCACATTGGCGTTTTATATTCACGTGTCAGAAACGAGATAGAGGCCCTCGATCATTTTGCGTTGTAGTATTCAGTCACTGGAGAATACATGTTGGCCAAATTCCTGAATATCTTTGTGGCGGCTTTCGCCTTCGGTACGTTGAACCTTGTTGCACAGCAGACGGCACAACCTGCTGCGCAACCTTCTACGCCAGTGGCACAGCCGCTGAAGGCTATGCCCTATTCGCCTTCACTGGATGTTACCAGCCTGGACCGGTCGGTCGACCCTTGTGTGGATTTCTACAAGTTCAGTTGCGGGGGGTGGGAGAAGAGCAATCCAATTCCTGCGGACCAGCCGGGGTGGAGTGTGTACGCGAAGTTGGCAAACGAGAATCAGCAGTTTCTGTGGGGGATTCTTGAGGACGATGCGCAGGCAAAGGATCGTACGCCAGTGCAGCAGAAGGTGGGCGACTACTTTGCGGCTTGTATGAATACGGCGGCGATCGATGCGCAGGGCGACAAGCCGGTGCAAGCTGAGTTGGAGAAGATTGACGCCCTGAAGACTCGCGCGGATGTGTTGGCGGCGCTGGTGCAGTTGCATCATGAGTGGGCCGGGAGCTTCTTTTTCGGATCGGGGACGGATCAGGACGCGGTGGATTCGTCGACTGTGATTGTAGCGCTGGGAGCGGGTGGGCTGGGGTTGCCGGATCGCGACTACTATACGAAGACTGACGATAAGAGTGTGAAAATTCGGGCGCAGTATGTGGAGTACATTCAGAAACTGCTGAGACTGGCTGGGGAAAACGTGGAACTGGCCAAGGCGGATGCGGACGCGATCCTACGGATTGAGACAGCGCTGGCGAAGGCTTCACTGACGCGCGTGGAACTGCGCGATCCTCATAACTCATACCACATGAAAACGGTGGACGACTTGGCGAAACTGGCGCCTTCGATTGCCTGGCCAGTTTACTTCAAGGTTATGGGCGCACCAGACGTGGTGAAGCTGAATGTGTCGCAACCGGAGTTTATGAAAGCAGTTGAAACGGAGCTGACGACGGAAGACGTGGTGGCCCTGCGTGGGTATTTGCGGTTTCATCTGCTGACGGCTGCAGCGCCTTTCTTGGCGCATCCGTTTGAAGAGACGAATTTTGATTTCTACGCTAAGACGCTGCGAGGCGTGCCGGCGATGGCACCGCGATGGAAAACGTGCACACGCGCGGTGGACCGCAACCTGGGCGAGGCGCTGGGACAGGAATTTGTGCGGCGCACGTTTAGCGCGGACACCAAGGCGAAGACGCAGTTGATGACCGAGCAGATTGAAACTGCGATGCAGCACGAGATTGAGAACCTGGACTGGATGAGCGCGGTGACGAAGGCGGAGGCTCTGCGCAAGCTGCACGCGATTCGCAACAAGATTGGATATCCTGCGCAGTGGCGCGACTACTCGATGCTGGATGTGAAGGCTGAAGATTATTTTGGCGATGTGCGGCGAGCATACCAATTTGAAGACGCGCGGCAGTGGCATAAATTAGGCAAGCCGGTGGATTTGAATGAGTGGGGCATGACGCCGCCGACCGTGAATGCGTACTTCAATCCGCAGATGAACGACATCAATTTTCCAGCGGGTGTGTTGCAGCCGCCACTTTACGATCCGAAGGAAGATGACGCGCCGAATTACGGCAACACGGGCGCGACGATTGGGCACGAACTGACGCATGCGTTCGACGACGAGGGACGGCAGTTTGATGCGAAGGGAAACTTGAAGGACTGGTGGACACCTGAGGATGCGAAGGGATTCGAAGACCGCATCAACTGTGTGCGCGACCAATATGCGGGTTATGTGATTGTGGACGACATTCACATCAACTCGAAATTGACGAGTGGCGAGGATGTGGCGGATATCGGCGGAACACTGCTGGCTTACATTGCGTGGAAGAAGCAGACGGAGGGGCAGACGCTGGCGCCGGCGGATGGGTTCACGCCAGATCAGCGATTCTTTGTGGGCATGGCGCAATGGGCATGCAACAACGAGCGGCCGGAGAACGAGCGGGTGAGCGCGATTACCAATCCGCACTCACCGGGGTTTGCGCGCATCAATGGCGTGGTGACTAACATGCCCGAGTTTCAGAAGGCATTCAGCTGCAAGGCTGGACAGCCGATGGTGCATACGCCGACGTGCAGGGTTTGGTAGCGGCGACGGAGCTAATTTGCCCGATTTCGTTGTCACTCGTCGCTTCAGTAGTTGCCTACAGTGCGCTTCTCGCTCCTAGAACTCGGGCAAATTGACTCCCGTCGCCATCTATGCCGGCATGGTAAACGTGCCTTAGCGACCGGCGTGACTCACACCGGCGGGACCGCCTGATCGCATGCCCGCGGTTATTCTTGACTGACCGCCATAGCCATATCCGCGCGGAGCTGGGGCGTAACCGCGTTGTGCTCCAGCGTATCCATAAGCACGAGGAGGGCCGGCGTATCCGTAGGGCCGGGGAGCGGGGCGATAGCCTCTGTAGGTCGGACCGCCAGCATACCCGTAGGCACGGCCATATCCGCCGTAGACACCGATGACGGCACCTCCGCCATATGCATAGATGGGTGGTGGCGGTGGAGCGTACGCGTAGACGGGAGGCGGCGCAACATAAACAGGCGCGGGAGGCTGCTGGGGCGCATAGTCGGCCGTGGCTGGGGGCTCGGGCTGTTGGCTCATTTGCGGCGGAGGAGTGTCCTCCGCAAGAGGCGGGCGCTGCGTGAGACCGTATGGATCGCGCTGCGGCTGCGGTGTGTCGGGAACTGCGAGATCGTCCATCACTTTCAGGGTGAGCCGCGTTTCTTCTTTGAGCGTTGGTCGCGGGCCACGCATGGGAAGCATGATTAAGTCGACGGGCCAAAGAATGGGGATGGACCAAAGCACCGCATCGCGCACGGCGTGTCCTTTGCCGAGGATGCGGCCGTCTCGATCGACGTTGTAACCAGGTACTGCGACGACGCGGGCGTCGACGGGGATGACGGTGTCAGGCTCAATAACCATGCGGTCGAAACGAAGTTCCATCCAACCCTTGCCGACAAAGTGGCCGGGATCTTTGTAGTCTTCAAAGCGGCCGACTAGGTAGCTGTCATAGGGGAGGACGGAGCGTCCGTAACGCTCTGCGTGGCCGAGCTGGCAGAGGACGGGATCGCCGATGGCTGTGGTTTTGGATGAGAGTTTGGGCTCAGAGACGGTGCATTGGATTAGAGAGCCGGCGGGGATGAGCTGCTCACCCGCGTAGCCGGATAGTGGCGCAGCGAGTAGAAGGGAGAGGAGCGCAAACGACGTGCGTTTCATGATGGACCTCCTGGATTTTTGAAGGGCTCTGCCCCCAGAGCCAAGACGCGTGACATCCACAAGCGCAGACGTGCGCTGGTTGTTTAGCCAGATAAGTGCGCAGAACCGATTAGCGCGCAAAAGTTGCGTGCAGGGAAGGGAATAAATTTTTGAGATGTCGGTGTTGGACTCTCCGGGAAGGGCGAACCTATGCGGCTCGCTGAGGTTATTGCGCGGGCGGAGGGGGCGGAAGCGGAGGCGGGATGGGACGGGTCTTGGCGCGGAGGTATGCGACCAACTGGGCGATTTCAGTGTCGGTGAGCGAGTCGCCAAAGGGGGGCATTTTTTGGCCGCCATTGAGAATCTGATTTGTGATTTTTGCGGGGGGCCAGGCCTTGTCAGTGCGCAGGTTCGTGAGAGTGGGAGCCTTTTTGCCGCCGACTCCACCGACTCCGTGGCAATAGGCGCAACCTTTGTCGCGAAAGAGGACCGCACCGGCTTCTTCATCGGCCTTGGTAGAGGCAGCGTGGGCAGGGAGCGCGGCGCAGGTGAAAAGGGCTGCCAGGAGAGCAGAGGAAAAGGGCTTCAAAGAATGGATCACGGAGACTATTTTCTCATGTACGGGGAGGGGTCGAGTCCATCTTCAGGTGGGATTCCTTGATTCAAATGGGTGGTAAGAATTGATGGCTGGACGCAGATCCGGCCGTGGTGTGGGATGGTCTCCACGGCCGCGGCCGGAGTTTTGGATCGTGATGTTGAGCAGGGTTATTTGCGTTCTTGCGGTGCGAAGCCGAAGGTGACGGAGACTGAGAAGTTGCGACCAGAGATGAAGGTCGGGTTGTCAGTGCCACTGAGCGGGCTTGGACCACTAGTGACGAAGGCATCGCAGGGATTGGATGCGGTTGGACTGGAGCAGGTGCCGCCTCCGTTGAGATAGACCGTGCTCGGCGATCCTGCCAAGGTGAGGGCAGTGATGTTGTGCGAGTTGAGAAGATTGTTGCCGCCCAACTGGATCTTAGTCTGATCGAAGATGGAGTGGTTGCGGACCGTGAAGTTAACGTAAGAGTTGAGGGTGCTGAAGGGGGCAATGATGGCCTGGTTATGGTACTGGCCGTTGTCGACGCGTTGCTCGCCTACGCGATGATTGAATATACCGAGGTCAAGGCCGTGGCCGGTGTAGGTTAGCCCTTGCATTTCAGTGTCGGCAGGGGTTTGCTGCACCCATAAGCCGGAGGGGGCTTTTTCGTAGACCGGAGCAGTGACCTGCGTCGATGTGGTGTTGGCGTTTACTTCGCCTTCGTAGAACGCGTTTGCCGCAGTCCCGTTCAAATAAAGATTGAGCCCCTTGGTCAGAACCGCGGTGGTTTCGAATTCGATGCCCTGGGTAACGGAACTCGGTTGCAGATAGTTGACTGTTTCCGTGGTGGTGGGATCGATGACGCTGGAGTAGCTGTTCTGGAAGCGGACGCGGTAGGCATCGCCATCGAGGGTGAAGCGGTTGAGTTTCAAGATGGTGCCTAACTGGTAGGTGGTGGACTTCTGCTGCTTGGGTGGCGTCAACAGGCCGGGGGTTGGGTTAGTCGCCGAAGGAGTGTGGTTATAGTCGTAGACGCTGCTGGGAGGGATGATGCTGCCAGTGGCCACCTGCACATAGCCTGCCCAGTTGTGCTGGAAGCGGTAGTTGAGGTCGAGCGAGGGCAGGGGAGCATAGAAAGTGCCGGTGTCAGTGGCGGTGGTGGGGCAGCCTGTGGTTTGGCCTAGCGGGCAGAGGTTTCCGACGGTCTTACCATCATCGGCTTTATGGATCACATTGTAGGTGTAGTAAGCGATTTTGCCGCCAGCGGTGATGTTGAACTTCGGGGTGACGTGGAACTCGTATTCCGCGAAGGGCTGATAGGAGTCGGTGTAGAAGGTTTCGTCGAAGTTACCGAGCGGCTGATCCTGCCAGTTATTCAGCGGGTCAGAGGGGTATTGATGGCGATTGGTGCGGGCCCAGTCGTACCACATGCCGCTCCGGAGGACACCGAATCTAGATGTTTGCGAGAGAACCGCGGTTTCACCGTATTTGCGATAGCTGTTGTACTTGTCGACGCCGCAGGGGATGGCGGTGATGCCTTTCTTGACAACGGGGACGTCGCAGGGAGCGATGGCAACGCCATTGTAATAAGCAACGGCTTTGGAGCCAGTGCCGGCGATGATGGTACCGGGAACCAACGAGGGGTTGGCGACAGCTGCGGCCTGGGTAACTTCGGTGATCGGCGTGGCGTTGGAGAATAGCTCGCCATTGTCGTAGTTATAGGTGTAACCCTTGATGTCGAGAGCCCATCCACGGCCTAACTCGCTCTTGACGCCGACATACTCGAAGTCGGTCGGGACCTGGTAGTGGTTGTATTGGAAGGCGAGCCAGTTCGTGGGGTCAGAGTTATTGACCATCTCGAAGTTATAGCCATAGCCGGTGTATGGAAGCACACCGTTGGGCGCGGTGTTATAAGTGACGCCGCCGATGCTTGTAGTGGCAGAGCAGAGCGAAGAGGGGGTTGAGGCGATGGTCTGGCAGCGGGTCGGGTTCAGACCATAGGTGTTGGCGTTGAGTTGTATGACACCGCTGAAGCCGGTCAACACGGTTTTCGGTGAGAACTGGTACTGGTAAAGAAGCGAGCCGGCATTGCGCGAGTTGTAGTTGAAGGTCTGGTAGCCGTCCGACTCCATGTGGTGGACGTCGACGAAGAGATTCGACTTCTTGGAGCTGCCGAAGACTCCGAAGAGGCCGGAGTTGAACGAGCCCTCGTAAAGCTTGGTGTTCCAGGTGCTGTAGGTGGCGGTGCCGCGGAGGTTGCGCTCGCTGGTTAGCGGCATGGAGAGCAGGTGGATGGAACCGCCGAAGGGGGTGGGTCCGATGGTGGAGGCTGAACCAGGGCTGCGGTCGAAGTCGACTCCGCCGATCCACTGCGCGGGAAAGAAAGCCCATGAGTGATGAGTAGGGGTATTGGTGTCGTAGAAGGGGACGCCGTCGAAGTCGATGTCGTAGTCGCCATCGGGGAATCCGCGGAAGTAAGTCTTGCTCTGGCCGAGTCCGATGCCGTCTGAACTGGTGGTAAATGTTCCGGGAACGATCTGCACGATTTCACCAAAATCGGCGACGGGTGAGATGAAATTCCGGATGTAGGTGTTGGAGATGAGCGACTGGGCGGAACGTTCTTCAATGAACCCGCCGCTGGGCGCGGTTTGCGCGGCGATGGAATCGATGCCGGCGTTAACAGTGATTTGCTCAGCGACCATGCTGACGGTCAGAGTGAAGGGTACGTGCTGCGTCTGTCCATCGGCGAGTGTGATGGTGGATTTGGAATTGACAGCGAAGCCGGCAGCGAATGCATCGACTGTGTAGGTTCCAGCAGGCAGGGCGTCAATTGAGTAATAGCCGTTGCCGTCAGTGCGCGCTGTTTTGATGGCGCCGGTGGATTCATTCTTCACCGAGACCGATGCGTTGGGGACGGCCTTGCCCTGCACATCAACGATAGTCCCGTCGAGCTTTGAGCCAGCAGTCTGGGCGTGCATGGTTACACCGAACAGCAGCACGAGAACCGAGAATGCCAGCGCGAACAGACGATTGGATCTGTCCACAAAATTATGTTTCACGATAAGCCTCCAGAATGGGTAAACAGTTATGCGCGGCCTTTGGGGGGACGAGCTAGAGGGATTGTTGGCAGCACTTCGCCTGACGTTAACAATTGGGTATGACTGCTCGATTACGGTGAGATTAATGGGAGGTTACGCGCGGTGGAAAATGTGGCGATTTAGAGCGGGCTTCAGAAGGATTTTCTTGCGGGGACAATTTGAGGCGAGGATTTGAGTCTGTTGTATTTATGTGCGAATAATGCGTGAGTTGCCTGAGTTTGATGATCGAGAGGAGCGCAGAACCGATGTCAAAGTCCGCTGATTTGGACGTATCACTTCTTGAAATTGATTTTTGAGGCTTGGCGTCAGCCTTTGGGTGTTTTGCGGGCGGCTAACATCTCGGCCATCTTTTCTATGCGGTTTTGGCGGGTTTCCGGCTTTTTGGCACTCTCAATCCAGTCGACGTATTCCTTTTTGTGGGAGTAGGAGAGGGCGGAAAAGGATTGCGACGTGGCGGGCGATTTGGCGAGCGCGGATTCGAGATCGGCGGGGAGGGTGACGGTGCGCGGGGCATCGTCGAAGGCGAGTTCGACGTGGACGGTGTCGCCAGTGGATGCGCCGGCTCCGGCGAGAATGTCTTTGCCGATGCCGAGGATGTGGACGCCGGCGCGGGGCATGAGGGAATTGCGGAAGGTGAATCCGTTGATGGTGGCGCGGACCGGGACCTGACCCTTGCGGCCGAAGACTTCCGGGACGCTGAAGGGGACCTGGAGATAGGTCCATGCACCGCCGGGACCACGGCCGACGAGTTGGGCTTTGAATTTGAGCGGATTGGCGGCTTTGGGCATGGTTGGTTTCTCCGGGAAGGCACCAGGCGCTTAGTGGCATTTTCCTCGTTATTGAGATGCGGTGCAAGGGCGAACTCGCGCGCGGCGGCGCTGGAGTAGTCTGACTGGATATGACGGTGGGAGCGGGGTGGTATGCGAGCGAACTGCGAAGGGAACTGACGGCGCGGAATCAGGTTTGGGCGCGAGGATGGGCGCATGTGGAGAGCTATGGGAGTGAGCCGGTGATTGTGTATGCGCCGCAAGAAGACGGGAGGCATGGGAATTTTTTTGATGACTCTTATGCGGCGATTGTGGCGAACAAGGATTGGATGCGGCGGTTCGACAAGATTCATGCGCAGGGCCGTGGGCTGCCCAAGGCAGAGAGCGGACGGAGATGGAGGGAGCTGGATTCGTCAATGAGTTCAGATGCGCTGCTGATGAATGTTTTTCTTGGTTTTGGACAGAGTGATGCAGGAAGGCTGAAAAGTGCGCTGGGAGTGGAAGGGGATGGGATGCCGGTGTTTGGTTGGAAGGCCCGGGTGCCGCTGGCATCAGGCTCCAATGGTCGGGCCCGGTTCGATCGGACGGAAGTGGATATGCGGTGGGGCGGCTTGCTGGTGGAGGCGAAGCTGACGGAGACGGATTTTCAGACGCGGGCGGCAACGGTGGTGGAAGGGTATCGGGATTTCGACGCGGTGTTTGAGCGGGAGTTGTTGCCGCGGGTAGAGTTGAGAGCAGTGCGAAGACGAGTGGCTGTGGAATTTGCTGAGGAATTTACGCAGGAGTGGGAAGAAGCTGCGCCCGATGAGGATTTGGCGCGTGAGTTTCAGGCGGGGATTGTGGCGCGGGCACGAGAGGCTGAGCCGGTCGAGGCCGGTTATGCCGGGTATCAATTGATACGGAATGTGCTGGCGGCGTATGCGGAGGCGTGCAGCTTTTGCGTAGTGCATGATGAGCGGAGGCCGGATTTACGGGAGGCTTGGTTTGAGGTGATAAAAGCGGTAAAGTCAGCTGAGATGCGGGTCAGGTGCAAGGTGATGACTTGGCAGGAACTGGCGGGGTTAGCACCGGCGGGGCTGCGAGAGTTTTTGGAGGTGAAGTATGGGATTGAGGGAGCGTAGGGGGTGGTGTACTAGTAGCCCCTGTTTTCTGGATCGGCGTCCCCTCTGCGCTGGCATAGAATTCGGAATATGAGAATCGCGGACGAGATTGTGAAGAGTGTGGGTTTCGTTAGCCGCCACACTGACCCGCTTTTTTATGGGGGGACAGCCTTCCTCGTTCAGGTCCCATATGACGAAAAGTCTGGCTGCCTGCATTTAGTGACTGCGAAGCATGTTGCCGACGCTGTTGGGTCGGATTATGTAATTGGAATGAATGGTAAGGATGGCCAGCCCCTCTTTGCCAAGCCTCAAGGGGTTCAATGGTTCTTTCATCCGACCGAACCCGACTCAGTTGATGTTGCGGTTCTCCCCTTTGCCTCTGCTCGGATTCGTGACTACGACATTAGTCCGATTCCCGTTGAGATCTTCGCTACGGATGCGCGAATCGCAGAAGTATGATATCGGACTTGGTGATGAAGTATTCTCAGTCGGCCTCTTCACAAAATACTTCGGCAGATCAAGTCTGATTCCAGTCGTACGAACGGGAAATATCGCTATGATGCCGAAAGAGGGGGTGCCCCTCGGGTGCTTCGGCTTTTGTGATGCCTATTTGATTGAGGGCCGTTCAATCGGGGGACTCAGTGGGTCTCCGGTTTTTTGTCGAAATACGATGAAAATGCCGGGAATGAACGAGAAAGGCCAAACTAAATTCATTGCAGGTGCTGGCCAGATACATCTCCTGGGTTTGGTGCATGGGCATTGGGATTTGCCCATCGAATTCTCGGACTTGGAGAAGACCGAAGCAGTAAATATGGGTATCTCTATAGTTATTCCGGCGAGAAAGATTCTGGAGGTTCTCTTTAGCCCAGGTCTTATTGAAGCGCGGACCGAAGCGTTCAATCGTTCGCAAGGTTAGTGTCGATCGATCTATTCCTCAGGCCCGTCCATCGCCAAGTCACAAACAGCCCATTAGCTCAAACAGACCGAACGCACAAAATGCTTTATTCGCCCGCCCCGGGGATGTATTTGTATTCGATTTTCTGCGGCTCTTTGGGCTTGTCGCCGGTCAGGTCGTGGGTGTGCCAGACTACCGACTCGCTCGCGACTTCTGGGTGCTTGCGGAGGAAGATCAGCGCGTATTCGGAGGCAGTGGGGTCGTCTTTCTGGTCGGCGAACTTGCGGGACTCGATGGAGGCTTTTGCCTTGTCACCGAGGCGGCGGTAGAGGATGGCTAACTGATAGTGGGCGGCAAGATCGTCAGGATCGACGGCTTGCAGGCGCTCGTAGGTATCGCGGGCCTTGGCGTAGTCGTGCTGCTGATAGTAACTGAAGCCTAACTCGCGGAGGCCATCGCGGGAGCGAGGATACTTGGCGAGCATAGCTTCGAGGTCGGCGATGGCTTCTTTAGTCTGGCCGGCGTTGCGCTCGACTAATGCCTGATAGTAGAGAGCGCGCGGGTCACCGGGCAAAAGATTGAGGGCCTTGGCGAGGTTGGCCTTGGCGTCGGTGTATTTTTCCCAGGAGATTTCAACGATCCCGATGTTGGTGTAGGCGTCTGCGTAATCGGGACGGAGAGCGGCCACGCGCTCGAAGGCTTCGACGGAGCCCTGGTATTGCTGGGCGTCGAGAAGGCCGATGCCGTAATTGTTCCAGCGCATCCAGGGCTTGTTTTCCGATGGATCGGGTGGAACTGGCGCGTTGTCGCCAACGTTGAAGGTTCTGGTCTCGGAGGCCATGTCGATAATGGAGACGGGATAGTGCTTGTCCACGGGCATGGTAGGGTCGCCAGCCATGGCGTAGTCGATGAAGTGCTGGTTGAAACGGCGGTAACGGACTGTAGCGGTGAGAGAGATTTGGCCGGTGATGTTTTTGGGCAAACGGAAGCGGTAACGGACTAACTGCGAGCGGCCGGACTGGATGGTGTTGTTGTAGGCAAGGACGCGGTTGTGCCAGATTTCGTGGAGACTGTTGAGCTCGCCTTTGTCGTTGATGAGGCGGTTGGTGAAGGAGTGGGCGGAGGGATCGAGGTTGCCGTCGGGTTGGATGAAGCCGGACTCAGCGATGACCTTGCCGGCGCCATCCTTGACAGCGAAGTCGACCCAGGCTTCGTAAAAGTCACGCTGCTCAGGGACGAATGAGTGGCCGATGCCTTTGTTCTGGATGACTACGTCGGCGATGAGAGTCTCAGCAGGGGTGAGGGAGAAACTTGTCAGACCGAGCGGGGCAACGAGTACCTGATCGGACGAGGTTGAAGCGGCGCCTTCCTTCTCAAGCGCGAAGATATCGACGTTGAAGACGCCCTTGCCGTCATAGGAATTTTTGAGGAAATCGGCGACCTTGCGGGCCTGCTCATCGAATTTGTAGTACTGCGGGACGAGGGTATTGCCGGCCGGCCAGCGGTGCGAGACGAGTTTGGCTTCTTTTGTGACCGGGTCGGGTTTGGCACCGGGATCGATGGAGCCGGTGGGCAGCGGCTCGCGGACCATGTGGCAAGTCTGGCAGGTTGAGATGGAGTCTTTGCGATAGAAGGGCAGCGGGGATTGCTTGGTGAAGCTGGCGGCTTGCCACTCATCGTACAAAGAGATCGCCCGGAGCCATTTGTAATTGTCGAGCGAGGCAGGGATGGCGGCTTTGTGGCAGGCAGCGCAGAACTCGGCAGTCTGGAGGAGCGGGCGCATGACGGCCTTGGAGTGGCGGTCGAGATGCGCGAGGATTTCGGCGTCGGAAACGGGGCGGGTGATCGGCGCGCCGGCTTCATCGACCAGGACAGCGGGGACGCCCATGACGTAGCTGCCGGTTCCGGTGGGGTCGGTTGAAACGATGGAGTGGCAGGTGGAGCAGGTTATGCCTTCCTGCTCAAAGGGGCGCTTTTTCGGCATGCCCTGCGAGAGGTCGCCGGAGAGCAAGGCGACCGGATTGTGGCAGCCCTCGCAATGGCGAGAATACTGCACACCTTTTTCATCGATGAGGGCATTGACGTTCTTGAGATACCAGGGAGCGCGGAAGCTGTTGGAGTGAATGGACTCGCGCCACTGGTGGTAGGCCTCCTGGTGGCAATGACCGCAGTACTCGGCGGTTGGAAAGCTCTTGGGGCTTACGAACTGGCCGGTGGTGGTGGTGGCGTTGGAGGGCAGGAACGGCGTCTCTTTGCCGAAGGCGTAGTTGTAGTGGGAGGCTACCGAGTCATGAAAGGGCGTGGTGGGGCCTGTAATTTTGACAGCTGCGCCGTAGAGGGGCTGGGAGTCGGTGGTGGTGGATGCGGGTGCGGTCGCCGGTGTGGGGGCTGCCGGATTAGCAGCGCCGTGGACGGCTGAGGCCGTTGTGAGAACGAGGGCGGCGAAAAAGACGATGAGTAGCCGGCGGCGGGGCGCAGATTTGAACATCGTACGGCGATCTCCCAGGGAAGAGCTTGCGGTCCGGCGGCTGAAGACAGGGTAATAGCCACACGGACATAAGAACGGTAGCAGGCGCGAGGGGTAAAGTGTCTTCCATCGAAAGGTTGACTACCACCTGCGGTGAGGCAGACCACCTGCGGTGGGGCAGACGCTCGCGGGAGGCTCGCCTAACCTGATTGCCACTCACCCTTGTACTGCGAAGACGCAGCAGATGGGCATCCTCAGTTATGGGAATGTGGTGGGCGAATATTCGAGGTTGCGGGGCTTCTGATCGTCGCAATGAATCGGGTGCAGTCGGTTACGGTGATGAGCGGGCAGTGGGCGGTTCACAGGGTGGGATGAACGGGAAAAAACGAGGGGTGACCAGTGTGAGGTAGCTCACATCTCCTTAGCCAAACGAGGGCTCAAACTGGTACGGTTGTTCTGAAGGATTCGTTTACATAAGATGGTCTCCAGTCCTTATTTTTCATTGGCAGTTCTGTTCGTGGGCGCTCTGCTGTTTGGGCTGACCCCGCTTGCACTGGCGTGGCTCTGGGGAAAGGCATTTTCTCCATGGAAACCGAACGCGATCAAGAATGCGATTTACGAGTGCGGGTTGGAGTCGAAGGGCGACGCGTGGATGCAGTTTCGATCAGCCTATTATCTTTACGCCATCATTTTTCTAATTTTCGACGTGGAAGCGGTTTTCCTGCTGCCGTTTGCGGTGGCATTTACGGGCTTGGGCGTTGCGGCTTGCCTCGCGATGCTGGTGTTTGTGCTGATGCTGATTGAAGGGCTGGCGTGGGCCTGGGCCAAGGGCGTGCTGACGTGGGTGTAGAAACAGTTCCTTGCCGCTGGCATCCGGCTGCTAGCTGGGAAATGCCGAAGGCGGCGGGGAAGCTACAGGCAAGAAGCATCAGGAGCGGAGCGACGGATGGCTGTGGATGAGGGACTGAAGATCGAACTGGGGAAGCAGGGCGTCTTCGTGACGACCATCGAGGAGCTCTATAACTGGGGGCGGCGAAGTTCGATTTGGCCGATGCAGTTTGGGCTGGCTTGCTGCGCGATCGAGATGATTGCGACGACGATGGCGCGTTACGACCTGGCGCGATTTGGGGCGGAGGTTTTCAGGCCATCACCTCGGCAGGCTGACATGATGATTATTTCGGGAACGGTAACGAAGAAGATGGCGCCGCAGGTGGTGCGGCTCTATAACCAGATGGCGGAACCGAAATACGTGATTGCGATGGGGGCTTGTGCGATTTCAGGTGGCCCGTTCAAACAGGGCTACAACGTACTGAAAGGGATTGACCGGTATATTCCCGTAGACGTGCATATTCCAGGATGCCCGCCGCGGCCAGAGGCATTGATTCAGGCCTTCATGACGCTGCAGAAGAAGATTGATGGTCAGCATTTGACGGGGCCGGATCGGCCGCGGCATTTGAATGCGGAGGCGCAAGGGGAGTTTCCCGTGCCGGTGCAGGGAGAGCACGATTTGGAACCAACGTCGAACCCCGGAGTGTGGCCGGTGCCGATCACTATCAGATGACAGGTTTCAGACGACAGATGGCAGTTAAGAAGTGAATCAGTGAAGAGTAAACAGGGGCTAGTAAATTGAAGACGGTTGAGGAGATCAAGGTGGCGATTGAAGCGGCTGTTCCGGGCGCGGGGGTGGAGCTTGTTTCGAACCCCAGTGTTTGTGGACAGCATTCGCTGCGGATCACGCCGGAGCACGCGATGGCGGTGGCGAGATTCCTTCGTGACGATGACGAGCTGCGCTTGGATTTTCTGTCGAATGTAACCGGGGTGGATTGGCCGGATAAGGAAATTGCGGAGAAGGTGAAAGTGACGCGCACGGCGAAGAAGACCGTGGACGGTGTGGAGAAAGAGGTCGAGGAGACGGTTGAGGAGACGCGGAAACACGTGGAGCCTGGCTGCCTGGAGGCGGTATATCACCTTTTCTCGATGACGAATAAGTATGGGCCGGTGGTGATACGGATGCGGACGGTAAACCGGAGCGATCAAGTAGAGCTGCCGTCGTTGACGCCGATTTGGCGTTCGGCGGAGTTCCAGGAGCGAGAGATTTTCGATTTGTTTGGGATTGTGTTTACGGGCCATCCGGATTTGCGGCGGCTGCTGATGTGGGATGAATTCAAGGATCATCCGATGCGGCGGGACTATGTGGAGCCAGACGATTTTGAGTACGAGCCTACAGCGCATGATGAAGTGATGGAGCGGGCGCAGGAGCACCGGGCGAAGCTGGTAACCGCGGAAACGGTTGGCGCGGCAGGCCAGGAAAGAACGGACACCGGCGCATGAGCAAAGTGGATTCTTTAGGCGCGATGAACAGGACGGCGGACTGGAACCGACCACCGGTGATTGAGCCGGACGGCGAAGGAGAGTTGCTGGAAGTTGCGATGGGGCCACACCATCCCTCGACGCACGGGGTGTTCCGGATGGATGTGGCGCTTGACGGCGAGCGCGTGATCCGTCTGAAACCGGTGTTCGGCTACTTGCACCGTAACCACGAAAAGCTGGCCGAGGGGATGACGTACCTGGCGTCTATGCCGTTTACGGACCGGTTGGACTATATATGTCCACTGACGAATAACTGGGCGTATGCGCTGGCCGTGGAGAAGCTGACGGGACAGGAGGTTCCGGAGCGCGCCGAGTATCTGCGGGTGATTCTGGGCGAACTGACGCGGGTGGTGAATCACGCTTCGGCAGTGGGTTTTCTGATTCAGGAAATGGGCGCGAGTGGTACTCCGCTGATGTATGCCTTCAAGGCGCGCGAAAAGGTTCTGGATTTGTTTGAAGCACTGACCGGCGCGCGGATGATGGTGAACTACATGCGGTTCGGTGGCTGCCGTGTGGATGCAACGCGGGCGTGGCTGGATGCGACGCACAAGGTGGTGGCGGGGCTGCCGGAATTTGTAGATGAGTTTGAGCAGTTGTTGACAGGTAACGAGATATTGATGGCGCGCACGCAAGGGGTCGGCATTCTGCGGCCGGAACTGGCGGTGAATGCGGGCGTGACGGGGCCGATGCTTCGGGCCTCGGGAGTAAACTACGACATTCGCAAGGTGGATCGTTACGGTATCTACGACCGGTTCAGTTTCCGCGTGCCATTGGGCGAGCATTGGGACGTGTACGACCGCTTCATGATTCGACTGCTGGAGTTGCGGGAGTCGTTGAAGATTCTGGAGCAGGCACTGAAAGATATTCCTGGCGGGCCCGTGATGGACCCGAAGGCGAAGCTGCGCGGGTTCAGGCCGAAGCCCGGCGAGGTGTATGGACGCATTGAAGCGCCGAAAGGCGAGCTTGGCTTCTATTTGATCAGTGATGGAGGGCCGAATCCGTATCGGTACAGAATCAGGCCGCCGAGTTTAATTAACCTGACGGTTCTGGAAGATATGTGCCTGGGACAGAATGTGGCCGATGTGGTGCTGATTTTTGGAAGCGTGGATATTGTGTTGGGGGAAGTGGACAGATAGTTGTCAGTAATCAGTTGTCAGTTACCGGACGGCGACTGAGCGCAGTCAGCAGATAACTGATAGTCGACCACTGTGTTGGAGGGGTAACTTGCTGGGCGAAGGGATACTGAAGGGACTGGCGGAGACGGCGCGAAACTTTGCGGGGAGCTTTGTGTCCGCGGAGCGACTGACGACGGTCGAGTACCCGGAGCAGCGGATTGTGCCGATCGAAGCGACGCGCGATTTTCCGTTTCTGGTGTATGACGGCGATGATTGGGAAAAGGGGCTGCGGTGCGTGGCCTGCCAGATCTGCGAGAAAGAGTGTCCGCCGAAGTGCATCTACATTGTTAAAAGCACGGACAAGAAACCAGATGCGCTGGGCAAAATGCAGATTTATCCGGCGCGCTTCGACATTGATATTTCAGTGTGTATGAGCTGCCAGATCTGCGTGGAAGTTTGCCCGTTTGAAGCGATCAAGATGGATACGGAGTTTGAGCTGGCCACGACGGATCGGTTTGGTGGCCTGCTCTACGATCGCCAACAATTGGCGAAGTCGAACGATCACTTCCACAAAATCCATCCCACAGAAGCAGCGGAAGTGGATGCGCGGCTTGCGGAGGAAAAGGTCAAGGCGGATGCGAAGGCAAAGGCTGCAGCCGCGGCGGCCGCTGCGAAGGCCGTCGCTCCTGCAGCAACCCCTGCAGCGAAGAGGCCTGAAGGGGAGACGAAACCGTGATCGAGAAAGCGGATCAAATCTTTGTCATCCTCACACATTGGCTGGTTGGATTTCTGCCAGTGTTCCTGCAGCCGGTGGCTGGTGTTGTGATTGCCGTGGCGGCGATCCTGGTTACGTTTCCCGCGCTGTTTGCGATTTGCGTGTTGCTGGAGCGCAAGGGCCTGGGCCGGATGCAGAACCGGATTGGTCCGAATCGTGTGGGGCCGTTTGGGATTTTTCAGCCGGTGGCCGATGGGCTGAAATCTCTGACCAAGGAAGACATTGTTCCACTGAGCGCAGATGCGGTGGTGCATTTTCTTGCGCCGGTGTATCTGGTGGTAGTGGTGTTCATGGGCTATGCGGTGTTGCCGGTGGGGCGCAACATGACGCTGGTGAACATGGACGCGGGACTGCTGTTCTACTTTGCGATGGGCGCATCGACGGAGTTGAGCGTATTCATGGCGGGGTGGGCGAGCCGGAACAAGTATTCTCTGCTGGGCGCGATGCGCGCGGTGGCACAGATGATCAGCTATGAAGTGCCGTTGCTGATGTCGAGCGTGGCGGTGGTGATGATCACCGGGTCGCTCTCGCTGAACGCGATTGTCGATGCGCAGAACCAATACACGTGGGGGCTGCCGCACTGGTACATTTTTACGCCGTGGGGATTTGCGGGGTTTGTGATGTTTGCAACCGCGGCGACGGCGGAGACCAATCGGTCGCCTTTCGACTTACCTGAAGGTGAATCTGAGTTAGTAGCGGGTTACTTTACGGAGTACTCGGGCTTCAAATTTGCGGAGTTCTTTCTCGGCGAGTATGTGGGGATGTTATCGATCTCCGGACTCGGAACTACGCTCTTCCTGGGTGGATGGTCGGCGCCGTTCGCTTTTCTGGGCTGGGTTCCCTCGTGGATATGGTTCTTCGCGAAGGTGATGATGTCGATGTGCGTCTTCATCTGGTTGAGAGGGACGCTGCCGCGGCTGCGACAGGACCAGCTAATGAACTTCGCATGGAAGTTTGTGCTGCCATTCACGATGCTGAATCTGTTTGTCGCCGCGACATGGAAGTTTATGGGCGAGGGATGGCTTCGGTGGGTAGTTTGCTCGGCTGTCCTGGTGGTTGCTTACGTGGTGATGGGCCGGGTGGGGATGAGCAGGAAACACATAGGACCTAGGAGTTACCGGTATGCGGAGTAAGGTTTGCCAATGAATTCGGCGTTTTATTTGATATCGGGGTTGGCAGTGGCGGGGGCGCTGGCGGCGGTGCTGCTGAAGAATACCGTGCATTGTGCGCTGGCGCTGACGGTGGCGTTTGCGGGGCTGGCGCTGTTGTTTCTGAAGCTGGACGCGCAGTTTGCGGGGTTCGCGCAGATCCTGGTGTACATTGGCGCGGTGGCGATTCTGGTAGTGTTTGCGATTCTTTTGACGCGCGGCTCGGAGACGCCAAAGGACGGCGTATACAGCAAGTTTCCGCTGGCAGGGTTGGCGATTGCAGCGGCGGTTTTTGCAGTGCTGGGGTGGGCGGTGTTGCACAGCGCCACCGTGTTGCCGAAGGAGTCAAGCGCGGCGCCGACGGTGACGGTGATGCAAATTGGCAATGCGCTGATGAGCCGATATGTGCTGCCGCTGGAGATTGTGGCGCTGCTGTTGACGGCAGCGTTGATTGGGGCGGTGATTGTGGCCATGCACGAGAAAGAAGGGGCGCAATGACTCCGTTGGCGGGATATCTGCTGGTGGCCGCGCTGTTGTTTGCGATTGGGCTGGCCGGTGCGCTGACGCGGCGCAACGCGATCCTGGTGCTGATCGGGATTGAGCTGATGCTGAACGCGGCGAACCTTAATTTGATTGCGTTCTGGCGGTACGGGCCGCATCCCGCGGCGCCGACTCCCGATCCGCTGACGGGAATGATGTTTGCGATCTTCTCGATTGCCGTAGCGGCGGCGGAGGCCGCGGTGGGACTGGGTCTGGTGATTCAGATTCACCGGCATGCACACACGACGGATTTGGATGCTATGAACAGGATGAAGGGATAGGCCGGTGATAATCCAAGAAGGACTGACGGCCGGCTTTCAGTGCATGAATGATTGCGGTCCGTCGGCGATCGCACAAATGCTGTGGTTAATTCCTGCTGTGCCCGTCGTGGCTTCGGGCGTGATTGCGCTGATGAAGCAACCGAAGCGCAAGACCGCCGCAACACTTGCGATCGGGTCTCTAGGGTTTTCGCTGCTGCTTTCGCTGGCGGCGTTTGCACATGTTGTGACGTGGTGGGCAAGCAAGATGGCGATGGAAAAGGTTCACACCGCCAATGCGCTGCGTGAGGTTGTCAACTTCACATGGATTCAATTTGGCTCGACGAATGTAGACCTGGGGTGGGTGCTCGATCCGCTGTCCGCGGTGATGCTGGTAATGGTCACGTTTGTCGGACTGTTGATTTTTATCTACTCCGTCGGATACATGGCGCACGACGAGAACTTTACCCGCTTCTTCTGCTTCCTCAGCTTGTTTGCGGGAGCGATGCTGGGGGTGGTGATTGCTAACTCGCTGCTGCTGCTGTTTATGTGCTGGGAGTTAGTGGGACTTACTTCTTATTTATTGATTGGATTCTGGTATCAGAAGCCTTCAGCGGCTGCGGCAGCGAAAAAAGCTTTCCTCACTACACGAGTGGGCGATGTGTTTTTCCTGCTAGGAATTGTGTGGTTGTTTGCGCAGACAGGGACGCTGCTGTTCTACAACCACGGCGGCGGCTCGATGGAGGCTGCGGCGCTGGGCGAGTTGCTGGCACAACATGCGGCATGGGGATTGACGGCGGCGGGAGCGATTGGACTGCTGATTTTTGCGGGAGCGGCGGGCAAGAGCGGACAGTTTCCGCTGCATGTGTGGCTGCCGGATGCGATGGAAGGACCTACGCCCGTGTCGGCGCTGATTCATGCGGCGACGATGGTGGCAGCGGGCGTGTATCTGATTGCGCGCGTGTATCCGCTGATGCAAGCGGGTGCGCTGACTCACGGCGGGCTGGTTGGAAGTACTCCTGCTCTGACGGTTGTCACCTGGGTGGGCGCGTTTACGGCGGTGTTTGCTTCGCTGATTGCTGTTGCGCAAAACGATATTAAAAGGATACTGGCTTACTCGACCGTTGCACAATTGGGATACATGATGGCGGGGTTGGGGATAGGTGGCGTGGCGGTGGGGATGTTCCACCTGATTACGCACGCGTTCTTCAAGGCGCTCTTGTTCATGGGCGCGGGGTCTGTGATTCACGGCTGCCACGAGGAGCAGGACATACGGCGGATGGGCGGACTGAAGTCCGATATGCCGCTGACGTTTATAACCTATGCCATCGGCATGCTGGCGTTGTGTGGGTTTCCGCTGCTGTTCTCGGGGTTCTGGAGTAAGGACGGAATTCTGGAAGCGGCGCAGCACTGGAGCGTGGCCAAGGGGCCGTTCTACATGCTGGTGTTTGGCGCGCTGCTGACGGCGTTCTATATGACACGGCAAGTGGGTTATGTGTTCTTTGGACATTACCGGGGAGCTAAGCACGCGCATGAGAGTCCGGCGGTGATGACCGTTCCGCTGGCGATTCTGGCGTTCTTTGCCATGGCGTTGGGATTCATTGGGACTCCGGCGTGGCCTTGGTTCCGGGCTTTCCTTGAGGGGCACGCGGCGGACTTCGACTGGCATGGATTTGCAGAGCCGGGGCTGTTGGCTTTGATGGGGACCTCGACCCTGGTGGTGTTTGTGGGACTCGGCCTGGGTTGGTGGCTGTATGTGGGCAAGTCGCCGAAGCCGGAAGAGCCGGATGTACTGGAGCGCGCGGCGCCGCTGGTATGGGGATGGCTGGGCGACCGGCTCTATGTGGACGAGTTGTATGGGGCGACGGTGATTGCGTTCTATGCGTGGTGGGCAAAGGTCGCGGATTGGATGGATCGTCGAGTTTGGGGCGGCGCGGTCAGCGGAGTGACACGGGGTTTCGGTTTGTGGGCGCAGTTGAACAAATTCTTGGACTCGAACGTTGTGGATGGCGGCTTCGATAAGGGCTGCGAGGAGTTGTCGACCGGCGGAGGAATGCTTTCGCAGGTGCAGACGGGGCGTGTGCAGACTTACCTGAGGATTCTGGCTCTGGCCATTGTGGCGCTGGTTGCGATCCTGATTTGGAGCAGCCGGGTATGAGCGGAATTCCTGTATTGACGGTGTTAACCGTGCTGCCGCTGGTGGGTGCCGCGATTGCGGTATGGGCGGGCAAGCATGCGCGGACAGTGGCACTGATTACTACAGTGGCGAGCCTGGCGCTGGCGCTGTATGTGTGGACCAAGTTGCCGGCGAATGGAAGCATTGGGCTGGTGGAACTGCACGCGTGGGCGCCTTCGTTGGGAATTGAGTATCACCTGGGAGTGGATGGTCTCGGCGCGCTGATGCTGGTGCTCTCGGCGATTGTGACTCTGATGAGTGTCGATGCGGCGCACCGTGTACATCATCAGCCGGGACTTTATTTCGCGCTCGTATTGGTGCTGGAGTCGGGACTCTTTGGATCCTTCACTGCGCTGAATTTCTTTCACTGGTTTCTGTTCTGGGAACTGAGCCTGATTCCGGCGTTCTTCCTGATCAAGTTGTGGGGTGGATCAAAGCGCGGGCCGGCGGCGACGCAGTTTTTTGTGTACACGATGGCCGGGTCGGTGGCGCTACTTGTCGCGTTTCTGGCGGTGTTTCTTTCGACCGGCAGCATGGATTTCTGGCACCTGACGTTGATGGCTTCGACCGGTGAATTGGAGCAGGCGGTGACGGCGCATCTGGGCACTGTGTTTGGCGGTCCGGTGATGATGTGGCTGGCGATTGGCGTGCTGGCGGGGTTTGCGGTGAAGGTGCCGATGTTCCCGTTCCACACTTGGCTGCCGGCTGCATATGCCGAGGCGCCCTCGCCGGTGACGATGCTGCTGACGGGCGTGATGTCGAAGATGGGCGTGTATGGATTGCTGCGGATTGCGCTGCCGATGTTCGGCGCGCAGATTGCGCAGATGCGGACGCCGCTGCTGGTTTTGGCGGTGGCGACGGTCGTGATGGGTGCATGGGCCGCAGCGGCGCAGAAAGATTTGAAGCGGGTGTTTGCGTACTCGAGCGTGAATCACCTGGGGTATTGTTTATTGGGAATTTTTGCGCTGGCGGTTCCGTTAGCGGCAGGAGACGCGGGTGGGCTGGCGAGCCAGGCTGCGGCATTGAACGGCGTGATACTGCAAATGTTCAATCACGGCGTCACCGCTGCTGCGCTGTTCTGGTTTGTGGCGATGATTCAAACGCGGACGGGCGGACATCGAGGGATCGATGACTTTGGTGGGCTACGCAAACCTGCTCCGGTGCTGGCGGGATTGATGGGGATTGCGCTGTTCTCATCATTGGGGCTGCCGGGACTGAACGGATTTGTGGGCGAGTTTCTGATTTTCCGCGGAGTGTTTTCGCTGTCGTGGGTGGCGGCGACGGTTTCCATTCTTGGATTGCTGGTGACAGCGGCGGTGATTCTGACGGTGATTCAGAAAGTGTTTTCAGGGCCTGTGCCGGAGCGGCTGACGAATTTCCCTGACATGAATCACGGCGAACGGTTGGCGATGGCACCGGTGATTGGGCTGATGCTGCTGATCGGCATTTTGCCGCAACTGATTGTGGACAGCGTGAACCCGACGGTTCAAAACCTGCTGACGCACTGGAGGTTTTGATGCTGGCGTGGACGATTTACATCTCGTTTGCCGGAGCAGTGCTGCTGGCGCTGATGCCGAAGGGAAATAACGCTTGGGCGCGATGGCTGGCGCTGATCGTGGCTGCGGGCGGGCTCGCGTTGGGTGTGGCTGGTTTTGTGGACGGCATGGGTCGCGGGCTCGAGACGATTGTGGATTTGGCCTGG
>JBEKPF010000067.1:0-31681 GCA_049521035.1 Occallatibacter sp. | reverse complement strand
AAGCGGGCCATGGTGGAACTGCAAATGTCTTCTGGATCAATCGAGGTGCTGGAGCGTGCGCTGGCGCTGGGGCGCACGCTGGTAGAGCTGCCGTTCGAGCTTAATTTGTGGCAGGCGCAAAACATCTGGTACGAGATTCTCCGCACCTCGAGCTACGCGCTGACCTCGCTTGTGTCGGAGGATCGGCCGAAGTGGGAAGAGATGTTCCACGAACTGGGGAACTGCCTGTCAATCGATTGGGCGGCCATCAGCGCGCAAGAGCCGGCGGTCGCGACGACGGGGGACTGAGCACAGTTTTCGTACACATGAAGAGGTGTGAGTATTCACGGGAGGGGTGATCGCTTTGTCTCCTAAAGCGGAGATGGAAAGTACGTTCCGTTTATGACATCCTTCCCAGGCCAATAGGCTCGGAAATTAAGGTTTTCATTTCACCCCGGTTTGTTGGCGGTCAATTCGACTCCATATGCTTTGCGGTTAAGTCTTCAACCAACCTGGCGCAATCAACAGTGCTGTCGGAACTACGGTTGGGTTGGCCACCCGGAGAAGGAAATAGCCGACACCCGCTTGTCCGAGCATCAGGCCAGGCGTGGCAGCAGGAGCCTCGGCATAGGCTGCTGCTTCTTCGATCAAGTTCCGCGCCGGACAAGTTCGATCCATCAGCCGCTCTGACTCCAAAAGAATATCTGCGTTTCCGGTCAAGCCATGACACAAGCAAGTTGCGGAATCTGGAGTATAGAGAGCATCTCTCAAACTTTGACGCGTGCTGACAAGAGCAAGTTCTGCCTCTTCGCGGCGGGACTCATTGAGTGATATTTGCCAAGCCCTCATTCGCGAGAGTCCGATTCCAGGCGCTCCGTTACACCAAGCCGAGGCGAAGACACGGCGTCTGGTTGAATCGGGTTGTCGAAAATCGCGCCAGTTTTTCGCCTCTAGATCAAAGTACCGCCGCTCATATTCGAACGCTCGTTCTGCAACCGCGGCAAACCGTTCTTCGCGTATTTCTGCTGATAGTTCCAACAGGGCTAATCCGATCCCGGCCGCACCATGAGAGAATCCAGTCAAATCTTGCCGTCGCTCAATTCTTGCCGATGGCCAGGAAACAGCACCCTTGTTTTCGCGAGCGTTACACAGCAGATGATCGCCTAGAAGGACGGCGGTATGCAGGGCGTCTTCCCGCCCGAACTCTTTCGCCAAATGAAGCAGACTTATAAGGATGCCCGCTTTGCCGGAAAGTAAATCCGGTTCGAAGCGGCGTTGGTAGGTCAGATTCTTCAAGATCCGGCCGGCCATTTTCTGAGAGCCATATTGGATTTCATCGTCCCTTAGCAAATGGGCGACTCGCAAGCCCGCAAGCGCAATGCCGCAACCTCCTGTGTACAATCCGAGTCGCAGGAATCGCTCTGTTGCGTTCGCCCGTAAGAGAGCGTGACGCATAGCGCCCAATGCAGTTCGCCGGAATTCTTCCGACGGGATAATTGCGTGAAGTTGAGCCAGAAAGAGTCCGATCCCGCTGGTGCCCGCATAAAGGTCTGGACCTAAGGTTCGACACTCGGTAGCCGCCAGCGTGTCGCTTTCAACGTTGGGATCGGGAACGATACCGACCCACGTGCAAGCGTCTCTATGCCAGAACGCATTCCGGCATAACGTTCTTCCCATCTCAGCCGCTCTGGCTATAGATTCTTCTCTGCCAATTCTCTGGACTCGATCTGGTTGCCGAGGTCCCCGCTGGCAGACGAAGTCCAGGGAAATTTCTGGTGCTGAGGATTGTGGATTCAAATAGGGCCGATCCATAGGAATTCCCGCTTCGAGAAACCCGCTCTCGACTAGATCGACACGTTCGCGAGTCGATTTTGTTCCTCGCCGATAGGCCCGCACCACAGCCTCGGCAATCAAACGGCACCGATGGAGTCCAAAACTTTGTGTCCCACCTGGGTCTTCGGCGAATCCAAGTCCCGGGGCCAGGGAAAGAGTTAACGCAGGCACTTGCGTCTTAAGGCCCTTTGGCAACTTCGGATATAGATCCCCAACCACGCGAAGAATTGCCTCAGCATCGTGCCTGCCGAAATAAAGCACTGCGGCATCAGCTCGCCTGTATGCGTTCGGGTCTCTCAATGTTTTGAAACGGAACGTTACGTTTGCGTCTATCAAAGCGGCCGTTAGTTGGTGCATGAGCCATACAGCATCTCTCGCGACGAGGTTCCAGTAAAGTCGAAAAAGATCACGACCCTCTTCCAACAGGGTTTTGGCTCCTGTCGCAACGTAATACCCTGGTGATAAGGCAATCTCCTCATTCGGAAGACAAACCGCGACCGCCTGTCCAACCTCCTTAGGTTTTGGCAGTAGGGAGCTGAGTTCCGCCTGTAATGTCAAGCCATTCTTTGTCACGGAAGCAAGCTCACCAACCTCGAAGCCCTTCACCTGCCAATCATCATCCCAACAACCTGTCCCGCAATTGGCTATTGTGAGTTGACTCGTGAACTCCGCAACTGCGCCCGGGCCCGTTCCTGCCGAAGAATCGGTCACCGGCATCGCCCTGCCCAATGTATAGAAGTCTGAGTAAAGTTGGTGCTGCAATGCCGCTGTCATACACGCGGCGGCTGCGTCCTCATGGAGTTCGGCTCGACTGCTTAAGGGAAGCGGCTGTGATCGCCTGCCAAACCACGCATACGAAGTTGAGGAGATGATCCGAATCGCATCCACCGCTTCTACAATCTGATTGCGGTAATCAGAACTCATGCGCCGTCCCGTCCAATCCACAAAGTCTTTCCACTGCGGCTTCAGGGAACTGAAGTATATTTGCGCTCAGTTGCAGAAGGCTCACTCCGAATCGGTCTAAATTATGCGCCTGCTGCAACCGCTCATATGCGGACTGAATCAGGCGTGCTCCAGCGTACTGCAACGACCTGTGAAGGAACGGCGCTCTTTCTGTAATCTCAACACGGGCAGTTTCGCAGTACCGGCGCCAGAAAACCCGTATGGCTCCATGCATGGCCTGGGTTGCGTCTCCGCTGACGCGTCTGCGGGATACCTCTCCCCCGGTTTCCGGGGCCTGTAGAGCCCACCACATCAGAGTGTCTGAAAGGGCACAGCCGACATCCCATCGCGGATCCCCAATGCAAGCCGTCTCCCAATCCAGCAACTTGATCCCTGATGCTCCTTTTGACGCTCTCTGATGTGCAACCAACCAATTGCTCCATCTGACATCCATGTGGATTAGCGCAATCGGTCGCCACGCCGCCCGCATTTCGTCAAGCTTCTCGCAAAGTGTGGGGGTGCTTTGGACTACTCGAATGAGTTCCAAATTACCCGCGCTGACATCGCGTAGAAATCGCAGCGGCGGGCGATGTAGCCCGAGGATCCACGGGGCGTCGGACGGAAGCGCCACATCGGCGCCCAATTGACCAGCATCAATCCGATGCAGCAGCCCGAGCACACTACCAATGGCATGACTAACGGATGCGGTGATTCGACCCCCTTCCGCGAAATGACGAGCCAAGTCGTTCATGTCGCGCAGGTACTCGAGAATCAGCACATCCTCTTCACTGTCGTAACAGAAAAACCGCACGAGATGGGGAGCGAAGTGGGGAATTTGAGCGAGACTCTGATACACCTGAGCCTCACGCTTCACCGTTGCATCCTGGGAGATGCCTGTCGATTGTTTCAGCAGATAATGAGCACCGCGCTGCCGAGAAACTCTTCGATTCGAATTCCTGGAGCTAGTGTCTTCGACGACAACTTGACCGCCCACTAACGAAGCCGATGAGATCAACCGATGGCGCAGAAGAATCGGAACGCACTCAGCAAGCGTTAGTGGACGCACAAAGTGTTCGTGCAAAGGTCAAAGTCACTGAGCGTTCAGAATCGGCAGAATCGGGCAATCTCCACGGAAAATTCCGGTGGGTTCGCAACCCGTTCTGCCCCCGCCTTCGGTGATCAGGCACAGGATACTTGCGGTGCAGATCCTTTTAGCTGTGCAGGTTCCGGTGGACGGGTGAGGATCATAATTCTGCCGCACAAGCATCTGCAGCCCTAATCCTTGGTGAAACAACTCGTCGACATGGCGGCTAGCCAAATTACCTTGGAGAAATTCTTTGGGATTAGCAGGTGTCTTCTCACTCGCCATAGAGAAACCTCTCCTGATGATCTCGTTTCCGACCGTCACGAATAATAGCGCTGGAAAAACAGGTTTGCAAGGGGAAATGTGACTGCGGCTGCGGTATTCCAGCCGACGCCGGATGGGCGTCAACGGGCTCTCGAGTTCGATCGCATGCGCAGGCAAGAATGGCGGTCTATAAATTGTGGTTCAGGTTCGGCAGTAATCACTTGTTGCCCACCGCGCCAGTCACTCACCAAGGATTTCGAACTATGCGTCTATCGAAGTTCCCGGCGATGGGTCGCGCTCTTTTGGCAATGCGCGGCGCCGGGAATGAATCCAGGTCCCCTGTCAGCGTCAACCCGAAAAGATAAGGCATTTTCATCGTCTTATCGCGGCCTCTCGCTTGTCTTAAGCCTGTTCCACAGAAACACCGTTCAATTCCCAACAACCCTTTCGCTTAATTCGGCACCTTTCCAGGTTCCAAAACGCAAATGCAGCAGGCCCACAAGGTTAAGCCTTCAAAGAAACACAACTCTCCGAGCGATCATTCACGCAAAATCGCAACCACCCAAGCGAACCTTTACCGTGAACTGAACAACCCTCCCGGCGCCCATCGCAGCACCGTCGAAGCTTGAGTTGAAAAACACTCTTAACTCCGCCAGTGAAGATCTACGGGTCCGTCCATGGGGTGTTTGGTAGTTCCTTCAAGACGGGATTGCTTGAGGGCGAAGTACCACTTGGCGGGCTTGTCGGCGTCGTCAATCAACATCAAACTTGGGTTGTGTCGGAGCCCTTCCGCCTGCTGAATCATGGTGACCTGGTCCTGACGGACGAACTTTGCGCCGAAGAATTTGGCGATGGGCGTGACGAAAGGAACGCGATAGAAGACGTTCCACGCAGCAACGACGTCAATGCGGCAAGTTGAAGCAGTGACTGGAGTTACGGTGGTGAGCGAGGAGAACCACTTGGGGCCGCAGCGGATGACTTCGGTGCGCCGATTGGGCAGCGTGAAGTCGATGGTCGTCTCGATCGGCTCGCCGTAAACGCCGAGGAGCTTGTACGGCGCGGAGTTGCCGCTGGGGGCGTGGGCGCTCATGCGGAAGCCTTCAAGGATGGGCTCGAAGCGCTTGGTTTTTTCGCGGATGCTCGCGCGCGATCGCCACCACCAGGCTTGATGGACGAAAGGGCCGTGGGCCGGATCCATGAGGCCGATGATGCCGTGATCGACGTTGCAGGGCAGGTCAGCGGCGAGGTGCGCTGTGCGATAGCGGTGGCCGAGTTTGGCCAGCTCAGGTACCTGCCTGGGCTGCACGGTTTCACTTCTTCTACCGGAGCCTGGTGATGGAATGAATACCCAGGCGTGGCCGTCGCGCTCTTCGCAGGGGAAGGCCGTGGCGTAGATGCGTGTGGCGTCAAGATGATCATGGCTGGAGAGTGAGGGAATGAGCGCGCACTGGCCGCTGCAAGGCTCGAACTCCCATCCGTGATAGCGGCAGGTGACGCGGTTGCCGTCGAACCAGCCGTAGCTGAGAGGGATGCCGCGATGAGGGCAACTGTCGCGCACGGCAAAGACGCGGCCGTCGGCGCGGCGGCCGAGGACTAGCGGGATGTCGAGGAGCATGGCGGTGGCGAGTTTGCCAGGACGGAGCTGACTGGTGCGCAGGGCTGGGTACCAGTCGTCGTAAATGAGCGTGGCGGTGGGGCCCTGGATGGAAGCGCCGGATTCCGATGTGGTTACAAACGGCATTTGGGACTCACCATAGCATTGTCGCTTGTGGGGGTGCCAGCTTGCGGGATCGGAATTCCGTAGGCAATCTGTCCAGGACGTGTATACACTACTCGAATTCCACGGCCGAAAGAGGAGGACGATGCCGAAGTTCGTGATTGAGAGAGAGATTCCGGGAGTGGGTTCGATGTCGGCGGAACAGCTCAAAGCTGTGTCACAGACATCATGTGGTGTATTGCGGAACCTGGGGCCGCAGATTCAGTGGTTACAGAGCTACGTTACCGACGACAAGATATTCTGCGTCTATATTGCGCCGAACGAAGAGATGATTCGCGAGCATGCGAAGCAAGGCGGCTTTCCGGCTAATAAGGTCTCGCAGGTGAGGACGATTATCGATCCGACTACTGCGGAGAGTGTCGCAGGCTAGAAGCAGTTGTTCCCATCGTGCGTTCCGGCCAAAAGCTGCACGAGCTGGTCCTGATTGAAGCTGGTTGCGATTTCGTCGTGGCGCCAGTGCTTTTGACAGCCGGGAAAGTCGAGAGGCACGCATTGTGAAGCGATGTTGCGGGCGCGCATCTCGTATCCGCCGGGCAGGATGTTGAGCAGGCACGCGACAGCAGCGACCCCGGTATCGGGTTCGCGCTGCCAGCGCTCAAGCCAACGACTGAACCCGGTGGCGTGGGGGACCAGGAAGACCGCGGCTCCCAGGTTGCGCAACCGGCGAGTGAGGCGATTGACGGCGCAGCCTGGGCTGCAGGCGGCGCATTGCATGTCAGTGCCCGAGGTGCGCGCGCGGCAGAAGTCGGTATAGGGGCCGCGCATGCAGGCGGGAACAAGCACGACCTTACGGGATTTACTCTCGAAATCGGCGCGAAGGCTGCGGTTCATGATTTCAGCGGCGACCATGCACAGGTGGTACTCGACGGGCTTCTTGCCGCATAAGAGTTGATCCTCGCGGCAGCCACGGGCGCTGTATTCATTGGCGAGAAACGCAGGGACACCGCGCGTATAGGCGCCGAGTGCCTCGTTCGCTTCGTCGCGGAACCATTCGAAAAGACTTGTAGCGATCTCAATACAATGGATGGCTTGCGGGCGCGGTAGCGAGCGGAGAAAACTGCGCCAGTTGTTCAGGCGCAGGGCCTCCTGCTCGAATTCGCCGGTGGCCTGGAGCCAGGCAATGAGGTGAGGCAGGGCGTCAAGCATGCGGGAAGCGGAGTCGTGGCGCGGCAAGGGCGCGAGTGAAATCCGCCGCATAAAAAAGAGGCGAATCAGGTGTGCTCGCAGTGAATCGGAGAGAGGCTTGAAGCGCGCGGATGCATGACGGAGGGTGAAGAGCCGGCGCGCGAGGGCCACGGCCCAGTCGGGAGTGGCTTCAGCAGCGCGGCCGTAGCGCGAGAAGGCCAAACCGAGGGTGAGGATTTCGATGGAGTACTCCCCGAGTGTGCGGGGAGGCTCGTGCAATGTGAATTGCACGTAGTCGCTGTATTCGCGAAGCTGGATCATCGCTCGGAATTCGGCTTCTGCGAGCAACTTGTGAGAGAAGCGAGCTACGTCCGCATAGAAGCCGCTGGAGTTGGGGAGAATCAGGCGCAGGTCATAGATCGGGCGTGGAAGCTGCCGCGAGGCCGGGCTGATCGTCGGCACGGATTGACTGGGCACGTGCATCGCAAGCTCTTTCTGCGATTCCACGCTTTGCCCTTGGTTTTGCGTGGAAGAGTACACAGCATGATACGCTCGCGGCGTGAAATGGTTCCATGCAGCGGAGGCCCGCTTGTCTACCCGCCCACTTTCAAGAGCTTACCGTTCTTGATGAGGAAGCGATCGCCGCGCCAGACGATGGTGTTGCCGGCGAAGCCTGCGACCCAGATTCCCATAGCGACAAGGTCGCGGAAGGGGAGAAGCCATAGATTTGGGAGGACCTGGTGGTCGGAAAGGACCTGGGCGCCTACGGTCATGGCGAGAGACAAACGGAGGAAAAAGCTGAGTGCGAGGAGCCAGAGGCTCAGGGGACTGAGGCCGCTGGCGAGGACGTTGAGCAAGGCCCAGGCGAGACCGTGGGTAAAAACGAGTCCCGCATAGCCGCTGGCACGAGCGTCGCGGACAGTGCGAGCCCAACGGAGCTGGTGGTCGATGAAGCCGCGCCAGCCATAGGCAGGGATGGAAGTTTCGACGACTTCAGCGCTGAGGACGACACGATAGCCGGCTCGGGAAACGCGGGCGCCAAGTTCGTAGTCATCGGCGAGATGGTCAACAAGGGGCGCGAGACCACCGATTTTGTCTAATGCTTCACGGCTGACGGCCAGTGTGGATCCGAGTCCGTAATGGAGGCCGCCTTCGATCATTTTGGAAAGAAGAACGCCGGCCTGGAAGTCCGTGGCGATGCCGAGTGCTTCAAGGCGCGACGGGAGGGTGCCATGTGCACAGCCGCGGTAAAGAGCCGTGACCATACCGATTGGGAGCTGGGGCTGCGTGGGGGCATAAGGGCCGAAGTGGTCCATGACGCGTTCGAGATAGCGGGGGGAGACGGTGATATCGGAGTCGTTGATGAGCAGATAGGGATGGCTCGCGTGAGAGGCGAGCTGGACAAGATTGCTAACCTTTCCATTGGTTCCGAGACTGGCGGGGCAGTGGATGAGGCGGATGGAGTGTTGGGGAAACTCCAGTTGGAGCTGTTTGACGGCGGCAACGGCGGGGTCGTCTAGTGAGGAGACACCGAAGAGCAGTTCGCGCTGGCCGGTGTAGGTCTGACGGCAATGACTGCGAAAGGCGTCGGTCATGGCTGGGTCGAGACCTTTGAGGGATTTAAGGATAGAGACGCCGGGGGCGAAAGCTGGGAGTGGGGCACGGCGAGCGGCGATGAATACCAGAGCTGCGAGGATGGCGGCGATGAAATAGCCCATGCCGGCGATGGCGAACACCGTGGTGAGGATCTCCACAGAATGGGCTAGTGCATGTGGCATCGTTGGTTCAAGTCTAGCGGATGGAAAAGGGCAGGGGCTAAGGGACACAGGGTTGAGGACGGCGAGATTCCCAGCTTGACAAGCCTACACTTCTAGGGGTAGTTTCTCCATACCAAGATGTACAGAGGTGATGGGATGGCGCGAAACGATTTGCAGGGAAGTCTGGACCTGCTGGTTTTGAAGACGCTTTCGCAGCGAAACAAGCTGCACGGGTATGGAATTGTGGCGCATATCCAGAGGGCTTCAGACGAGCTACTGCAGGTGGAGGAGGGGTCGATTTATCCCGCGCTTCACAGGATGGAGCAGAGCGGCTGGATCAGCTCAGATTGGGCGCTAACGGAGACGGGACGGAAGGCGAAGTACTACAGGTTGACAACCTCAGGAGCGAAGCAACTGCAAGCGGCGGAAGAGAGCTTCGAACAGCTTGTGAAAGGTGTCCGCGCAATGCTGCGGTATGCGTGAGGTTATGGAATGGCACTGATTCGCCGCATATCTAATCTCTTTCGCCGCTCGCGGATGGATCGCGAAATTGATGCTGAACTCAGCTCGCATATCGACATGCGGATTGAGGAGAACCTGGCAGCGGGGATGAACGCGGATGAGGCGCGCCGAGATGCGCTGGTGCGGTTTGGGAACCGGACGGCGGCGAAAGAGCGGGTGACCGGAATGGATTCAGCACTGATGCTGGATAAAATCTGGGCGGATATTCGGTTTGCATTGCGGCAGCTCCGGAAGAACCCGGGATTTGCCTTCACCGCGATTGTGGTGTTGACGCTGGGCATTGGCGCCAGCGTTGCGATTTTCGCGTTTGTGGATGCGGCGCTGATCAAGCCGCTTCCTTACAAGGACCCGACGCGGCTGGTCAGCGTGTATGAGACGGTTCCGTCTTGCCCGCTGTGCAATATTTCGTATCAGAACTATCTGGATTGGCGAAGGAGCGATTTGCCATTCAGTTCGCTGCAGGCCTGGACCTGGGAGAGTTTTCTCATCAATACGCCTCAGGGAACGGAGCTGGCGCGGGGCGCGCGGGTGAGCGATGGGTTCTTTCGATTGCTGGGCGTGACACCGATTCTGGGGCGCGATTTCTACGCGCGAGAAGATGCGCCGGGCGCGCCGCACACGGTTCTGCTGCGGTACGGAGCATGGCAGGAGCGATTCGGCGGAAACCGCGGCGTGGTGGGACAAACCATCACGATGAACAATACTTCGTACACCATTATTGGCGTGCTGCCTGAAGGCTTTCACTTTGCGCCCATCGGCGAATCAGATTTTTGGGCCACACTGAACGATCCAAACGCATGCGATAAGATGCGCGGCTGTCACGGGATGTTTGGACTGGCGCGGTTGAAAGACGGCGTCTCGCTGCAATCCGCAATCGCCAGCTTGAAGACGGAAGCGAGCGAGCTTGCTCGGCAATATCCTGATAGCAATCATGATTACAGCGCGACCGCAACAACGCTGACCGACGCGGTGATGGGGGATATCCGGCCTGTGTTGCTGGTGTTGTTGAGCGGAGTCTTTCTGCTGCTGTTGATTGCCTGCGTCAATGTTTCGGGGCTGTTGCTGGTGCGAAGCGAGAGCCGCAAGCACGAAACCGCGGTGCGCGCGGCACTGGGAGCGACGCCGGGCCGATTGTTCAGGCAATTCCTGATCGAGGCGCTGATGCTTGTTGCGATGGGAAGCGGTCTCGGTCTCGGATTTGCATCCGTGGCGATGAAACTTCTGATCAAACTTGTGCCCTCGAGAAGAATTGATGGAATGCCTTTCTTGCTGACGGTTGGGCTGAACTCACACGTGTTGGCCTTTGCAGCGGCAGTCTCACTGCTGGCGGTGGCGGTGTTCGCGATTACGCCGGCAGCGCGCACGGGGCGTGGAAACCTGCGTGGCGACCTTACGGAAGGCGGCCGCGGTACAGCGGCAAATACATGGAGGAAGCTAGGCGCCAAACTGATTGTGCTGGAGCTGGCGACCGCAGTTGTATTACTGGTTGGCGCTGGCTTGCTGGGAAAAAGCTTCTATTTGCTGCTCCATGGAAACCTGGGAATGCAATCCGAACATTTGGCAATAGTGATGGTGAATCCGCCGAAGACGTATGCGGATGGGGATAAGTCGATGGTCCTGGAACGGCTGATCATCAGCAAGATCGGGAGCCTGCCTGGCGTGCAGTCTGTTGGCGTCACGAGCAATCGTCCGGTGCGTGCCTGGGACGGCGGTGTTCCAATCGTGGTTCCGGGTCGACCCACGAACGGAAGACGCAATGACATTCCGGAACGGCTTGTGAGTGCGGGCTACCTTTCGACCGTTGGCGCGAGGCTCTTGCACGGACGGTACTTTACTGAGGCAGAAGACGATGGGGATAAGCCTTCCCTATTTGTGGTCAACCAAACATTCGCCAAGAAATTCTTTCCCGGGGAAAACCCCGTCGGCAAGCACGTGAGCTATGAGGGAGCGAATACACAGATCGAGATTGTTGGCGAGGTGGAGGACATCAAAGAGGGCCAACTGGACTCGCCAAATCAACCGGTAATCTATGCTCCCTTCAACCGGTGGCAGTTCCTTCTGTTCAACCTGGTTGTGAGGACTCGGCAGAACGAGGAGAGCATCCTTCCAACATTGGCCGCCGCGATTCATGAAATGGATCCAGCGATTGCAACCTCCGATGGGACGACCATGACCAGTCTTATTACCGATTCGACTGCTGTATATCTGCATGAGTCGTCAGCGTGGCTGGTGGGAGGGTTTGCGGGGATTGCGCTGGTTCTGAGCGTGGTGGGATTGTATGGAGTGATCGCCTACTCGGTGAGCCAGAGGACGCGGGAGATTGGCGTGCGCATGGCGCTGGGAGCGGAGCGAGGCTCGGTCTATACGCTGGTGCTGAAAGAGGCGGGCAAATTGACGGCTATTGGGATTGTTACCGGACTGGTGTGTTCGATTGCCGCGTCGATGCTGATGCGCAGCATGCTGTTTGGGACGCAAGCCTGGGATGTGCCAACGCTTGCTGCAGTTTCAGTGGTGCTGGCATTATTCGCGATGCTGGCAAGCTATATTCCAGCGCGACGAGCTGCTTCTGTGAATCCAGTTGAGGCATTGCGCGCGGAGTGAGCGCGTAGAGAGGGCTGCAATGTCATTGATTCGCCGGTTGTCGAATCTCTTTCGCCGCTCGGCGATGGATGGCGAGATTGACGCCGAACTCAGGTCGCATATTGAGATGCGAATTGAGGAGAACGTGGCTGCTGGAATGTCCGCAGAAGAGTCGCGGCGAGATGCGCTGGTGCGGTTTGGGAATCGGACGGCGACGAAGGAACGCACTGCCGCAGAGGATGCGAGCCTGGGGTTTGGCAGCTTCTGGCGGAATGCGCGTTTCGCGTTGCGGCAGTTGCGCAGGTCACCGGGTTTCGCGTTGACAGCGATTCTTACGCTGGCTCTCGGAGTTGGTCCCACGGTGGCTATTTTCAGCATCATCTGGGCGACATTTCTGGCGCCGCTGCCCTATCCAGAGGCAGACCAGCTCGTCGTGGCGTGGACGCACTACAAAGGCGAACGGGACGCCACGCGTGCCGACGATTACGCTCAATATGCGGCACAAGCAACTTCGTTCCAGCGGCTCGATTTCCTTTCATGGCGAGGATACCATCTGACGAACGCGGACCATACAGAGGACGATACTACCGGGAGCGCACTAACACCGGGTTTCTACACTCAGAACGCAAGGGTTCAAATGGTATTGGGCCGGGATTTCCTGCCTAGCGAGGGACTGCCGGGGAACAACCATGTTGTGATTCTGACGCACCGTCTTTGGGCGGAGCGGTACCACTCCGACCCGAACATTCTGGGTCGGTCGATCCTCGTGAATGATGAGCCCTTTACAGTTGTCGGCGTCATCCAGCTCCTTCCCACGGATCGCACGGGAGCGCATTTTGTAGTCCCGGTTAATTATCCGCCCGGCGTCCACACGGACGATTTCGGCAACGTCTTTGGGCGCCTTAAGCCGGGGGTTACGTTGACACAGGCCCAAGCAGAGCTTTCGGTAATAGATCGCAGAATCGCGTCCATGCGCAATGGCGGGAAGGACGCGAATCTGTGGTCAGTGAGCACTGAACCGCTGAAGAACGACTGGCTGGATCACAAGCTGGAACGCAATCTCTGGCTGCTGTTGGCAGCTGTGGGCCTGGTGCTGTTGATTGCGTGCGCGAACGTGGCGAACCTGCTGCTGGCGAGGGGTACGTCGCGCAAACAGGAGCTTGCGGTGCGGTCGGCGTTGGGGGCCACGCGACGGGAGATCTTTGTGCAACTGCTGACCGAGAGCCTGACACTTGCGCTGGCGGGCGGAGCCATCGGGATCGCGCTCGGATGGGGAATCATGAAGGGGAGCATGGCCATCCTGCCCGATCTGGCCAAGCAGAGCGCAGAGGCCCAGGTGGAGTTGAACATACCGGTTCTCTGTTTTGCGATGGGCGTGACACTGCTGGCGGGTGTACTGTTCGGCTGCGCGCCGGGATGGCAGGCCTCTCGGCTCAACCTGAGCAATACGCTGAAACAAGGTTCGCGCGCCGTGGGGGTGCGTCAGCGCACGCCTACGCAATCTGTGCTAGTGACGGTGGAGATGGCTCTGGCGCTGATTCTGCTGGCAGGCGCGGGCATGGCGCTGCACAGCTTCTGGAACCTGAGCCATATAGATGTCGGATTCACGACCAACCGCGTTCTTACCGGACAACTGCGTACGCGCGTGACGACGCAGCAGGGCGGGAAGCAGACATCTCCACCGCCGGAACAGATTGTGGTTCAGCAGCACCAGCTTTTGGATCGCATGCGCGCGGTGCCTGGCGTAGCCGATGCGAGCCTTACGACCAGCGTTCCCATGCACGGCTACGACAGGTTCCAATTCACTGTAGCGGGCCAGCCCTTCGACAGGGCCAATCCTCCGCTAGCGGACTTTGAAGCGGTGTCGCCAAGCTACTTCAATACGCTTGGCATACGCCTGGTGCGCGGCCGCTTTCTCAGCGAGAATGACAGCTTTGCAGCTCCACCGGCCATCATCGTGAACGAGACTTTTGTGCGGCGCTACCTGAGCAATGTTGACCCGCTTACGCAGCGTCTCGTTATGCCGCGGATCACGGTGGATAATACGCATCCCCCACAGGCGGTTGAATACCAGGTGGTAGGCGTTTTTCACGACATTCTTGACGACCGGCATCTCACCGGTGAAACACAGCCGGAGATGTATATCTCGTTGTGGCAGGCTGGGTGGCCGTATGTCGGATTCGCCGTTCGTACAGTAGTGGACCCGGTGGCCGTGACCGGGGGACTGCGTCAAGCTGTTGCCTCCTCAGCACCCGGCACAACGATCAATGATCTAGAAACGATGCAGCAGCTAGTCGACGATCAAAGAACGGGCGATCGATTTGGAATGGTTCTGTTCGGCGGATTTGCGGCGGTTGCACTGTTGCTGGCTTCGGTGGGGATTTATGGAGTGATGTCGTTTGCGGTGGCACAGCGAACGCACGAAATTGGAGTGCGCATGGCGCTGGGCGCGCGGCGAAGCGAAGTGGTTGTGCTGATGGTAAGGGGCGGGATGCGGCTGGCTCTGATTGGCATAGCTATCGGCCTTGTGGGCGCGTACGGGCTGGGGCGGCTGATGCGCTCCACACTTTATGGTGTCGCATCAGCGGATCTTGGAAGCCTGGCCGCAGTTGCCGCTTTGCTTCTGGCAGTCGCGCTGTTTGCGTGCTGGTTGCCGGCACGGCGGACAGCTTCCATCGATCCCGTGCAGGCATTGCGCAACGAATAGCCGGGAAACCATGGGCTGAAATCCGCAAAACGGAAAGCTGAAGTGAATGGATGCGCCGATGCGCGAGGATTGAAGGACTACTCGTATCGCAAGGCTTCGATGGGGTCCATGGCGGCGGCTTTCCAGGCGGGGTAAATGCCGAAGACCAGGCCGATGGCGGCAGAGACTGCAAAGGCGATGACTACCCATGTGACCGATAGCGCGGCATGAAGGAATGAGACTGCGTAATGCAGAACGAGAGTGAAGACCGCGCCGGCCAGGATGCCGATGATTCCGCCGACAACGCATAGAGTCACGGCTTCAAGCGTGAACTGAAGAAGAATGTTCTTCCTGGTTGCGCCGATGGCTTTGCGAATTCCGATTTCGCGGGTGCGCTCAGTAACCGAGACCAGCATGATGTTCATGACGCCGACACCGCCGACCATGAGTCCGACGGATGAGACGGCGACCATGAATAGGAAAAGCCCACCGGTGAGCTGATTCCAGAGACGAGTGAGCGAGTCAGGGCTGAAGATGGCGAAATTGTCGTTCTGCTCGAGGCGCACGTTGCGGCGTCGACGGAGGAGTTCGCGAATTTCGTCAGTGACAAGGGCCTTGTGCGAGGGGTCGTCGTACTTGACGGTGATCCAGTAATCGAGGATCTCCGGATGGATTTTTGTGAAGGTTTCGAGCGGGAAATACACTGCGTTGTCCTGTGTATTGCGGCCGCTGCCGAAGGGTTGAGGCTGTGTGTCGAGGACCCCGATGACGGTAAAGATGTCGCCCTCCACGTCAATGTCCTTGCCGATGGGGGAATCATTGGGGAAGAGATCCTCGGCGGCATCATGACCTAGGACGGCGACGTTGGCGCGGCGTGTTTCCTCGTCATCGGTCCACATGCGGCCTTCGATAAGTTCGAGGTCCTGGACTTCTTTGAGCTGCGAGGTATCGCCATTCAGGATGGTGTTAGAGATCTTGTGGGTTCCGGCACGAACGGAGACGCTGCCGAGTCCGGTTTGAAAATTCTGATAGGTAAGTTCAGGGTCAACCGAGAGGACGTGGGGAAGGCCGCGCATGGCAATGCCGTCCTCGCGTGTGAGTTTCTTGCGATTCAGCTCTTCGGTGGTAGGGCGGCGACCAAAAGGCTCAAATTGGAAGCACCAGAGGTCGTTGGTGCCTAAGGACTTTACAAAGGTGTCGATATTGGTGTTGAGGCCGTTGATGGCGGAGGAGATGAGGATGACGGTGGAGATGCCGATGGAGATGCCGAGGACGGTAAGGCCGGAGCGCAATTTGTTTTTGCGCAAGGTCTCCAGCGCCATTTTCACGGATTCTTTTGAGTCGCTTAGTCTCATTTCTATAGCTCCGATCGCAGGGCTACGATGGGGTCAAGTTGGGAGGCTTTGGCGGCCGGATAGACGCCGAAAAAGAGGCCGACTGCCGTGGCGACAAAAAGGCTGATGAAGATGGACCAGAGTTCAACCTGGGAGGGGAAGGCGATGATGAGCGTGATGATTTTGGCGAGAGTGATGCCCCCAATTACGCCGATGACGCCGCCAGCTAGAGACATGGTCGCAGACTCAATGAGGAACTGCAGCATAATGTCCTGACGGCGTGCGCCGAGTGCTTTACGGACGCCGATTTCGCGAGTGCGCTCGGTGACAGAGACCAGCATGATGTTCATGATGACGATGCCGCCGATGACCAGCGAAATGCCAGCGATGGCAACGACGACGGCGCCGAAATTATTGAGCATTTTTCCGAGCAAGTTGCCAAAGGTCGCGCTGGTATCGATGGAGAAGGCATCCGGGGCGCCGGGCGCGAGGTGACGGCGGGCGCGCATGATGGTCCGCAACTGGTCGATGACGTTGTCCATGACTTCACCGCCCCCGCCCGCGTTCACGTAGACGGCGAGAGATTGATGTGCGTCGTAAGAATGGAGGAATGTGGAGAGGGGGATCGCCACCCAGTTGTCCATGCTCATGCCGAGCATTTTTCCCTGGCGCTCGCCGACTCCGATGACCGTATAGGGTGCGCCGTCGATACGAATTTCCTTGCCCAGCGGATCTGCTCCGCCTAGGACGTTGTCGACTACGTCGTAGCCGATGATGGCGACGTGGGCACTGTGGTCATCTTCGGATTCAGTGAAGGAACGGCCCTGATCGATATTGAGATTGGAGATGGGAGGCATGGTCCAGGTCCATCCGCGGACGCTGGTATCAGTGGTGGAATGGGTCTGGTAGACGACTCTGCCGGTGCCGTTGTTGCGCTGCGCACCGACAGATTCGCAGGATTTGCAATTGTCGAGGATGGCTCGGTAGTCGTCGTAGGTGATGTCGCGACGCTTCTGGAAGGAAAGATACTCGTCGATGGTGATGAAAGTCTGCGGCATCTTGGTGACGGTGACGATGCTGGCGCCGTAACTGTTGATTTTGGTGGTGACGAAGGTTTTTGCGCCGTTGGTGAGGGTGACGACTGTGATGACGGACGCAACTCCGATGACCACGCCAAGCAGGGTGAGGATGGAGCGGAGCTTGTTTGCCCAGAGGGACTGGAGCGCGAGTTTGAAGGCCTCAGAGAAGAGCATAGGAGTTAGTTCTCAGGTCTCAGGTCTAACTCTCCCGAGTTTGACTCTCATCTTAAACCTAAGTTTGTGGGTGCGGTTCCTCGTGACTGATCAGCGAGGACTAAAAACTGTCCTACTCGTAGCGGAGCGCCTCGATAGGGTCGAGGTTGGCAGCTTTCCAGGCGGGGTAGATGCCGAAGAGGAGGCCGATGGCGCAGGAAACGCCGAAGCCGATAAGGACCCACATGGTGGAAAGAGTGGCCGGTAGCCCGATGGGGAGCAGGTAGACAATCCAGGTGAGAATTGTGCCGACCAGGATGCCGATGACGCCACCGACGGCACAGAGGGTGACGGCCTCGGTAGTGAACTGGGTGAGGATGTTCTTCTTTGTGGCGCCAAGAGCCTTGCGGACACCAATTTCGCGGGTCCGCTCTGTGACCGAAACAAGCATGATGTTCATGACGCCGACGCCGCCTACCATGAGCCCTACGCTGGATACGGCGATCATGAAGATGACCAGGCCGCCAGTAAGCTGGTCCCACAGTCGGGAAAGGGAGTCCGGGCCCATGATTTCGAAGTTGTCGGGGGCTTCCACTTTGACCTTGCGGCGGATGCGGAGTATCTCCCGGATCTCTTCCTCGACCAGCGCCTTGTTCTTCTGGTCGTCGTAGCGGATGCTTACGAAGGTATCTTTGATTTCCGGGTAAAGGTTATAGAAAGTGCCGATGGGGAAATAGACCCCGTTGTCGGCGGGGTTCTTACCAGTTCCAAAAGGCTGTTTGCGCTTCTCCGCGACGCCGATGACGGTGTAAAGGCCAGTGGCTACGTTTACCTCTTTGCCAATCGGGTCCTCATTGAAGAAGAGCTCCTCGGCCGTATCGTGGGCCAGGACACATACGTGGGCACGGCGTTCGTCTTCGCCGTCGGTCCAGAAGCGGCCTTCGAGCATGGGAATATCGAAGACGACGGGAAGCTGCCCCGTAGCGCCCTCAAGGAATTGCCCCGAAAGCTTTTTGCCGTTGTATTTCACGCTGACGTCGCCCACGTGAAACTGCTGGTTGATGTGCTGGCGGGCAGCGTCGACGGCAACAACGTGGGGCTGATTGCGGAGGGCGATCGCGTCGTCGAGAGTGAGCCTTTTGCGGGTGATCATCTCCGTGGTTGGATTCACGCCGATCATGGGCATGTGAAAGACCCAGAAGACGTTGGTTCCGGCGGATGTAATAAAGTCGTTGACCCGTTTGTTGAGTCCATTGATGACGGAAGAGATGGTGATGACTGTGGTGATACCAATGACAATGCCGAGGACTGTTAGTCCGGAGCGCAGTTTATTCTCCTTCAGCGTGTCGAGAGCGAGGTTGACGGATTCTCGATTTTGCCCTCTCGCCATGGAAACCAGCCGTTTGTCATCAGTTTGAGATCGGAGAACCGTCTCGTTGCGCACAATCCTAGACGTGATCCGGAACTTCCGCTGTGATAACGATCAACCGAGAGCTGAAAACTGGTCTTACTCGTAGCGTAGCGCCTCGATGGGGTCGAGGTTTGCGGCTTTCCAGGCAGGGTAGATGCCGAAGATGAGGCCGATGGCGCAGGAGACGCCGAAGGCCATGATGACCCACATGGTGGAGAGCGTGGCCGGTAGACCGATGGGGAGCAGGTAGACGATCCAGGTGAGTACTGCGCCCAAGACGATGCCGATGACACCACCGACGGCGCAGAGGGTGATGGCCTCGGTGGTGAACTGGGTGAGGATGGTGTGCCTGGTGGCGCCAATGGCTTTACGAACACCGATTTCCCGGGTCCGCTCAGTGACGGAGACCAGCATAATGTTCATGACGCCGACACCGCCGACCATAAGGCCTACGCTGGAGACGGCGATCATAAAGATGACCAGCCCCCCGGTGAGCTGGCCCCAGAGCTTGGAGAGCGAGTCAGGACCGAAGATCTCGAAGTCGTCTGCAGCTTCGACCTTGACCTTGCGGCGGATGCGTAGCATCTCGCGAATTTCTTCCTCGACGAGGGCCTTGTTCTTGGGGTCGTCGTACTTGACGCTTACCCACATGTCCTTGTCTTCAGGGTGCAGGTTGTGGAATGTGCCCAGCGGGAAGTACACCATGTTGTCGTTCGGGTTCTTGCCACCGCCAAAGGGCTGCTTGCGCTTTTCGAGCACACCGATGACAGTGTAGAGGCCGGTTTCGATGTTGACTTCCTTTCCGATGGCCGACTCGTTGCCAAAGAGCTCCTCAGCGGTATCGTGACCGATGATGCAGACGTGCGCGGCGCGCTGGTCCTCCTCGTCGGTATACATGCGGCCCTCTTGAAACACGAGGTCGGTTACCTGCGCGATCTCAGTGGTGGAACCCTGGAGGATGGTGCCGGCTACCTTCTTGCCGTTGTACTTCACGGATACGTCGCCGACACGAAACTGCGGCTTAACGTGCTGGTAGCCGCCGTCGGCCGCGACGACGTGGGGGAGGGTACGGAGTGCCAGGACATCGTCGAAGACGAGCTTTTTGCGCGCAAGCTGTTCCATGGTCGGCCGGACGCCAATAACGGGTACGTGGAATACCCAAAAGACGTTTGAACCAAGTGAGCTGACCCAGTCGGAGACGCGATTGTTGAGGCCGTTGATCACCGAGGAGATGGTGATGACCGCGGTTACGCCGATGACGATGCCGAGGATGGTCAGGCCCGAGCGCAGCTTGTTGGATCGCAGCGTGTCGAGTGCCATTTTTACGGATTCGCGGGTTTGTCCTTGTGCCATGATGCACCTGGTTGTCAGTTATCAGTGATCAGTTGTCAGTTCCCCAGAGTCTGGAGCTAAATTGACTCTAGGAGTGCGTGGATCATCTTGCCTACTTCGCGGGAAAGACCCTCTGCTTCGTCGATCAGCGAGGAATTTTCAAATTTCAGGGCACGAGCGATTTCGAGCTGAGTCTGTACCTCGAAATTCGAACCTCGCGCGATTCCCAGAAACTGCTTAAATTCGCCAACGCTGAGTCTGCCTTGGCCTTCTGCGATATTGCTCGGAACAGAGACCGCCGAGCGCCGTATCTGACTCGTCAGCCCGTACACTTCTTCTCGCGGGAAATCGCGGGTAAGCCGATAGATTGCAATCGTTAACTGTATTGCTCTCTGCCAAACCGTCAATTCCCGAAAACTCTGTGCCATGAGCCTGCCTTCTACGTACCAAACCAAAGAACTGACGACTGACAACTGATTACTGACAACTGGCCTTTCACATCTCTGCCCGGAGGGCGACTACCGGATCCAACTTTGCGGCCTTGCTGGCTGGGTATACGCCGAAAAAGATGCCGACTGCGCCGGCCAGAAAGAGTCCAAGAAAAACGGCCCACACGGGTACGCTGGTGGGGAAACCGATGACCAGAGTGATGAGCTTTCCCACACCCACGCCGCACAGTACGCCGATGGCTCCGCCGACGGTAGCCATGGTTGCGCTTTCAATGAGGAACTGCAACAGCACGTCCTTTTGCCGGGCGCCGAGAGCCTTGCGCACACCGATTTCGCGGGTTCGCTCCGTAACAGAGACGAGCATGATGTTCATGATCACCACGCCACCCACTACCAGCGAAACGGAGGCGAGGCCCAGCACGATGGAGGTAAAGAGCGAGCTAATCTGTTTCCAGATATCAAGGAAAGTGTCGTTGGTTTCAAGCTCGAAGTCGTCTGGCGTACCAGGGGCATTGTGGCGACGGGAACGCATAAGGACGCGCACTTCGTCCTGGGCTCGCTCCATGACCTCGGCATTGCCGTTAGCTCGGGCGTAGATGTCCACCGAGTCGTTGTAGCCGTAGGTCTGTTGATAGGTGGAAATGGGGATGGCAACCCAGTTGTCCTGCGACTGGCCCAGGGTCTTGCCCTGGCGCTCGCCCACGCCCACGATGGTGTAGGGGATGCCGTCGACGCGGAGTTCCTTGCCGATGGGGTCGCCATCGGGCATGAGATTGTCCACGATGTCGTAGCCGATGATGGCGTTGTGGGTGCCGTGATCGTCATCGGCCTGGGTGAAGCCGCGACCGAGAGCGATATCGATGTTGTTGAGCTGGAGCATGGTCCAGGTGTAGCCGCGGACTTCAGTGTTGTTGCTGGAGTGGCCGTTGGCGACGACGTTGGTTGACTTAGCCAGCAGCGCACCTACTTCGCTGCACTGTCCACAGTTGTCGCGGATGGCCTGGTAATCCTCGATGCGAAGGATTTTGCGCTTCTGGTAGCGGAAGTAGTCGTCCGCGGTGAAGATGACGCTGGACATGCGGGTGACGGTGAAGACGTCGGCGCCATAGCCGGAGAGCTTGGTGCTGACATACCGGTTGGCTCCGTTGACCAGTGTAATGACCATGATGACCGAGGCGACGCCCATCACCACGCCGATGAGCGTGAGGATGGAGCGGAGCTTGTTGGCCCAGAGGGACTGGAGCGCGAGTTTGAAGGCCTCAAGGAAGTGCATGGTCCGCTTTCAGGTTACAGATGACGGGTTGCAGGGGACTGTCTTGCGTGCATGCAGTCTTCTGCCACAGAAATTTTCCTGATGGATACACTTATTGACGGCTCACGAGCCGGTCTGGCAGCAATCCGGGCAGGAGGGGCAGCCAAAGCCGGGGGTCTGCTTTCTTTTTCATATACGCAGAAACGGAGAACACGGTTCCGGAGCTGCGGCAAAGAGTCTAAAAATTGCCTTATAACGTCGTTCTTTGCAAAGACCTTGGCCCGACGTAGGTTAGCATGGGTTGGAATTCTTCCCGAACCTGTTGTCGCAACGATCCCAGATCAAGCCCCTCACCGGAGACCCCATGACCCGCACGAAAACGATGCTCGCGTTAGCTCTCTTGCTCCCCGCATTTGGTGCCGCTCAGACGCCTTCAACGCAACCGCCACTCCTGCTTCGCAGCCCCTCGCTCAGTCAGGATCGAATTGCTTTCCGCTATGCAGACGACATTTGGACGGTGAGCCGCCAAGGTGGAGAGGCTGAGCGGCTGACGTCGGATGGGGAGGTGACGGCGGGTCCGTTCTACTCGCCCGACGGGGCGTGGATTGCCTACTCGGCGCACCTGAATGGCAATACCGACGCGTACGTGATTTCGGCGACGGGCGGGGTGCCGCGCCGGATTACGTGGCATCCCGACGGCAGCACTGTGGCGGGCTGGTCGCCGGACGGCAAAAACCTGCTGATTGTGAGCGGCATGACGAGCTACCGCGATTATGTGCGCCTGTTCCGGGTTCATGCGGATGGCTCCGGCGTTCCGGAACCGCTGCCCCTGCCGACCGGCACACAGGGATCGTTTTCGCCCGACGGACAGTCGCTTGCGTACCAGCCAATTACCAAGTGGCAGGAGGCGTGGAAGCGCTACGTGGGCGGCCAGACAACTCCAATCTGGATTGTTAACCTGAAAACCCTGGACCTGGTGAAGGTGCCGCGCGACAATTCGAACGACTCGAACCCGGTGTGGGTGGGGAACGCTGTGTACTTCCTGTCGGACCGGACCCCTTCGGGGCCAGGGGTGGTGTCGCTGTTCAAGTTCGACATAGGGTCAAAGGAAGTGACGCAGGTTGTGCCGAATACCGGCCTCGATCTGAAATCGTTTCAGGCGGGGCCGGGCGGGTTGGTCTATGAGCAGTTTGGGTCGATCCACCTGCTGGATACCGGCACCAATGCGGACAAGGTTGTTTCCATTCAGGTTCACGGCGAACTGGCCAAGTTGGCGCCGCACCGGGTGAAGGTGAGTCCGGATGAGATTGCGAACGCGGACCTGTCACCCAGCGGTGCGCGCGCGGTGTTCGAGGCGCACGGGGAGATTTTCACGGTGCCGGCGGAAAAGGGTGAGGCGCGGAACCTTACCGAGACTCCGGGAGCGGCGGAGCGGAATCCGGCTTGGTCGCCTGACGGCAAGACGATCGCTTATTTTTCCGATGCGTCAGGCGAGTATCAGCTCTACCTGCATGACCAGACAGGCTTCAAACCGCCCACGGTGATCGACCTCGGGCCGGAACCCAGCTACTTTTATGGCCCGACCTGGTCGCCCGATTCCAAACGCATTGCCTACGCAGATAAGCATTTACGGCTCTGGTATGTGGATGTGCCGGCGGGCAAGCCCGTCTTGATTGACAAGGGGGTCTATGGAGGTTTCAGCGCCGAATTCGATCAGGTCTGGTCGCCCGACTCGAAGTGGATTGCCTACCAACGCGACCTGGATAACCAACTGAAGGCGATCTTCCTCTACTCGCTCGACACCCACAAATCGACTCAAGTGACGGACGGGATGAGCGATGCGACGAGCCCGGCGTTCGACCCCAATGGGAAGTACCTTTACTTCCTGGCGTCGACGGATGACGGGCCATCGAGGGCCGGGATTGATCTATCGTCGCTGGACCGGGCGCAGACCACCGCACCGTACGTAGTAGTGCTGGCCCAGTATGGCTCTTCACCCGTACCCCCTGAGAGCGACGACGAGAAGCCAAAGGACGAAACAAAAAAAGACGACAAGGGGAAGGACGACAACAAGGACGCTGACAAGAAAGACAGCGACAAGAAGGATGCCGACAAAGATAAGAAGGACGATGCGGCCAAGGACGCTGACAAGAAGGAGGGCGATAAGGACAAGAAGGACGCCAAGCCGGTAGAAGTCAAGGTGGACTTGGAGAAGATCGGCGATCGAATTCTGTCGTTGCCAATTCCAGCGCGCAATTATGGCGCGATCGGTGTGGGCAAGACGGGCGTGATCTTTCTTGAAGAGAATTCGCCGTTCGGACGATCGAGCAGTGGCGGAGGTGCAGGAATCCGCGCCGTCTGGCGGTTCACGCTGGAAAAGCGCAAGCCGGAGACGGTTTTGAGCGAAGTGGACGCTTTCGCTGTCTCCGAGGATGGCTCCAAAGTGCTCTACGCGCGCAAGGGTGGCTGGACCATCGCCTCCGCCGATGACCTGAAACCTGGAGAATGGAGTCCCGGCAAACCGCTGAACCTGAATGGACTTGAGATGCAGTTGGACCTGCGGGCGGAGTGGCGGCAAATCTATCACGAGACGTGGCGGATTGAGAGAGACTTCCTCTACGATCCGCATACGCACGGGTTGAGCATTCCCAAGATTGAGGCGCGGTACAAGCCGTATCTGGATGGATTGGCCGCGCGGTCCGAGTTCACTTATCTGTCGACGGAGATGCTGGGCGAGATCACGATCGGGCACATGTTTGTGGGCGGACCGCGCCACCACGACGATGCGCCCAAAACCGGGCTGCTGGGTGCGGATTACACGACGGAAAACGGACGCTACCGGATTGCGAAGATACTTGGAGGGCAAAACTGGACCCCGGGACTAGCCTCGCCGCTCACGCTGCCCGGCGTTTATGTGAAGGAGGGAGCCTATCTGCTCACCGTGAATGGGCGCGAGCTGCACGCGAATGACAACCTCTACGAGTTCTTCGACGGCACAGCCGGCAAGCAGACCCAGCTCCACATCGCCTATAACCCCGACGGGAAAGACGCGCGCGATGTGACGGTGGTGCCGATTGACGACGAATCCGGCCTGCGGAACCTGGACTGGATCGATGCCAACCGGCGCAAGGTGAATGAGCTTTCGGGCGGCAAAGTGGCCTATGTCTATATGCCCAATACCGGCGGCTCGGGATACACCAACTTCAATCGTTACTTCTACTCGCAGCTCGACAAGCAGGCGCTGGTGCTGGACGAGCGCTATAACGATGGCGGGTTCATAGCCGACTACGTTGTGGACGTGCTCAAGCGGTTCCCACTTTCGGGAGCAATCGAGCGTGACGGGAAGCCGATTCACGATCCGGTAGGCGCAATCTTCGGGCCCAAGGTGATGCTCATCAATCAGAATGCCGGTTCTGGTGGAGATGCGATGCCGTGGTATTTCCGCAAGGCCGGGATTGGAAAGCTGGTGGGTACTCGGACCTGGGGCGGGCTGGTGGGGATCGGGGGATTTCCTCCCCTGATTGACGGTGGGCGGGTGACGGCCCCTCGGTACGCGATCTACGGATTGCACGGCGACTGGGAGGTCGAGAACCGGGGAATTCCGCCCGATGTGGTTGTTGAGGAGCTACCGAAAGATGTGGCCGCGGAACATGACCGGCAGCTCGAGACCGGCGTGCAACTGGTGCTGGACGAGTTGAAGGAACATCCAGTGCCGGAGATTCCGGTTCCGGCGTACCCGAATTATCACAAGAGCGACGGGTTGGGGGTGCAGTAGCCCGGCCAGTTAGTCAGCGAGACAGTGAGCCGGCTTGGCGCTCGGCTACTGGCCGGAGCTGCCAAAGCCCTTTTCTGCACGGGTGGACGCTTCCAGGGTTTCCACTTCATGGACTGGGCCGGTTAGTACGGGAACAGGGATCATCTGGGCGATCTTCTCGCCGGCACGGAGTTCGACCGAGGAGTCGCCGAGGTTGGTCATGAGGATCAGGATTTCGCCGCGGTAGCCTGCGTCGATAACTCCGGCGGTGGTGGCTAGGCCTTTGGCTGCCATGGAAGAGCGGTCGCGGACCAGCAGACCCAGCGGGGCTCCGGTGGTGGGGTGACGGGCTTCTATGGCGATGCCAGTGCGGACTTTGACAGTGACCCGGGGGGCGAGTACGACTGATTCCAGGGCGAAAAGGTCATAGCCTTCTTATACCCGGCCGTGAATACATAGTTTTCGCTTTTTTGGGTGAATATGCCCTCTCCTTAGGGCGCATTCCCCCACAATCCCCCGTTGGAAATTGCAATATTATGCCCTGTAGTACATAGAGATGTAGTTTAGTAGATTGAATAGCACATTGCTGAGTACCTGCAAGGGTATCGGCTCTCCAGCGCGTCAAGAGGCTTTCGCGGCATAAACGGACTCCTCCCCGCTCCGCTGGCGCCCTCTATTTAGTCGACGGTCCTCTTGCGCGCCCTCAGTCAGACGAAGATAGCCTGGTCGAGAATGCCAAAATGTGGCCCATACGTAAAGAGCACATCGAGATTTGATTCCCAGGGGCGGCTTTGCCCTGCAGTGAGAACAGGCGCGGTACGCAACATATCAGATGCGGCTCTTTAGGCTTCCCTTTATTTCCCTGTGCTCCCAAACCCACCTTCTCCTCGCGAAGATGTTGCCAGCACATCGCTCAATCTGAACGCCGCAGTATGACATTTCGTCATTCTAATTTGGGCAATTCGATCACCGATCTGGACTCTATATGGCGCGGATCCTAAGTTGATCAGAACGACCTTCAATTCGCCACGAAATCCAGAGTCGATCACCCCTGCTAGTGTGCAAACACCCTTTAATGCGAGGCCGGAACGGTCCTCGATCAACCCACCCCATCCTCGCGGGAACTCGAGCGCGACTCCTGTAGAGACAGCCCTTATTTGTCCCGGCAATAGATCTAGGACCTCGACTGAGTACAAATCCGCGCCTAGCTCCCCTTCGTCGGGCGCGTGAGCATACGAAGGCAGCTTTGCATCAGGATGCAATTTCTTTACTTTCACTTCTATTTCGGCCAAGTGTCCTCGCTTTTTTCGATTGTAAATGCCTCAGTTCGATCTGGTTCGGACGTGCTTGGCGGCTGTGACCGCCGCGCTGAAAGCGTCACAGGCCGCGAAGTTGCATTAACCGTGACTGATCGCTATTGCGCCCGCACTCCTGCGGGATTTTGGGCGGCGAGTACTACTATCGGGAGCTACCGGCTCGCGTTCAGTCGTGATTTCGATTGTGTCGTCTTCGTGGGCAGTAACACTGACCACAGACTCTACGTACTTCTGTGCCGGATCAGGCTGGCGCAGCATCTTGCGCACTGCGTTGACAAAGCGAATCCCAAAGACAGTTCTTCCGGCCCTATCGAGGATTTCGCCGCCTTCCCCTATTTGCAGCCCTCGCATTCCCAAGTATTCGGGCGATATGGAGTTCACCAAAGCTTCGCGTTCCGTTCTGGTTAGTTCCGAAAACGGTGGGAGCACAGTAGGCGTTTCTGTTTGAGGCGCAGGCGTGAAGGTTCCGGGCTGTTGGCGCGACACAAGCGTTGCCTGCATTGGTTCCCCGGGATGTTGGACGATATCCAACTGTGTAGCCCCTTTTATGGTATTGAGTTGCGCTTTGAGATCGTCACGCTCGGCAATAATGAGCAGCACCTTGGAGCGGAGGGCTGGATCAGGGATGCGCTTGATGTACTCGTAGGTCGCAGTCTGTTTATGCGACTTCGGTGATTTGGGCGCTGGCGGCCCGGCATAGTCCGCCCAAGCCTGAATCAGCGCCCGGTAGTCGGCCGAGGGAGCGTTGTATAGCGCTCGGCCCTTGAGGATCCCTTGCTCTTCAGCTAATCGGCCGATGGCCGGCAAAGAGAATTCGCGAGAGCCGGATTGATGCCGCCTGCGGCAAAGCTCGTGCAGCTGTGACAGATGGGCGCGCTTGTTGGATCGCCCTCTCTTGGCAAGCAGGGAATCCAGCAGGGAATCCGGATGATTCACACTCACCGTGCTCATCGCGCGCCGCCTACCAATAAGAGTTGCTGCGAAGAATTGGAAATCTCGACCACATCTGCGGCTTGAGGGGCGCCGGAGGAAAGGACACTTTTAGCACTTTCGGGTAGTAGGCTGGTTATGTCCATCCCAAAATGCTCACTGAGGCTCTTCTTCGCATCAATGAGCGCAATCACATCCCTCTTTCCGAGCCACGGATTTTCGGGGTTCATCTGCGCGGCTAGGTTGCGCAAGTATGCATTGGTGGCGACCAGTTTCTCCTTTTCGTTCATCAACAAGAACACGGGAGGTTTCTTCTCCCGGATTAAGGTCGCATCGAGGTACTCGGCCTGGCGATATACCGCGTTGCCAGTGTCTTCCTCAGGGAAAATCTCCGCATTTTGGCACACGCCAGAGATCTGGAGCAGTTCCGAATCTGTCGATTCCAAGGCAGCTTTCAATTCGCCCCCATCGCCGAAGGGGACCAACTGCTGCATGCCGTCCCGCCCTTGATTGTGCGCAGCTATACAGCGATCAATGAAACCCCTGCAGATTGATACGTCCTGGGCGAGGTCAGACAATTTCTTCACGGCTTTTTCGAACTGCCTCTCGGCGCGCGCGAGGGCAGCTAACTCAGTGAACGGCTGGCCGGCATCTTCTCTATCTGCCCGTTGCTTTTTAAGCAGGTTCAGCTCGTCTTCCCGGTCCCTGGCCGCCTTTCTTGCTTCGTCGCAGTGCCAGGAAAGATTGTCACAATGGCCTGTCAATGCTACCAAATGCTTCGGCTCAGTAACGAACCACCGGCATCGCACGCAGTTTTGGATCCCGCCCGGAACAGGCCCGTATTTGGTCTTCGGTCCAAGGTTAACAAGGATCGGCCCCCCGTTGTAGCAGCCGCGTATTGCTTGGTTTGCGCTAATCTCACTATTGTTCCCGCCAGCGAGGCACATACCTATATGTAGAGGCATCCAGCCAGCCGCATTGCGCGTCGCAGGATGGCGCGGGATGACGGCAGCGAGACTCGAACGGTCATTGCATATGGCATCTTTCAACAGCTGCTCGAACTCGGTGTTCTGTAGGAATCTCAGAAGGCTCTGTTCTTTCTGTGCCTCCATCCGCTTTGCTGCGTCGCTTAGCACGTCGAGCATATAGCTCATGCCAGGTTTGATGTAGTACAGCGTCATTATTAGGCGGCTATGGCCAACAATCCTGTACATGACTTCGAGCGGCATCTTGCCGTCCAGGGCCAATGCGGTAATCAGGGAGACACGCAGGCTATGTAGGGGGAAAAGGGTTGTCAATCCGTTTCTCCGATTCTTCTCCTCCGGAAGGAAACGAATTGGCTCGCCATGGCTGTGGGTCTGGCCGCGGTCTGCGATCCGCTGTTCGAACGCCTCCAGCAGATTGAACCAACACCTCTCCAGCATTTGCCTCCGGAGCGGCAGATGAGGTGTGCTTTGTTCCTCCGCCAGTCGGAAGAGGAAACAGGCATCAGGATACCCCGCCAGCTGCAGGTCGCTCTTCAGAGGACCGTGGCGTGAATCGAGTTCCGTCCAGGCCGTGCGCCGGGAAATTGGGTTGTACTTTTGCTGCCAATTGCGGAGTTTTTCGAGCCAGTAAATGACGTCCTCATGCAGCGATGCGCCTGCATAGACCCACGGAAAACAGTAGCCCTTTTCCGAACCGGACTTGGCGATGTCGGCGGTTTTGTTCGTGTTTGCATAGAGTACGACCGGAACGGAAGGTTCACCGGTGGAGGCCATTGGCGGTCGACGAAATATCCCTTGTTGCAAGGGACGCCGTTCGGTGCCCTTCCTGAGATCACTATTACTATTCTCGACAAATTTCATTTCCTTGTAGGAGAAAACAAGGTAATCGGCTTCACCGGAGTCGAGCACACGGACCTGGAAAGTGCGGAGCGGCAGGATCAGCTTAACAAGCAGTCCCACCCAGCGCACCGGGCTCCACATCTCCAGACGCTCCTCGCCAGTGAGCTTCATCGTGCGTGTCCGCCACACACAGTCCGGGTCGTTCCGATCAATCTGATGCTCAATCACATCGAACCAGTCCGTGCCTTGGCTCCCCTTGCCTCCAATTTCGACACCGAGCGAGGTCTGGGCCCATTTCCAGTCACGGAAACTCGGTCCTTCCGCAAGCATCTTCCGCAACTCGTCGATGTAAATGTAGGGCAGCGGACTATAAACACTCTCGGCGCGCTTTGGCAAGTTTGTTGCGGCGACATAACGCACGGGATTCCTGAATACCGTAGAAGTCACCCGCTTGCCGTCGTCTGCGAGTTCGGTAAACTCATCTTGACTCAGTACAAAATTGAGAAAGTCGTGGATGTAGTTGTTCCTTCCGATGCCGTGCTCTGTATCCGGGCAGGCCGTTTTATAGAAGTCCGGCAGGTCTTTTCCGTCGGGCAAAATGAAGCGGCGCGCGAGCAACTCCGCCGGCTTGGAAGGCAAACCCTGCCCGACGAGATAGCGCTCAAAGAATCTCGAGAGTGCGTCCAACTTTGCTTGCAGTGCACCTGATTGCTCTTTGATCCACTTAACTGCAAATTCTCGCCAGTCGGTGAGTTGGGGATAGTTCTCCTGGACCCAGCCAAGATTCCTGTCGCTTTTAAGGTTAGGCCTTTCACCCCGTGGTCTCGCGCTTGCGCCATAGGACATGGGAGGCACGGGATTCCTGAATACCGTAGAAGTCACCAGCTGGCCGTCCTCTGCGAGTGCAGTAAAATCCTCTTGACTCAGTACAAACTCGAGGAAGTCGTGCACGTAGTTGTTCATCGAGATGCCCGTTCTTCCCTTTTGGAGGGTCGTTTCGTAGAAGCCCGGCAGGTCTTTTCCGTCGGGCGAAGAGAAGCTACGGGCAAGGAACTGTGCCGGCTTGAGGGATAAACCCTGGCCAACAAAATACCGCTCAAAGAAGAGCGAGAGTGCGGTCAACTTTCCCCGTGGATTTACTTCTTGGTCCTTGATCCACTTCATCGCGAATTCTCGCCAGTCGGCAAGGTGAGGGTATTTCTCTTTGAGCCAGCCTAGGGTTTTGTCCTCCTGGCGCCATTTGCTTACATTTTTTTGCTTTTTCCCCATATAACGTTCCTTGTTCGTTGAATTCCGGAGGTTCCTGTCGCTTTTAGGTCTACGTTTTTCACCCCGCGCTCTCGCCTCTTTGCCATAGGAAATGGGGGGCACAGGGTTCCTGAATACCGGAGAAGTGACCCTCTTGCCGCCCCCTGCGGGTACCGAGAAATCATCTTGACTCAGCACAAACTCGAGAAAGTCGTGGACATTGTTGTTCACGTGGATGCCCGCTTGTTTTCCCTTTGGGCAGGCCGTTTCGTGGAAGTTTGGCAGGTCTCTTCCATCGGGCAAAGCAAGGCGGCGCGCGAGAATCTCTGCCGGCTTGAGCGGCAAATTATTCCCGATAAGATATCGCTCGAAGAAGATCGAGAGTGCGGACAACTTTCCCGGCGAGTTTACTGATTGGTTCTTGATCCACTTCACCGCGAATTCTCGCCAGTCCGCGAGTTGGGGATATTTCTCTTGGAGCCAACCGAGGGTTTTGTCCGACTGACGCCATTTACTTCTGTTCCATTTACTTGTGTCCTTTGTGTCTTTCGCCATGTAACGTTCCTTACCGGCACCCTTATCGGAGCTACCGGAAGCGGAGACTGTCGGTTCATTGTTTTCTCCCTTCAAGCCAAGTTCGCCGACACTTCAGCTGCACGGGGTTCGCCGCACACTTACCAAGCCAGAAGTGTCTGCGATTTCAATTCTGTATGCGCGTCTAATCTTATTATACACGTTACCGATCTCGCCAGCTGCCTTGCGGCGAGATGATCGACGTCATCGGATGCGCGCTGATTCGAAGCGGGATTGCAGTTGACCCCGGGACGAAGCCGCGAGGCAGGCGCAGCATGCGCGATTTATCGAAATGGTCATTTTAGATTCCAAACATCGACTCCGGCCGAACGGTAAAATGTGCCTATGGATGGCCGAAGCGACCAAGATTCTGAGCGGGAGATCATAGATAGGTTTTGCCGCGTTCTCGTAGAGCGAGGGCGGAGCCCCGTAACAGCCAAGAATTATCGGTCAGATCTCAATGCGTTCGTCGATT
>JBEKPF010000066.1:0-31710 GCA_049521035.1 Occallatibacter sp. | reverse complement strand
CGATATGACATTTCGGGAATCTACCCGGAGATGCGCAAAGACTACGAAAGCCATTTTGCCGAGTGCCCTCACTGCCGCGCCCGGCAGAAATTCCACCGCAGTGTCGATGTGACGCTGGCAGTGCTTACTTCGCTGTCGGTTTTTTTCTTCCTGTTCGCGCTCGCGGTAATTCGACACATCAAGCCGCTGGAGCACGTGGCCTTCAACATCTTCGGCTTGGACATTTTTGATGTGTACCAGATGCTGGTGTCGGCGGCCGTTGCCGGGATCTGCTTCTCGTTGATTGCGTTCCTGCTGGTGCTGACGGCGACGCCTGTGCCGTCGTATCTTGGCGGTATCGCTGCTGAACGCGCACGGCTTATTGAAGAGCGTTTACCAGCAGCGATTCGATCGTTCCGCTGGCGCTAGCGAAACGGGAGTGGTGGAAAGATCTCAGATGTCTCCCTCGTAAGGGAGGCATTTGTGCGTGTGTGCATGATTGAGACGATTCCCCGCAGGCAGCCAAATGAGGCTCGCGAATGGAATGCGCGATTGAGTGGATAATCCCGCGATGATCTTGATCGAGAGAATCGCTTTGCCTGTGCCGGGATTCGAGCAACTCAAGGCTGAAGCACGCGCGGAGGGGTACAACCTCATGAATACGCTTGCCGAGGAGTGGGCCAGGGGGTCGAATCGATTCGATGCCCCAGGAGAAATTCTATGCGGCCATGCGGATGGGGGCTTGGTGGTCGCGGTGGGCGGTATAAATGTTGATCCGTATGCGGGGCGCGCGGAAGTTGGTCGCATCCGGCGTATCTATGTGAGACCGTCATGGCGAAACCGGGGAATTGGTCGGGCGCTGGTATCCGCGCTCATTGAAGAGGCCCGCGGAAATTTCGACTATTTGCATTTGCGCGCTGAGAACCCCACGGCCATACGGCTTTACGAAAGCATGGGCTTCACGGCCATTGTTGACCCTGCTGCAACTCACATCCTGCCTCTCGGCGAAAGAAATCCTGAGAAATCAGTTTAGATAACCAGCTTGGCCGCTAGCACTAGGACTTGGCCCCGATCTCCCCGCAGTCAGGGGCGGCTTTTGTGCGTCTGAACATCGACACCGTCTCCATCTGAACGTAAGATGGGTCGATTCATCCGTGCAACGTTTGCATGATTCGAAAGCGCAATCGTGTGCAGAAGGGGACGGAGCGACATGAAGCGATTTACTTTTACCGTTATTGTTATTGCGTTGGTATGCGGATTGGCCTCGCCAGCTCAAACGGAGGGCAACACGGCAGAGAAGAAGAAGGTGCATGATTGGTGGCATGGTGCTTATCAAACGCGGCCGCTGAACAGCCCGGACGGAAAGAAGCTCCCACTCATTTCGGTTAGAGGCAACCGGTTCGTTGATCCGGATGGGAAAACGATGGTGTTCCGTGGCGTGAACATCGCCGATCCCGATAAAATTGATGGCCAAGGACACTGGAGCAAGGACTTCTTTGTCAAGGTCAAGGAGACGGGAGCCACTGTGGTGCGCATTCCCGTCCATCCGGCCGCATGGCGCGGACGAGGGGCTGCGGGCTATCTTGTTTTGCTGGATCAGGCTGTGCAGTGGTCGACCGATCTGGGAATGTATGTCGACATCGATTGGCACTCCATTGGCAATCTCAAAGACGGTCTCTTTCAGGATCCGATGTATGAGACGAGCCTGCCGGAGACTCTCAACTTCTGGCGCACCATGGCGGCCCACTACAACGGAAACCACACTGTTGCTTTCTTCGAGTTGTTCAACGAGCCAACCCTTTACAGCGGACAACTTGGATCGATGACTTGGGACGAATGGCGCGGGATTAACGAGAAGATGATCGCGCTGATTCGCGCTTACGACAAGGAGACGATTCCGCTGGTCGCGGGTCTGGACTGGGCTTACGATCTGGCTCCTTTGCGCGATAGCCCAGTCAGAGCCGAGCATATTGGGTACGTCACGCATCCCTACCCCAACAAGAGATCGCAACCGTGGGAGCCAAAGTGGGAAGAAGATTTCGGCTTTGCTGCGGCGAGCTATCCGATGATCGCAACCGAGATTGGTTTCAGTGAGCAGTATGGCTCAAAGGCCGACAATGACGCATACGGCGCTGATATTACGAGGTATCTCGACTCTAAAGGGATCGGCTGGATTGTGTGGTGCTTCGATCCGGAGTGGGGGCCGACCATGATCAAGTCGTGGGATACGTTTGAGTACACCGCGGCAGGGACGTTTTTCAGCGGGGAGATGAAGGCTAAGGGGACTGCGGCGGCGCCGCAACCTGGGAAGTAGGTTTCTTGAGTATCCCAGGTCTCAGATGCGAGACCTGGGGCACGGCACACGGCGGTCAGGAGAGCCTTTTGCACCATCAACACGATCTTGGGTATGGCCCCAGGAACTGCCCACGGCATGGGATTGTAGGGCCAGGCATCGCGCGGAGGAGGGAAGAAACATGAGAACAGGAGTGAATCGGTTGGTATACCTGATCGTGAACCTGGCACTGCTGAATTCCTTCGGCTGGTTGAGCCCGAGTCTATTCAACCATGTCAACTTTATGCCGGCGCTGGAGATCGAGATGGCCGTATTCTCCGCCGTACTCTGGATTGTATTCTGTTCGCGACTGCTCCAGGAGCGATCACTCAATGCCCTTTGGGTTCTTGTCTTCGCCCAGCCGTATGCGGGAATGCTTATTGCACAAATCGTCGGGACACCCGCCCTATCAATTTCACTCGGCGCACTTGGGATGGTGGCGCAACTCCCACTCATGATAGTCCGCGCGACGGGTATCCCAGACGCTGGTGATTCTGGTTCAACCTCAAGCTGAGGCGAGGTAGGACGGGTGGGCAGGTGGCCCATGTCTGGCCTTTCCGACGTGGGGCCGACGAACCCCTGTATCGTGCCGAACAGCGGGGTCTGAGCCCGGGTCCATCAGAACCCAGGTCTCAAAAGCGAGACCTGGACCACCCAATCCGGTTTCCTTATTTCTCAAACTTCAGCCGCCATCGATCTATTAGCGGCTCGCTGTGCCTGTGCTTGCGGCTTTGCTGACGGCGGCTGCGAGTGCTTCCTGATCGCCGAGATAGTAGTGGTTGACGGACTTCAGGTTCTCATCGAGTTCCTGGACCAGAGGCACGCCGGTGGGAATGTTGAGATCGACAATCTCCTGGTCCGGCACATTCTGCAGATACTTCACCAATGCACGCAGGCTGTTGCCATGGGCTGCGATCAACACCTGCTTGCCCGACTTGATGCTGGGAGCAATGAGTTCGTGCCAGCAGGGCAGAAAGCGGTCGACCGTGTCCTTAAGGCATTCGCTCAAAGGGAGCTGTTCTTTCGAAAGATTGTGATAGCGACGGTCCTTGCCGGGATAGCGCGGGTCCTTCTCTTCGAGCGCCGGCGGACGGATGTCGTAACTGCGACGCCAGATTTTTACCTGGTCGGTTCCGTACTTCTCTGCTGTCTCCGCTTTGTTGAGGCCTTGCAGAGCGCCATAATGCCGCTCGTTCAGCCGCCAGTCGCGCTCTACGGGAACCCACAGCAGATCCATCTCATCCATCGCGATCCACAGAGTGCGTATGGCGCGTTTGAGAACAGAAGTGTAGGCGAGGTCGAAAGAAAATCCAGCTTCCTTCATCATCACGCCGGCCTGTTTGGCCTCTTCCCGGCCCTTCTCCGACAGGTCAACATCCGTCCAACCGGTGAAGAGATTCTCTTTATTCCAGATGCTTTCTCCGTGGCGAAGCAGAACGACTTTGTACATTTTCAATACTCTCTTTCGTGGATAAAGGGTTGAAGTAGGAAGTGAACGCGCAAGGGGCGGAATCCGACACCGGATTGCGGTTGACAGTATTGCGCAGGGCGTCTCGCCTCATCGTTCAAAGTTGACGCCCTGGTAATAACAGTTTGTGGCAAAAATCGAGGGTTCGGGAAGTGCATCCCTCAGGGGCTAAAGCCCTGGTGTTTTCTGAGGTTTTACGGCACGACCAAAGTCGTGCCCTGATACAAAGCCTGACCGAATCGAGTTTTCCAGCAGCCTCTAAAGTCGTGCCCTCTCAAAACCTGACTTTTGCCACAGGCTCTTAGTCGTTGTAGTTCAGGCCTTCCAAGCCAAGGAAGACCGCGCCTGAGCCCAACTCCTCTTCGATGCGGAGGAGTTGGTTGTACTTGGCGATGCGGTCGGTGCGGCTGCAGGAGCCGGTCTTGATCTGGCCCACGCCGGTGGCTACGGCCAGGTCGGCGATGAAGGTGTCTTCGGTTTCTCCGGAACGGTGCGAGATGACCGAAGTGTAGCCGTAACGCGCACCGAGGCTGATGGCTTCCAGGGTCTCGGTGACGGTGCCGATCTGGTTGACCTTGATGAGGATGGAGTTGCCCACGCCTTCTTCAATGCCGCGCTGCAAGCGTTTCACGTTGGTCACGAAGATGTCGTCGCCCACCAACTGAATGCGGCTGCCCAGCTTGTCGGTCAGAATCTTCCAGCCTTCCCAGTCGTCCTCGGCCAAGCCGTCTTCGAGAGAGACGATTGGATACTGGCGGGTCCAGTTGTCGTAGAAGGCGACCATTTCTTCGCTGGTTAACTCGCGCTTGTCGCTTTTCTTGAAGACGTATTTTTTCTTTTCCTTGTCGTAGAACTCGCTGGAGGCGGGATCGAGCGCAATGGCGATCTGCTCGCCGGGCTTGTAGCCGGCTCCCTCGATCGCCTCAAGAATCAACTCGATTGCCTCGGCGTTGGACTTGAGCGAAGGAGCGAATCCGCCTTCGTCACCCACCGCGGTGCTGTAGCCCTTCTTCTTGAGCACGCCCTTGAGAGTGTGAAAGGTTTCAGTGGCCCAACGCAGAGCATCACTGAACCGCTCTGCACCGACCGGCATGATCATGAACTCCTGAAAGTCCACATTCGAGTCAGCGTGGGCTCCGCCGTTCAGAACGTTCAACATGGGCGTGGGTAGAACTGAAGCGTTGACGCCGCCAAGGTACCGGTAAAGCGGAATTTCCAGCGTCTGAGCCACGGCGCGTGATGCGGCCATGGAAACGGCGAGAATCGCATTGGCGCCCAGTTTGGCCTTGTTGGGTGTGCCGTCGAGGGCGATCATGGTCTGGTCGATCAGCCGTTGATTGGCTGCATCCAGGCCCTCGAGCTCCGGCGCGATGACGGTTTCCACGTTTTCAACGGCCTGCAATACGCCTTTGCCGCCGAAATGACTCTTGTCACCGTCGCGCAGTTCCACGGCCTCGTGTTCGCCGGTGGATGCGCCAGACGGGACAATCGCGCGGCCCAATGCGCCGCTTTCCAGAATTACATCCGCTTCAACGGTGGGGTTGCCGCGCGAATCCAGAACCTCGCGGGCACGAATAGCAACAATCTCAGTCATATCGCTCCTCAAAATTCGATGCTGCAGCCGGTCGTTCAATTTGGGACGGCGATCTACGGCGAGAGTTTCTCCGGCGGCGCTTTGAATCGTTTCCAGAAACTCAGGCATGGTGCGAATACCTCTCCGTCCAATGTTTGAAAGTCGTGATCTACCGCACAGATTCTAGCAAACCGGGCGGCACAGCGCTGTGTGGCAGCGGTCACACAACGCGCTATTGTTACGGACCGCTTTTGTTCTGGATCGAATCGCAGCTTGATGCGAGACGTGCAATGCAATGCGGACTTCGCTGCTCAATACCGAATGATGCGCCATAGCCAGTTTCTGGGTGATGAACATGGCCAGAGGCGTGGTTCTTTACCAGAGCAGGGAGAAAGTGGTAGAAGTGGCACAAGCGACAAACGCCGGCGACACGGCGTCCTTCCCGAATAGCTGAACCAGATTCCCCGGCGTCGGCGTGAGTTTTTCATCGCGGTCTGATTTTTCTCCCTTTTGTGGGAATAGCCCAGGGCAATTGCGAACGGCGATTTTGCATTTCAGCAGAGATTGCTGGTTCGCGCGTAGATGCGGGTTGTGCCTGCAGACAGCGCAAAGCCGCCTTTGCAGTTCAAGGAGAATGGTATGTCCCATGTTTCCCGTCTTTTCAAGATGGCGCTTTGCTTGATGTTCGCCGCTCCGTTATGGGCGCAGAATGCTGCGCCAGCCGACAACGAGACTCCCGCCACGACACTCAAATTGAATGTGCGCACGGTCCTTGTGGATGTCGTGGTCACCGACAAGGACAATCATGCGGTTGCGGGACTGAAGAAGGAGGACTTCCAAGTTCTGGAGGACGGAAAGCCGCAAGCTATCTCGTTTTTTGAGTCGAACTTTGCAGCGGACCAAAGCGTGGTAGATGCGGCGCCAGCTCCACATCTACCGCCTAACTTCTTTACGAACGTCCCACCAGTTGCTCCGAATAACTCAGTCAACCTGCTGCTGATGGATGCGCTGAATACGCAAATCGCGGATCAGGCGGTGGTTCATCGGCAAATGGTCAAATACCTCGGATCTGTTCCTCCAGGCATTCGCATAGGGGTCTTCCTGCTGAGCGAGCGGCTGCGCATCATTCAGGGTTTTACGCAGGATTCAACGGTTCTGCGTGCGTCGATTGCGAAGTTTGCAGCGAATCCTTCCACATCCGCGCTGCTGCCCACAGCTGCCTCAACCGCGGCGCTCGATGGTCCAGTGAATATTGAGCTGATGCTGTCGGCACAAGGCGGCAGTACGCAACTGGCACAAATGGCGGCTGCGCTCCAGCAATTCCAAGACCAGCAAGGATTCTTCGAGACCAATGAGCGGACGGTCATGACGCTGGATGCGCTTCAACAGATTGCCCGCTACCTGGCCGGAGTGCCAGGGCGCAAGAACCTGATCTGGTTTGTTGGCGCAATCCCGCAATGCCTTGCTGCCATGACCAGTGAGAACGAACTCACGGTTGCTGGATGCCCTTACGAAGAGAAGTATGCCAAGACCATGGACATGCTGGCGGACGCACGAGTATCGGTTTACCCCATCGATGCGGGAGGATTGCCCGCCGACTCACTTTACGACGCAGCGGGTCCGCCGACTTCCGCGGACTTTGGAGCGGCAGGATCGACCGCGACACCACCAAACACACCCACCCAGCCAGCATTTTCTCTCGTTCAACAGATCAACGCGGCTCAATCGAGTTCTCTGCAATCCGACTACCAGCAACGCGCTCTCGCTCACCTGCAAATGGATCAACTGGCCAAGCTGACAGGCGGAAGCGCAGTGTATGAGCATAACTCTCTGAAAGAGGCGCTGGCTAAGGCCGTGGATAACGGGTCGCGTTATTACACACTTGCGTACACACCCACAAACCGAAGGGAAGTCGGTAAGCAACGGAAGATAGAAATTCGTTCCACCTCAGGCAACTACAAACTGTCTTATCGCCGTAGCTATTTTGAGGATGCACCCAAAGATCGCAATCTGACGCAGGTGGCTGCGGAGAACGATCCGCTGCGCCCGCTGATGGATCGCGGTATGCCTAACTTCACAGAGCTTCGCTATCGTCTGCGAGTTGCGCCGGCGAATCCTCAGCCGAGCCAGGATGCGGCACGCGCCGGCGATAACGCGGCATTAAAAACCCCGACGGAGCGCTATACCGTGAACTTCTGGCTGTCTACGGATGGGCTGACACTCACCACAGGACCGGATGGGGTGCGCCGCGGAACGATTGAAGTGGCGCTTGTTGCTTATAGTCAGGACGGCAAGCCTTTGAACTGGCAGGCGCGGTCCATCGGCCTGGCCATTCGCCCTGACCAGGAGGCAACTGCACGGGCCAACGGCATCCCATTCCATTTCGACATCGATGCACCCCAGGGCGACGTTTACCTGCGTACGGGTGTATGTGATGCACCGTCAAGTAAGGCGGGCACGCTGGAGATTCCGCTTCGAACTGTGATGATGGCGGAACGATAGCTGCATCCGGTCCACAAGGGTGTTGTCACTGCTGATTCGTGCCACCGCTGACACCTGCGCGCTGGGCGAACGTGCATTCAACGCCGGAAGCAAGTAGCCTGAAAGTGGGTAACTCTCCCCGGCCGGCAATTAGTTTTGATTGCCGGATTTGCGCCGCATGCAACTCTCCGCTGCTGGCGGGGTTCATACAATCAGGGAGATTAACGCCCGTTGAAGGAGATTTGGATGAACCGGCCCATTTTTGCGTTCACGTTGTTTGCCGTAGCCTCTGCTGTAGTGAGTGCGCAGCAGGCCAGCCAGCCAAACCCTTACCAGGGAACTTCGAATCCTCCCCCGGATAACACGATTGAGGTGACCAGCGCCCCGCAAGCTAAGCCGCAGGCCGGACAGCCTTTGAATGCTCCGGCTGCTACCTCGCAGACGCAGGCCGCTCCAGACAATACTCAGCAAGGCAATACTCAGCAAGACCAACCCCAACAAGAGAATCCACCGCAAGGCAATCCAGACGCAGGAGCGATTACCGGCCAGGTTCCGGCTACCGCTCAGCCCTCACAGCCTTATAGCGAAATGCAGAGTGCGCCACCGGTTTTGGCAGCTCGGGGCTCCATGCCCGATCCGGATGGCGACATCGTGCATCCGGCGCCGCTTGGGCCCGGCCAGCTCGGCGAGGGAACCAGTATTCGCGTTGCGCTGCTCGACCGGCTTTCCACGTGGGACAGCGAGCGGGGCCAACCCTTCCGCAGCCGAGTTGCGTCGGACGTGCTTCAGGGTGATCAGGTGGTGATTCCCGCGGGCGCGGAGATTGACGGACAGGTATCCGAGGTATCGAGCGGACACTTCGCAGGGCACGGCTCGATGCGGCTCAAGCCTGAAGCGGTGATTCTGCCTAATGGCACACGCTACGAATTGCGGGCTGAGGTCACAAGTACTCCGGGATCGAGGACGCGCGTGGGGTCTGAAGGGACCATTCTGCCGGGATCGCGGGCGCGGCGTGATGAGATTGAGTATGGCGGTGCGGTGGGCGCGGGTGTAATCACGGGCGCGGTGATTGGTGGTCCGGTGGGCGCGGTTACCGGCGGAGCCATTGGCGCGGGCGCGGTGACGGCGCATTTGCTGATCGATCATCCGCAGGCGACCCTGGAGCCGGGAGCTATTCTGGAGTTCACTCTGACGGACAGGTTGAACCTGACTCCGGCGGCGGCACCGGGAAATTAGTTCTCTGACTAGTAGAATTCGTTTCTTGAAGTCTGTGATTTCCCACCCATTCGCTAAGAAAAAGCGAATGGATGGGGCACGGGGCCGATACAGATTCACTCGATCCGATTCCAACAACTAATGTGGGGGCGGACGCACGAGGTTGCCTGATACACTCCGTTGCGGAGGCGTGTCGGTGACGGAGATTCGGACAGTTGGAGTGGTGGGCGCGGGAACCATGGGTTCCGGGATCGCGCACGTCTTTGCCCGGTCAGGGTTGAACGTGTTGCTTTGCGATGTGGAGCAGCGGTTCGTTGACCGAGCAGTTACGCAGATTCGCGCTAACTTGGGCCGCGAGGCCGCGAAGGGCAAGCTGGCTGAAGCCGAGGTTGAGTCTGCACTAGGGCGCATTACCACGACCGTGGACCGCGAGACGATTGGTGGTGCGGAGTTTGTGGTTGAAGCTGCTTCGGAGCGGTTCGAGGTGAAGGCAGAGATTTTTCGCGCGCTCGATCATATTCTGCCTGCAAGCGCTGTTCTGGCCACGAACACTTCCTCCATTTCCATCACCAAATTGGCTAGGCAGACACGCCGGCCGGCGCAGGTGATCGGCATGCACTTCTTTAATCCCGTGCCGGTGATGGCGCTGGTGGAGGTTGTGCGCGGGCTGGCTACGGACGACACCACTTTCGACACTGTTCACGCGTTGGCCGTCAAGCTGGGCAAGACACCCGTCGCCGTTAACGATGCGCCGGGATTTGTTTCCAACCGGGTGCTGATGCCCTTGATCAATGAGGCCGCCTTCGCGGTGATGGAGGGCGTGGCTACGCCGGAGGCGGTGGATCAGGTTTTCAAATTGGGCATGGCACACCCGATGGGGCCGCTCACGCTGGCTGACTTTATTGGGCTCGATGTCTGCGTGGACATTCTGCGGGTGCTTCAGGACGGTTTTGGGGATCCGAAGTACAGCCCATGCCCGTTGCTTGTGCGGATGGTGGATGCCGGGTGGCTGGGGAGGAAGTCGGGGCGCGGGTTTTACAGTTACGAAAAGTAGAGTCGGGCCTTGGGGAGTAGTCTTTCTAAAACTCCATTAGGAGGAAGGACAATGTTCGTTGGCGGATTCTTCTCATATGGCAACGCGACGCCGCTCTTGCTTTTGTTAGCGGGTACCGTGATTATCGGACTTTCATCATCGGGCACGGCAATCTTCGCACGAATTCGAGCAGATGCTGACCTTACAGCAGGGGAATCGCAGTCCGAGATTGATACAGCCATCGGCATCTTCGTCATTTCTTGGGTGCTGTCGATTTTTGGAGCGTTCCTTTACCACCACGGACTTGACGGCATAGGGCAGTTGCTTGTCATAGTCGGGACATTTGTCCTGTGGCCGATTAGCGCATTCTTGTCGTTAAGGGGAAGAGGGGTCGGGCGAAATGAGCTTCTTGTGGGGCACGGACTGATTGGGCTGTTGATGGCGATACTCCTTCTTGCGATCTTGGTTCATGCGTAGTTTTGAAATATTCGCCCCGATGGATCGTCATTTGGGACGTTGTCGCGTGCAGCCAGGGCGTCTCAATTAATCGGATAGGCATAGAATCGAGCAATTGGAGATGAGGTGATTTTCGCGTCCGCCGATTCGAAAGGCCGGATTACGATTCCGGTCGAGGTGCGCAAGAAGCTCGGACTCAACGCGGGAACTCGCGTATGGTTCATCGAAAACGAGAATGGCGAATATGTCATGAAAGTCAAGACCGGATCAATTATGAATCTGAGGGGTATCTTTAAATGGACCGGCAAGCCAGTCTCGATTGAAGAGATGAACGAGACGATTGCGCAGGTTGGAGCGGGATTGCTGACCTACGAAGACTGACCGTCTCGTCCATGGAACCGGAAGCTCTTCCTCCGCGTATCACTCTCCAAGGGCAACTCTATTCGTCCAATAATTCATGCAGGCATTTTCCGATACTCTCGGGCAGGTGTTTCGCGCCATTCTGGCCAACAAGCTGCGCAGCTTCCTGACCATGTTCGGGATCGCCTGGGGCGTTGGCTCGCTGCTGGTGTTGGTGGGCCTGGGCGAAGGGTTCCGATCAGGGCAGCACAAGCAGCTATCCACCTTTGGCAACGACCTGGTGATGATGTGGAACGGCACGATTCCTGCGCTGGCAAATCAACACACCGGCATGCGTCCCTACCAGTTCACGCCGGGTGACGAGGCCGCTCTACGCGCGCTGCCGGAGTTGCGCAGTGTGACCGGGTTCTTGAGCCGCAATGACCTTTATGAAGTGAGCGCTTTTGCAAACTCCTCGGGACAGGTAATGGGCGTAGAGCCGAATTATGCGGACATCCGTTTTGTCCCGCTCGCTGAAGGACGCTTTATTGACGCGGGCGATTTGGCCGAACGTCGCCGCGTGGTGGTGTTGGGGGCAAAGAATGCGGCGCTGCTGTTTCCCGGCCGGCCGATGCTGGGAGAAACCATCACCATCAACGGCATTACATTTACCGTGGTCGGCCGTGTGGGGACGATCAGCCGAGGCAACAACGACGGCGACAATCAAAAGGTCTACGTTCCCGTGACCACTATGCTTGAACTCTTCGCCATGAAGGGCGACAATGTTGCTCGCGACGCGCTGAGCTCTATCCAATACCAGCCCGCCACAAAGGGCGACACTGCGGCCGCCATTCCTGCGGTCCATCGCGTCATCGCGCAGCGCCACGGCTTCGACCCTTCGCTCAAGGATGCATTTGAAGAGTGGGACACGATCGAGGAAGAACACATGATCGGCGCTATCTTCAATGCGATGGATATTTTTCTGGGAGGCGTGGGTATCGTGACCCTGGCGCTTGGTGCGGTGGGCATCATTAACATCATGCTCGTCTCGGTGACTGAACGGACTCGCGAGATTGGGCTGCTTAAGGCGATTGGAGCCACCAAGCGTAGCATTCTTGCGCAGTTCTTCTGGGAAGGCCTGCTGCTGACCGCGGTGAGCGGCATCATTGGCATTATCGTTTCGGCTGGAGGAATGTGGGTTCTTCAGGAACTGCTGACAGGCAAGGTGCCGGGATTCGATCCGCCGCGGCTGGTGCCGTGGTCGGCCGCGATGGCGCTTATTTGCCTGGTTCTCTGTGGCGTGGTGGCGGGACTTTATCCGGCAAGCAAAGCGGCTGCCATGGATCCGATTGAGGCGTTGCGGCGGGAATGAATTGCAGATGATCGGTCACGGAAGACCAATAAGAGCTAGGAGCTGATTCATGCTGAAGGACATTCTGGCTCAGGCCTGGGAAGCGATGGTCTACAACCGGCGACGCACGGCCATCACCATGGTGGGCATGGCCTGGGGCATCGCCACGGTTGTGCTGCTGGTTGCCTATGGCGCAGGATTCAGCCACGCGGTGGAAACGATCTTTGCCAAGTTTGGCACCAACACCATCATCTTCTGGGGCAACCGCACCAGCCAGCAGGCAGGCGGTGACAAGGCTGGGGTGCGCGTTCGCTTTACCCTGGACGATGTAGATCGGGTTTCGAACAGCGTTCCCGGTATTCTGCATATTTCGCCAATGTCATCCAAGACCGTTCCGGTGCAAAACGATCTGCATACTTATACGTGGAACGTAAACGGAGTCCGGCCCTCCTACCAGGAGATATGGAAGCTCAACCTGGAGCAGGGGCGCTTCTTCAACGGCGCTGAGGACGAGCAACGCGCTCACGTCTGCATTCTCGGATCGGAAAACAAGACGAAGCTCTTCTCCGGGGGGTGGGCGCTGGGTGAGACGATTCGCTTGAATGGCGAAGCCTTCACCGTGATCGGAGTGATGCTGCCGAAAATGCAGGAGGGGGATAACGACGACAGCAACAGGAATATCTATATTCCGTTCAATACCAGCAGCGACCTGGTGGACACGACGTACCTAGACAGCATCTGGCTGGACTATCGCGGCGACAATGAGATGGTGGAGAAGGCGCTGCGGGAAACTATGGCCGCGGCTCACCATTTTCTGCCTTCGGATCATAACGCCATGGGCGTGGCTAACCTGATGACCCAGGTCAAGGTATTTCGCCTGCTATCGATTGCGCTCTCGATTCTGCTGACGCTGGTGGGCGCGTTGACACTGGGCATTGCCGGCATTGGACTGATGAATATCATGCTGGTGGCTGTGCAGCAGCGGACAAGAGAGATTGGCATTGAGAAGGCTCTTGGCGCTCGCAGGCACCATATTCTCATTCAATTTTTGGCGGAGGCGCTGGCCATCACTGCCGTTGGTGGAGCGGCGGGCATTGCGCTGGCTTACCTGGTTTCCGCCTTGGTGGGTCGAATCACTTTTTACAGCGCGCTGGCTAAGAACGCTGAGAGCGCAGACATTCGGCTGCTCATTTCGCCGGGATCAGTGGTCGTCGCTACGGTGATTCTGATTATCACGGGGCTGGTGAGTGGGATGATTCCTGCCATTCGCGCGGCTAATCTGGATCCGATTGAGGCGCTGCGGTACGAGTGAGGCTGCTTCTTAGACAGGCGGCAACGTGTCCACTACCGGCACTCCGGCGGGTGGTGTGAAATGAAATGTCTCGGCGGCGATTGGCGCGTTGGGCACTTCGCCGGTAAACGAGAAACGGGTTAATGCCCCATCGGCTTCTTCAATCTCGATGCCGGTGATGGTGCCCTCTGGCGTTACCGTGAGCTTGAGACGAGTGACACGTTTTTCCTGGCCCTTCGGCTGGCCAGTGAGGGTGAACTGCCCGTTGGCGGCTGGAGCCAGCGTCAGGCTGTTCATTTCTTTTTCAAGCTCGGTGTGTCCCAGCAGGAAGCGCAGCGGGGAGCGCAGGTCATCCAGCTCCTTGGCGGGGATGCGCTGGACCTGGGTGTCGCCGCGTGCGTAAAACCACGCGTATTTTCCGTCGAGCAGAAAGAGTTTGCCGGCCGGTGAGCTGTAATCCCAACGCATGCGGCCTGGCTTCAGCAACAGCAGCTTGCCGCTTTCGGTGCGCGCTATCCCCAGGCCCTCATAGCTCTCAGTGAACCCGGCAGTGAGCGAGTGAAGCTGGTTATAGTGACGGTCTACGCGCTGGGCGAGATCGTGCGCGCTGATTGTCGAAGCCTGTCCGAAAGCAGAAAGCGCTGAGGCCACCGCGAGAATCAACGCGCCTGTCATTAAGAGAGCGCTCTGCCTCATTGGCCGAGGGACTGTGTGCAGTTGCTACCGCCCGCTGGGTCAAACTTGATCATGCCCGACTGGTCGCTGCAGAAGGCGCGATCGCCAGTTTTACCCACGGTCTGCGGGACCGCCGTGATCGCGTAGCTGTTGTACCGGTCAATGCTGTTCACCGTTACCTTGTCCTTGCAGGCAATGGTAAAGATGTAGCCGGATTTGAAGCCGGAAGTCAGATCGCCCTGGAGAATTTGTGCGCCGGTCGCTGAAGGAGGGCCACCGTTTGGATCGCCGCCCAGCGCCGGAAGCGTGCAGGCGAAACCGTTGGAAGGATACGTGGAAGAGTACTGAATTTCGGCCTGCTGGATGGCGTGAATAGACTGGACCGCCGACAGGTCGTTGGCCTTCTTCGTCAAGCTGCCGACGGTAGGAATTGCGATGAGCATAAGGATGGCGATGATAGCCATGACGATCAGCAATTCCATCAGCGTGAAGCCATTGGGCAGGGTGGTGCGAGTTACATCGTCGCTGCTCGACATGGGTTGCTGTGCTCCGCGGGGTCCGCGGCAAAACGAGAATTCGTATTTCATGGGATTCCAGTGCCTCGTGGAGTGGACCAGCAAGTTCACCGGCCCATCCGACAAAATGCTACAACGTACAGACGCGGAAGGGAAATGGGACGCTCGGAACAGCTGACAGCGGGCAGTCGACAGCTGTCAGTTTTCACTCAAATCAGCTGATAGCTCATCGTTTTCATCGGAGAATCCTCGAACTGTCAGCTGTTAGCTACTGGATGTCTGCTGTCTTTCAACACACCAGCCGGTCGCGCTTCAGTTTCACGCCATCCAGCCTTCCCAGCAGCGTGACCGCGATGCGCTCTGGATCGAAGAGGCGCTGGGCCATGGTTTGGACCTGAGCAGCTTCTACTTCGTCGATGCGGGCGATGACTTCGTCGACGGTGAAGAAATTCTGGAAGTACATCTCCTGGCGGGCGAGGTTTGCCATGCGTGAATTCGAGCTTTCCAGGCCGAGCAGGATGTTGCCCTTTACCTGGTCCTTGGCGCGGGTCAGCTCCTCCTGACTCAGGGTCTCCTCTTTCAATTTGCGGAACTCGGCTAGAATGAGGTCGACGACTTCGATGGCCTTGCTCGCCGATGTGCCTGCGTAGACGCAGAGAGTGCCGGTGTCGCGGTACGGGCTCAGGTCAGAGTAGATGGAGTAGACCATGCCGCGCTCTTCGCGGATGGTCTGAAAGAGGCGCGAACTCATGCCGCCGCCCAGTACGGTATTGAGAATCAGGGTAGCGTAGCGATTGTCGTCGGTGATGGGCGGAGCGGGCACGCCGAGGCATATCTGCACCTGCTCCAGAGATTTCTTATTGCGCAGTGTGATGCGCGCGGTGGCTTCGGGGGCCGACAGCTCATGCAGTGTCTCACCTCCGGATAACGAGGAGAACTTGCCTGCGACAGCCTCGACGAACTGGTCATGGTCAAGGTTGCCAGCCGCGGAGAATACGATGTTTCCTCCGTGGAAGCGGTCGTTGTGATAGGCAAACAGCTTTTCCTGGTCGAGCTGGGTCACGGTTTTCGTGGTGCCCAGAATCGGCCACCCGAGGGGATGATCTTTCCAGAAGCTCTGGGTGAAGAGCTCATGCACCAGCACGTCCGGATTGTCCTCGTCGATCTTGATCTCTTCAAGGATCACGCCGCGCTCGCGCTCAATGTCGGTTGTGGCAAAGATCGGGTTGAGCACCAGATCGCTGAGGACATCCAAGGCGATGGGCACGTGGTCAGCGAGCGACTTTACGTTGAAGCAGATGGTTTCCTTCCCGGTGAAGGCGTCGAGGTTGCCGCCGATTGAGTCCATCTCGCGAGCTATGTGTTGGGCGGTACGGGAGCGGGTGCCCTTGAAGAGCATGTGTTCCACGAAGTGGGAGATTCCGTTGGTTTCGGCAGGCTCGCAGCGGGAGCCGGACTTGACCCACACGCCCATGGCCACGGAACGCAGGTGCTCCATGCGCTCGGTCAGGACGATAAGGCCGTTCGGCAAAACGGTGCGGCGAAGGTTTCGCTCAGTATTTGTCATCATCAATTCGATTCGATTGTAGGGCAATTGGGCTCAATGGGGCTGTTCAGTACTGCACGGGAAGCGGAAATGCCTTATGCTGAGCCCAGTCGTGACAGGGGAATCCCAACTCGTTCCATTAGACGCCAAAATGCAGCCAGGCGGAAGCGCGGACGCGCTTTTTGGTCTGGATGCAGAGGCGCTGTCTGCTCGGATGGTCGCGGTCGGGGAGCCAGTCTGGCGTGGTAAGCAATTGGCGGAAGCTTTGTATCGTCAGCGAGTTGGATCGATTGATGAAATTACTACTTTGCCGAAGCTGCTGCGTGCACGACTTGCCGTGGAGGGATGGGAGGTTGGACGGCCTGGCATCGCACAGGTCTTTAAGTCGGCAGATGGTACGGAGCGGTACCTGGTCCAGACTGGCGTGGAAATGGTAGAGACGGTTTGGATGCCGGAGGGGGACGACGGAGAGACAGGCGATGGAAGCGAGAGCGGGGACGAAGAGGGTAACGCAGATCCTTCGACTGCGCCCGCGGCGCGGACTTCGCTCAGGAGGAGCCGGGCGACGATCTGTGTTTCAAGCCAGGTGGGCTGCGCGGTCAATTGCCAGTTCTGCCTGACGGCAAAGCTTGGCCTGCAGCGCAACCTGACTGCGGGGGAGATTGCCGGGCAGGTGGTTGCGGTGATGGCCCGCCACGGGGTCGAGGTGGGGCGCGAGCGCGTCAACCTGGTATTCATGGGCATGGGCGAGCCGTTCCTCAACTACGACCACCTTATGGCGGCGGTGCGGCTGCTGGTGGAGGAAGTGGGGCTCAGCCCACAGCGGATGACTGTTTCGACCTCGGGAATTGTGCCGGGAATTGAGCGATTTGCACAGGAGCCGCCTCAATTCAGGCCCAAGCTGGCAATCAGCCTGAATGCGCCTAACGACCTTATTCGTGAACAAATTATGCCCATAAACCGCAAGTGGAGCATTGAGGCGGTGATGGATGCGGTGAGGCTGGTGAAGTTGCGGTCTCGGGAGCGGATCACGTTTGAATACGTGTTGCTGGGCGGGGTTACGGATCAGCCGGGGCACGCTCAAGAAGTCGCCCGGCTGGTGCGGCGGACCGGACTGCCCGCCAAAGTGAATCTGATCGCCTGGAATTCGGGACCGGGAATCGCTTACACCACGCCTGCTGCGGAGGCTGTGGAGGGGTTTCGGCAGACGCTTGGCGGTGAGGGGATTCCGACTTATGTGCGTAAGCCTCGTGGACGCGACATTTATGCCGCGTGCGGGCAATTGAAGCGGACAGTGGAAGGGTAAAGGGAACTGTCAAGACGATTGACAATCTAGAATGGAAAACTCCTACGGGTTGGCAGGTTCCTCGACACCTGTGAATCGGTCGGCGTCGATCTTACGAACGAACAACTTCCCGCTCCAGGTCCAAAAGATTTTGCCAGTCCACCAATCTCCGAGTATCTGGCCGCGCTTGTTGGTTTGATTGAAATTTCGATATATCCGCGACCCGGAGCCGAGGCCGCGCGCTCTCTGTTTCGCTCTCCCAAGTGTGCGCAAATCCCAGCAAACATCGCCGGGGTGATAGTTAGGCGGATATACCGTGTAGTCGATTTTGATTCTGTTGATGGCCATATGGACTACGCCGCCCGTTCTATCACCTCAAGCACTGTTCCTTCGATCTTTTGCAGGTAGGCGACGATCTCGAACAGGTTCTTTGCCTGCGGATTTCCTTTTGCGCTAAACATCCGCATCAGCACTTTTGGCGAGCGCCCAAGATCGGCTCCAAGCTGCACAAATCCGATGGTGCCGTTGATGTACTTGCGAAGTACGGATTTTCCGGTCTCAACGTCGCCTGCGATCATGCAGCCGACGGCTTCGCGAAGGAGGGCGCGGCGAAACTCTTCACTCTTTTTAAGCTGTTCCCTGACGGTTTCGTTGAAGTCTTTTGTGAGTGGCATTATTCCTCCAGCTTGCGCAGTTTGTACTCGTGCCAGAGCGTGTGCTGCATCGATGTCGGCCCGTTGACGCCTTTTTGTTCCGCCGCCCAGCAGAATCACAATCTTTTCGCCGTCTTTGCCGAAATAAATGTGATAACCGGGACCAAAATCCAGCCGCAGCTCAAATACTCCCACGTCAACACCCTTGGTTGCCGAGAAACTGCCTCGTTCAAGCCTGTCGAGAGAGAGAGACGGCAATTCGTGCCCGTGTACCGCCATCCAGCTTCTCGAACCATCGATTGAAAGGATTTCGCCCTAAATGATCGACGCACTGGCGAACTTCGCTCATTGCGCAATGGTGGCACAAAAGATACCGTTGCCCAAATTACGAATGCTTCTCCCATCCTCTCCCGATATCGCCGGAGAGGATGGGAGCCTGGGAGATTCTTCAAGTTTGTTGCTCTAAATGACTGATTAGAAGCTACTTGTCTGATGGCATGGGCATCGGCTGCACGCTGCCACAGTCAGGGCCTTTGTAGACAGAGACAGACTCCGAAGTCCACTCGATCGGCCTGCTGTTCGGTCCCATCTGCATGGTTCCGGTGAAATGGACTTTGCCTTTGGCATGGTCAGGTTCTGTCCAATTCGACTCCACGGTACCAGTGCCGCTGACCTGTCCACTGCAGACCAGCGAAGCGGTCATCCCGGTGAGATGAAGCGATATGTTAGTGATCTGGCAATCGCCGCGCGAGGGTTTCGGCACAGGAGCGCCATACTTATCGATCATGGCCTGGGTGAGGCAGACCGGCGTGGTGTGTGGGCCACCTCCAAAGGGTGAGCCGGCGGGGGCCTGCATTCCGGGAGGCATGGGTGACTGCTGCCAGGTCATGGTGCTGGTGGTTTCCCACAGGCCGGGTTTTCTAGTTGACTGTGCTGAGGCACTCACTGTAACGGCGAGCAGGCAACAAACGAACGTGATCCAAACTCGGGTCTTACGCATCTTTCCTCCGGATTGATCTCATTGATCACGCAGACTTCAAGAGTGAAACCTGAATCAGTGTGCCCTTGCAGGTTGCAACCCGGGTGCCTTTTTCTTGAGGAAAAAGACACGCGACGGTTTTCCTCTTGGATACGTCGACTCTGGTTCCGCTGTAGCCCGCGCGCGCCTCAACTGTACGTGAGCGCGACTGCGACGGGAAAGAGAAATCTCTTCAGGTGCGATGAGCCATTGAAATGCGCCCCAGCGCCAGCAGAGCTCCCGTCACGCGGGCCGCGGCGTGACGAACCACCTGTTCCTCGGTGGCGAAGTCGGCGACGATGCATTGGACGCCGAGAGCTTCAATGCGTTCAGTGTCAGCAACGATGGGCCACGCGCCGGTGGCTCCATAGCGGGCCACGGTCTCGGCGGAGAACGACGGTGCATTTACGAGTGCGCAATCGAAAATGGGGGCGCGCGTGTGCTCGTAGATCCGCTCGATATGCTCTGAGGCGGTGAGGCCCTGGCTCTCATTGGCCTGGGTCATCAGGTTGCAGATGTAGACGCGAAGACCGCGAGCGCTGGCGAGCGCAGCGGGGATGCCATCCACGAGCAGGTTGGTGATCAGCGAGGTATAAAGTGAACCCGGCCCCACGGTGATGATGTCGGCCCGGTTGATCGCCTCCAATGTCTCCGGAATCGGAGCAGGGTGCGGATGGTCCAGCTTCAGTTCGGCGATGCGGCTTTGGCTGGCCGTAATATTGGTTTCTCCGCGGACCTCGGTGCCGTCGATCATCCGTGCTACCAAGGTAGCGTTGGCCATGGTGGCCGGGTAGATTCGGCCGCGGGTGGCCAGAATCATCGACGCCAGCTGAATGGCCTTACCAAAGTCTCCGGTGATCTCATTCAGCGCTGCCACAAAGAGATTGCCGAAGCTGTGTCCTTGTAACCCGTCGCCGCTGCGAAACCGATGATTGAAGAGTTGAGTTAGCAGATCCTCTTCGTCGCTCAGCGCCACCATGCAGTTGCGCAGGTCGCCGGGCGGCAGCATGTTGAAGTCCTTGCGCAGGCGGCCGGACGAGCCACCGTCGTCGGTCACAGTAACGACGGCAGCCAGGTCAGAGATGGCTCCGGGCGCGGTTCGATTCTGTCCAGCCTTGAGTACGTGACTGCGCAGACCGCGCAGCAGCGTGGAGAGGCCCGTGCCGCCACCGATGGCTACGACCCGCATGGGCCTGTCGATTCCTTCCGGGTCGGCGTCGGGTTCCAGCGGGGGGTCGCCGTTTGCAGGGATTGCAGTCTTCAACGGCAGGCCTTAAGGAACCTCAGGGTAAAGCAGTTCGGTAAAGCGAGGATCGTCTACCATGCTCTGGAAGTCATTGTCGGCGCGCGCCTGGAGTCGGTTCTTGGGGTTCAGTTCAATGGCACGGGCCAGATTGGTGAGACAGTCCTGCGTACGGCCGGTGATGGAGTCAAGCAGCGCCAGCCCGTAGAACGCATAGTCGGCGTTGGGATGGGCAGCCAGTATGTTACTGAACTGGTCGCGCGCCTCATCGTAATATCCCGTGTTGAGTTGCGAGACGGCGTAGTCGTAATGCTCTTCCGGTGTGGCGAAGACCAGACTTGGTTTCTCAAGCTGACGCTGGCAGGTGTTGATGTACATCTGGCAGCGCTCTTTGATTGCGACCGGCGCATCCGGCAACAGTTTTTCAAAGGCGGCCAGCGCCTTTTCATACTTGCCCTGTTGCAGCAGTTGGACTGCAGCCTGGTATTGGTTGAAAGCGGGTCCCGTGCCAGCGCCAGAGTGAGTGCCTTGGTGGGCTGCTGGTGGGGGTGTTTTTTTACGGCTTGGTGCCGCGGTTCGGGCCTCTTGCATCATGGTTTTGCCAGTAGCACGCCCTCGGTCAGATTCGATTCAGCTGTACGATCGCCGATTTTGAACCTGCTTTGGAAATTGCGCTGCTTAGGCCCTCTTTATACGCACAACCCCGTCTCACGTCAATGGGCAGCGCGAAAGTGTGGTTTATAGGCTTGGTGCCTCTGAGGATTTTTTGTAAATTGCGGGGTTAAGAAGCGGGTCGTTATACATCTTGAGTTGCCTGTAAAGCTTGAAGCGCCGGGTTCCGTTTAGAGTATCGCGCCAGAGCGCATCCAGGCATTCAGCGAGGTCTGAGCGTTGCTCTTCGAGGATGCCGAGCCGTTCGCGATTCCGCTCGGAATGGCCCTCAGGCGCGTCGGTGCGCTCTGCTTCCTCGCGCGTGTGGTAGATCTTCAAGGCGAGAATGGAGAGCCGGTCAATGATCAGGCCCGGCGACTCTGAGTGCAAAGGCGCATCGAGATTGGGCAGGTCGCGCGAACCAAGCCAAGAAAGCAATGTGCGGTCCAATTCCTCGGTCAGGTCGTTACGACGCTGGTTGGTGGTATCGACGCGGCGCTTGACATTCGCTAACTCCCGGTCACTGGCACCGGGGGCGCGCGCTTCGTCTTCAATATGCCAGAGGTCGAGGTTGGCCTGATGTTGCCGCGCAACCAGATTCATCCATTCCGCGTCGCACTTTGTGGCGGGAGCCTCACCGCTCCAATTCTGCGCCTGATGCCATGCAAGGGTTAGCCAGTCATGCAGGTCCACAATTTCTGTTGCCGAAATCATTCCGGTCTGTCCCCTTGCTCACGCCGCGCAATGCGAGTGCAGCGTCTATGGTAGAACTATCCTAAACTGGGATGCTTCTGGGGGTTCGATGGACGCGAACATCGAGCGGTTTCTTTGCGTTGCGAGTTTTGAGAAAGGTCACGACTTTCTGCGCCAGTGCGCGGAGATGGATGTGCGGCCGACTCTGCTAACCCTGGACACGCTGCGGGACGCGGAATGGCCGCGGGATGTAATCGAGGATGTGGTTGCCATGCCCACCGGTCTCACCCGCGAGCAGATTCTGAACACCGTTACCTGGATGGCACGCGGGCGGCGCTTCGACCGTATTATCGCTCTTGACGAGTTTGATCAGGAGACCGCGGCACAACTCCGCGACCACACGCGCATTCCCGGTATGGGAATCACGACAACCGCGTTCTACCGCGACAAGCTGGCGATGCGCATTGCCGCTAAAGAGTCAGGATTCCTGGTTCCACCCTTCTGCCGCGTCCTGAACTACGACGAGTTGCGCGCCTACATGGAACTGGTTTCGCCGCCGTGGCTGCTAAAGCCGCGCGCGGAGGCTTCGGCGGTCGGCATCCGCAAGATTGAAGAGCCGGAGCAGCTTTGGCGCGCTCTGGATGAACTGGCGGACCGTCAGAGTCACTTCATCCTGGAGCAATTTGTTCCGGGCGATATTTTCCACGTGGACTCGATTGTGAGCGAGGGCGAGGTTGTGTTCTCCGTGGTGCACCAGTACGGGCGGCCGCCCATGCAGTTGATGCAATCAGGCGGCGTCTTCACCACGCGCACGGTGGCCAGAGCAAGCCACGATTGGCAGGAACTGACCAAGCTGAATGCCGCGCTGGCGCCGTCGCTGGGCATGGTGCGCGGAGTGACGCACGCTGAGTATATTCGCGCGCACGAGGATGGCCGCTACTACTTTCTTGAGATTGCGGCGCGCGTTGGAGGAGCGTTCATCGCAGATCTTGTCGAGGTGGCTACCGGGGTGAATCTCTGGCGCGAATGGGCACGACTTGAGATTGCGAACCTGCGGGGAGAGGCGTATGTTTTGCCGGCCGCTCGCGAAGAGTATGCGGGCAGCGTTCTTTGCCTGGCTCAGACTGCGGAGCCAGACACGACAGCCTTCAATGACCCTGAGGTTGTGGTACGCGTGAAGAAGCACCATCACGCCGGGTTGATTGTGCGCTCTGAGAGGGCGGAACGGGTGAGGGAATTGCTGGAGCAATACAGTGCTGAGTTTGCGCGCGTGTTTCTGGCTTCCATGCCGCCCATGGAGCGGCTGACGCCGGCATAGAGTTGGGTCGTCCAAGCTCTGCGCACTACAGCGAAGCATCAGCCGCAAAAGAGTTCAATACTACGGAGTTTTCGGAGCCGGTTCAGCGGCTGAGCCCCACGGCAGAACGGCGGAGGGCAGACACTCAGGGCCTTCGGCGCTTGCCTTCAGCATTCCATGTGTCTTGCCGGGGACATACGGAAAACCGGCGATTACCGCGTGGCCATTCGCGTCGGTATTCACCACTTCGCTTACCGACTCGCCTTCCGACTCGAGGACCAGTGGAATCTTGGTCTTTGCGGGAAATCTGTCGATGAGGATGAGGACGGCGGTCACATTGGGCTGTGCCACCCTCAATTCAAGGCTGCACCCCCGGTCTACTTCCACAACGGGATGAGGAACGACGGTGCCGAAAATCTGTGACTGTCCATCCTTCCTGGACAAGACGTATCGCATGGGTTCCGCCGGATCGGTTGTAGCTGTGACTTCGAGCTCATCGTCTCCGGCCTTGAAGATCATCTCCTGCTCGGGCTTAGGTCTGTGGATCATCAGCAGACCCTGTCCATTTGCATAGATGTCGTGAGGATCGAGAGAGAAAGTCTTGGCCCCGATGGGCCAAACACCAAAGGAAAAGACTTTGTCCTCAGGAGCAGCGTCTGCGAGTACGCGGTATCGTGTCGCAACGCGGCCTCCCTCCATCGCCTTTTCGTCGATCTTCTGGAACCGCAAGCGCAATCCCAGGGGATTGAGCTCGCCGGGACCGGCATCGTCCCATTTGGCCTGGCGCTCCAAAAGGATCAATAGATCCTTTGAAGGCGTAGGTTGGTCATGAAAACGGATGTAGCCGATTTCGGTTGAATTCTTGAAAAGAAGGTTTAGGATATCCGACTTCTTCGCGCTTTGCCCGTAGGAAAAGAATGGAGTCAGGAAGAAGACACAAGAAAACAGACAGGCAATGGAACGGGTTGGGGGAACCATATGTACAGTTTCCACTTTGCGCTTTACGAACGCAACCGGGTTTGTACGAAGCTCCGTGCGCGCCCCAAACTTGATGGGTGTTTTTCCTGGCACGAAACGGCAAGAGGCTGAAGGTCGCCTGGAACGTGCCATGCGAGGTGTAGAGTGAAACCGGAAATGCGATTCGCTTGCATGGTTCGCAGGCTAAGGGAAGGCAATGCGCTTCTTTGAGTGGGCGCGATGCTGCCACGCTAAGCACCGGGGATGAAAGATGGTTATCCCGCGCAGTTGGAAAAGAGCCGATGCAGTGGCAGCGACGCGCGATTTTCTCGGCCAATCGCCACCTCGACGTGCTGCTGTACGTGACCTGATGACCGAGCTTCAGTCGGCCAATCCCTATGCACAGCGCTGCGCGGCCGATCTGGCTCGGCGTGTGAGCGCACGGGAACCGGAGATTCTGCGTGAGCACGCCGATGCGCTGATCAAACTGGTTGGCGAACTTCCGGCTGAGCTGTGGCAGGCGCGCGGCTATGTCACGATGGCCGCGGCCCTGAACACCTCAACCCGGGCGCAGCGAATGCGATTGGCGGTGCCGGTGCGCGCTCTTGCTGCAGATGAACGCGTTTCCCTGCGCGCGATTGCGTTGGAAGCCTTGGCGACGCTCGCCGTTGCCGAGCCTGAACTGCGCGAGGAGGCGATGCTTCTGCTGGAACGCTGCCGCCGCAACGGAACCGCGGCCATGCGGATGCGCGCACGCCGCATGCTGCTTGTGCTGCTGGCTGCGGAGAAGAAGGACTCGAATTACTGATGGTGCTTTCTTCGAGGGGAATCTTTAGTTTTCCACAGGAATTCAATTGACAGCATACCGAATAGTAGGTATGTTAAGTACCAACTGGTGGGTATGCTATGATTGCAACGGAAACTAGGCACGAATCCAAGACCCGCATCCTTGACGCGGCGCTGCACGTGATCCGTGCCAAGGGCTATTCCGCAACCCGCATTGAAGATGTATGCGAGGCGGCCGGGTTGACCAAAGGCAGCTTCTTCCATCACTTCAAAGGTAAGGAAGATTTGGCGATGGCTGCTGCCGATTACTGGGGCGATTGCACATCCGCTCTTTTCGCCGCTGCTGCTTACCACGACCTGACTAAACTGCCCGATCCCCTTGACCGGCTACTGGCGTACGTCGACTTGCGAAAAGCTCTCATCCAGGGCGATCTCCCGGACTTCACCTGCCTGGTTGGAACCATGGTGCAGGAAACGTACGAAACACATCCTGCCATTCGTGAGGCGTGTAATCGGAGCATCAGCAGTCATGCTGCGACGCTGGTTCCGAACATTGAGGAGGCCATGCGTCTGCACGGCGTTCGGGACGGATGGACCGCGGAAAGCCTGGCTCTTTACACGCAGGCCACCATTCAAGGCGCGTTCATCCTGGCCAAGGCAAAGCACAACTCCAGAATCGCCGCTGAGTGTATCGATCACCTGCGGCGCTACATTGAACTGCTTTTCAAGCAACCCAAATCACCAAGCGAGATCCAATGAATCTTACTGAAGAACCTGAGATTGTGCAGTGGCCCGTGAGCCATTATGTGTTTCTGGAAAGAGTTGGGCCATTTATGAAGACCGCGCGGCAGGCGTGGCAGGATTTGCACCAGCTCGAGTTTCTGATCTCAGAACGCAACGAGATCGTGGGAGCCATGGCGCTCTATAAGATGCCGAATATCTACCGTGCGGGTTATGGGCTTGCAAATGCGCCGGAGGTGTTGCCCAAGGGCCTTCAATACGAAGAGCTTCCGGGAGGCAAGTATAGCCGCTTTGAGCTGACCGGCTCCTACTCAAATTTGCCGCAGGCATCGGGGCGGGTTTGGGAGATTGTCTGGCGCAAGAACATGTTTGTTCGAAGCGATTTCACGATTGAGAACTACGCGAACGATCCGAGGGCTACACCGGAAGAAAAGCTGATCACCGAAATACTGATTCCAACCGCGTAAGTTCCTTGCGCCGCGGTCCGGATCAATCCAACCCCAAGGAGGTTTCTTCATGTCTACCGCAACATTGAACGTCGCCATGTCATCAGTTTCGGAGGATGAGGCCGAGATACTCGCCCTCGCTGAGTCAATGCTCAAAGCTAACCACGATAAAGACGCTGCTGCGTTTGCGGCGCCTTTCGCACCGGACGCCGCGGTTTTCAATCTCGCACCTCCACTGATTCATCGCGGAATCGATCTCAAGGAAAAGCAGGCTTGGTACGACAGCTGGGCCACGCCGGTTGACCTTGAGTCGCGCGATTTCAAAGTCACTGTCAGCGGCGACTTGGCCTTCTGCCATGGCTACCTTCACATGACCGGAACAAAGAAAGGGGCCGAAGGAGCAATCAGCTTCTGGATGCGCGAGACGCTGTGCCTCGAGCGGAAGGGAAGTGAGTGGAAGATCGTCCACGAGCATACCTCGGTGCCGTTCTACATGGATGGTACGTTTCGGCCGGCCTTCGATCTGCAACCCTAAGCCGCTGATCGGGTAAAAGACTTTACAATCGATGCGGGAGAAAGCATGGAAAGTAAGGGTCAGTCTCCGCATCGTCGCTGGAATCCGCTTCGTCAGTCATGGGTGCTGGTTTCGCCGCACCGCACGCAGCGTCCATGGCAGGGCGAAGTCGGGCAGAAGACCGCGCCGTCGGCGGTCTCGTACGATCCGCAATGCTACCTTTGCCCTGGTAATCGGCGTGCGGGCGGCGTGGCGAATCCTGCGTATGGTGGCGTGTTCAGCTTTGTAAACGATTACGCTGCGCTGTTGCCCGATGCGCCTGCACCGGTCGACACCTCGACTTCGTCGCTGTTGAAGTCTGAGCCGGCCCGAGGGCTGTGCAAGGTACTCTGCTATCACCCTGACCACTCGCTGACACTGGCCCGCATGAGGCGTGAAGAGATTCGCCCGGTGGTGGATGCGTGGACCCAGCAGTACGTCGAGATTGGCGGGCTGGACTGGATCCGCTATGTGCAGATTTTTGAGAATCGCGGGGCGATGATGGGAGCGAGCAATCCCCATCCTCACGGCCAGATCTGGTCTACGGGATTTGTGCCCGACGAGCCGGCCGCCGAAACTACAGCTCAACGCGAACATCTGGCCCTCACCGGTTGTTGCCTGCTATGCGAGTATCTTGCGGCGGAGCAGACGGCTCGCGAACGCATCGTGTTCGAAAACGAGCATTTCACTGCGCTGGTTCCGTGGTGGGCTATTTGGCCGTTCGAGGTTATGCTTCTTTCCCGACGCCACCTGGGTACGATGCCGGAGTTCACTAGCGACGAGCGCGATGGCCTAGCCGATGCGCTGAAGCGGCTGACCACACGCTTTGACAATCTTTTTGAGACCAGCTTTCCGTATACGATGGGCTTTCACCAATCGCCGACGGATTCAGAGGCGCATCCTGAGTGGCATTTCCATGCACACTTTTATCCGCCACTGCTGCGCTCGGCTACTGTTCGCAAATTCATGGTGGGATTTGAAATGCTTGGCATGCCGCAGCGGGACATTACACCCGAGGACGCGGCACAACGCCTGCGCACCTGCTCTGAAGAGCATTTCTGGCCGAGAGGCTAGGCGCGGATGAAGAAGAGAATTCGAGTTGTTCAATTGCGGCCGGAGATCGGTGAGCTCGCCGGGGCTTTTTGTGCTTTTGCTCTAGTCAGCCGCCGGAGGTATCCAGCTAAGCGCTTCGGATGATCTGATTGGGCGAATTTGCGGATCTACTCAATCGGAATCAGGACTCGATTGGCAATTCTCCTGGTTGACAAGCGCCCGTCTGCGATCATGTAATCCACTCCCCGGATACTGATCGAGAGCATTGCGGCGGCCTCCCTGCGACTGACGAGCACCTTCCCTTCAAGTGGCGCATTCGCTCTTGCAGGCGGCTTTCGTTTTCCATCCCTATTTCTGCGCTTCGGTCTGCGGCAATCCGACGATAGTGCAAGCGAATGAATCGCCGGACAATTGCTCCCGCATGGAGATCAACGAGCGCATTCATGCGGAATTGCAGGGTCGCGGAATGGTGAGCAACGGAGACCACCAGGTCCGCGCGCTGGTGCCGTGACAGGACCTCACCGGCGCGCACGCACGTGGGCCGCGCGGTACGAGGTGGGCGACGTGCTGAGCCACTCGGGGCATCCAAAGAGACCGGCATTGGCAAGGGTGGGTACGCTCAGGTGAAGAGGATCGATGCTGCAGCCAACCGGCTCACAGTCGAACTGCAGGACAGCACGGAACGAATCTACGATCCGCGCCGGCAGCAGGGCGTTTCCGTGTTCCGCGAGGAGATGCGCAGCTTTTCCGAGGGCGACCGCGTCCAGTTCACCGCGCCCGCAAACGATCTCAGGATGGCGAACCGCGAACTGGGCACCATCGAAGGCATCGGGTACGACGGTCGATTGCATTTGAAAATGGACGGTGGCGTGCCGTTGAACTCGATCCGACCAGGCAGTGTCATCTCGATCATGGCTATGCCATCACCAGCCATTCCAGCCAGGGCCAAACCGCCGACCGTGTCCTAATTCATGTGGACACCGAACTTGGCGCGAAAGACCTGCTCAACAGCCGCGTGGCTTACGTTGCCGTTTCGTGTGGTGTGCACGATGCGCAGATTTTCACTAACAACGCGTCGGCGCTGAGTCAAGAACTCAGCGGCGACATGTCCCACCTGCGGGCGATTCGGCAGCCCCTTGCACCTAAAGCCATCGAGCAGCAGCCCGTTCCAACGCACGAGGTCGGTCAGGGATTTAGTATCGGTATGTAATCCAGACTCAAGATGACATTCCCCGGATAGCAGCAGCGTAGCCGAGGTCCGGCAGGTAGCGAAGTCCACTGATGTGACGCAAACATTGTTGCGCTATTTTGGGTTTTGCCTTCGTAGTCGCAAGCGTTTTGGCGCCCATCCGGAGGTAACGCTGCTTTTGCCTGCTGGCGACGCTCTACAGGCCCAAGATCGAGTTCTGTTCGATCGGCTGGTCATCCGCTCGGAGCACTCAAAGACCCTGAGAAAAACGCTCGAGAAGCCAACTTCTGAAGACAAATCAGATGAACTAGTCGATTTCGTTTATATTCGAATGTTTGTGAGTCAGTTGCTAAAGAGGATTGAAGATGATCCGCTCAACCCAAAGTACCTATTAACGGTGCCTCGAGTCGGCTATCGGTTTAACGAACAGCCAATCGGGAACTAGGAGTCTCTAATTGTTCAAGGTAAAGCGCCAAGTTCGGATGGGATACCCAGAAGTCAGCCATGAAAGCCGTTTACAGGTTCGAGTGTTCTTAACACTCCGGTTCTCGCAAGCGTTGATCATCATGGTTCTTTTGGGGGTGAGCCTGCTGCCCAAAGTTTGCGAGGGGCAAGCCCACGCACCACGTATCAAATACAACTTCAATTCCGACTGGAAAGTGCTGGTTGGAGATCCTCAAGGAGCCGACCGTCCGGACTTCGACGACTCTTCGTGGAAGCGGGTTACGACGCCTTATGCGTGGAATGAAGACGCCGCCTTTCGCGTGAGCATCCATGATCTACCAGTCGGCGTGGCGTGGTATCGCAAGCATTTTCGCTTGCCGGCTTCGAGTGCCGGGCAAAAGATCTTTCTGGAGTTTGAAGGCATACGGCAAGCAGGCGAAGTGTATCTGAACGGCCAATTCATCGGGCGGCACGAAGATGGCGTGATGGCCTTCGGGTTCGACATTTCCAATGCTGTGAAACCGGCGCCTGCGGAGAATGTTCTGGCAGTGAGGACGGACAATCGCTGGGACTACCGGGAGAAAGCCACCGGTGTTGCCTATCACTGGAACAATAACAACTTTTATGCCAACTATGGCGGCATAAGCAAGAGCGTCTGGTTGCATGTGACAGACAAACTTTATCAGACATTGCCGCTCTACTCGCAGCTTGGCACAACAGGCGTGTACATATGGGCCAGCGACTTCGACATTCCTGCACGCACCGCCCGCATCACCGTCGAATCGCAAGTACGGAACGAATACGGCGAGCCCAAGACTGTCAACTATCAGGCAGAGATCAAGGACGTCGACGGAAGGGTTGTGAGCCGCATCCAGGGAGGCAAATTCAAGCTCGCGGCGGGCGAGATGCGCACACTGACGGCGTCGGCCGTGGTGCATGATCTGCATTTTTGGAGCTGGGGTTATGGCTATCTTTATACCATCGCCACAGAGCTGTCGATCAACCTTCACACTGTGGACATCGTGAACACGCGCACCGGCTTCCGCAAGACCGAATTTACCGACGGTATGGTGCGGCTTAACGACCGGGCAATAGACATCCACGGCTATGCGCAGCGCACCACCAATGAGTGGCCCGCGGTGGGCCTTTCGGTCCCTCCCTGGATGAGCGATCTGAGCAACCGTCTCATGGTCGACGGGAATGCCAATCTGGTCCGTTGGATGCATGTCACGCCGTGGAAGCAGGACGTCGAGTCCTGCGACCGCGTGGGCCTGATCGAATCTATGCCAGCGGGCGACGCGGAAGGGGATTCAAAGGGAAGATCGTGGGAGCAGCGCGTCGAGTTGATGCGTGATGCCATCATTTACAACCGCAATAACCCGAGCATTCTCTTCTATGAATCTGGCAATAAAGGAATCACCGAAGAGCATATGTTGGACATGAAGAACGTGCGCGACGAATTCGATCCTCACGGTGGCCGGGCAATCGGCGCGCGCGAGATGTTATCGAGCAAAACTGCCGAGTATGGCGGCGAGATGCTGTACATCGATAAGAGTGCAACCAAGCCCGTCTGGATGCATGAGTATTCTCGCGACGAATCCTCGCGGATTTTCTGGGACCAGGATTCACCACCATTCCACAAGGACTCGCCCGACTACAACCGCAACCAGGATTCCCAGGCGGTCGAAAATGTACGCCGCTGGTTCGACTATTGGATCGCACGCCCCGGAACGGGGAAGCGCGTCAATGCAGGTGGCGTCAAGATTATCTTTTCCGACTCGAACACTCATTTCCGCGGTGATAACAACTACCGTCGCAGCGGCGAAGTGGACGCCATGCGCCTGCCCAAGGACTCTTACTTTGCCGATCAAGCAATGTGGGACGGATGGGTTAATGTCGAACATCCGCGAATCCATATCGTCGGGCATTGGAATTATGCGCCGGGCGTCGTCAAGCGGGTGTATGTGATCTCTTCCACCAGCCGTGTGGAACTCAAGCTGAATGGGCGGTCGCTGGGCGATGGCGTTCTATCCAGCGGCTTCCTCTTCACCTTTGATCATGTCACATTTGAACCGGGCACTCTTCAGGCAATCGGCTATGACGCGCAAGGCAGGGTGACTGTCTCAGCCGAGTTGCGCACAGCCGGACCGCCCGCCGCTCTTCGCCTCACGCCACGCACAGGCCCTGGAGGACTGCGCGCCGATGGAGCGGATATGGCTCTGGTTGACGTGGAAGTGGTGGATGCAAATGGGCATCGTTGCCCCACGGCGCTCAACATGGTTCACTTCACTTTGAGCGGTCCTGCTGAATGGCGCGGCGGCATTGCGCAAGGGCCGGAGAACTATATTCTTTCCAAGACACTGCCGGTGGAAAATGGCATCAACCGCGTGATATTGCGATCCCTTGCTGAGTCGGGAAACATTGTTCTCCGGGGAGAAGCCGAGGGA
>JBEKPF010000065.1:0-31855 GCA_049521035.1 Occallatibacter sp. | reverse complement strand
TCAACAGCGATATTCTGGAACCCATCAACCTGGGCTCGAGCGAGTTGGTGACCATCAACCAACTGGTGGATATTGCCGAGGATATCGCTGGCGTGAAACTGAAGCGCAACTACAACCTTTCCGCACCGAAGGGCGTGAATGGGCGCAACAGCGATAACACACTGATTCAGAAACTGCTTGGCTGGGAACCCTCCATCCGCTTGCGTGACGGAATGGAACGGACCATGGCCTGGATCGAAGAGCAGATGCTTGCCGGGGTATCGTCGAAATAAGATTTGGACCGGCGCTTCTCACAATTTGCCTTTGGTTTGTCCTCAGCGAGCTAGGGCCGATATACTCGGCTCAAAAGACGGGGAGGCACCAATGAGTGGACGCGCCCGCTTTCAACGGATTCTGGGTGTCCGTTTCTTCGTTGGAAGTGCGCAGGGAGCGATCGACCAAATCTGTCTGAACGGAGGAATCGTTGTAGTTCCGGCAGCTCCAGCGCTCAAGAACCTTGCCCACGACCCTCGGTACCGGGAAGCGTTGCTCGGCGCGGATTTCGCAATTGCTGACAGCATACTGATGGTGCTGATATGGAACCTGCTCCAGCGTGATCGTATTCCTAAACTTTCCGGTCTCAAATACCTTCGGACTTTAATTGAACAGCCCAGCATTCGTGTGCCGAAGGCGAGTTTCTGGGTGATGCCAGCTCCGGAATCGGCTCGTTGCAACGCGGCGTGGCTTTGCGAGCAAGGCCTCCCACTGGAAGAGGACGACATCTACCTGGCGCCGATGTATGGCACGGCTATCGATGATGCCGAGTTGTTGCAGCGGTTGGATGAGCGGCGTCCCAGCCACATTATTCTGGCCCTGGGAGGCGGAACTCAGGAGAGGTTGGCCATATACATCAAACAGCGTCTGAGCTACAAGCCGGCAATCCACTGTGTGGGCGCGGCTATCGCCTTCCTCTCGGGCGACCAGGTGAGAATTCCGGTGTGGGTGGATGAGGCTGGACTTGGCTGGCTTTGGCGCAGCGTGTACAGGCCCAGGAGGTATGGCCTGCGTTACTGGGATGCCCGGCATTTGGCGCCGCTTATGCTGCGCTACCGCGACCGATTGCCTCTTTCCGACGGTTTGCCTCTTTCGGCGGGGTGAGTGCCTTGTTGCATGAGTGCCAGAGTGGGACTCAAAACATGGCTTGGTCGTTCCGGCTGCGCAGCACTATAGCAAGTTGCGTGTTAGGCGATACATAGCCAGTGCGAAGATCGCCCAGTAAACAATCGGAACGGCAGCCGCGAACCCCAAATTAAGCGCGCGATTCCCGCCACAATAGCTGAAAATCGAAGCCCAGGGTTTAGTCGCTCGAATAAGAAGGCTGTACCAGGTCCAAAGCACGGAGATGCAGCCCCCGAGAATTGCGCCGAGCGGAACCGTAAGGAAGAGAACCATGATGCCCTGACCGTCACAGTACGAGCCTTGGGCACTCATGTCCCGGCACCAACTTGACTCCGCCGAATGATAAACGGCAACTGCTGTGATTTCGCCAATCATTCCGCCTAGGCTACCGAGCAATACCTTCTTCCAGAAGGCTAGTTTTGGATGTGTCCTCTCATCTTCCGAAGGCGCTGTGAACATCAGGAGGATGACGCGGGATATACCCAATAGGATCAGCGATGGCATGACGGTGATGAATAGAAGATTCACCGCCAAATAGATAAAACCGCTGAAATCGTGCATGTTAATCATGTCTCTCACCAGTCGCACAGATAGTATGGCTCATCAAGGTCATCGGCTACGCTCAAGGTGTGCGGTGCTGCTAAGATTTTAGGCGGCCAATCCGAAAGTTAAACTCCAGGTGGTCACGGCTGTCGGGAGTGGCGTTTCCTGGCGGGATGCACCGATTTGACCATCTATAGTATTGGACGTACCGGGCCGATTCGAGAAGATTGGCAAGGGGGGAGAATCGGACTAGATTGAGGGTCAAACAGACGTTTGAGCGTCAGAAAAGAGAGCGGATCAGCGTGAAGATTTCCGCTTTTCCAGCGTCGTGCGTACGGCTGTGCTTCGCGGAACTTTTTGACCGCCTCCGGGTCTACACCCATGACGGCTTCCGCTGAAATTCGTCTAACAGTTTGAGCCGGAAGCATCAATTAAGCGATCTTTTAAGTCGGCGCGGCATCAAAGAACCGATTGAAAGAGCGCTTCAGGCAGAGGAGAAACACAACGATGAAACGGCCATTCTTCAAGAGAATATTCCCGCAGACACTGGCGTGGGTTGGCTTGGTTGTCCTGTGCAGCGCATCAGCGTTTGCACAAGACACAGCACCAGCAACTGGCCAGCGCACGGACGGACAGATTGAAATGGACGTGGTGCATGCCCTGGACGCCTCCAAGGCGCTAAAGAATGATCTCATCACGGCCGCAACCATCCAAAGCGAAGTGACGCTCTCAGGAACTGTGTCGAGCCAGGCTTCAAGCGAATTGGCGGAGTCGATTGCCGCCCATGTTCCGGGCGTAACCAAGGTAAATAACAATCTGAAGGTTGGGAACCCGCAAGAGGCAGCCGATCAGAATGCGCCTGCACCCGACAACCAGGCTGATGATATGGCGCCGCCTCCGCCCCCACCACCGGCGGATGGACCGGTGCCGAATCAGGGCCAGCCTCAGGGACAGGCTCCTTATCCGTCACAGGCTCCATATCCTCAGGCGCAGGCTCCGTACCCTACCTATCCACCGGCACGTCCGCAGTATGCGCCCGCGCCGCCTCCGGTACAGGCTTATGAGACCCCCAAGGGACCTGTAACCATCCCGCAGGGAACGCTGCTACAGTTGCGGACCAGCGAAGCGGTGGGCAGCAAACGGGCCAAAGAAGGCGAGCCGGTTCAGTTCAATGTGATCCAGGACGTGAGCTTTGGTGGCGTGTTGGCGATTCCGCGCGGTGCCACTGTGCATGGTGTGGTGACCGAGGTCAAGAAAGTGGGATCGGGTGATCTGGGCGGAAGCTCGGAACTGGCTTTGAAGCTCACCTCGCTGGATCTTGGCGGACAGAGCTACCCTCTGGATACGGATGCCTTCAAGGTGAAGGGACCGAATAAGGCCGGACAAACGGTTGGCAGCGGGCTGGGCGGCGCGATTCTTGGCGCAATCATTGGCGGCGCAGTGGGCCGGGGTGAAGGCGCAGCCATCGGCGCCGGAGCGGGTGCAGCGGCCGGTGTAGGAGCCTCGGCGGCTTCTTCCGGACCGAATGTCTGGATACCGGCAGAAGCGCTGGTGAGTTTCCACCTGAAAACGCCAGTCACAGTGAACCCGGTCAGCGCACAGGAAGCGGCGCGGCTGGCGCAGGGGCTTTATCCGGGCGGGCCTTCGCTTTATCGGCGTGGCTATTACCCCTACGGCTCGCCGTATGTAGCCGGCTATCCGTACTACGGCTATCCACCGGTTTACTACCGTCCGTATTACGTGATTGGCGGGGCTTATTACTGGCGGTAAGAAGTGAGGGAGCGAGAAATAGCGGGCATCCGAGGTTTCCGGGATGCCCGTTGTGTTTTTATTGCCGCTGGAAGTGTGCAGACTCCCATATCTGAAAAACTGAACACTGGGCCGCACGGAGTTTTTGGCGGAGACACCGGACTTTGTATGAACCTCGGTGTTGGGACCTCAGTCGTCTATAATGACAATGAATCGCGCCAATCGAAAATTGCGCGAGAATTGCGCAGCCGCAGGAGTTGCCCGCCGCAAGACGACCCTGTGCAGGCAGCCGGTATACGCAGCGACCGCGCTTAGAGAGTAGAAGGTTCAAGTCCATCCATGATTCGTTTCCTGCAAACAGATAACCGCATCACCAAAGCAATATTCGTTGTGATTATCGGCGTTGTTTCAGTGGGCATGGTGGTGTACCTGATCCCCGGCCTTACGGGACTGGGCACCTCGTCCGCCGATACGTACGCCATTGTTTACCCCCACTGGTACAGTTTCATTTTCGCCTCAGGCGAACCGGTGAGCCAGCGGCGTGTGGAGTTGATGGCCCGCCGCCAGTTGCAGCAGCAGCGATACCCGGACAACCCGATGATCCTGAACCTTTTTGAACAGCGGGTGGGACAGCAACTGGTGCAGCAGAAGGTTTTGCTGGTTGAAGCGGCCAAGCTCGGCATTCGCGCCAACAGCGACGACGTGATTCACTTCCTGCATCAGGGGCAGTTTGGGGAATTCCTGTTTCCCAAGGGCGAGTTCATTGGCACACAGAAGTACACCGACTTCGTCGCCACGCAGTTCAATCTCTCAGTGCCTGACTTCGAAGACGAAATCAAGCAGGACATCACTATCCGTCGTCTGGAGGCCATGATCACGGCCGGAGTCACAGTGGGCGACCAGGAAGTGCGGGACACGTATCGCAAGGGGAACATCAAGATCAAGTTCGACTATGCGGTGCTCTCGTCTGATGACCTGCGCAAGACCATCAATCCCTCTGACGCAGAGTTGGAAGCGTTCTTCAAGAAGAATGCTCCCCGTTATGCCACCGCGGTTCCGGAAGAGCGCAAGATCACGTACTTTGCGTTTACTCCGAACCAGCTTCCCGGAGGAGTACCCCAGCCCAGCCAGCAGCAGATTCAGCAATACTTTACCGCGCACCAGGCCGAGTACTCGGTGCCGGAACAGGCTCGTTCGCGGCACATACTCATCAAGGTGGCTGCGGGCGCTGACGCAAAGACAGATGCCGCGGCCAAGGCCAAGGCAGAGGGGATTCTGAAACAGTTACAGGCCGGTGGAAACTGGACCGAACTGGCGAAGCAGAACTCTGACGACCCTGGCAGCAAGGACTCAGGCGGGGAACTGGGCTTTGCCCAACGTGGCCGCATGGTGCCGGAGTTCGACAAAGCCATCTTTACGCAGAAGATTGGCGACATCGAGATTGTGAAGAGTCAGTTCGGCTATCACATTGTGCAGGTGGAAGAGCGGCAGAATGCGCACTCGCAGCAACTTGCCGAGGTGCTGCCGACGATTCAAGCAACGCTGATCCGCCAGAACTCCGCGAAGGCGGAACAGGATTATGCTGCAGCGCTGACCTCCGAGGCTATCAAGAATGGGCTCGACAAGACGGCTGCTGCCCATCACCTGGAACTGGTGACCACGCCGCCCGTGGCTCGCCAGGGTGTGATTGCATCGCTGCCTGATGGGGCACAGATGCTGAGCAAGGCATTCGAGACCAAGCAAGGCGATCCACCGCAGTTTGCACCAACGGGCGAAGGCTATGCAATTTTCCAGGTGGCGAGCATAAGCCCGGCTCACGCGCCGAACTTTGCGGACTGGAAGAGCCATGTTCTTTCTGACTATCAGGAGGAGCAGTTGCCTGGCCTGGTGAATCAGAAGCTCAACGAACTGGCGGCCAAGGCTAAAGCTTTGAACGATCTTGCCAAGGCGGCCAAGGAAATGGGCGCGACCGTGAAGACAAGCGATCTGGTTGGCGAGAGCGGCCAGGTGCCTGACTTTGGCCAGGTTGGCCAGGTTGCTCCGCAGCTTTTTGATCTGAAAGTCGGCGACTTCAGTGGCCCGATCAACACGGGCAGAACTGCAGTGGTGGCCAAGATTGTAGACAAGCAGGAACCGACGGCCGCCGAGATTGCCAGCAACTTTGAGCAGACTCGCGAACAGCTTCTGGATCAACGCCGGCAGGATGCATTCAGCGTCTTCCTGAGCGGGGTGATGGACGAGTACAAGAAGAACAAGCTCATCCGCATGGGCGCCAAGACCAAGGGAGCGACTCCGGAGCTTCCCACTACGTAATTCGAACGAGAGCCGAGTGGAATAAGAAAAGGGCCCGCATCCTTCAGGATGCGGGCCCTTTTTGCGCATGAAGACTGCCTACGCGAGCAGTACAAGCTCTTCGAAGGCGCTCCATTCATCGTTAGCACAGGCAAATGCGATGCGTACGCGTATAGTGGGGTGAAGTTGGGAGGCAACGATGTTCGATGCCGTCGCAGAGTTCGTTTCCACGGAGCAGGGGGACTCGGCTGAGTTCATGGAGAAGGCGCGAGCGCTTGCCATTGGTGTTGCTCAAGACTATGAGCCGGCGCGCCTCTACATTATCCGCATTGACAACTGGTTTGGGCCGAAGTGGATGCACTTTGCGGGAACGACCACTGTTGGAAGAGTTGGAAGATTCCATGCCATTGGCATCGGCGTTCATAAGACACGCTTGCACGTACCGCCCTTTGTTCCCAGTCGCGTGGTGGAACAGCGAGTATTTGCGGGGTCGGAATATGACGAGACGGTGGCTGCGGCGCCGCTGCATATCGAGTGTCCGAGCAAACAAGCACTTTCCCGGCGAATCGCGGACATCGACAAGGACGCGGCATTCGTATGGATCAGTGGAGAGTCCGAGGTGCAGAAGCGCGGGGCGGTGATGGTCTATCTGCCGATTGATTTCGATGCGACGCGACTTCGCAGGCGCGATCTCCGCTACTACGGATCGTTTTATGTCGGCTTCTCGCAGCGCAGCGCAGGTTGGGAACCGGCGATGCTGCGTGGGGTATCTCGTGCCGAACTGGCGCATTTTGAAGGGAGGTGTCGAGCTTCGACCGGCAGCCCTCTTTGCACGGTCAATCAGTAAAAGGATGCCCGGGGCTAAAGCCCTTTTGAATTGATCGGCCTTATTCGTGAGGCTGAAGCCTCACGCTCCCTCCGGAAAAGCAAGGGATGGGTTTTCATCAGTCTGAGGGGCCTGAAAGGCCCCTGCTCCCTCCATCAGACCAGGTCAGAATCACCTCTCTCAACTTTGTTCGGCGGCGCAGGGTTCTGGAGCGGAAGTTGCGACTGCGGGAGCGTCCCGCGGACGCGAGGGCAGGTTCAACAGCACCAAGCCGGTAAGGACAACCGCAACACCGGCCAGAGCGGTCCAGCGAATTTCTTCGCCGGCGACAAAGCCCCAGAACAATCCCCAGATGGGGAGAAGGTAAGTGACAGCCACCGTGCGCGTGGGCGAGATGGTGGCTAGCAGGCGGAAGAAGATCAGATACGCGAGGCCGCTTCCAAGCACTCCGAGGACGGTGACTGCGGCTACGGATTTCCAATGCAGCGCGGTTGGGTGGGGTCCGAAGAGCGCCAGCGGCAGCAACGAAAGCCCGGCCAAGGTCAATTGGAATGTGGCAATGACCACTGGTTCAACGCCTTGCAGCCAGCGCTTGGCGGCTACCGCGCCGGCACCGTAGCTGAAGCTGGCAATGGCAATCAGGATGACACCGAAGAGATATCCGTTGGTGCTGCTGCCGGCGGGGACCGTGGAAGAATGGCCGTAGACTACGCCGAGAACACCTAGGAATCCAAGCACCACACCCGCCGCGGTGAGACGCGTGGCGCGGGCGCTTCCAGTGGCCAGCCCTAGGAGTAGGGCCCAGATGGGGGTAGTGGCATTCAAGATGGCGGCGATGCTCGAGGGCACTGTTTTCTCGCCCCACGCGAAGAAACAAAAGGGGAGGGCATTGTTGAGCAGGGCGACAACCAGCAGCGGAGCGACCAGACGGAGCGGGGGCATTTTGTGGCGGCCCAGCATGAGTACGGTCCATAGCAGCATGGAGCCGAATGTGAGGCGGCCGACAGCGACCCAAACCGGTGGAAGATCGTCTCCAGAAAGTTTGATGAGGATGAACGACGCTCCCCATACGGCCGAGAGCAGAAGCATTTCCAGCGCGTTACGCAGCTTCATCTGGTGGACCTCCGTAGAACGGCTCGGAATGACAGCTCAAGTTCCAGTTTTGATCATCGCTTCAATCGGCAGGGGAAGTCAGCCCGGAACTTGGCCTCTCATCTATTGATACCCCGGTTCCAGAATCGACACTACGAAAGATAAGGATGACATCCATCTTTGCGAGAGATGGATCCAAGCGTACTGCGCACGTCCAGCCAAGGGCAGCTCGGTCGACGGCATGGATAATGAGGTTATGGGATTTCAACGTTCTTCCGGCGTTCTGCTGCATGTGAGTTCACTCGCCTCTTACGGAGGCATCGGCGACCTGGGGCCTGCGGCGCACGAGTTTGTGGCGTTTCTGGCTGAAGCGAAACAGCACGTCTGGCAGGTTCTTCCGGTTTGCCCCACGGGGTATGGCAACTCGCCGTATGCGGGGTCGTCGGCGTTTGCAAGGAATCCGTTTTTGATTAGCCTGGAGTTTCTCGTGGACTGGGGATGGATTGACGGCGGACGAATTGGCGATCTTGCGGGGAAAAGCGGGAACGTCGACTTCGGGGATGTGGTGGCTCGGAAGCTTCCGCTGCTCTACGAGGCTGCGGGGAATTTTCTGGATCGTGGGCCGCACGACGAAAAGCTTCAGAAGCAGTGGGCGGAATTCGAGGAGTTTTGCCGCGCGGAGGCGGATTGGCTGGTTGACTACGCGTTCTACGCGGAGCTTCGCCGGCAGTTCAATACGGGCGCGTGGACGGAGTGGCCAGAGCCGGTGCGCCGCCGGCAGCCAGAGGCGCTGGCACAAATTGCGGCAAAGCATGGGCGGGCGCTGGCACAGGAACAGGTGCTACAGTTTGCTTTTTCAAAGCAATGGAATGACCTGCGGGAGGCTGCCGCACGGAGTGGAATCAGGATTTTGGGCGACGTGGCCATTTTCGTGAATATGGATTCGGCGGACGTATGGATGCGTCCGGATCTTTTTGAACTGGATGAGCAGTTGCGGCCTCTTCGCATTGCCGGAGTACCACCAGATTACTTCTCGGCCACCGGGCAGCGGTGGGGCAACCCACTGTATCGCTGGGATGTGTTGGAGGAGCGCGGGTTCGACTGGTGGATTGAACGGGTGAGGCGCGCCTTCCAGCTTTTTGACATTGTGCGGCTGGACCACTTCCGGGGCTTCGAGGCGTACTGGGCGATCCCCGCGGAAGAGGAGACGGCGGTGAACGGCATGTGGGTGAAGGCGCCGGGGCTCAAGCTTTTCAAGGCACTGGAAGCGGAGTTGGGAGCGCTGGCGCTGGTGGCTGAGGACCTGGGATTGATTACACCTGAAGTGGAAGCATTGCGCGCGGAGTTGGGCATGCCGGGGATGAAGGTGCTGCAGTTTGGCTTTGGCGGCAAGGGGGCACATATGCATCTGCCGCACCGGTTTGAGCCGGATACCGTGGCCTATACGGGCACGCACGACAATGACACAACGCAGGGATGGTGGAACCTGGCAGGTGGCGCGGAGCGTGAGGCTGTCGAAGCATATGTGGGTCCGGTTGAAGGTCGGCCGGTGTGGCCGCTGATTCGGGCTACCGAGGCAAGCGTGGCCGAGCTGGCGATTGTGCCGGCGCAGGATTTGCTTGGGCTTGGATCGGAAGCGCGCATGAACACTCCGGCAGTGCCGGCGGGCAACTGGAGCTGGCGAGCGCCGGAGGCAAGCTGGACGCCGGAATTGGCGAAGCTGCTGAGCGCGCTAGTGGAGGTGACGGACCGGGAGAACGATCCGCTGGGAGAGCCGGAAGAACAAAAGACAACGTAGAGTCCTTGTGCCTCCCATCACAGCCTAAGCCGGCGGTGGGCACTAATTTGAACCCCTCATGCACCGTTGCCGCAATCACCATTTCGTTTGCGCGCTCTCCGCGAGCCGATGTACTGCATTGTTCATTATGCTGGCGTTTCCAGTCTGGCTGGGTGCGCAAAGCAGGGTTGGCGAAGAAAGCATCTTCCGGAACGCTAGTTCCTCTGTGGCGTACGTGGGGTCGAAGAGCTGCGTCGCGCCGGGTTGCCACGAGGAGATCAGTCGCACTTATATGCCCACATCACACGGGCAATCCATGGCGCAGGCTAACTCGTCCACCGAACTTAGTCGCGTTCCGAGTCCGGTGACTATCTTCAGCGCTAAGGGCAACCGCTATTACACCGTATATCAGAATGGCGGAAACCTCTATCAGAGCGCCTATGAGCTGGATAAGCGCGGACATAAGATCTACAGCATTTCCCATAAGATCGACTACGTGACCGGCGGCGAACTCACAGGATACTCGTACCTGTTCCGCGTGGGACCTTGGATCTTCCAAGCGCCACTTTCGTACTATGTGCATTCAAAGAGCTGGGAGCTTTCACCTGGTTACATTGCGGACGACGCTGGCTTCAGCCGTGTGATGACGACGGGCTGCCTGCTTTGCCACAACGGCCAGCCCGATCCCGAGCCCAAACGCGACGGCATGTATAAAGAGCCTCCGTTCCGCTTTGGTGAATTGGGAATCAGTTGCGAAACCTGCCACGGCCCCGGCGCGCTGCATGTGCGGGAGATGCAGGCGAAAAAGGACCGTGTCCTCAGACCCAATGAAGTGGATACTTCGATTGTGAATCCCGCCAAACTGTCGCCACGGCTTGCTGACGACCTGTGTCGCGAGTGCCACCAGGCAGGGGATGCCGTGGTCCTCTATCCGGGCAAGAGCTATCTGGACTACCGTCCTGGAACGCCGCTGACCGATACCATGGCGATCGTTAAGCGGCCGATCAAGGACGAGCAGCGCAAGGAGGCCAACAAACTGGAGACTGATCCTCCGATTCGCGGCAGTCTGGAACAGCCCCTGTGGTGGAAGAACTCGACGCTGGAGCTTAGCAAGTGTTATCAGGCAAGTCATGGGCGGCTGACGTGCAACACCTGCCACTCGATTCACCATGCTGCGAAGCCGGGCGACGAACAAGCTGCCTACCGAAGCGTATGTCTCAGTTGTCATGCGATGACGAGTTGTAACCTGAAACCGGACGACACGCGGAGGGTTGCAGCGAAAGACAACTGCATTGAATGCCATATGGAGAAACGGCAAGTGGCTGGAATTCCCCACTCGAACGATACTAAACACCGCATCGTTCGCTTCGCCGGTCAACCGCTTCCCGATGTGGCGTTTGAGCAGCCGAAGGCCGATCTGCCCGGATTGCTCTGGTTGAATCGGTGGTCGAATGAGCCGATGCCGGATGTTGCACAATTGCAGGCCTATTTCACGGTGGCGCGCAAGGATCCGGGCCTGTGGCCTTACTGGTTCAGAAAGTTGGATGACCTGAGCAAGAGCGCACCCGAAGATCCGGTTGTACTCAACTCGCTTGGAGCTGTGGAGTTGGCGCAGAAGAAAAACAATGCCAGGGCCGCCGATTATTTTGCGCGCGCACTCAAGCAGGGATCCGAGGAGCCGACAACTTTTCTAAATCTTGCCACTGCTTTGGAGAACCTTGGCCGCACAGACGAAGCTGAGGCAGTGCTGGAACGCGGAGTGGCCGCTTATCCATACTCTGGATCGCTGGTTTCGCAATTGGCGCGGCAATACCTCATCAATGGCCAGGTGTGGCGTGCGCGCAGGCTGGTGCAGGACTACCGTGTGCTTTTCCCGGAGGACCCGGCGCTCAGAGATGTGCAGGAGCGCCTGGACGGAGCCGGGAGTGCGGACATGTTGAATGTACCGAACGGGGCTTCAACAGGGATGCCTCCGGGGAAGTAGAGACGCCCGGCATCAATTGATGGTCGCATCTTTCCGATGCAATCCGCAGCGGTGTTCAGATCACAATCCTTTGGTGGGAGAGTCCTAGGTAACCGGGGAAACGGTAGACGGTTTGCATCTGGGCAAACAGTGCATCGGATTCCGCGGCGGAGACTCCTTCACCAAAGATTTGCGTATTGCTCCCGACCTGGAACTGAATTCTGCCCGTCTTTGGGTCATCAGCATCCCGGCTTGCCCAGGTCTTGGTGGGAGGTACAAATCGGAAGTTACGAATTTGACGGTTTGGAAAGCTGCGCGTGGCCAATTCAACACCGAGCACACGGCGCTGGATCTTCATCTCATTTCTATTCAGGATGAGGACGGTTTCATTGGTAAAAGCCCATATCAACCAGCAAACAGCAAAGCAGAATCCAAGGACATAGATTCCGATCGCAACCAATTGGAGTGTGTGTTCCGTGTCCTCAGGGTGGGGCGTCGTCAGCGCATGCCAGTAGTAAATTGCCGCGGCGAGCAAGCACGCTCCAACCAGAGGCCCATAGAGAATGGTCAATGTGCCGTGCCGTGGGGGAATTGAGACAATGATGCCGTCAGGCGTCCGCTTCCATCTGAGCCTACCTTCCAACATGTCAAGCATCGTACGAAACCTCCGAGCTCAAAGTTGTTACGGCACATTGAGGGGGTGTGAGCCATACGAATGAGCGGTCCATACATCATAAACCCGTTTGTTTGAAGTGCGGGTTGTAACAGCGCAGCTTTGTTCCAGTGGCCATTCTTGCTATGCTTGCGGGAAATGGTAACCGCGGCGATTCAAACCCACGGCCTCACGCGACGCTTCGGCGAACTGACTGCCGTGGAGGATGTCACGTTGAGCGTGGCTACGGGGCAGTTCTTCGGCTTTCTGGGACCGAACGGAGCAGGAAAGTCCACCACCATCAAAATGTTGACGGGGCTGCTGGAGCCCAGCGCAGGGACCATTGAGATTCTGGGCCAGCCGTTCGGGGCAGGAGCGCTGGAACTGAAGCGCCAGATTGGCGTGGTTCCTGAAGGCATGGCTCTTTTGGGACGCCTGACCGCCCCCGAGTATCTACACTTTGTGGGCCGGATGTATGGACTGGACAAGGAAACTACCAACCGGCGGACGGATGAGCTATTGGAGTTCATGCAACTCGCCAACGAGAGCCGGAAACTGGTGACCGACTTCTCTCACGGAATGCAGAAGAAACTGGCTCTGGCCGCAGCCGTGATTCACGGGCCCAAGGTGCTGTTTCTGGACGAGCCGTTCGAGGGAGTGGACGCGATTGCGGCAGGCATGCTGAAGAACATGCTGCAGGGGATGATCAATCGGGGCGCAACCATTTTTCTGACCACGCACGTATTGGAGATTGTGGAGCGGCTCTGCAGCCACGTGGCCATCATCTCGAAAGGGCGGTTGGTGGCGAATGGCTCCATCGACGAGCTGCGCATGGGGGTAGCCTCGACGTTACCGGGCGCCGAGCAGGAACAGCGGCTGACGCTGGAAGAAATTTTTTTATCGATTGTGGGCGCGGGAGAGCAGCCAGAACCGGCGCAGGAGTTGTCATGGCTGGCATAGACGGGGCTGGCACGAACAGAACGGGCCAGCCAGGGCAAGGACCGGATAGGTTGCGGACCGGAATATTCAGCTCACTAGCACGTGCGCAATATAGGGCTCTGACGCGCCTGCGGTGGCAGGTATTTGTCAATGGCCTACGGTTCAGGAAGGGCGCACTTGAGTTGGGTGCGCGTACCCTGGGGTACCTGATTTATGGATGTACCGGACTGGGACTTTGCGCGGGCATGAGTTTGGCCGCGTACCTGCTGGTTTCTAACGATCAATGGCGATATTTGCCCATCTTGTACTGGGTTGTGTTTTTCATCTGGCAGTCAGTTCCGGTGATGATGGCCTCGTTTCAGGAACAGTTCGATCTCGGCATCCTGTTGCGATTTCCGGTGAATTTCGGGTCGTACTTCCTGCTCTATACGGTTTTTGGGTTGGTGGATGTCTCAACCATTCTGGGTGGCTTGTGCTGCTTAGGTATCTGGATTGGAACCGCACTGGCGCGTCCGGGGATGGTTCTTTGGACGACGCTGGCACTGGGGGTCTTTGCGGTTTTCAACATCCTGCTGGTGCGCGCGATTTTTGCGTGGATCGATCGATGGCTCGCTCAGCGGAAGACGCGGGAAATTCTGACCGCGGTGTTTCTGGTGCTCGCGCTGAGCATGCAACTATTGAATCCGGCACTGCATCACTTCCCCGGGATACACCCATCGCGCGCCGATCAGATGCAGCGAGTCGACCAATTCAACAAGATGCAAGCCCAGTATGGGCCGTGGGTGAAGACCGCCAATGCCGTCCAGAAATGGATGCCGCCCGGGCTGGCCGAAACCTCTCTGAGACGGGCCGCGCAGGAGCAACCGGGCGGGGCGTTGGCCTCGCTGGCGGTGCTGGGGATTTTCACCCTGGCAGTGGGTAGTGTGCTGGGAGCACGCCTCAGAGCGGAATATAGAGGCGAGAACCTGGGCCATGCTCCGAGGCGGAACGAGAAGGCTCGAAAACGGAGCAGAGAAGTCGCAACCGCCACCTCAAGCGTGAGGATACCTGGCGTCGAGTGGTCGAGGGCAGGTACGGGTCCAATTCTTGCAGTGATGGGGAAGGATTTCCGCACCATCACCCGCTCCATTCCGCAGCTTTATGTGCTGGGAGCTCCGCTATTGATGGTCTTCATCTTCGGAAGCGTCTTTCGGTCGAATGGCGGCGGAGGACATACATTTCCGATGGCGCTTCCGATTTGCATGGCGTATTCCATGCTGGGATTCACGCAATTGTTTTCAAACAACCTGGGAGCCGAGGGAGCTGGGATTCAGATCATGTTTCTTTCGCCCACGCCAATCCATACTGTGCTACTGGCCAAGAACCTTTTTCATGCGATGGTATTTGGACTGGATGTGCTGCTGGCGGGCATCCTGGTGAGCCTGCGTGTTGGTCCTCCGAGTGGAGCGGTGCTGGCTGGGACGATTGGTTGGGTTCTGTTCGCGCTGCCCGTCAACCTTACGGTGGGAAATATCTTTTCGCTGACCATGCCGTACCGCGTAAACCTGGGGCGGTTGAGTCGGCAACGCGGATCGCAGGCCAATGCGCTGTTGACCATGCTGGTGCAGTTGGGAGTGGTGTGCGTCGGCGCGGCGGTCTTTGGGATCTGCTGGTATTTTGACAGCCTGTGGCTGACGGCTCCGATCTTCCTCGTACTGGCGGGCGCTGCCGTCTTTGCATGGCTGCGCATGCTGCGCAATGCCGATGGAATGGCAAACCGCCGCAGGGATGTTCTGATTCAGACGCTGGTCAAGGCGGATTAGAGAAGCGCAGGCTTAGAGCAGAGCCGGTTATCGTAAACGGCTCCTAAAATGAGATTCGGATGTAATCCCTCCACAATCTGATATTTGTCGGGTAGACTTAGAGCGGTTCCCCAACCGTGTGCTCATTCCAATGCTATGCAAGTTGGCTTTTTCCTGCGGAAGAAGCCTCCAGCACTATTGCTGTTGCTATACCGATTGGAAAACCGCTGTAACTGGATAAGTCCCCATGCCCCTCACTGTTGGAGAAAGACTCGGTCCGTACGAAATACTTGCTCCCATTGGTGCTGGGGGGATGGGCGCGGTGTATCGCGCGCGAGACCCGCGGCTGAATCGCGATGTTGCGATCAAAGTTGCAGCGGAGCACTTTACTGCCCGCTTCGAGCAGGAAGCTCGCTCTATCGCAGCGCTGAACCATCCGCACATCTGCCAGATCTACGACATTGGCCCGGACTACCTGGTGCTGGAGTTCGTGGAGGGCAAGCCGATATCGGGACCGCTCAGCGCGGAACAGGCATTGAAACTCGCAATCCAAATTGCGGGTGCGCTGGAAGAGGCGCATGGCCGAGGGATTCTTCATCGCGACTTGAAACCGGGAAACATACTTGTCACCGCGAATGGCACGAGCAAGCTGATCGATTTCGGGCTGGCCAAGTTGATGACAGTGTCCGACCAGGAAACAACGAGGACCATGGAAGGCACGATTCTTGGAACGATTGCCTACATGGCACCGGAACAAGCCGAAGGGCAGCCTGTGGATGAGCGCTCGGACATATTCAGTTTTGGCGTGGTTCTCTACGAGATGATTTCGGGTGACCGCGCTTTCCGCGGGAATTCAACAGCGAGCGTACTGAAGGCCTTGTTGCGCGACGATCCCCCGCAGCTTGAAACGCCGGCTGAACTGCAGCGCTTGGTTACGAAGTGTCTGGCAAAGCGACCGCGAGACCGTTTTGCGAGCATGGCCGAACTGAGGGCCGCGCTGGAGCAGATTGCGAGCCACATCAACTCAAACAACACATCGAATGCCGTCGCGCCCGTATCACCGGCGGTCCGAACTACTGTGGGCCGCGACGCGCAGCGAGGAAAATTGTGGCGTGCCTACACGCGTGCGAAGGATGGTCGCGGGCTGATTCTCGCGGTGACCGGCGAGGCGGGCATTGGCAAGACGAGCGTGCTGGAAGACTTCATTGCTGACTTAGCGGATCGCGGTGAGCGACCGGTGGTTGGACGGGGACGATGTTCGCAGCGGCTGGCCGGCGAAGAACCTTATCTTCCGATTCTTGAAGTGCTCGAAAGTCTGCGGCATCCGCAAGCGGGACTTTCGTTCTCAAGCTTGATGAAAGCTGTTGCGCCCACCTGGTATGCGCTGGTGAACACGGACTCGGGCGAGTCTTCATTGGGCGGCGAGACTCGCCAGGCTACGCCTGCAACTTCACAGGAACGCATGAAACGTGAGTTTGGCGCACTCGCGCAGGAGCTTTCGCGGGTGCAGCCGCTCATCATTTTTGTCGACGACATCCACTGGGCCGACGTCTCGACGATCGATATCCTCAACTATCTGGCCGGGCGATTCTCTGACATGCGCGTGCTGATGCTCCTAAGTTATCGGCCGTCGGATATGGCGTTGAGAGGTCATCCGTTTCTGCACATTCGCAACGATCTGCAGTCGCGCGGACTCTTTGAAGAGATGGTGTTGCCGTTTCTTGCGACGAAGGACGTGGAGAGCTACCTTGAGCGCGAGTTTCCGGGTCATCAATTCCCCAGCGACTTTGCTTCAGTGATTCATGCGAAGACGGAAGGCAGCCCGCTGTTCATGGCCGATCTGGTGCGGTACCTGCGCGATACGGGTGGGATTGTGGAAGAGAACGGAAGATGGGCGCTGGCACGCTCACTGCCGGAGCAGCCGCGCGAGTTGCCCGAGTCAGTTCGCGGGATGATTCAGCGGAAGATTGAGCAGGTGGACGAACGCGACAGAAAGCTGCTGGTGGCGGCCAGTGTTGAAGGACATGAATTTGATTCGTCCGTGCTTGCCGAAGTGGTGGAGATGGACGCAGCCGACGTGGAAGAGCGTCTGGATATTCTTGAGCGGGTCAATGTTTTTGTCCGACGCGGCGAGGAGCATGAGTTTCCCGACCACTCCCTGACACTCAAGTACCAGTTCGTTCACGTGCTGTACCAGAATGCATTGTATGACTCCCTGCAGCCCACGCGGCGCGCGACGCTGTGCGGACGTGTGGCGCGTGCGCTTGTGAAGCGCCATGACGACCAGGTGGCGGCCGTGTCGGGCAATGTGGCAGTGCTGTTCGAGACAGCGCGGGATTTCTCGGCTGCCGCGCAGTACTTCTACATGGCGGCCTCACGCTCGGCGGAGCTGTTTGCCTTTCGAGAGGCTTTGGCGCTGGCCGAACGCGGGCTGAACGCTCTGAAGCCGGTTCCGGATGGGCCACCGCGCAAGCAGCAGGAACTTGTGCTCCAGATGATGAAGGGCATCGCGCTGCGCTCGACAAGTGGATGGTCGACGCCGGAGATTGAGCAGGTCTATGCGAGGGCGCGCCAATTGGTCCAGAGCCTCGACGATCCACCCGAGCTGATTCCGGTGCTCTGGGCGACGACGCTATTCCACCTGATCCGGGGAAACCTGCGCGAGTGCCGAGACAACGCAGACGAAATGATGCGACAAGCCATTCGCTCCGGCGATCAGGCGTACATCATGGCGGCACATCACATCGGGGGCGTGGTGCGCGAGTTTATCGGCGACATGGTGGAAGCGAGCCGCCTGCTGGAACGCTGCCGCGAGCTGCATCAGCCCTCAGAACACCTGGCTTACGCAGCTATGTATGGGCAGGACCCCGGCACGATCGGCCGCGCCATGTCGAGCCGACCGCTCTGGGCACTTGGCTATCCGGATCGTGCCATTGAGCGTGCGAGAGAGACGCTTGCCATTGCGCGGTTGCAGGAGCATCTGCCGATGGTGGCATTCGTGCTGGTGGTGATCCAGGGAATTCACCTCTACCGTGGCGAAGCGGCCGAAGCGTTGGTGGTGGGCCATGAGATTGTCGCGCTCAGCCGGGAGTTTGGGTTGCCGCAGGAAACGGTGTGGAGCAAAGGCTTCCAGGGATATGCGTTGCATCTTCTGGGCCGTACCGATGAAGGCATCGATGTGCTGAAAGACAGCCTGGCAGGGCAGAAGGCCATCTCGGCAGGGTTGGTGCGCTCGGCGTTTCTGGCGCTGCTGGCCGATGCATTACGTGCTTCGGGGCGCGTGGACGAGGGAATGCGGGCGATTGACGAAGGGTTTGCGCACGCCGAGCAAAGCTTTGAAGATGGGTACGTCGCCGAGTTGCACAGGGTTCGCGGCGAACTATTGCTGCTGACGGGAAAAACAGAACTGGCCGAAGCCAGCCTGCGCGAGGCAATCCGCTACGCGAGCCGGCAGCAAACAAAATCGTTCGAGCTGCGCGCGGCCACGGCGCTGGCGAGAATGCTGATGCAGGCGGGTCGGCGAGACGAAGCGCACGCCTCACTGGCGCCTGCTTACGACTGGTTCACTGAAGGTCATAGTACTGCCGACCTGATCGGCGCGCGGACGCTGCTGTCCGAGATCGGATGAAGTTGCCATGGTGAATTTCGAACGGAAACTTCCCAATGAGGAACTGGATGCGGCAAACATTGTGCGTGGCATTCTTAAGGTTCAGGCAGCATTTGCCGCGGCGCAAGAGCGGCCGTTGGGCAGGGGCACTCACACCAAGGGTGTTTGCGCACGGGCCACATTTGAAGTTTTCGACCTCTCGCACAAGATCCACGATCACAAGGTGGCCGGGCGTCTGGCCCACGGAATCTATGCCAAACCCGGCGTCTATCCGGCAACGGTTCGCTTTGCGAACGCCGCATCGACGATTTATCCGGACCGCAACCCAGACCTGCGGGCCATGTCGTTCTCGGTGGAGTTGCCGCCGGAGCTGGTGGCGACATCGAAGTTTCAGGATTTCTCACTGCAGAGCAACCCGACATTTCCCATCAACGATGCGCACAGCTTCGCGGCGCTGATGCAGGTGTTGAGTGCGGGCAGTAATGCAAATCAGCTCAAGACGATGTTTTCGCTTTCGCTTCCGGATTTTTTGCGCGTGTTAAAGGCCGCGGTGCTGGGAAAGATTCAGGTACATGGCAAGTATCTTCCTTACCAGAAGATCCGCTACTGGAGCACGGTGCCGTTCCGCAACGGGCCGTTCGAGGCGGTGAAGTATACGGCGATTCCGAGTGCGCACAACCCGGCACACGAGTTGCAGAACGAACCGAATGCCCTGCGGGACGAACTGACCCGCCATCTGGACGAAGACGAGAAGATGAGCTCGTTCGATATTGCTCTGCAGCTGCTGGATTCGCAGCACATGACCCGATGGGGCGTGCATCGCGAAGCGAGTTTCTGGGTTGAGAACGCGACTGTCGAGTGGAAGGAATCGCAGACGCCATTCCATGTTGTCGGACGGCTAACGCTGGTGCCCAAATCGGCGATGGAAGTTACGGCCTGCGAGCCGCGGTACATTGACGTGACCGATCATGCAACGGCTGACACTCAACCGTTGGGTAGCATCAACCGCGCCCGCAAGGCCTCAGAGACAGCGAGCCGCAAGGTGCGCCTGGGAGAGGCAACTGCTGAAGAGGTCCTGGAATCGCTGCCGACTGCGCCTCCTGCTCACCGGTCTGCATTGAGCGGCCTGCTGCGGTTTGCTGTGGTGGCGTCAGTAGCGATTTTCGTAGGCTATTTCTTGGCGGGATTCGTCTACCACCGTCTGGCTGCCAGGAACGTTCCGGCAGCGGAACACGTGGACGCAGTGCGGTATCTGGATCAGGGTTGGGGTCTGGACCGCGAATCGCCGGAGCGGGAGCTCTACTACTACAGCGCGCAGGGCTCGGGGATGCACGGAGTGCGGTATAGCTGGTTCGTCAATCTCGAGCAGCCTTTCAGCAAGGCGCGGATCACTGATCCTGAACATATGCGGGCGCTGGATTTCATTGTCGATCCGGCCGCTACACCGGCGAATCCCGACCAGCTTCCGGTTGGGTTCGCGAAACGTTACGACGACACCATCCATGACCACGTTGTCGACATCACGTGCGCGGCTTGCCACACCGGCCAACTGAATGTGAAGAGCGCGACGGACGGTACGCCCACGGCGATCCGTATCGACGGCGGCCAGTCGATGAGCGCATTCACTGATGTGAAGCCGGGCAGCTTCCAATTGGATCTTGGACTGTCGATTGGCGAGACGTTGGCCAATCCATTCAAGTTCAATCGATTTGCGGCAAAAGTGCTGGGGCCGGACATCAACACCATCCGAGGCAAGCTTCAACTCTGGCGCAACCTGGCGAGCGTTGAAGCAGGGCTGGGAAAAGTCTTCATGGGCTCGTCCGGTTTTTGGCATTATCCGGTGCAGGAGGGATACGGCAGGACGGACGCACTGACGCGCATCGGCAACGTCGTCTTCGGCGATCACATATCTGCGAAGAATTACATGAAAGGGGACGCACCGGTCAGCTATCCCTACTTGTGGAACATCTGGAAATTCAACTGGGTACAGTACAACGCGTCGGTCAGCCAGCCGATGGCGCGTAACGTCAGCGAGGCAATGGGCGTGGGTGCCGACTTCAAGCTTCTGGACGACTATGGACGTCCGATTCCGCCCAGTGAGCGGTACAACACAACTGTCCAGTTCGACAACCTGCTAAAGATCGAAACGACGCTTCAAAAGCTGAAGCCGCCGCAATGGCCCAAGGATCTGCTGGGCAATATCAACCAAGAATCAGCAGATCGGGGCAAGGCCTTGTTCATACAACACTGCGCGCCCTGTCACGGCCCGCACGTCGCCTCCCAAGCGTTCAAGGATGCCACGTCACCCGGTCCACAGGGGCGGCAGAAGGGCGATCCGCTGTGGGTGATCCGGTATATAGACGTGCAGGATGTGGGCACTGACTCGACCGCAGCGGACAATTTTTTTAAGAATCGCGTTGACCTGACGCGCAGCGGAATCACCTTCGATGACGTGAAGCCGCTACTGATGGAGGAGTATCAGAAACTGAAGGTGCGGAACGCCAATCTTGCTACGGATCTGCCAAATGAAATTCCGCCGCAGGCAAAGATCGTACAGAGTGCGAAGGAAGAATCAGATAATGCGCAGAAGGAGTTTGCGGCCCAGAAGGCGCACTTCGCCGCGACAACTCCAATGTTGCAAAAGGATGCAAGAGCGCAACTCGATTCCGCGGAAAGGCGCGCGCGAGAAGCGCTGGAAAAGTACGAAGAAGCGCAGCAGATATTGGATGAATACAATGAAGAGCTGTCTGATGCGAAGACGGGACCTGTGGACGACGCGTACATTGCGCAGCAGATTTATTCGATCGACATGAGCAAGTTGAGTTCCGGGGAAGGGCTCAGCATATTGGGCATGATTATTCGCAAGAAGTACTACACGGACCACCTCTTCAGCCAGGAGGCGCAGGCATGCTTCTCGGGGTTCGACACACTGGACATGCCGCAGATTGCCGAGGGGTATAAGCCGCGACCTCTGGAGGGTGTGTGGGCGACGCCACCGTTTCTGCACAATGGATCGGTGCCGAATCTCTGGGAGTTGCTGGGGCCTGTTTCGAAGCGATCGAAGAAGTTCTTTGTGGGGCGGCGGGAATTCGATCCGGTGCACGTGGGCTACATTACCGAGCCGGAGAAGGGCTTGTCAGGCGGGTTCTGGATGGACACCAGCATCGCTGGCAACCATAACACCGGCCACGAATTTGCCGATGGCTATGTGCCGTACAGCCCTGATCCGAAGGCGCCGAAAAGCCCCCCCGGCATTATTGGCCCGGCGTTGTCAGACCAAGAACGCATGGATATCATCGAATACTTGAAGATTCACCAGGACCAACCGGATGAGCCTGAACGAAAACCGGCGGATTGTTTTGCGCTGCTGAAATAAGGACTGGATCGAGAATAGGACAACGCCTTTATCAGTTGGCCTCGACGATAGCAGCATCGCTAGACGCTTCCGGCTTGTTGACTGGGTTGGACCTTGCAACTGCTCCCCCCAAGCAGGTTCACAGAATAGCCGGTCCAGGATGCGCGTTCCGACGCAGGGTAGTCCGTGTTGAGGACTTGCGCTCCGCTGGCCAGTGAGGCGAGGCATCGCGCTTTGCAGTCTGGCTGGTGCGTGCTTCTTTTGTCCCCTCATCGGTGCGGGTATACATTCAATTCAAGCTGTCGCACACCTGAGGACAATTGCTGGTCGGGCGGACGATGCCGGTATTCGAGGGTCTGATACGCTCTGGATTTTGAGCTTGCATGAGCCTTATTTCCCTGGGTGCAATGCCGGCGTGATAGCTGTTATGTATCCCAATCACCTGAATCTGATTCATCCTTACAACGTCACCTTGAGCGGGCTGAGCAATTGCAAATAGATGAAGACCGATGATAAGAACGCTACCGAATAGCGCAATGTACTTGGTCGAAAGTTGGGAAGAAGTCTCCGGAAGGAATGATGGCTATTTCGGGCGTGGGCATCCCGGCGAGCATTGCATATGCTCTCGGGAGGGACAGGTTGATTTGGAAAAGTCTTGAGTACGGCTTGGCCCGCGACCGCGTCATTGCGTTTTGTTGAGGTGGGTGCGGCAGGCCCCAAAAGCGAAGCCTGCTGCACCTGCCTCATAAAAGGTCGAGTGATCAAGGACCTAGAAGGACAAACGCAAGGCAAACTGTACTTGGCGAGCCGGGTAGGCAGTGGCTGCCGTGTAGGTACCGAAGTTGGCGCCATCGGTTTTTGCGCTGTCGGGATACTGGAAGTTTGTTGAATTCAGGACATTGAAGGCCTCTATGCGGAATTCGATCTTGCTATCTTCTGACCACAGCTGCTCAGACTTGTGGAGTGCCAAGTTTAGCTGCGCAAAGGCCGGCCCGCTCAAGTCGTTGCGTCCCGCATTGCCGAAGTACTGGCTGGGCGTGGGAACCGTAACAGCGCTGGAATTGAACGTGCCTGTGAGCGCGCTCTTGGTCTTGATCCAGCTCGATCTGGGCGCATAGACCGCTGCCGGTGTAGTGGCGAGGTTGGGACGAACGGAGTAAACCTCGCTCGTGCTCGACACCACATACTGACCATTTGGGGCATAAGTCAAGTTGATCGGCAGACCGCTGGTCACCGTGTTGATGGCCGTAACCTGCCAGCCGCCCAGCGTTTGCTGCCGCCAGGCTGGAGCGCTCTGTCCCCACATTCTGCCTTTCCCAAAAGGAACGTCTCCGATGATGGTCAAGGTGTCATTGAGTGGCTGGTTGTAGCTGGATACGCCGCGGTCACCGGCCGGGTTGTACTTATTGACCAGCGCCCCATCGCCACCGAATGTCTCAAGGTCGGCAGAAGCATTATTGATCGCCTTCGACCATGTAAACGCGTTCAACAGGTAGAGTCCATTGCTGTATCGACGCTCTAGTTTTGTCTGCAGGGAGCTGTAGTCGAGGTATCCCTGCGGGAGTGCCGTCAAGATGTTGGTGAAGGTCGAAATAGGGCGGCGAGCCTGTTGTGAGAGGCAATCGGCAGCGATTGTGTCGCAACTGACCGGCTCGGTAGCAGCCTGATTGTAGTCGGTAAGAACCGGGATGCGTAAACCATGGCTACCTACATAGGAAGCTTCGAACGTGGTGTTCTTCATAATTTCCCGCTGCACAGTCAAATGATAAGCCTGCACGTACCCCGCTGGGAAGTTGCTCTGAACGTACCGCGTCTGCGCCTGTAGCGTGGAGAAGTTCTGCGGCGTGGCAAAGTTGGTCTCATACCCTGACTGTGTAGTCCGGAAGCAAGTGCCAGGGCTTTCAGTGAGCGAAGTGCAAAGCGGTTGGCCGCCGCTTACTACGGAGTTGGGCGGTGTCTGGTTAATCGTCGCATCCACGATGTACGGACCGTTGTACCCGAGCGTGCTCTCACCACCGAATCGGAAGTAGTGCATGAACCCGATGCCATAGCCTCCGCGAATCACAGTCTTGGGGTCCACCTGGTAGGCAAGGCCGAAGCGTGGCGCAAGGTCCTTCTTGTCAGTATTGATGAGCGACCGGTTGTACTGCGAGCCACCGGATGCTTGCACAAGCGTATCGTTCATCGGATCGAAGTTCGCCAGATGGTTGTTCTGTTCCCAGGGCGGGGTTACCAGTTCATAGCGTGCTCCCATATTGAGAGTCAGCTTGTCGTTGAATTTATAGTCGTCCTGAAAATAGCCCATATACCAGCGGCGCTCATACTGGATCGAAGCCAGGTTGTTCAACTGATAGCTGTTGCGCGCTCCAAAGATAAAATCGGCAAGGTTATTGGCCTGCGAATGCGCCTCATCGGTGGCGCACACCGTCGTGCCTGCAGGGCAACTACCGGTGGCTGAGGCCCCGGCGCGGCTGAACTGGTTGGCATAGAAATCCTCGCCATCCTGAGGGTGGAAGTCTGAGATGGACATGTTGAAGTAGCCGTATTCACCGCCCATCTTGAAGCTGTTGCGTCCTTTCAGAATGCTGTAGTTCACCTTCGGATTCGCGTCGTAGGGATCGGTATATTGGGGATTGGTCGCCTGCCGTCCAAACTGCGAGAACCCGGTGACAACCTGAGTATTCAGCCCGCCGTTGATGGAAGCATCCGTGGGGATGTTGGGAATGTTGAAATCCGCGAGCAAGCTCTCTGCACCGATGTTGACCGGGGATTTACCGCTTTGCGTCCACGTGAGGCCCAGACGCAGCTGCAAAATGGAATTCGACGTGGGAGAGAAGTTATATCCCCCGACGACCTGGCGCGTGTAGACATATAGGGTTCCGTTGCTGTTGCCACCTGCCAACCCTGGAATGTTTGGCGCCAGGAAATAGACCAACGAACTCTGGCTATAGCGAGCAAATGCTATTGACTTTGGGCTGATGTACGCGTCGATGCGAGCATCGCCCTTGTTACCGGTTACCGTGTTGGCGGGAGTTGAAACATAATTATTACCGCCCGGTGCAGCAGCTGTGTTGGGCGCGGCATCCGCCTGCAGAACGCTCAGCACCTTGGCAGCAAACGGGCTTTGGTCGGAGACAGGGATCACGCCGTTGGGGTACTGCGTACCGGTGATCGGATTCTGCAGTGGAATTGGACTGCCATCCGTATCCGTGAAGATGCCCTGTGCCTGTGAGGCAGTGGGGACCACAGCTGTTGTGATTGCGCGGTTCACATTGCGCAATCCTTCAAAGTCCGCAAAGTAGAAAAGCTTGTCACGCTTTATGGGGCCGCCGAATGTGCTCCCGAACTGGTTTTGCACCAGGGTTGGTTTAACTCCGGTACCATAAAAAGGACCGAACGCGTTCAGTACTGTGTTGCGCAGATAGTCATAGGCTACGCCGTGAATCCGATTGGTTCCGCTGCGGATGGTAGCGTTGACAATGGCGCCGCCGGCGCGGCCATACTCGGCACTATAGTTGTCTGTCTCAACTTTGAACTCCTGCACGGCGTCGGGCGAGGGAATTACCGCTTCGTTTGAGAATCCCTGGTTCGCTGTTTGATATGCATTATTGTCGATGCCGTCGAGTTGAAAATTGTTGGCCATCGAATTCAGTCCGTTGACGTTGTAGGAAGCATCACGGCTGGGAGCGGAAAGCCCCGTTCCAAGCAGCGACTGACGAACGCCCGGAACCAGCACCGAGAGATCGGCATAGGCGCGACCGTTCAGCGGCAAGTCGACCGCCTCTTCGGTCTGGACCGTCTCGCCGCGGTCACTCGAATCGGTCTCCAGCAAGCTGGCCGCTCCCGCAACCGTCACGCTCTGGCTGTCGGTACCAACCTTGAGAGTGATCTCGACCCGCTGCCGTGCGCCGACGGTCACAGTGAACCGGTCTGTTTGCATCTTGTCAAATCCGGCGGCCGTGACCGTCACCATGTAATCGCCTGGCTGCACGTTGGTGAACTCGTAGTCGCCGTTTCCGTCGGTCTGCCTGGTCACCCGGATACCCTTGGCGATGTTCAGAAGTTCGACATTCGCAGACGCCACCGTTGCGCCGCTCGGGTCCTTAATAGTGCCGAGGACGGATGCGGAATCGAACTGACCCCATGCCGGTGCCGAGGCAGGGCCGCCGATGCACAAGAGGATCAGAAGAACGAAACGGAATATATGGGGCAAACCGCCGGGCCGGTCGGCTCCGACGGCGCTCCGCACCGCTGACACAACGCTGCTTTTGGACTCTACGATCATGGCCTGCCTCCTGAAGATGGTTTCGCGGAATCGTGTGCGCTGTTTGATCACTAGTTTCCACATAACTAGCACTGGTTCGCGTTGGCTCCAAATCAATTCACAGAGACGCCCCCGATACACGTTAGAAGCGCCCGAGAATCTGCGATTTACCTGGTTGTAACTGTCGCCGATACAGCGAACAGATCGTGACAATTGCGTTTATATCCGGGTAACATCGCTCTGATTCACTGAAGGAGTGCGAGAAGCAGCGCTCACGAGCCGGTACAAGCCCGCTCCTTCCCCTTCCCCAGAAGCGGTTCTTGGAGCTGTGGATTCGCGCCGCGAACTATTGAGGCGTGTCCTCGCGTCTTCTGTCTTCCAAAAGAGTGAACGGCTTTCCAGTCTTCTTATTCACATTTGCGAACTCGCGTTCCTGAATCGCGAGAAGGATCTCAATGAACAGAAGATTGGGGCTGCCGTCTTTGACCGGGCGCTCGATTATGACTCGTCGATCGATGGGATAGTGCGCACCCAGGCCAGCCGCCTTCGCAAGCGGCTTGAACTTTATTTCAATGGAGAAGGTGCGGACGAGCCAATTCGAATCGTGATCCCTAGGGGAGGGTACGTTCCTCTTTTTGAGCCGCGAGCCTCGCCGCTGCCCGCCGCCGTCCCTCCTGAATTGGGTATTACATCGGCAGCTACCTCCAACAATGAGCCGGGACATGCTGGCCCATCGCGCTCCTTTGGCACCACCGTCGCATGGGCGCTGGTCGCGATTCTTGGATTCGCTACTATGGGGATACTCGTCCACGACCGAGGCGTACTTGCAAACGGCCACTCGAACTCAACGCCGGTTCGTTCCTTCTCGATTCCGATTCTCTCTGCTGGGCAGCCGACATTGATCGTTCCTTCCGATTGCGGTCTGGTCATATCGGAGGCATCCCTCAACCGTGATGTAGGATTGGCTGAATATCTCAGAGGTGACTACCTGGAGGCTAATTCCAAGAAGGCAACCACCCCGGAGAAGCTGGCGAGCGACCTCCTGCGCCGACGATATACCTCGATCGTAGATCTTGAAATCGTGCGGACTCTCTCCGAGATTGCGCAATCTGAAGGAAATATGTTCGACGTGCGCTATGCGCGCGACGTGAGGCCGAACGATATCAAACAAAGCAATGTCATTTTGCTAGGTGCCGCGGAAGGTAATCCCTGGGTTGAATTATTTGAGCGCAACATGAATTTTGCAATCTCGAAGAACTGGAAGAATGGCGTATTCTCTGTCTTCAATCGTTCGCCTCAAGGCAACGAAGCCCGGCAATGGGATTCATCTTATGATGATCCGCAACATCGCGTCTACGGCATCGTTGCGTATTTGCCAAATCTCAGCGGGGTCGGGAGTGCCTTGATTCTCGAAGGAACATCGATGGCGGGGACCGAGTGCGCTTGGGACTTCGCAGCCGATGAATCCCAACTAGGACCTTTCTTGAATCACGTCAGACGGCCAGATGGCACGCTCCCGCATTTTGAAGTTCTTCTCGAAACCAGCAACCTCAGTGGCAGCGCGCTGAAAGGAAATATCGTCGCCTGGCGAATTGCGCGCTGAAGAATCTCGCCCTCGAATATCCACGATAATTGTCGTTTGAAGAGCAAACGTCGTTGGCGCCTGCTAAACTCCACCGTTACAAAATCTGCCAGACTCCAGTATGGGTCTGCACTACGCGATCCGCACGCCTGATAGTTTGTCCCTCAACCTGGATTTGACGGTACCCCCTTGAATTGGCAAAAGTTGTGGAGTTTGCTGTGATTCTCCTCGCCCGCTTATACTCTTCCCAGAGATCTGCCAGGAAAGGGCGATTGTTGTTCCTGACCAGTTTGGCCACAAATTGCTGTGTCGCAGAAACTTAGGAAACACTGACACGAGCTTTTGGCACGACACGGAATTTTGGCCGAGCCTGACGCCAAGTTTTTACGCTACACGATAAATTGGGCAGCAACACACACTGGAGTGGACGAAGATGGCAAAGAGCGTTAACAAAGTTATTCTTCTTGGCAACGTAGGCAAGGACCCAGAGATTCGTTCCACCCCCGGCGGAACCATGGTCGCCACCTTCGGACTCGCCACCACCGACCGTCAGAAGGACGCGCAGGGCAGCTGGCAAGACCGCACTGAGTGGCACAACCTGGTGGCCTTCGGCCGCACCGCTGAAATCGTTCGCGATTACGTGAAAAAGGGCAACAAGCTCTATATCGAGGGCGCTCTTCGCACCAGCAGTTGGGACGACAAGCAATCCGGCCAGAAACGCTACAAGACCGAGATCATTGTCAACGATCTGTCGCTGCTCTCAGGCCGCGAAGATGGCTCAAGTTCGGGCGGGTATAGCCGTTCAGCAAGTTCATCCAGTTCGTCTGCCGGTTTCGACCAGCGCGCACCCGCGAGCCCTGACGACTATACCCAGCAGACCGAAATCTCCGATGACGACATTCCGTTCTGAGGGCCTCCCTAATTGGGGCGACCCCCTCAGAGGCAGACCAATTTGCTGCTCTGGTTCTTGCCGGTGAGATGAATCAGCAGGCACATTTCTTCATGGTCGAAGGTTTCGATCATGAAGCCTCGCCGATGCCGTTTTAGCGTGTCTCTGTCACGGGTTCGTCCACTTGAAGAATGCGGTCTCCGACCACATTCTTCAGTGTCTGCACAATGCCGCTTGGCCAACGAATCTCTATGGTTTGAGCAACGGTGCTGCTTCCCAGCCCGAAGTGGGCTCGCGGATCGCTCGAAGATAAATATCCGCCGGATGTGGAAACCGTCTCCCATTGACTACCTGCCGAAGTGGTCACCTGAATTACGGCGCCGATGCCGTCGCGGTTGCTCTTGTGACCCACCAGTTTGAGCGTAATCCAGTGATTTGCAGTCGGCGTCTCGTTGTGCAGAATGTGCACCGTGCCGCCATTCGTCGTCACCACCGCGTCCACTCTGCCATCGTTGTCGAAATCGCCAATCGCCATGCCACGGCCCACCCAGCGCTCCTGCAATCCGGGGCCGGAGGATGCGGTCACATCTGTAAACTTGCCCGCCACGTTACGCACGAGCATCATCGGCTCGCGGTAGTGCAACTGCGGATAGCTCTTCTCCACGGTATCCAGGTCATGCCCCTGCGCAATCAAGAGGTCCTTCCAGCCCTCGTTGTCGTAGTCGAACCACAAGGCACTCCATCCCGAGTGGAGCAATGTCATGCGCGCAAAACCTGTCTTGTAGCTTGCGTAGTCGAAGGTCCCATCATGCTCATTGTGGTAGAGCGCATACTTCTGATTCGCCAGCGTCGTTACTAGCAGGTCGGGCCAGCCGTCATTATCGTAGTCGGCAAAGTCCACGCCCATGCCTGCAAAGGTGCGGCCATCGCCATCCACCGCGACTCCAGTCTCAAGGCCAACTTCTTCGAAGGTGCCGTCCTTCTTCTGATGAAACAGAAACTCTGGCATGGAATCATTGGCCACAAAAAGGTCGATGCGCCCATCGCGGTCGTAGTCGCCAATTGCGATGCCCAGCGCTTTACCTGGCTTATCAAGACCAAGCCTGTGCGACACCTCCGTAAAATGCCCGTTGCCATCGTTGTGATAGACCAGCATGGAGATCGGATCGAAGACATCCGGGTGGCAGTAGCCGCGATTTTCCGGCGGCCCACACCACTTGTCGTCCCAGTCCCACGTCACGTAACGCAGAACCACCAGGTCCAGCAACCCGTCGCCATTCAGATCCACCCATGCCGCGCTCGTCGACCATCCACTTCCGGCTACACCCGCGGTCGCCGTCACATCCGTAAACGTGCAGTCGCCGTTGTTATGATAGAGATGATTTCCGCCATAGCCGGTAACATACAAATCCTCATTGCCATCATTGTCGTAGTCGGCGGCGGCCACACCCATTCCGTATCCCACGCCGGAGAGGCCAGATTTCTCAGTAATGTCCTCGAATGTTCCGTCGCTCTTCTGGTGGTAAAGCCGGTTCCAATCGGCGGGTCCCGTTTTTTGGGGGATAGTTCCTTTCGGCGTCGGGTCTGGATAAGGCGCGCCGTTCACCAGAAACAAGTCAAGCCGTCCGTCGCCATCGCAGTCAAAGAGCGCTACGCCGGAGCCCATGGTCTCAATAAGGTATTTGCGCGAGGTATGCGGCGCCTGATGCAGAAAATGCACGCCTGCCTGCGCCGTGACGTCTACAAATCGACCCGGAACAGATACGCCCGGTGCTCGAATTGGAGCTGCTGCCTGCGCGCACAACCATGCCGAGCCTGCGGCAGCAAGCGCAGCCCATACGAATGCCACCCGGTAATGTCTGTATCCCGTCACCTCAGGCAAAATGGTATGCAATTCTGCTTAGCCAGCGCAATCCGTTTTAAGCTGCGTTTCTGACGTGAGCAGCTATGAATCCTCGAATATGTTGGACCGAGGTGCTCTTCGCCTTTGATGCCGGCAGATGCTTCATTCTGAAATAATAATTCGCGCGGAATGTATCAAGTGATGCAAAGGCATGAGGCTATGACAATGCGGTCCTCACAGTTAGCCGGGGCTAGGCTGACGCTCCTGCTGGCCGCGGGGGTTCTCGCTGTCCTGACGCCCTTTGCCTCAGCGCAACAAGCGCCGGCCAAGGTCGCACAGCCGGGAGGTATATCGCTCGACCATGAAGCCTCTGCACCTCCCAATCCATCGTTAGCTGAAACCGAAGCACGCCTGCGTGCCCGCCTCGAACACAATCCGCAACCCGCGGATACGCTATACGAGCTTGCGCTTGTGCTGCAGAAGCAAAACAAGTCTCGCGAGTCGCTGGAAACCTACACCCGCGCCGCGCAGCTCCAGAAGCCCACCGTTGCGCAGCTCCGATCCGTCGCACTGGATTATGTGCTGCTCGACGACTACGACGATGCCGTGCGCTGGCTGCGCGTCGCCCTCGGCATGGAACCCAACAACACGGATGTTCTCTACAGCCTGGGCCGGTGCCTCTACACCAGAAATCTCTTCCCAGATGCCGAGAAAGTCTTTCTTCGGTTGCTTGCGCTCGATCCTGCAAATCTTAAAGCGGAAGAAAACCTTGGACTTACTTATGACGCGAAAAACGACCCGGAGAAAGCCGAAAAGGCTTTGCGCACCGCTGCGCAATGGGCGAAGGAACGGGACCTCAAAGACCCGTGGCCCTATCTCGACATGGGAGTCTTTCTTCTCGATCAGGCCCGTGCAGCCGATGCACAGCCTTTCTTAGAAAAGGCTGTGGAACTGGATCCAAAATCTGCATGGGCGCACGAAAAGCTGGGCATGGCATTAGATGCCAATGGAGATTCTGCCCGCGGCATTCGCGAGCTGCAACTCGCCGTTGGTCTTGCTCCCAAAGATCCCAAGGCTCACTTCGAGTTAGGTCATGCGTATCGCGCAGCCGGCCAACAAGACAAAGCCCACACGGAATTTGAGTTGAGCAAATCGCTTTACGGGGAGCACAGCCAGAATTAGGCAAGATGTCGCACGGTTACCGCGACGGCTTTGCCAGAGGCTGGCCTGTGGGGAGCGCGGGGCCGAAGTTCGGCGTACCATCTGGGTTCCACGTGAAGGGCTGAATGCGCGGAGAGCGTTGTGGACCGCACCCTTGTCCTTTCTGCGAATTGGCGTGGTAGATGATCCAATCCTGACCATCCGGTGACTGGAAGAACCCGTTATGGCCGGTTGCATAGACTCCGGCTTCGGGGTTCTGATGGAAAAACGGATGATCGTACTTGTGCCAGGATTTTGCATCGAGCAGATTGTCGGTCACGCGGGCGCGGAGCACTCCGAGCGCGTAGTAGTCGGTCCAGCATGCAGAGGCCGAATAGACAAG
>JBEKPF010000064.1:0-33204 GCA_049521035.1 Occallatibacter sp. | reverse complement strand
TTCGATGGAGCAGGTCGCCAGCTTCCCGGCATTCGACGACCCCGAGCGTAACATGCTTGTACTGTTTAAGTTACATCCGGTTCTCCGCGGACAAATGCGCGATCCTACAAGGCAGAACCTGCAGGTCGTCCTCCCTGACGATAAGATCGATATTCCTCTGGAATAGTTGATCTGCGCCCGGCTTGAGGATGCCTGTGACTGCAATCACTCGACAGAGGCAAATGCGGATGATAGGCTTCCCGTGGCTTTTCCCAGTGTTAACGGAGGTCGCGTTTCTCTGGGGTCGTCCGTGATACGGCTTCAAACCTATGTTCTGGGAGGACATGTGACTGCTGTTCAGGGTTGGGTCTACTTTTTTCTCGCCGTCAGCGTTTTATCGGTCTTGGTGGCATGGCTGTTCACGCGTGAAGTAATCGAAACGGATACCGGAACTCCAGGAATGCGGAAGATCGCAGGAGCCATTAAGAAAGGCGTGGGGACATTTCGGACCCGCCCGTACAAGACGGTGGCGGCCCTCCTTGGCCTGCTGCTTCCCACATTCGCCAGCGCGCAGGAGCACGCAGGTGGCGGCGAAGCCAACCTGGTTTTGCCGGATTTGAGGAGCGTAAGCTTCTTCGGCTTGGACGGGCATACCCTTCTGGCCATCGGGTTACTCTTCTGCGTTGGCGGCCTTTTGTTCGGCCTCGCGATCTTTGTGCAGTTGAAGAACGCACCGGTCCATCGCACGATGCTCGAAGTCTCCGAGCTGATCTACGAAACCTGCAAAACTTATCTGATCACTCAGGGCAAGTTCATTATGCTGCTCTGGGTTTTCATCGCGGTCATCATCTCGCTTTACTTTGGATGGCTGGCGCCGGTGCCGAATAAACCGATCTTGGTTACCTTGCCCATCATTCTGCTGTTTTCGCTCGTAGGCATCGCGGGCAGCTACGGTGTGGCGTGGTTCGGAATCCGCGTCAACACCTTTGCCAACTCACGCACCGCGTTTGCCGGATTGCGCGGCAAGCCCTATCCGATCATGGCGATTCCGCTGAAGGCCGGCATGAGCATCGGCATGTTGCTGATCTCGGTTGAATTGCTCATCATGCTCTTCATCCTCCTGTTTATTCCGCGTGATTATGCGGGCCCATGCTTCATCGGCTTCGCCATCGGCGAAAGCCTTGGAGCCGCTGCACTGCGTATCGCCGGCGGCATCTTCACCAAAATCGCCGACATCGGCGCTGACCTGATGAAGATCGTCTTCAAAATCAAAGAAGACGATGCCCGCAATCCGGGTGTCATCGCCGACTGCACCGGCGACAACGCAGGCGACTCGGTCGGCCCCAGCGCCGACGGCTTTGAAACCTACGGCGTCACCGGCGTGGCGTTGATCACCTTCATCCTGCTGGCGGTCCGGGAACCCTCCACACAAGCGCAACTGCTGGTTTGGATCTTCGTGATGCGCGTGGGAATGCTGCTTTCAAGCGCAGGTGCCTACTTCCTCAATACCGCCATCGCCAGCGCCAAGTACAAAGACGCCGACGAAATGGACTTTGAGGCGCCGTTGACCTCGCTGGTATGGATCACCTCAGTCGTGTCCATCATCCTCACCTACATCGTCTCCTATCTCATGCTCCCCAATCTGGGCGACGGAACTCTCTGGTGGAAGCTGGCTTCCATCATCTCGTGCGGGACTCTCGCCGGGGCGCTCATCCCCGAATTGGTCAAGGTCTTCACTTCAACCAAATCCACCCACGTCAAGGAAGTTGTCAAATCCGCGCAGGAAGGCGGAGCCTCCCTGGGAATCCTTTCTGGATTCGTTGCCGGCAATTTCTCGGCCTACTGGCTTGGACTTAGCATGGTTGCACTCATGGGACTGGGCTATTACTTCAGTATGGGCATACCGGATTCGCAGAATAATCCGGCCGGAATGATGCTCGCTCCCGCCGTCTTCGCCTTTGGCCTGGTAGCCTTCGGCTTCCTGGGCATGGGTCCGGTCACCATCGCGGTCGACTCCTACGGCCCGGTTACCGACAATGCTCAATCCGTTTACGAGTTGTCGCTGATCGAAGAAGTTCCCAACATTGAGGCCGAACTGAAGAAGGACTTCGGCATCGTCGCGAAGTTCGAACGTGCGAAACATCTGCTGGAAGCCAACGACGGTGCCGGCAATACCTTCAAGGCGACGGCAAAGCCAGTACTCATCGGCACTGCCGTGGTGGGCGCAACCACCATGACCTTCTCCATCATCATGGCGTTGACTCACGGGCTGACGGATAATGTGGCCAAGCTTTCGCTGCTGCACGCACCCTTTATGCTCGGTTTGATCTGCGGCGGAGCAGTGATCTTCTGGTTCGCGGGTGCTTCTACACAGGCGGTCTCTACCGGCGCCTACCGCGCGGTCGAGTTCATCAAGGCCAACATTCACCTTGAAGGCGCGGAGAAAGCCTCGGTCAGCGACAGCAAGAAAGTGGTTGAAATCTGCACAAAGTACGCGCAGAAGGGCATGTTCAACATCTTTCTCGCCGTCTTCTTCTCGACCCTTGCTTTCGCGTTCATGGAGCCGTTCCTGTTCATCGGCTACTTGTTCTCGATTGCCATCTTCGGTCTCTACGAAGCTATCTTCATGGCCAATGCCGGCGGCGCCTGGGATAACGCCAAGAAGATTGTGGAAGTCGACATGAAACAGAAAGGGACGCCTCTGCACGACGCAACCGTGATCGGCGATACCGTCGGCGATCCGTTCAAAGATACGTCGTCAGTGGCAATGAACCCAATTATCAAGTTCACCACGCTGTTTGGATTGCTGGCTGTCGAGCTTGCCGTAACGCTCAGCGCAAACAACCCGATGCTCACCCACGTGCTGGCCGTCGCCTTCTTCCTGGTGTCGGTGTTCTTCGTTCACAAATCGTTCTACGGCATGAGAATTGAGTCCAAAGGATAGCAAAACTGACCCGACTGGCGGGCACAAACAAGCCGCAGCAATTCCACGCCATTCCGCGCGGGTTGCTGCGGCTTTTTGATTCAATTCCGCAAATCAGCTTTGTGAGGCGGCAATCTCCGTCAAGCTCCGTCGCTGCCTGCCGTTTGTGTCGAAATTGGCTGGGTCGAGCCAGGCTTCGAAGGCCCGCTTCTTTGTCGCCCACTCCGAATCCAGCATTGAAAACCAAGCGGTGTCGCGGTTTCGGCCTTTGACAACCATATGTTGTCGGAAGATGCCCTCGAAAGTGAATCCGAAGCGCTCTGCCGCGCGACGGCTGGGAAGGTTCTCCGCGTTGCACTTCCACTCGTAGCGCCGATAGCCAAGAGATTCAAAAACGTGCGCGGCCATCAGGTACATGGCCTCGGTGGCGGCCGTAGTGCGCTGCAAGGCCGGCGTCAGCAGTATGTTGCCCACTTCGATTACCCCGTGGGCCGGATCTGCGCGCATGAAGCTGGCCCATCCCGCGGCTCGTTGTGAGGGCTCCGGCACAATTGCCATGAAAACGGCCGCAGTTGCCGCCTGCTTCGCCTCAATTGCGCGGCGCAGTTCTGTCTCGGTCGAGTAAGGGCCATCGAAGAGCCAGGTCCAGAGGTCATCATGGCCATTTGCAGCCTGCCAGAGGTCTTCGCTGTGGCGCAAGGCGCCCAGAGGCTCCAGGGTGACGTAACGGCCCCTGAGCCTGACAGCGATGGGCGGCAAAGCAGGCTTCCAGACGAGAGTCGATGTGTTGGGTTCGATCACGGAATCAGGCTATCAGCCCCCGGGCAAATGCGCGGTTCCAGCACCCGAATGAGCCCAGTTCCTTCGCTTCCCACTTCCGCGTCCGGCAGACCAGCGCCCCAGCCAATACCTGTCCGAATCTCCACAACTCGCACAGCTTCACCGTCAATCTGCACCATTTCTGCGCCTTGTGATCAACCTTGCTGGAGGCTACGCTTGTTGGTGGAGCAGGGAAGACCGCCGCGCACTCCAATTGCATCTAATTAGTGGCAATTTTTGAGCGCGAAAATCCGCATGGCGCAAGGGTGTCTGGCGCTTTCCACAGGCATATTGGGGCATTTAGAAATCAGATGCGGGGAATGACAACAAAATACAAGATATTGTGGTTTGTTGTTGACATGCACCACAGACAGCGCTATTTTTTCATCTGCGGCTGTAAACAAACTGTAACGTTCCCCGGCGTGAAGGGCCGCTCGGGAGTCGCTGAGAAGACCAGGTTCTGTGACAATTCCGCTTCCCCGCTAACCTCTGTTCTCAGAGTTACATTGGCTTCCCCTTTTCCAGGTTGCGACATACCGATCGGGGAGAGTTTACCGGTATTTGCCGTTCATTTTGGCGACTAAGGAGATTTTTATGAGCGAGGCCCAGATTCAGACTTCCACCACAACCGTCCCGACCCCTCACACGCAAGGAGGACTGATGTTCAGTCGGCGTTTTTCCAAGGAAGGCGTATCGCCTTACGATGAGCTCCATTGGGAGCGCCGCACTGCGTCCATCACAGACACCAAGGGCAATACGATCTTCGAGCAGAAAGACGTCGAGGTGCCGGTGGACTGGTCAATGACGGCCACCAACATTGTTGCCTCGAAGTACCTGCACGGGCAGATCGGCACCCCCGAGCGGGAAACCGGAGTGCGTCAATTGGTGGGGCGCGTGGTTGAAACCATTCGCGACTGGGGTCTGGCAGGTGGTTACTTTGCCACGCCCGCCGATGCGGGCATCTTCCATGACGAACTGGCGCACATGCTGCTGACGCAGAAGGTGGCTTTCAACTCACCGGTGTGGTTCAACGTCGGCTGTGACCGGCTGGAGCCGGATTCCGATGGCCAGAACTGGCACTGGGATGCGCCGAGCGGGGGAGTGAAGTATTCCGCCACAGGTTATCGCAATCCGCAGTGCTCGGCCTGCTTCATTAATTCAGTGGAAGACTCGCTGGATTCCATTCTGACTCTGGCCAAGACTGAGGGAATGCTATTCAAGTGGGGTTCGGGAACGGGCACCAACCTATCCAGCATCCGTGGATCCAGGGAACTGCTTTCGGGCGGTGGCGAGGCCTCCGGTCCCTTGAGCTTCATGCGCGGCTTTGACGCATTTGCAGGTGTGATCAAGTCGGGTGGTAAGACGCGCCGCGCCGCCAAGATGGTGATCCTGAACGCGGATCACCCGGACATCATGGACTTCATCGATTGCAAGGCGAAGGAAGAGGCCAAGGCGTTCACCCTCATCAAGGCTGGCTATGATGGCTCGGGGCCTGACTCCGAGGCGTATTCATCCATCTTCTTCCAAAACGCCAATAACTCAGTTCGCGTCAGCGACGAGTTCATGCGCGCCTATGAGACCGATGGCGACTATACCACCTATACAGTGAAGAGCCATGAGCCCGTGAACACTTACAAGGCGCGCGATGTCATGAAGAAGATTGCCGAAGCCACCTGGCTTTGCGGCGATCCCGGCATGCAGTTTGATACCACCATCAATAAGTGGCACACCAGCAAGAACACGGCGCGCATCAATGCGTCGAACCCCTGCTCGGAATACATGTTCCTCGACAACTCGGCCTGCAACCTGGCCAGTTTCAACCTGCTTAAGTACCAGACGCCCGCAGGCAGCTTTGACATCTCCGCATACCGCCACTCCATTTCGGTCATCATCACAGCAATGGAGATCCTGGTCGATAACTCCGGTTATCCCACCGAAGCCATCGCGCGTAATTCCCACGATTACCGGCCGCTGGGACTCGGCTATGCCAACTTGGGTGCGCTGCTTATGGCAATGGGCTTGCCTTATGACTCCGCAGCCGGCCGCGACTTTGCCGCTGCACTCACGGCCATCATGTGCGGTCAGGCTTACCTGCAATCGGCGATCGTCGCCTCGAACTGCCAGCCCATCGCTTCGGCCACACCGCTGACCGCGTCCGTCGAGCGGCAAGGTGGCGCATGCCCTGGTTTCTACGTCAACCGTGAACCGTTCCTCGATGTCATCCGCATGCATCGCGCCGAAGTGAATAACATCGGCAAGTCGCGCATGAGTGGCGAACCCTTCAGCGTGCCGCAACTCGACGCACTCATCGACGCCAGCCGCGAGTGCTGGGATATGGCTTTGATCTACGGCGAGCGCCATGGCTATCGCAATTCGCAGGTTACCGTTCTGGCGCCTACTGGCACCATCGGCTTCATGATGGACTGCGATACTACCGGAATCGAGCCCGATCTGGCACTGGTGAAGTACAAGAAGCTCGTAGGCGGCGGCATGATTAAGATCGTCAACAACACCGTGCCTGCTGCGCTCTTCAAGCTGGGATATGACAACGAGCAGGTGAACGCCATCGTCAGCTATATTGACGCGACGGGCACCATTGAAGGCGCGCCGGGGCTCAAGCCGGAGCATCTCGCAGTTTTCGATTGCAGCTTCAAACCTTCCAAGGGCACACGCTCCATCCAATACATGGGACACATCAAGATGATGGCGGCCACGCAGCCGTTTCTTTCCGGCGCGATATCGAAGACCGTGAACTTGCCCCACGAGGCCAGTGTGGAAGACGTTGCCGAGGCCTACGCCGAGAGCTGGCGTCAGGGCATCAAGGCTGTGGCTATCTATCGCGACGGTTCCAAGGGCACGCAGCCTCTGAATACCAGCATGGACGAAAAGAAGAAGGAGCCATCAGCTCTGGACGCTGCAGGTAGCCGTGTGCTGGCTACTCTGGGTGCAGGTCAACAGCCTGCCGAGGCAGACGTAAGGGCACTGGAGGCGAAGATCGGCGAGAAGCTCGAGGTCAGCGCCAAGCAGGTCATCGCCGCCGCTACTGCCTTCCAGAATGCGCTTGAGGAAATTGCGAAAGCAGCCGCAGTGCCGGTGCTCACACCCTCATTGCCGGTTGAATCCAAGCAGGAATCCCCCAGGGATGAAGTGCAGGATCTCAATGGTCCGCCGAGAGCAGTGCGCCACCGCTTGCCTGAGGAGCGCGCCTCCATCACCCACAAGTTCTCCATCGGCGGCCATGAGGGATACGTCACCGTGGGCCTCTATCCTACCGGCCAGGTTGGCGAAATCTTCATCAAGATGGCTAAGGAAGGCTCCACCGTTTCAGGCCTTATGGACGCCTTTGCAACCTCAATCTCGCTCGCTCTGCAGCACGGCGTCCCGCTCAAGGTGTTGTGCGAGAAGTTTGCTCACACCCGGTTCGAGCCCTCGGGCTGGACCGGCAACGAGCAGATTGGCTATGCCAAGAGCCTGATGGATTACATTTTCCGCTGGCTCAATCTCCGCTTCCTCTCCGGCACGCAACTCTCGCTCTTCGCCGGGCTGGCTCCGCAGGTGGCACAACTGCCTTCCTCGCCCAGCCTCATTCCTGACACTGAACCTGAGGATGATGCTGTGACTTCGCAGCATCATCTGGCCAGGCTTGCCGAAGAGGTAGCCAAGCGGTTGAACCAGGTCAGCGGCCACTTTGCTGGCCAGACAGGCGGCCACGTCGCGGGTGGAGGTATTCCCCCCGAGGCCCAGGCCATCAATTCCACGTCGGCCGCTCCAACTCACGGGCCAAGCCTGCAGGACCGCGGTATCTATCATGCGGCCGAGGCCATGCGCGAGATGTACGACATGGGTGACGCACCCAGTTGCGGCACGTGTGGCGCAATCATGGTTCGCAACGGAAGTTGCTACCGCTGTATGAGCTGCGGGTCCACGAGCGGATGCAGCTAACAACTTTTTTGCACTTTTAGTGGAGCAGAGTCCGTTCTGCTCCACTGTTCTCATGGAGAGAAAGTCCCATCTTCAGTGTTTCTGGACCCCATTTCGTATCTCCCCGTTTAGTCGTGGCAGTGCGATCATTGCTCGCGTTGACCAAAGAAGCCCAGGCGTGAAGCGTTTCAGGTCTTCTTGAATTCAAACTCAATCATCTGCAAAGGCTCTTCCGAGCCCGAGGCAACAAATCCCTCGCCCATGCGCATCACCTCGCTAGACCAAACATGTGTCAATGGGATAATCACTCTGCAAGAGAACTTCCCGATGGCCGGCGACTCGTTCGCGACCCCAAGAAATCTGAGCGAGACAAAGCGAGCAACTGAGGAGACGGTCGGTTTTTGATGATCAAGGCAACCAAATAGGTGGAACCGGCATCTACCAACCCACGCGAGTTTTTCAAATTGATCTTCAGCTGAACGAGAGTCTCGCCCCGGACAAGAGCAAATAACAGTCAAACAGCACGCGCGTTTGCGCGGCTTTGTGGTCTAGGAAGGGTTACCTTTCCATTCGCCATTGAAGAGAATTCCCCCCGGCTTCGGCGTCGATTCCTTCACTGAAACTCCAGAGACTCTGAAGGTCATGCGCTTTGAGCCGCATCCGTCGTCGCTGCGCAAACCTACGTGGTCAATATGATACAGAAACGCGGCGAAAGCCACCATATATTGTGTGGATTCTTGACGCGGTTTTTGCCGGGAATGAGATCGGGGAGAGTTTGTTTCGAGTCACGATCCATGAAGTGGAGGACGCCAATGTGATCGTGCCGGAAGGCCGAATCGCTGGTCCGTGGGCAAATGAGTTGCGGCGCCTCTGGATGGAGAGGTGTACGCATTTGTCTTCCCGGAAGCTATTGGTTGATTTGCGCAGCGTGACCTGGGTAGATTCCAATGGAATGCAGATTCTTAGGGAAATATGTTCTCACCCACGCATCGAATTCGTTGCCAATACTCCATGGACCCGGCATCTTGCGGAAGAAGTCATGGGAAACGCCACGGAGTGTCACGGCGACGTGCAAGAAGATACGAATAGACCCAAAATAGAGAGCGATTACAGGAGTCATTCCGATTCGGTTGGTTCCCCTGGGCAGAACGGGTCGGAACGAATCTCCATGGTTGAGAACGACCGCACTCAGGAGATACTCAACTGTATTGGCGACGCGGTGATATGCACCGACATTTGGGGCAACATCACTTTCCTCAATCGTACCGCCGAATGGATGACAGGCTGGCCTCTCAAGAATGGGACGGGCAGGACTGTGGCTGAAGCGCTCCAGGACGCGGACCCTTCCACGCGCAGCGCCATCTTGGAACTGATGGCCAAGGCCGCACTGGAAAATCGGGCAGGAAGATTGCCGGCGAGTGGTGTATTCATAAGCCGCAATCGAGAGGGAGGTTTCGCTGAAGACTGTGTGGCCCCGATCCGGGACAGATCCGGGCGGGTCAGCGGATCAACTATTGTGTTCCGCGATATGACGACCACCCGTGCCCTGACGGACAGGTTGGCCTATGTTGCTCACCACGACCCTCTGACTGCTTTACCAAACCGAGCCCTCCTGAACGACCGGCTGAACCAGGCGATCCTTCAGGCTGAGCGCGACAGGCGTCAGGCCGCCGTGCTGTTTTTGGATGTAGACGGCTTCAAGCTAATCAACGATTCCCTCGGGCACGAGATCGGGGACAAGCTCCTTCAATCCATCGCGAAGCGGTTGCCGGTTTGTGTACGCGCCCCGGACACGGTGTGCCGAATAGGAGGCGATGAGTTTGTCGTGCTGCTCAAGGATCTAGAACACCGCGAAGATGCCGCTGCCACCGCAATGAGGTTATTGAGAGCGATGGCTGAAGTTTATTCCATCGACAACCATCAGATTTATGCCACCGGATGCATCGGCATTAGCCTCTATCCCGGTGACGGAAGGGATGCGGATATGCTCATCAGGAATGCGGACACCGCGATGTATCGGGCCAAGCAGAATGGGCGCCAAAGCTATCAGTTCTTCGGGCCTGAGATGGATCTTGACTACGCGGAGCGGCAATCCATTGAGGAGGATCTGCGGCACGCGTTGGAGAGAAAGGAATTCACACTGCATTACCAGCCCAGAATCGACCTGAAGACCGGTGCTGTCACTGGGGTAGAGGCGCTATCCCGATGGAAACATCCCACGCGGGGGGTGGTCTTTCCAGCTCAGTTCATTCCGGTCGCGGACAGAACCGGCCAGATTATTCCACTCGGGGAATGGGCCCTTAAAGAGGCATGCACACAGGCCCAGGCTTGGACGGATGCAGGAATACCCGCGAAGAAGCTAACGGTGAACATCTCGGGAGTCCAGCTCCGGAGCGAAGATTTTCTGGGAAATCTGTTTACAACGCTTTCTACAACGGGTTTGAGTTCTGGACTTCTGGAACTGGACATAGCCGAGCGGACTTTGATGAAGGACAACGAGCACACAAAGTCCACGCTCAAAACGCTGAAGGATCAGGGAGTCCAAGTGTCGGTCGATAACTTCGGCACGGGCGATTGCAGTCTGAAAAGGCTGCAGCAGCTACCTCTTGATGTTCTCAAGATTGATCCGTCTCTCGTTTGTGGAGTCATCAGTAACCCCAATGTGACAAAACTCGTGAACACAATGATAGGCATGGGGCAGTGGCTCAACTTGAAGGTCGTCGCAGGGGGTGTCGAGACCATCGAAGTTCTAGAGTTTCTTCGGACACGAAATTGTGACGAGGCACAGGGACATTATCTCGGCCGGCCGGTTCCACCGGAGGAACTAGGCGAGGTTTTCGGTCAACACGGATTTCCGCTCGCGTAGGCAGCGTCGGAAACGGAAAACGGTGCAGCGACCTGGATTGGGGTCGCGCGTCTATTGTCGCCTACCCGTCAGTCGCCTACCCGTCAGTCGCCTACCCGTCAGTCGCCTACTCGTCAGTCACTATCTGATTAACATTTTTTGCACCGTCTCGAGCCAGGAACAAAGCGCGGAAACCAAAAACTCGGCAACGGTTTGATTGAAATTCGCCATTTTATGGATTACTAGCTTACGGAATCCGCATAACTCACAGGTCAAGCATCTTACTGACCAGGCAAACAATTGGTTGTTTGTGCGGCATTCCAGGTTCATTTTCCGGGCTGGATTCGGCCTCCTATAGGAGGCCCGACGCGACTGCGGATGAGAAGGTATCGCTCATAGATCTTCACTAGCACGAGAGCGAGACAAAACGACGCGCAACCGTACTTTACCCAGGGATTCATCTCTGCCGCGTAGCTCGGCGCCCAGAACAGGATCACGCCAACCGAAAACGCCGGGAAGATGCCGAAGATCATCAGTCTTTTCAACAAGGGAACGGGCGCGAACCGCTCGCCCTCCCGCGCCATGCGATGCTCTCTGGCAATCATCCAGAAAATCGCAGCAACAGGAAAAACGATTGTCACCAGCGACTCGCGGCTACGGGTAATCAGGGGCAAAACAGCGGCCAGCGCAACCGCACAAAGGGCTGCAATGATGCGTCGTCGTCGGGCAATGATTGCGGAATCCATCATTCCGCCTCCTCTACAGCCTCTTTTGGAGCAACTCCTGTGCATCGATGCACAGGCCAAGCGCGTTGAGCCCTGTTATTAAGCCAAATTAAGGCCGTTTTAGCATCAAATAACGCGCAATTAGTGCCTGTTTCGCGTCTTTCATCTCACTTTTCCCTGTGCTTCTATGCGCGCGCTACGCCGCCTCCGCGAGCCGCTTTTCCATCGCTCTTTTGTGCGCACTTAAGCACACTCCTGCCGACCTGATTCACGCGACTCTGCAAGGTCCCTTTAACTCAATGCCGGAAGTGCCGTATCCCGGTGAAGACCATGGCCACGCCAAGCTTATCCGCGGCGGCGATTACATCCTGATCCTTTACGCTCCCGCCCGGCTGAATGACAGCGGTTGCACCGGCTGCTGCAACGGCCTCAAGCCCGTCAGGAAAAGGAAAGAAAGCATCGGAGGCAGCCACGCAGCTCATTAGCGGGAGAACCGCTTTCATGGCGCCGAACTTTGCAGCGTCCACGCGGCTCATTTGCCCCGCGCCAACGCCCAGAGTCTGACCGTCTTTGGCGTAGACAATGGCATTGGATTTCACGTGCTTGCAGACGCGCCAGGCAAACAGCAGACTGCGCAGTTCTTCCGCGGTGGGAGGACGCCATGTGACGACGTCCAGTTCCGACTCGGCGACCCGGCCCGTGTCAGCATCCTGCAGCAGAAGCCCACCGGAGACGTGTTTAACCACCGGCCTTGGCGTTGCGGATTTGATTTCGACAAGGCGCAGGTTCTTCTTGGCGGCGAAGCGCTCGCGGGCTTCAGCCGTGAATGCGGGCGCGGCGATGGCTTCAACAAAAAGCTTGGCGATCTCCGAGGCCGCGTCACCATCCACCGCGCGGTTAATGCCGATAACGCCGCCAAAAGCTGAGACAGGGTCGGCGGCGAGTGCTTTTTGGTAAGCCTCAAGGACAGTTGTCCCGGTGGCCGCGCCGCACGGGTTGGTGTGCTTCACGATGATGACCGCAGGCTCCTCAAACTCCTGGGCCAGCTCCCAGCATGCGTCAAGATCCACCAGGTTGTTGAAGCTGAGTTCTTTGCCCTGCAGTTGGGCCGCGCCGGCCACGCCGAGGCCCGTGCCATCCGAATAAAGGGCGGCGCGCTGATGGGGGTTTTCCCCGTAGCGCAGAGACTGGACCAGTGGGAAGTTGATGCGGAGGGTGCCGGGAAGGCTGATCGTGTCGGGTTCGGCGGCCTTGTCCGGAATGGGTGCTTCGGCAATCCGGTCGAGGGTATTAGCGATTGCGGTGTCGTAGGCAGCGGTCGTCGAGAACGCTTGCTTCGCGAGGCGCCAGCGGGTCTTGCGGGTCAGAGCCCCGGAGTTGGCCTGAAGTTCTTCAATAAGAGCGGGATAGTCGGTGACTCGGGTGACGATGGCTACGTCTTCAAAGTTCTTGGCGGCGGAACGAACCATGGAAGGGCCGCCAATATCAATATTTTCAATGAGATGGCCGAAGGCAACTCCGGGTTTTGCGGCCGTCTTCTCAAAGGCATAGAGGTTGACGACTACCATGTCGATGGGCTCGATCTCGTGCGCGGCTACGGCCGCTTCGTGCTCGGCATTCCCGCGAATGTAGAGCAGGCCGCCATGGACTTTGGGGTGCAGGGTCTTGACGCGGCCGTCGAGCATCTCTGGAAACCCTGTCAATTCGCTGATGTCCTTGACCGAAAGGCCTGCCACTCGCAGGGCCGCGGCGGTGCCGCCAGTGGAGATCAGTTCGACGCCAAAGCCAGCCAGCGCCCGGGCAAATTCCACTAGGCCAGTCTTGTCGGTAACGCTGAGCAGGGCGCGCCGGATCTTCTTTGTCGCAACCGCATATTCACTCACTGTTTCACTCCTCTTTGGTTCAGGTCTCAGAGCGCCTGTTAAAGCCGGTTCCCCATCTGGGCGCCCACAGGTCAGCGCGTTTTTGTTTTTGCGTCTGGGATGCGACCACACTCCACTGCAAACTCAGTGCGCATCAGGCTGGACGAAGACCAAACACCAGAGTACATCCAACGACAGGGTTGGAAGTTGATAGGGGCTGCGAACCGGATGACGGTACGGCGGTTCATGGACGCAGTTATCCAGATGCAGCAAACTTCTCGGGCTCTGGAAATGCTTTAGAGTTAGAGGATGGGAAGTTTCTCGCCTCCACCACAAGAACCCGACTATCGAAGTCCCGGCCCGCGGTATATTGGCCCGGAGTCGGAGATTCTGCGGCCGGGTGCCGTTTCGACGCCGCAACCCCTGCGCAAAGAGAGACAGTCGTGGATGGTGGCGCCCGCAACGTACGTGCTAATTGCCATCAACTGCATTGTGTTTCTGGCCATGCTGGCTAGCCATGTGAGCTTTCTCAGTCCTTCACCGCAGGAGTTGATGCACTGGGGAGCAAACAACGTCGGTTCGGTGCTGATAAATGGAGAGTGGTGGCGAATTGTTACCGCGATGTTCGTCCACGTGGGAATCATTCACCTTGCGACAAACATGTGGTGCTTGTGGAATCTCGGCCTTCTAGCAGAGCCGCTGATGGGCTCGGCCGGAGTGCTGGCAGTCTACATTCTTACAGGTGCAGCAGGCAATCTGCTGTCAACTTTCGTCAACCTCTGGATCGGTTATCCTGACTTGGCAGAACTGACTGATCTAGTTAGAAAGTCCCATAGTGGGATTCCCGTCGAGCAGCTATTGGGCCTGTTTCCAGCTGGGGCCGGAGCTTCGGGAGCAGTCTTCGGAATCGCCGGAGCGCTGATTGTTCTGCTCAAATCTCCGCAGCTGCCGGTGCCGCCTCAAGAGTTAGGCAAGCTTCGGCGCTCGGTTATTTACTTCGCCGCCATCAATTTGCTCATCGGCCTTGGCACCATGGTGCCCGGTTCACCCGTGCACATCGACAACATGGCTCATCTGGGTGGTTGCGCTTGCGGGTTTCTGTTTGCAACGCCGTTGGTTCCGCGAATTGGCTCACCAAAAGACCTGTTCATCTTCCGCCGTCGGATCTCGGTCTTGATGGTGACGACGGTACTCGTGTTGTTCGGGACCTTTATTGTGAGGTTCGCCGGCTTATAAGCGCTCGTTACCGCACTGCGGTGGCAGCGAACTTCTTCACCATCGCAAGCAGGAGCTTGCGGTCGCTCTCGTTGAGGTTAGACGAGTAGCGGCGAATCTGGGTGAGGAAGCGGAGTTCCTCGTCGGTGAGCCTCTGGGTGTTGAACTGGTGGCTGGGCGTGTCGTCGGCAAAGAATTGGGAGATGGACATGTCGAGCGCAACAGCGATCTTGGATAACGTGTCGAGTGAAGGCACCGTGTGGCCGTTTTCCACGCGCGAAAGATAGCAGCGCAGGAGGCCGGTTTTCTTTTCAATATCCCCCTGGGACAAGCCTTTCTGAAGTCGATGAGTGCGAATCGTAGTGCCGATTTTCATGATGGGAAGGAATCCATTCCGATGGCTGCCACCGTTTACTTTCATGGCAGTAATCAAAAGATGATTGACTTAATAGTTAACATGCGCGACAGTCGATTGCAAGGATTTTGTCGCGTTTCTAAGGCGATGCGTTGCTGCTATGGAACCCTGCTCCCAAGGCCGTTCAGGTTCCCAGCCATCTCCCAATTCCGGCTCCCTTTTCCTGAACTGGGGCATGATGCATCCGACGCCCTGCTAATAGTTAGGAGAGATTGGCAAACGGTCGGCTTCGATCTCAAGGGAACCGAAGCAGAATCGTGCTGCGCCCGGTTGGGCATGACAAAGCGGCCATAGTCGAGCGGCAGTTCGAGCGTTGGCTAGGGTGTTGTCCGAGGTAGTGGCCGAAATCTCCTCCAGGTAAAATGGCGGGGATGTCATCTCGTGGAGGTCCATCCTCGAGCTTACGATGAGGCGCAAGAGCCTGCATTCGTAAACCTTCGTAGCGTGCGGGCCGTCTGAAGTAGTACGAGCGCGAAATGCCAGGGAGCATAAATGCGGCGTGCAGCCATGCGTTGGACAGTAGCGATTGGGATACTTGCGACTGGCGGCTCCGCGGTATGGGCGCAGGCCGATATGAGTCAGCTGGCGACTACTCCCCCGCAGTCTTCGTCGTCGGCTGGAGCGGTCGTTAACCCTGGATCTGCAGGCACCCAAGCTCCTCCGCCAACTGCGGTGACGGGCGGCACACTGCACGGTGTGGTGAAGAGCGGGAACATACCGCTGCCGGGCGTGACGGTGACGGCCCAGAACACGCTGACGGGGAAGAAGTATTCGACCACAACAGATATTACCGGCGCGTGGTCGATGAATATTCCGCAAAATGGGCGATACGTGGTGAGGACGCAGTTTGCGGCCTTTGCGACGGGATCGCAGGAAGCGGTACTGAACGCGACGAGCCACGACCAGACGGTGACGTTCGCGTTGATGCTGGCGTCGCGCGCGGCGGAACAACAGCAACAACAAGCCCAGCAAGAGGCGCAGCAGGGTGTGCAGGCAGCGATCCGGCAGTTAACAGGGAACGGGGCTCAGAGCCTGAGCTTGATGTCAGCGGTTGCTGGCGACACCGAAACGCAGACGGGAACTCCGGGCGCGAGCGTTTCTGCTGGCGCAGCACTGCCGTCGGCGGCCGGCAATTCGGACTTCGGCGGGGATTCGGTGGCCATCAGCGGACAGATGGGTCAGGTGAGCCCGCTGGCTGGCGTGGATATGGACCGGATCAGGGACGCGATTGAGACGGCTCGGGCGCAGGGTGCATTGCCGGGTGGTGCAGCGGGAATCTTTGCGGGCGCGCTGGGCGGCGGCGGGGGATTTGGAGGAGGCGGTTTCGGGGGTGGAGGGTTTGGTGGGGGCGGATTCGGCGGTGGTGGGTTTGGCGGTGGAGGGTTTGGAGGCGGACGGGGCAATTTCCGCGGCTTCGATCCAAAGCAGCCACATGGATCCATTTTCTGGATCGGGAGCAACTCGGCGCTGAATGCGGAGCCATTTTCGCTGCGCGGACAGGAGCAGGAGCAACCGCCTTCCGGGAGCAACCGATTCGGGATCTCGTTTATGAGCGAGCCCTACCTGCCGGGCCTGACGAAGCCAAGCGGCAAGGACACGGTGTTCTTTACGCTTTCCGGAACGCGCAGTTCGACTCTGTCAGACCAGTACACGACCGTTCCCACAGAAGCAGAGCGGACGGGCGATTTTTCGGCCGCGGACCTGCCTCCGATTTACGACCCCACGACGGGACTTCAATTCAGCTCGGGCGGAAACGCGAACGTGATCCCAGCGGGGCGGATCGCGTCTCAGGCCACGCAGCTACTGTGCCCCACATCGAGCCCAGTGAATTGCTATCCGTATTTTCCCGCACCCAATCTGCCTGGCGACGTGCAGAACTATCATCTGCTGACGACGGCGCAGACAAACACGACGCAAGCGGGCGTTCGCTACATGCGAAGCCTTGGCAAAGGCGCGACGCTGCCGACCGGCGGAGGACGTGGCGGCGGGGGCGGGCGGAGGAATCAGAACCAGGGGCTGCGGCAAAGCATCAACGTCAACTACAACTGGAGCGAAACGGCCCAGGACATTGTGAACCTTACGCCGCAGTTGGGAGGCAAGAGTTCGTCGGACTCGAATTCTGTGCAGGCGGGTTATACCGTTGGTTATCACAAGGTGACCAACATCTTTAATGCGAGTTGGAATCGAAGCAGCAGCCAGACGACGAACTTTTTTACTAATACAACCGATATTGCGAACGAAGTCGGGATTCAGGGAACAGACAATTCGCCGCTCAACTATGGACTGCCGGATGTGACGCTGAGCAACTTTCCCGGAGGGCTGAGCGAGACGCAGCCGAGCTTTTCGTTGTCGCAGACGATCTCGTTCTCCGAGGTGTTTAGCTGGATTCACGGCAAGCATAATTATCGATTTGGCGGCGATTTTAGGCGCGTGCATCGCGACTTTCTAGGCGGATCGAATGCGACGGGGAGCTTCACGTTTACGGGGCTATTTACCGAGGCGCCGAATTCGCCTCCGACGACGGGGATAGCGACCAGCGGTTCGGCGTTGGCGGATTTTCTGCTGGGATTGCCGCAGGAAACCTCAATCGACTCGACGGCGGGGAAGAGCTACTTGCGCGATAACGTGTGGGATGCATTCGCGAATGACGACTGGCGTGTTACGCCTTCGCTCACGCTGAATTACGGCGTGCGCTACGAACTCTACGAGCCGTATACGGAGAAATATGGGCGGCTGGCGGATGTGGATACGAATCCGTCCGCTGGGTTCACAGGTATTGCGGAAGCTCAGGCCGGGGGCGCGGGCGCATTCAGCGGGGAGCTGCCGGATGGGCTGGTATTTCCGTTTCGTGTGGCCTTTGCACCGCGACTGGGCCTGGCGTACAGGCTTCCGAAGCAGACCGTGGTGCGGGCGGGCTTTGGCATGAACTACTCGGTGGGCGAGTACGGTACGTTTGCCTCGACGATGGCGCGGCAGCCGATGGTGAACGATCCAACGTTTGTGAACGAACAGACGAACAATGTGGCCACCGATGCGGCGGGCAACCCGACGGCAGCGTGCGCGCAGACGGCCACTTGCTTCACGCTGGCACAAGGGTTTGCCGAACCAGACACGGCGGGCAACTACGCACTTGAACCGCATTATCCGATGCCTTATGTCCAGGCATGGAATATCGATGTGCAGAAGACGTTGCCGTGGGGCGTGGTGCTGAATGTCGGCTATAACGGATCGAAAGGCAACCACCTGGACATTACGAGCGAACCGCGCGCTACGCCGAGCAGTCCGCTGACGAACCCAACGGCGCAGGTTTTCAAGTACGACCAGGCGGTGGCGTTCTCGAAGCTGAGCGCGGGAACGGTGAGGGTGAACAAGCGGCTCTCAAAGGGAATTTCTCTGGGCGCGAATTACCAGTACTCGCACTCGATTGACGATGCGGGATCAGTGAATGGAACTTCGCCGAGGGTGGTACAGAACTGGCAGGACTTGCAGGCAGAAGAAGGTAACTCGGGATTCGACATTCGGCACCAGGTGAGCGGGTCTTATCTCTACGAGTTACCGTTTGGGAAAGATAAGTTCTGGGTAACTACCGGATTGGGTTCGCATATCCTGGAAGGGTTCTCGGTTTCGGGGAGTTATACCTTTGCCACAGGCTCGCCACTTACTCCAACTTATGCGGCCTCTGTGACGGATGTGCAGTGCGGGACAGCGGGTTCGGGGCGTCCGGACCGTGTGCCGGGGAGCTCGTTGAGCGCGGGTGCAGGCTCGCTGGGGGAGTGGTTCAATACGGGGGCGTTTACGGCACCAGCGACTGTCGCTGGATATCCGTGTGCGGTGTTCGGCAATGCATCGCGAAACTCGATTGCCGGGCCGGGGACGATTACAAACAATTTGGCGCTGTCGAAGACGATGCAATTCGGGGATACGCGGAGCATGGAAATTCGCGCGATGCTGAACAATGCTTTCAACACCGTGCAGTATTCGGGTGTGGATACGAGCGTAACTTCACCCAGCTTTGGACAGGTAACTTCTGTTGGACAGATGCGGTCGTTTCAGTTCAGGGCGAGTTTTCGATTTTAGCGAAGTCAGCGGTGCCGCGGGGGGTAGGACTTTAGTGGATTCCCAAGTCCCGGAAGCGGGACCTGGGTCCCACAGATATGTGGGAAGGGGCTTTATGACGGGGTTGGCGCGTAGTTTCGGGGCATGGATGGCGATGGCGGCGCTTGGGCTGCCGGGCGCGCAGCCTTCCTTCGTGCAAAGCTCCGGCCAGGATTCGAGCGGACATTCCTCGGGTGTACAGGCTCCGGCATCGCAGGAGGGCGGGTTTGTTCTGAAGATGAACGGGGAACTGGTGCTGACCAATGTGGTAGCCCGCGATAGCAAGACCGGTGAATTTGTGCACGGCCTCAAGCAGAGCGACTTCAGCGTCTTAGAGAACGGCAAGCCGCAACATATCGAGACCTTCGACTATGAAAGCGTGGAGATGGCGAAGCCGCTGAACGAAGCCACGATTAGCGGATTGGCCGCGGGCAGCAGCGTGAGCGGTGGCAAGGCCGCGGTGGTGGCGAAGCCAGAGGATCTCAGAAACCATCGGCTGATTGTGATGTTCTTCGACCTGACCTCAATGCAGCCGGAGGACCTGGACCGCAGCGTGGAAGCGGCGCAGGCTTTCTTGAAGACAAAAATGCAGCCGGCCGACTTGGTGGCGCTGGTTTCGCTGGACACGACGCTCAAGGTAGACCAGGATTTTACTTCGGACAAGAATGCGCTGATCAATGAGGTCGCGATTTACAACGGCACCGAGGGACAGGGGTTTGCCTTGGGCACGACGGCGAACTCGAACCAAGTGGAGGATACTACCGGATACACGCCGGACGAAAGTGAATACAACGACCTGAATACGGACCGCGAACTGTTTGCGCTGCGAGCGATTTCAAAGTCGCTGGAGAAGATCACGGAGAAGAAGTCGCTGCTGTATTTTTCGGGTGGGATTCAGCGCGACGGTATTGAGAATCAGGCATCATTGCGGTCAGCGATCAACGCGGCGGTGAGGGCGAACCTTGCGATTTACAGCGTGGATACGCGCGGCTTGCAGGCGATTTCTCCGCTAGGCGATGCTTCGACCGGAAGCCTGCGGGGAACTGGCGCGTACAACGGCGGGGCGCTGCTGAACAACATGAATGCCAACTTTGCCTCGCAGGAAGTGATGTCGACACTCAGTGTAGACACGGGCGGCAAGGCATTCTTCGATTCCAACGACTTTGCACCGGCGTTTGCGCAGGTGCAGCGCGACTCATCGGCGTATTACGCAATCGGATTCCGCAGTTCGAATCCCGCGCGCGATGGCAAATATCGCAAGCTGACAATCAAGATCAACCGACCGGGTATCAAGCTGGAATACCGGCCGGGGTACTATGCGCCAGCAGATTTCCAGCACTCGGGGCATGAGGACCGCGAGCGCGAGTTGGAGGAGCAGTTGGCCAGCGACTTGCCGGCTACTGACATGGCTGTATACATGGATGCGATGTATTTCCGCCTGGATGAGAACCGCTTCTTCGTTCCGGTCTCGCTCATCGTGCCCGGATCGCAGATTCCGTTTGTAAAAGGTGGCGATAAGGACAAGGCGACGATCGACATTATTGGCAGCGTGATCGACGAGTTCAAGCGGCCGATCGGCCGCGCGCGTGAGACGGTGAAGTTGAATCTCGACCAGGGTTTGCAGGCGCGCCAGAAAAACATTCAGTACACCACCAGCTTCAACCTGCCGCCGGGCAAGTATCAAATGAAGTTTGTGGTACGCGAGAACCAGACGGGGCGGATGGGGTCATTTGAAGCGGAGATCACTCTTCCGGATATGAAGAAGTCACCGCTGAAGCTGAGCTCAATCGTGCTGGCATCAATGCGTCAACCGAGCAAGAAGGACAGCCCCCTCGTGCGTGGCGGAGAAGAGTATGTGCCTAACATCAGCCACGTTTTCCGGCAGGATCAGCATCTCTATTTGTTGTATGAGATTTATGGCCCTGCGCGCCAGAAGCCGGCGGAGAACGCGTCGAAGGGGACTAAGTCGGGAATCAACTTGTTGAGCAGCCTTGAACTGATTCAGGGATCAATAAAGGTGTATGAGACACCGATTGTGCAGGCCAAGGCGATCAATGTGGAAGGACGCGATGCGGTGGCCATCGAACTGGACGTGCCGCTGGCCGGGCTCAAGCCCGGTCCTTATGTGTGCCAACTGAATGTGATTGACGACGCGGGTGGGAGTTTTGCCTTTCCGCGGTTTGCTATATTGGTGCGGGAACCGGTCCCGGCTGCGCCTGCGCCGGCGGGGGCTGCTGCGCAGTAACTTTGAGCTACTTTTTATTTGGTGTGGCATCTGGCGTGGACGTAGCTGCGAATCCATAGGGGCAGTGGCGGCAGCCTGAGCCGCAACAGAAGCCACGCTTGAGGTGATAGGCCTCGGTGAAGACCATGTACGGACCTTCGAAGTAATAGTCTTCGGGTTCGAGTGGTGGCCGTGATGCGGGAGATTCCTTCCGGTCCATTCTTCGACTCTCTCACATTCCATTCTCTCCTGAATCGCGGGATGAGGATTACTGCCCGGGACAATCGGTAGAATTGAAGAATGACACTTACAGTGCAGGATCGAGCACGGCGCATCAAGATCATTCTCTTTGACGTGGATGGCGTTTTGACGGACGGGGGCATCTGGTTTTTGCCCACCCCCACGATCGACGGTACAACGGCGATGAAGATGGTGGAGTTCAAGGGCTACAGCGCGCACGATGGAGCGGGAATCACGCTGGCGCGGTTGGGGGGGATGAAGTGCGGCGTGATTACAAAGCGGATCAGCGACAGCGTGGCTCTGCGCGCGCGCGACCTGAAGATGGAATTTGTGTACCAGGGACAAGCCTTCAAAATGAAGGCCGTGCGCGAGATTGCAGCAAAGGAAGGCGTGACGCTGGAGGAGATTGCGTATGTAGGCGATGACGTGATCGATCTACCGGTGATGCGTGAGTGCGGCCTAGCCGTGGCTGTGGCCAATGCTCGGGAACGGGTCAAGGTCGAAGCTCACTATGTGACACCAAATCGCGGAGGGCAGGGCGCGGGGCGCGATGCGATTGAGTTCATCCTGGAGGCCAAGGGCGTGCTGGACCAATGCATAGCGGCTTCGATTGATGAGAGCAATCCGCTGCCACCGTCAATGGATATCGGTAAAGGTGGGGACTTGAAGTGAGTGACCTAACTTCCTCGCCTTTTTGCCAAGTGCGCGGGAAAGTATGGTCAACCGACGGAGATTAGATGGAAGGACCCATGGAGATTGAAACAAAGAGAGCGGTGGTGCTTTTGAGCGGTGGACTGGACTCGGCGACCGTGCTGGCTATTGCTCGCAGTCAGGGCTATGAGCTTCACGCGCTGTCGTTTCGCTACGGGCAGCGGCATGTCTTTGAGCTTGATGCAGCGCGCCGGGTTGCCGCTTCGATAGGCGTGGTTGGGCACCGGATTGCAGAGATCGATCTACGAGTGTTTGGCGGGTCCGCGCTGACAGATGAGATCGAGGTTCCCAAAGGACGCAGCACGGACGATATGGCGCATGGTATTCCGATCACCTACGTTCCCGCGCGAAATACGATCTTTCTCTCGTTCGCTCTGGCTTGGGGGGAAGTGTTGGGATCGAGCGATATCTTCATTGGGGTGAATGCGCTGGACTACTCCGGTTATCCGGATTGCAGGCCGGAGTTCATTGCGGCTTTTGAGAAGATGGCGAATCTTGCGACGAAGGCCGGAGTGGAAGGAAGGCAGGCGCTCAAGATTCATACGCCATTGATTTCGATGAGCAAGGCAGAGATTATTCGGGAGGGAATCCAACTCGGTGTGGATTATGGGCTGACGAGTAGCTGCTACGACCCATCTGCAACTGGCCAGCCGTGCGGAGAATGCGACTCGTGTCTGTTGCGGAAGAAGGGGTTTCGGGAAAACAGGATCGAAGACCCGCTCGAGTATCGCGACGGTCGGGGTCTCACATGAGCTATGCGGTGAAGGAAATCTTCTATACGTTGCAGGGTGAGGGAGCACAGGCGGGACGTGCGGCTGTCTTCTGTAGATTTGCGGGATGCAATCTGTGGTCGGGCCGTGAAGCAGACCGGGTTACGGCAATTTGCAAGTTCTGCGACACGGAGTTTGTCGGTGTGGATGGAGTTGGCGGGGGAAGGTTTGAATACGCAGAGGCTTTGGCGGCGGCTGTTGCGGAGAAATGGCCGAGTAATCCGACGTTAGTGAATGTCGCGCGCGCCAAGCGATTTGTGGTCTGCACCGGCGGAGAACCATTGCTGCAACTGGATTCAAGCCTGATTGAAGCCCTGCATGCGCATGCCTTTGAGATTGCAGTGGAGACCAATGGAACGGTTGCAGCGCCGGCGGGGTTGGACTGGATCTGCGTGAGTCCCAAGGCAGGAGCAGCGATGGTGCAGCGAAGTGGGGACGAACTGAAGCTGGTCTATCCTCAGGCAGGAGCGGTGCCTGCTGAGTTTGAGGGCTTGGGTTTTCGGCATTTATTCTTACAGCCGATGGATGGGCCAAGCAGGGCGACAAACACGGAGCTTGCGCTCAAGTACTGCCTCGATCATCCTCAATGGCGACTGAGCTTGCAGACGCATAAGATACTTGGGATTCCCTAACCTATTCGCCAGTGCTTGCCTGCAAGGTATCCGTCGTTAGGCCAGGTGCGCCCGGGATTCTGCAGACCGCATAGCCGTCCTGCTGATAGGGGCATTCCATTCCATCGGGCGCCGATCCATGGATGACAGTCCATGTGACTGGGTATTGTTTGGCGAGGCGCGTGAAGTCCTCGGCACTGAAATGATTCAGACCGTAAGTGGCGTCACTCATCTGTTTCCAGTCTCCGGCGAGGGATGGAAACATAGCGACGACTCCGCCGTCTTTGAAATAGTCGGGTAATGTGGAGCGCTCACTGATGGAACGGAAGCCATGCACATCGACGCCCTGGTCCTTGAAGTAGCGAGAATCCACGGCGAAGACTGCATCTGTGGGAGTATTGTGGCGAACCCAGAGAAGAGTGTTGACCCAGGGATTGGAACTGGTGCTTAGCCAGGGTAACTCGATCTGCGGGCTGAAGGGGTAAGTCTGACGAGAAACGTAGAACATTCCAGCAGCGAGCGGCAAAGAAAGTGCAGGGAGTACCCAGCGGCGTCCTTTAGCCGCATACTCACCAACGACGCCGCCAAAGAGCACGACAAACACTAGGGTGATCAAATGGAAACATCGAAGCGGCTGGAAGCGGGCAAACATGTCCAGTGCGGGCGAACAGTCGAAGACCGCGGCAACCAAAATGGAGAGCAGACCAAACGGAATCAGTGCGAAGCTGAGGCGCTGAAAGTCAGGCGTGGTTTCGCGCAGCCTTCCCTTCCAGAAGAATGCCAGGATCGCGAGCGGGGCGATCATGCCGAGCCAATGGTACCAGGTCCAGTTGGAAAGAAAGAAGAAGTCACGCGCATAAAGGGCTTCGCGATATGCTCCCTGTGCGGGGTTGAGGCTCATGAATCCGACGGGCAGGACGCTGGAAACGGTAACCAGGTCCGGGACGCGCTGGCGTATAGCTGAGCCATACTTCTCCTCGATCCAGATGACACCGGTCAGGGCAACGAAGTACGCAGCCATCTGGGGATGTATGGCTGCGGCTGCGAGAACTCCAGAGCCCGCCATGGCATAGCGGTGGCGAAGAAAGCAGACCAGCGCAACAACGATGAGCGGTGTGGACAACGAGCGCGGTGTCAGGTAGGGATCCATCAGCAGGAGCCCGGTGTTAGTGGCTGGCATGGTGAGCACCGCGGTGATGACGAGCAGGGAGCACCACCGTGCTCGAGGGGAGCGGAAACAAGCCGCGGCCAGTATCCAGCAGGCGGTCAAAGTGGCGAAGAGCGTGGCGACGTACCAGAGAGATATAGTCCAGTCCATGGATAGATGGGTGAGCCGTGCGCTCCAGACTAGAATCGGGTCGAAGAGTGAGAGGTTCCCGTGTGAGAGGAAAAACTCATCTGCATAAGGGTATAGGAAAGGATGGAGGAGCTTCTTGGCAGCCGGAATATGGATCTCAGCATCTTCAACACCAAGATGGTAGCCGTGAATGGCGAGAGCGACAGCGGTGAGAAGGCCCAGGCGGAGCACGGGAAGACGATCGTCCGAGGCGATCTTCATGGAGTGACCGTCCCGTGCGCCGCGAGATTTGCAAGATTTGAGCCCTTCGGCTGCACGACGCTTGAAGAGGGAGATTCCGGTGACGGCCGGTGCGGGTTGATGGAGTGGTTGAAGGGCGACGGTGAGGTTATGGTACTCATGAGACTCTCTGCACGCGAGATTTGGAAACAGCGCTCGAAACAGCGCTCCTTGATACGTCGCCACCCGTCGGCGTGCGATCGAGCTCGAAGGCATGTGCCCCTCAGCGAGACACGCACCAGACTAGAGCCCGTCCCCGAATGGAAGCAGGTAACAGAGTTAGATGCACCTTAGAAAGACGAGGAAAGTACAACTCAGGACTACATTTTCAGGATTTTTTATTCTGGGCTGTGCGAATTGACCATACGGCGCGAGTGGAAGAGAATCGGCGGTGGGCCCTGGGACCCAGGTGGGGCAAGTTCTCGCAGAGCAAAACCAGGGAAAAGGTAGTAGGCGATGTAAACCCAGCGTTCAAGGAGTCGTCTACCCACAATTGGGTGATCGCTCTGATTGCACGACGCGAGCGTAGGTTCGACGCCAAATATCGCAGTACCCGATGTCGCGGAATCTGGAGCCGCAGATGGCCATGATGAAAAAGCTACTGCAGATCTTCCCAATTTTGTTGATGGTTGCGGGCGCAATGCTGTTGTCTGAGCGGCCGGCTTACGCGTATGCCGACCCTGGCACAGGTCTGCTGGCCATCCAGGCGGTTGGCTCCGCACTGGTGGCCTCCGGGTGGTATTTGCGCAAGAGAATTTACTCTCTCCTGCATCGGAGTTCCGTAGCGAGACAGGAGCGGGCCGAGACTCGGGCGACAAAGGAAGAAGAGGACTAAACGCGCCAGTGAGCAAGCCGGTCGATTTTCTAAAGCACAGTTCACGGGACACATCCGGAAACAAAGACCCGCTTGATGGCCCATTTCCACTGGATGAACTGGAACTGACTTTCCGAGACCCGGCGGGGCAGCTTCGGCTCACGCGAACGCATGCCCTACGGCGGATTCACCCTGAAGCAGTGAAAAAAACACTTGCCTTTCTTGAATCTCCGCTGCGGTTGGCTCTTGAGGCCAGAGGTGATTTGATTGCGACTGAGATTGCGGAGCCTGGAACGCACTCGTTCGTAATCTCCGGAGAACTCTGGCTGCGGCATCCTCGCGTCGAACCGATTTCATACCCGTGGGAGTGGAGCACCCTACAGTGGCGCGCAGCTGCTGAGCTCACGCTGCGGATTGCAAGGTGCGCAGTGGACGCAGGCTGGTCGCTGAAAGATGCGACTCCGCTGAACATCCTGTTTGTGGGCGCGCGTCCGGTGCTGGTGGATGTGTTGTCGCTGGAGCAGCGCGATCTTCATTCAAGCGTTTGGCTGGCTTATGGACAATTTGTCCGCACCTTCCTGCTTCCCCTGATAGCAGAGAAGTATCTAGGCTGGTCATTGCAGGCGACGCTCTTTTCACGCGATGGGTATGAACCTGGTGCGCTTTATCAGGCCCTGCAGCCATGGCAACGCTTCAACCCAGCTCTCCTGGATGTCGTCACGCTCGCGACGCTATTTGAAGGCAAGAGTGGCAAGAGAAAGATGCAGCGGAAGATACCTTCGACATCGGACCCTGAGCTGGCCACGCATATTCTGCACAAGCGAATTAATCGCCTGGGCAAGCAGATTCGCAGTGCTGCGCGGACGGAGGAGGCAACTCGATGGAGCGGATATCAACAATCCGCAAGCCACTATCATCCCGCGGATACTGACGACAAGCAGAGGTTTGTGAAGAGCGTGATGGAACGAACCCGGCCCGCGCGCGTGCTGGATATCGGAGCGAATACGGGGACCTATTCGCTATTGGCGGCGGACGCAGGCGCGGAGGTCGTGGCGCTGGATAGCGATACTGGGGCCGTCGAGACACTATGGCGGACAGCGGCACAGCGGAGAAAGAAGATCACAGCCCTGGTGGCGAATATCGCGCGCCCAACGCCGGCTGTGGGATGGAGGAATCGGGAACAGCTTTCGCTGCTCGATCGTCTCACTGGGAAGTTCGACCTGGTGCTGATGCTGGCGGTGATTCATCATCTCATTCTGCGCGAGCAATTGCCGCTCGCGCACATCGGCGACCTATGCGCGAGCTTGACTCGTCGCTGGCTGGTACTGGAGTGGGTTCCACCCTCGGATCCGATGTATCAAGAGTGGTTGCGCGGACGGGACGAACTTTACGGACGCTTGTCAGAGGACGATCTCATGCAGGCGTTCGCGCCGTCTTTCCGAGTTGTCGATCGCATGGTGTTGGGGAATCAGCGGGTTCTTTTGCTCTTGGAGCGCGACGACCTTGATGAGGAAGGTGCGGGAGCGGGCTCGTCATGACGAAACGAGTAGCCCAAGCCTGGGCCTTCGCTTCCATTCTTCTGCTGCCGAATTACGCTGACTTGACATCGGGTGCGGGAGACGCGCGGATGCGGTCGCCGGTGCCGCTGACAGGGATTGCGCTGGCACAACTGACGGATATGGTGGTGGTGGCGCTGCTTTTTTTCGGCGCGATGGAGGCACTGCGCAGGATTCCTGGATGGACGAAGATCCGTTGGTCGCTGATGGCGCTTTTGCCAGTACTCCTGTTTGCGCGCAATTTGGATGTGATGCCCTTCGATGTGCGTCCCGTTACGGTGCTTGCGGGGGGAGTTGTCTGGGCGGCAGTGCTGGGCGCGCTCATTCTGAAAGCTTCCAGATTTGCGGTGAAGCTGAGAGGCGCGGGAAGCACGCTGTTAGCTGGTTTTGTGGTCTTCGCCGTAATGATGACCTGGCAGCTTGGGAGCGCTGCGCTGTGGCGGCCGGGTCCGCAGGTGTTTCGATCCCCGGTGGCGGTCGAGGACCAACACAGGCAGCGGCTGGTCTGGATTCTCTTCGACGAACTTGCTTACAAACCTACCTTTGAAGCGCGCGATCCTTCACTGCATTTGCCGAATTTCGACCGCCTGCGCGCGGAGAGCACGCTCTACACCGACATGACGCCGATTGCCTACCGGACGACGCGGGCGGTACCGAGTTTGTTGCTGGGACTCGCTGTCACGGATGTTACCTACACCACGAGGAATCAGTACCTGGTGCAGATGGAGAACGATCCGCACTGGCAGACGCTCGATCCGAATGAAACGTTGTTTGGCATGGCGAAGCAGAATGGACTCACGACTTCGATCGTGGGATGGTACATCGCATATTGCCCGGTGTTTGTGGGGGTTGCCACGGATTGCTATTGGGCAAACGAAGATGCGCAGGATCGCGGGCCTACTTCGACGAGCGAAAGCTTCGCTGAGAATGTGTGGTTTCCGCTGCGCATCCTGGTGGAACAGGTGGTGGCGCCCAGCCACGCCTGGGCAGATGTGGCCGCTTGGAACGCGAAAGGACATGAAGCGGCTGTGAAGGATCTGGAGCAGCATGCGCTTGAGACGGCGGCGAACAGCCAGGCAGATATTGTTTATCTGCACCTTCCTGTGCCGCATCCACCCGCGGTGTGGGACAGGCGGACAGGGAGCTTTGCGCTGGGCGGATCGTATCTGGATTCTCTGGATTATTCCGATCGGCTGCTGGGCAGGATTCTGGATGTTCTTGAAGCGCAGCCGCGCTGGGCGGAGACCACACTTATCGTGCACGGAGATCACTCGTGGCGTACCGAGATGTGGAGACCACTGCCGGGATGGAGTGCCGAGGACGAACGCATTTCGCACGGCGGGAAATGGGATCCGCGACCGCTACTGCTGATTCACACGCCGGGCCAACTGAGTGCGCAAACCGTTACTGCGCCAACCAGCGTCATGTACATCCATGACACCGTGGCGGCGCGAATACAAGCGATGTCGGACAGGCAGAAATCTGCGGGTGACCACCATGCTCGCTAAAGGATTGCCCTGGCCACTGATTGCAAGGGCAGAATCTTGTCGACGCCGCCAAGTTTGATGGCTTCCTTGGGCATGCCGAAGACGACGCAGGTGGCTTCGTCCTGAGCGAAGGTTGCAGCGCCGGCCTGCTTCATTTCGAGCATGCCGCGGGCTCCATCGTCGCCCATCCCGGTGAGAATGACGCCGATGGCGTTTTGTCCGGCATAGCGTGCGGCGGAGCGGAAGAGCACGTCGACCGACGGACGATGACGACAGACCAGCGGACCGTCTTTGACCTCAACGTAATAGCGAGCGCCGCTGCGCTTGAGCAGAAGATGATGATTGCCCGGAGCGATGAGAGCGCGTCCGCGAATCACCGTGTCGTTGGTCTCGGCTTCTTTGACTGTGATGGCGCAAAGGCTGTCGAGGCGGTTGGCGAAGGCTCGCGTGAACAACTCGGGCATGTGCTGGACGATGACGATGCCGGGAGTATCAGGCGGGAGCATTTCAAGCACGGTCTTCAAGGCCTCAGTTCCGCCAGTGGAAGCGCCGATGACTACTACTTTTTCAGTGGTCTCGGCCATAGCGTGCGTCGCCGGAGAAAGAATGGCATCGGCTGTGAGCTTGGGCTCGACGGTGTGGCTGGACCTGAGGATGCGCAACTTCGATACCGCCGCTGCTTTTACAGCTTCGCAGAGAGTAACGCGCGAGTCCTCAAGAAACTGCTTGGTGCCGAGGCGCGGCTTGGTGATGATGTCGACTGCGCCGTATTCGAGAGCTTTGAAGGTACTCTGCGCGCCTTCGTCAGCGAGGCTCGAACAGATGACAACGGGGATGGGGTGCTGGCTCATGATCTTCTTGAGAAAAGTCAACCCATCCATGCGCGGCATTTCGATATCGAGCGTAATCACGTCAGGCAGTTGCTCGCTGATGCGGTCTGCCGCGACAAAAGGGTCGCCTGCGGTAGCAATAACTTCAATCTCTGGATCGGACGAGAGCACTTCGCGCAGTGTCTGGCGCACCACGGCGGAGTCGTCCACAATCAGTACGCGAATCTTTGGTGGTCCCACAACTACCGCCTTCCCGATCATTTATCCGAGCAACGAAAGCGCATTGCGCTTTTGAATCCAGGCTCAGCCGAGCCGCCGAAGGCGCACCTCTCCGGTGCCGCTATGGAATTGAATGTTGATGCCCGACGTGCCTCCCAGGCTGGATGCAACTACGTCGAATCCTTCGTCGCGTAACACCTTTGACGCGACCTCGCGGTTCAGCTTGCCCACGGTGGGTCGCGAACTGTCTGGATTGCTCACAAGCAACACATCGCCGCCCCCGAAGAGCTTGACCTGTACCTCATTGCGATGTGCGCCGAGGGCATCGAGCTGCTGAGCCAGGTCGCAAATGGCGAAGTCCACATAGCGGCGGCTGGCCGCGAGACTTAGCTTGGCCTTCGATTTGACCGGAACGCGGGGCAGCATAGGGTGACAGAGCGCGGCAATGCCGAGTCGAGGCGCCCAGAATGTGACCCCGACGCAGGAGCCTAGCACGGTGCGGAAGATCACGGGCTCGGTAACCAGGTGCGATTCCCCCGGTTGAACGTACACTTCCGGCACGACCTCATCAGGCTCCGGCATGAGGCCTCCGATAAAGAGCCGGGGCCACTGGGACAAGCGGCAGATCCATATCGTGCAGGGATTCGGCGTGGCCCACGAACATGTATCCGCCGGGGACAAGATGATGGGCGAGCTTGCGCAGAATTTGCTCCTGCGTGGGCCGGTCGAAGTAGATGATCACGTTACGGCAGAAGATGGCGTCGGCGCGCTCGGAAATGCGATAGTCGGCGTCCATGAAGTTGAGGCGGCGAAACTCGATGAGTCGTCGCAACTCCGGGACGACGCGCACCTGGTTTGAACTCGGATCGCGTCCGCGCATGAAGTACTTTCGCTTTAGCGCCGGCGGTACAGGACTCACCGTCTCATTCGAATAGATGCCTAGTTCGGCTTTGGCCAGTACAGTGGTGGAGATATCGGTGGCCAGAATTCTGAAACGGAAGTTGGGATGTGTCAACGCATACTCGCTGAGGACTACGGCAAGCGTGTAAGGTTCTTCGCCCGTGGAGCAACCTGCGCTCCAGACCAGAAACTGACGCCCGCTTCTGTCATTTGAAGTCAGTTCCGGCAGCGCTTTCTCGATCAGAAAATTGAAGTGACCAGGCTCGCGAAAGAAGTCGGTTTTGTTGGTGGTTACAACATCGATCAAGGGCACGATCTCTTGCTTGAACCCCTTGTGTTCGAAGAGATAGTCGCAATACTGGCCATAGGAATTGAGATCAAGAACTTTCAAGCGCCGCTTGATGCGGGCTTCCAGCATGGTCTTCTTTCCGGAGCCCAGGTGGATGCCCGCCTCGTGGTAGATCAGGTCGCAGAGGCGGGTGTAATCCCGGGTGGACATGGATTCGTCGCGAGCACTCATCGTGTGAACGGGGCGCTTTGCACGCCCCGTTATCCCTTTCAGGCGGCCACTTCAATCAGTGGCTTGTTGGCTTCCTGTCCGCGAACCGTCGCCAGTTCCTCGGCCGAAAAGACGCGATCGATGTCCAGAATCATGATGAACTGGGTATCGCGCTTTCCCATCCCCTTGATGAAGTCGGTCCGGATATGGGTCCCGATGCGTGGCGCCGGCTGAATCTGATCCGGCTCCAGGTCGATCACCTCTTCCACCGAATCGGCAAGGGCACCGATTACTGTGGACTCGTTGTCAAGCAACACCTCGACCACAACGATGCAGGTGTTGCGCGTGCTTTCGGTTTTCGACATCTCGAAGCAGAGCCTGAGATCGACCACAGGAACAACACTGCCCCGCAGATTGATCACCCCCCGCATAAAATCGGGTGTTCGAGGAACGGCGGTGATAGTGGTCAGATCGAGCACCTCGCGCACCTTGGCGACATCGGTTGCGAAGATCTCGTTGCCGAGCCTGAAGGTGAGGTACTGCCGTGTCTCCGTGATTTCAGTAACGCTCATGAAGCAACTCCTTTCTCATTCTGAAGACAGGGTGCGGACCGCAAGCGGTCCGCACTCGACCGGTCAGTAGCGCTCAAACTCCCCGTCAAGGTCGTCATGTTTGTCTTTGAGCCGGAGACTTATTCCGCCTCCTGATTTCATGCCGTTTGAAGCGGCATGGCCATTGGGCTTCACAGATTTTGCCGGAGCGGCCTGAACCGATCTACCCGTCTTGGCAATTACCGGCTTGCGTGCTCGGCCGCCTTCCTCGTCACCTGTATGGAAGAAGGACAGCGCGCTGACCAGTTGATCGGATTGACCGGTCAACTCTTCAGTTGTCGAAGCCATCTCCTCGGAAACCGAAGCGTTCTGCTGGATCACCTGCTCCAGTTGCTGAAGAGCCTTGTTGATCTGCTCGGCGCCGGTGTCCTGCTCCTTGCTGGCCGCGGTGATTTCCTGCACCAGTTCGGCTGTGCGCTGGATGTCAGGCACCAGCTTGTCCAGCATTTCGCCGGATTTCTCCGACACCTTCAAGGTGTTGGCGGAAAGCTGGTTGATTTCACCAGCAGCCTTCTGGCTGCGCTCGGCCAGCTTGCGGACCTCGGCCGCGACGACGGCAAAACCCTTGCCGTGTTCACCCGCACGTGCCGCCTCGATGGCCGCGTTGAGAGCCAGCAGGTTGGTCTGACGGGCAATCTCCTCAATGATGGAGATCTTGTTGGCAATCTCTTTCATCGCGGCGACGGCTTCCAAAACGCTCTTGCCACTTTCCTGCGCATCCTTGGCCGACTTGTTGGCGATCTTGTCGGTTTGCTGCGCGTTGTCAGCATTCTGCTTGATGTTCGAGACCATTTCCTCCATAGAAGAGGAAGCCTCTTCGGCTGCGGCAGCCTGCGCGCTCGCGCCCTTCGATACCTGAATCGAAGCTGTTGAGATGGACTGGCTTGCTGCCGACACCTCACCCGCAATCGCACGGATATCGGAAACTGTCTGCGTGAGTCCGGAGACCATCGAACTAAGCGCCTGCATCAGCTTGTCCTGCGGCGACCGCTCGCGCAGCGACACAGTTAGGTTGCCGTTGGAGATTTCTTCGGCAGCCGAAGTGATGTCGTTCATGGCCACGATGAGTGTGTTCAGGTTGTTCTTGATGTTGTTGAAATCGCCGTGATAGGTGTCGGTGATCTGCGCGGGAATGTCTCCCTTGCTGATCTGCTCCACGTACTTGGCGGAGACGTTCAGCGGGCCTATCACGGCGTCCAGAATGGCGTTCACGCCGCGAACGATCTCCGCATAGGCGCCGCGGAACTGATCGTGATGCCCGCGCTCGGTCAGCTTTCCTGCGTTGGAGGCTTCGGTTAACCGTGCCAATTCCTTATGGAGATCCTGCAGGACCTGTGCGACATTATTGATCGCCTGC
>JBEKPF010000063.1:0-57008 GCA_049521035.1 Occallatibacter sp. | reverse complement strand
GGTTGTAATAGAAATGGCCAGAATTCCAGTATCCACCCTGGTAGCCGGTGCCTACGTACCCAAAGCCATAGTTAACGCCGCCATAGAAGCCGATGTGCGGTCCCCAATAGCCACGGAAGAAGCAATAGTGGTTGTGTGCATAGCCCCAGTAGCCGGGTGTCCAAAGCGCTCCCGTATAAGGTGCCTCAACCCAAACGCCTGGCACCCAGTAGTAGCCCGATGAAGCGTAGTTCCAATAGCCGGGAGTCCAGATATACCCATCGCCTGGATCCGGAGGCTGTTGGTACTCCGGCAGCGGTGGCGGAGCCTCCTGGGCAGTCTCAACCGGCTGCTCGCCATTGTCATCGTCGTCATCGTCCGGCATCTGGTCGGCCGCTTGCTGATAATAAGCGTCCGAATCTGTGCCCGCAGAACCTTGATCGGTGCTCGGTGCCGCTGCCGAACTGGTATTCGTCGAAATTGGAGCGAGATTTGCGTTGGCCGCATCGTTGCTCTGATCTGCCGGTTGCGACTGATCCTGACTTGTATTTGCTGCGTTCTGGTTCTGATTCGACTTGCATCCAGCGGTCCAGAGCAGGATCGCCAGGGCGAGCAGAGGCAAGGTTGCAAACTTGGGGGAACGTTTCATGTCACTCTCCACTGAGTTGGATGCCGGTTGATGGATCGCCGTCTACGGCCACCCTGTGCTGGACGCGATGGGAATCATTGTCAATGCCGCGCTCCCGGCGGCACGGACTGGCCTCGGTTGTTGGCCGGCGGGGTGGTCACAGGTTTCCGTTCTGGCCGCGGTTTTGCCCCCTCCTGGCACAGCGGAGAGTCCTGTCCGCGAGTCAGCCCTGGAACCACAGTCGGAGCGTGGCAAATCCTCTGCTTCATCGCCTCGGCATCTTTACCGGTCAAAGATAAAGTTCGTTCCAGACGGCTGAAAGAATCCAGATCGTACCTATAAATAAAATCCTCTGGCGGCTTCTGTTTGCCAGAGTCAAGGTGAGTCCATGTGCTGACGAACTGGGTTCCGTTGTAATCGGTAAGTATCGCGTACGCCTGGTTCTCAGCCACTCCGTCCGGTGCATTCCCACTCCAGACTTGCACTCCCTGTCCGCCGCGCAACCAGCGAGCAGTCCACATGTGATGCGAAATGTCATAGTAAAAAGCCGTGAAGAACGTGTTCGCTGCGCACTCATTGCAACTGTCGTAGAGAGCGGTGGGCTCCGTTCGCGCCCCATCCAGAAAGTGCATCCAGTCGAGCCATCTCAGATTCACCCCCGTGACCAGAGGCGCAACAACATGTGTAGTGAGCGATGCATTCCACACGGTGAATGTATCCTCATTGGCTGGCGACTGCGGAGAGGCCCGCAGCGTGGTAACAACCAGCGCCGCATCATACTCCACCCCGATCTCGCGGATCGCCGTCCACTTTGCCGGGTCCAGCGAGCGGGTCACCCAGACCACAGTGTCGTGATCGCTCTGGGAGTGAAAGTCCACCCACCGAAACTCATCAGGTCCCTGCTGAGCAAAGAGGGGAAATGCAAATCCGAAAACACATGCAATCAAACCGGCAACGGCCCGGGGGGAGACGCCACGCATGGTCTTAGGTTATATCAGAGGCTCCCATAATTTCTTGGATGCGCTTCAATTCTGCACCGGGAGCCGCGCAAGATTCGCCTTAGCCTGCGCATGATCCGGCTGCAATTTCAGGGCACGCTCAAACGCGGCCCGTGCCGCATCGTTCTGTCTACCGCGGGCAAGCAGCGCGCCCAGGTTGTTCCAGCCATCTGCATCCAGCGGATTCAATTGCAAGGCGCGTTTCTGTTCCGCGAAAGCCTCCTCAGACTGGCCCATCGCATCCAGTACTTGAGACAACGAAGAATGAACCCGTGCGTCCTCCGGAGCGAACTCGGCCGCACTTCGAAGTTGTGCCAACGCATCGCTGAGCCGTCCTTGCTGTGCGTATGTTGCGGCCAGCTTTTCACGCGCATCCGGCGAGCCCGGCTTTGCGCGCAGAGCAGCCTCCAGCAGCTTTACCGCGGGTTCTGTCTGCCCCGAATCCGCCGCCATTGATCCCAGGTTCAGCAGAGCGGTAAAGTCCTCTGCATCCAACTCCAGCGCCCGCCGAAACTCACTCGCCGCCTCGTCTGTCTTGCCCGCCCCCTCCAGCGCGGTCCCCAGCCCGCTATGCGATTCGGCATCCTCCTTGCACGCTGCTAGTAGCGCGCGAAACTCGTTTTCCGCTTCCGCAAAGTCACCCGTGCGCACACCCAGCTCAGCCAGATCAAACCGCGCGTCGCATCCGCCTGAATCCCCCGCAGCAGTGCTTGCAATTGCACCGCGATAACGCTCCCGCGCCTGCTCAAACTCACCCGCTCCTTCCAGCGCCGCGCCCAGCGCCGTTAGTGACCGAGTATCGTTGGGCGTCACCTTCAATTCCCGCTCGAACAGCGTGACCGCCTCTGAGAACTTACCCTGCCCAGCCAGCGCAGCAGCCAAATTGTACAAACTCACCTGGTCCCCAGGTGTCTTCGCCAGCCGGTTCCGCATCCATGCTTCTTCCAGCAGCAGTCGCGGATCAGGCGCATTCGCCGCCGTGTTCACCGGCAGAACCTGCAGCCATAAGTGCCCCATCTCATCTTCTGACCGATTTCCTGCGCGCACCCGCACCGGCGGCGAGTGCGGATTGTGCGGGTTGGTCGCCGAGTTGTCGTACGTGTACTTCATGTGCAGCACCGTGCCCTTAGGCAACAGCAGCGGCTCCTTGTAGCGATAGACGCTCTGGCGGTCGATATCCCAGTTGCGAATCCACACCAGCCACTTCTTCTCACCATCCGGTAGAATGGCCCAGCCCTGCATATCGTGGCCCAGGTAGTGCGCGTGGGGATAGGCGCCCAGCACCTTCACATCCACCGGCAGCGTAAGCGAGTCTTCCACCACAAAGTTGCCATCGCCAGCCGGAATGTCGAGCTGGTCATCGCGCTCCAATGCAATCAACATCGGTTGCTTACTCGGTCGGTCTTCGGTGAAGTAGAGGCCTATCTCCGCATCCAGAGTTTCTGGTTTGCCCGAAGGCTTGAGATGAATATTCAGGATCAGGTCGTTTCCTGGATCGATCCGCCACGGCATCCCCTCCGGCTCTATCAACGCCGGCGTGTCTGGCTTCCAAAAAAGAAAATGACTGTCGGGTTCAAATCGATTTCCCGCGTCAACCAGTAACTCCATCCCAGGAACTCCGCTCTGCCAATCGTTGGGATGCAGCCTGCGCAGGCTCCCCGTGCGGTCGATCACCACGTTAGCGTGATGAACCACCTGCGGCGCACCGGGCTTTATCTCCATTGCTCGGATGTAGTGCGTCTGCCCCAGTTTGTAAGGCAGAATCAGGTTGCGAAACACGTCCGTGCCACCAGCAGGAAGGGTGTACGGGTGCTCCACTTTGAGAACCAGATCAGGCTTGCCCAGTAGCCAGGTTGAGTCGTAAGGCGGCGGCGCAGGAGCGGCTTTAAGATCACCCTCGGCCATTCCCGCGTTCACCCAGCGCTTGATCAGTTCCCGATCGCTGTCGCTGAGCCGGCGCACGTCAGCAAAATTCCCGTATCCCGGCTCCGGAAGCCATGGAGGCATGAAGCGCGATTGCGTCACAGCCAAAACCTGCGGCCCCCAGCGTCGCGCATCGGCATAAGTCAGCAGGCTGAACGGCCCCGCTCCGCCAGGATGATGGCAAGTGGCACAGTTCTTATAAAGAATCGGCGCGACACCACGCGACCACGTCTCAGTCGCCGTTTCCGTAGCCACTGCCGGCTTGGTAGAAGCAGCCCGCAATATGCTTGCGAACCCGCAAACCAAGGAAAGCGTTACCAACGCCGGAAGAATCGCCATGACACGAAGCTTCTTCATTTCTGCAGAAATACGATGGAGCACCCGACAGTCGCTCCTCCAGGTTGCGGAACAGGTTTACCGGCCAACGCCGCGGCAATCGCCACTTCCAAATCATGGCGCTGTGGCTGCGGGCGTTCCTGCCCCAGCGAAATATAGCGATCGTCGATGCGCCCGTGATAGACCTCGCGCAGTTCCTGCCCTTGGGGCACGAAAACAGCAGCCTCCGGCGTAACAGTCGAATGCGCCCACGCAACCAGGCTCTGTCGCGTATCCAGCACCGCCAAATCGTTAGGAATGGAAAAATCCCGATCATGCTCTGCAACCACTTGAGCCGTATCCGAAGGGTTGGGATAAATCCACAAGAACCGCACACCTTTTCCGGAAAACTCCTGGCGAAGTCGCGCAACCTCCGGCACATAACGGTTGGAAATCGGGCAGTCGCTAGCCGCAAAAACAAGCACCACCACCCGCTCGCCGGGCCCAACCAGGCGCCGTATGGCGTTGCCCTCAAGGTCGAGACCAAAATCCTTCGGCGATTCGGCTTGCGCTCGCCCCTCCCACGCGCTAAGGAAGGCAAGCACGAAGGCGATACGGAACCACGGTTGGCGCACGGTTTTGGTCCCTGATATCACTGCAAAGGGATTCTAATTGAGCGCATCAACGCCCGTCTGAAAATGGCAACCGCTCACCCGAAATCAAAGTCCAAGCTTTGCCCAAATCGCATCCACTCTAGCCTTGGTAGCGCCATCCATTTCGATCATCGCCGGCCACGGCCGCTCGAATCCTTCCGCCCTCCACTTGCGCGTCGCGTCAATGCCCATCTTTGACCCGTAGTTGGGCAACCGCGATGCGTGATCGAGCGAGTCAACCGGGCCGAGCGTGAACTGGATGTCGCGCTCCGGATCGATGTTGTTGGCCACACGCAGAGTCACCTCGCCCACATCCTGCACGTCGCAGTCTTCGTCCACCACGATGATGACCTTGGTAAACATCGCCTGACCCAGCGACCAGATAGCGTTCATCACCTTGCGCGCCTGCCCCGGATAGGATTTCTTGATGGACACCAACATCAAGTTGTGAAAGACACCCTCAACCGGCAAATGAATATCGACGATCTCCGGAATCGTCATCTTCATCGCGGGCAGAAAAATACGTTCCACCGCCTTGCCCATCCACGCGTCTTCCATCGGCGGCTTGCCCACAATGGTTGCTGCGTAGATAGGGTCTTTCCGGTGCGTAATGCATGTGAGATGAAAGACCGGATACTCGTCCGTCAATGTGTAAAAGCCAGTATGATCGCCGAACGGACCTTCGCTACGTAATTCGCCCAACTCCACGTAGCCCTCAAGCACAATCTCTGCGTGCGCCGGAACTTCCAGATCGACCGTCTCGCACTTCACAATCTCAACTGGCTTGCCGCGCAGGAATCCGGCAATCATGAATTCTTCAACTTCCGGCGGCGCAGGAACAATGGCAGAAAACGTGGTCGCAGGATCGGTACCGATGGCTACCGCAACTTCGAGCCGCGAGCCTTTCAGGTTACCCATCGCCACCTGCGGCAGCCCTCCAATGGGACCATCGGGAATAATCACGGCGCCCCCGGCCGACTCAGCCATGGCGGCCACGCGCGCAGTTCTTCGGTCGGCGTCAGCAGCGGTCGTTGCTGCCGCACGCAACGCCTCGCGATAATGCTCCGCCGCCACCTTCTGGCGTTGCCAATGCATGCCGGTGGTCTTCCCGTCGTACACCTGCATGCGATACATGCCGATGTTGCGCTTGCCGTTGCGCGGGTCGCGCGTATGCACGCAAGGCAGTGTAATGAATCGCCCTCCATCATGCGGCCAGCATTTCAGAATCGGAAACGCATTGAGATCAAAACCGTCTCTCCCGCCTTTGTCCTTCCCTTTCAGGATGACTTCCTTGCAGCGCGCATCCTTGGCGTTCACGGTCTTCGGAAAGACACTGGTCAGTGCGCTCAGCTGTGGCAGCATCTTGAGCTTGTCTAAAAGTCCTTCGGGCGCCTTCACATTCATCAGCCCCTTAATCCGCTCCGCGATCTCGTCCAGCCGATCGACGCCGAGCGCCAGTGCCATCCGCCGCTCGCTCCCAAACTGATTAATCAACACTTTGTGACCGGGATGGCCTTTGACATTCTCAAACAGCAGTGCCGGCCCACCGGGAGCATATTTCCCGGTATTTCCCTTCGCGTCGGAGCTCTTTCCCGCGCCGATTTTCGAAACGCGATCAGTGATCTCCGTAATTTCCAGCTCCGGCGAAACCTCCTCGCCAATACGCCGCAGTTCGCCGTGCTTCTCAAGTGTCTTGATCCAGTCGCGCAGATCGTCGTAGGCCAATTTGTGAACTCCCAGGGTGTGGTTTCATCCCCAATTCATACTAAGGCCAACGGGGGGCAGCCAGCTTTGCATCTCACCGAGTAGTCGTGCCATACTCACGCGCACAATGCTCATTTCTCCTCAAGGAGCCCCCATGAGTCACCCCTCGTCGAGTTACAACACCACCTACAAATCCACCCCCTATTTTCAACTGCGGAGACCAGCCGCGCTATCTGCTCATGCCGCCGCAGCAGCAACTGAAGGTCCATGGACCGTGCCCAATCTCTGCACAGCTTACAACTGGCCGACCGCCCTCACCGGCGGCGGCGTCATCGCCATCGTCGAACTGGGCGGCGGCTGGGTGCAATCGGACATCGATTCGTTTTTCCAGTCCATCGGTCAGCCTTCCCCGCAGATCACGGACGTCTCTGTCGACGGCACTCAGAATGATCCCAACCAAAGCATCGGCTCGGCGGACGACCCCGATTACGAGGTTGCCCTTGATATCCAAGTCTCCGGAGCGGCCTATTATGCAGCCACCGGACGGGCGGCCACGATCCGTGTTTACTGGTCGCAGGACATCGGCGCAGCGGTTCAGAAAGCGACCTCGGACGGCTGCGACGTCTGCTCCATCTCCTGGGGCTCTGACGAGGCGAACTGGGGCACCACCGCCGCGCAGCAGATGGAGTCGATCGCCGAGGCTGCCACCGCGGCCGGCATGATCGTCTTTGCCGCTTCAGGAGACAACGACTCCAGCGACGGCGGATCGACTCCGGCCAACGTGGATTGCCCATCGTCTTGTCCCCACGTCGTCGGCTGCGGAGGAACGACAAAAACTTCGACGGAGGAAACCGTCTGGAATGACAATCCCGGCGAGACGGACGGAGAAGGAACAGGAGGCGGTTATTCCACCATCTTCCCGGTGCAGTCATTTCAGATTGACGCGCCGCCGGCTCCTGCCGGTACAACCACAGGGGCCGGAAGGATGGTGCCCGACGTCTGCGCGGATGCGGACCCTGATACGGGCTACAACATCTTCGTCCACGGCGCATCTGCGGTGGTGGGTGGCACCAGCGCAGACGCCCCGCTGTATGCTGGACTTTTTGCCTCGTTCGGCACCAAGCTCGGTTTTGTCACACCCAGGCTCTGGCAAAACCAGGCAGCCTTCAATGACATCACGGTCGGCGGAAACGGCTTTTACAACGCTGCACCCGGCCCAGACCCGTGCAGCGGAATCGGTTCGCCCATTGGAACCAGCATCGCTGCTCTGTTTGTCACGTCTTCGTGACCGTTCATTTCCCGATTGAAACCAGGGAGACGATTGGGTTGGCGGGTGGAACTGGATCCATCGGGAAACCCAGGCGCTTCCACTCATCGAAGCCGCCCCGCAAAGGACGCACACGGTCAATGCCCAGCTTCTGCAGGGTCATGGCAGTTTTTGCTGCCGTGGCCTCGCTGGGACACGTGCAATAAAGCACAATTTCAGTCTCGCGTGAGATCTCAAGGTGCCGCGCTGCCAATGCGTCAGGCGAGAAGTGATGAGCTCCAGGCAGAGTAAAGGGGTCCGCCAGCAGTTCCAGCGGATGACGCAAGTCCACAATGTAAACCGGCTCGCCGGCATCCAATTGCTTTTTCAACTCTTGAGGCTCCAGACGCGCAGCAATCAGCTTCTTCAGAACCATGCGGCGACGGATAACGCGGCCAACGAAAAACCCGATAATGCCCAGGATAAGCAGCGCACCGGAGAAGCGTCCGGCCCAATCCAGCAGACTGGGATCGCGCTTCAGCAGGTCGCCGAAAAGACGGCCTATTGCCAGAATCGCCCCAACCCACAGGGTTGCGCCGATACCATCGAAAAACAGGAAGTCGCCAAAAGCCATGCCATTCTCGCCGGCTACAGGTGGTGCCAGCGTGGCCAGACCGGGCACGAATTTCGCAATCGTCAATGTAAACCGGCGGCGGCGGCCAAAGGAGTCCTGGGTACGGCGGACACAAATGGTAGGCTCCATCGAGAGTTTGCAGAGAAGGCGAAGCACGTGATGGCCGTAGCGGCGGCCAACAAGGAACCATGCGGTATCCGCGGAGAGAGAGGCAGCCACGCCGGCCAGCAGCGCCAGCGGAAAGCTGATCTGGTGCTCAGCAGAAAGAGCGCCTGCCGCCAGCAGAACCGGGGTGGCCGGGAGGGGAATCCCGAGTTGCTCAACGAAGACCCAGACGAAGAGCAACAGGTATCCGTACATCAGCAAAATATGTGTTGGTAGTTCCATCGGAAACGGTCCTGTCGTCGCATACTGGGGGATTGAAACTCCGTGCGCCCCTGGTGGCCAATTGCAGGTGAACTCCCACTGAGCTCCCTCTTATCGGATGATTGAACATCGATTTCGTTTCAAGGGATTGAAGCTCCAGGCGCGAAACGGACACAGTTGGTGAATTCAGGCTGCCTCACTGAAGCTGCGTGAAGGGGGGTATACAGGCATTTCAGAGAACCTTCCGAACTGCCGGTAACTCGACCACAATGCAGAAAAAACCTGAGTCATGGCCGTTGCAACGCTGTTCACAGCCCGCGGACACTCCCATTTAACTCGATGAAACGCCAGTTCTGAAAGCGCGCGCCGATCGTGTGTTCTATGTCCCATGCGACTCTGAAGGCAATCTCGATCGTGGGAGTGCCTTGAAGCGGCTCGACGAGAACATGTGCAGGCGCGACAAGCGGCCAAAACGCTTCAGGGCTCGAAATGTCTGGGCAGGGACTTCCCGTTGCTTCGCCGGCATCAACCGCCTCTTTGTATGGTAGGTAGTGTCCAAAAACGCCGTCTTGAATAGCCTGCCTCAGCGAATTGAATCGGTAAGGTAACTCTTTGGCGAGCCTCAAGGCTATCGGATTCGGTCCTTTACGGCTGCCTGCTAAAGCCAAGCGGAATGTTCCGGGCGGCGTCGCAGCCAAGCTTCCCTTCCAGTACCCGCTGGATCGACGAAACTCTCCGAGTTGGTCATCTCGGAACAGTTTCAACCTGAACAGTCCCAGCACAAAACCTCTCTGCTTCTGAACTCGCCGTCTGAGGACCCCAGTCTACTCCCTCACCTCTCTTGACAATTCCTGGACCGTGGCCAAACCGGAAAGTATCCTTTATCCCTTGATCAAAATCTGGAACGCTGTTTCTCGGAAACAGGGTTTGCGCAAGTTTGCAGTGGTGTGTTCGGGAATTAGCCCACAGCTTCCAAAACCGAAAAGCCGCCCGAAGGCGGCCATTCTTGTAAATCGTGCGGAACGATACAGAATCCCCGCTACTGCTGAACTTGCGGCGCAGGGGCGGCCGGAACCGACGCAGTCTCCTGCTGACCCTTCGTGGCGAACCAGTTGCGGTCCAGAAGGTTTTTGTAGAATTCGCCAGTGAGTTCCGCGGCGCGAGGACCGAAGGTGGGTCGGCCGCCCTCAAGGAAGAAGACCGTTACGAGGGCGCCCTGGGGTGAGTCCGAGTAGGAGGCGAACCAGCCGAAGCGGGTCCCCTTATCCGAGCAGGTTCCAGTCTTGCCGAAAACAGGGAATGCCTGGAAATTAGCGCGCAACCGCCGTGCCGTTCCGTACTCCACCGCGCCTGCCATGCCGTCCTGCAGGTCGGGAACGTAGCGGGCAATATCAAGAGTCCGCTTGACCTTTGGTGCGAACGCCGCAATATCTTCCGGCGTCGTAGGATGCTGCAGATAATAAAGCGTTCCGCCGTTCGCCAGGGCCGCCACGTACGCCCCTAGCTGCAGCGGTGTCATGGATACACCCTGTCCAAAGCTGCACATGCGACCCACGCCACCCTCTGAAGGGGGCAGTGCCTGGTCAGGATAAACTCCCAATTGCTCGCCTTGGATGTTGTAGCCGGCCAGTTCGCCCAGGCCGAACTGCGTGGCATAGTGGCGCACGCGTTCAAAACCTAGCTCTCGTCCCAGTTCCTCAAAATAGAGATTGTTGCTATGGGCCAGCGCCTGGGTCAGGTTCATGCGGAAACCCGGCAACTGCACCATGGTATCTCGCGTAACCAGGCCCTCGGAAAGTGCGGCCATGGCCACCGTGATTTTGATGGTGGAGCAAGGCTCGGCGCCCGGCGAAAGCGCCAGCTTCTGGTTGACCATGGCCAGAATGCGGCCATTTGATGGATCGATGACCACCGCCGTGCCGTTCATGTCGCCCATCGCGTCAATCGCCGCCTGACGGACGACAGGGTCTTCTCCGGTCGTCACATCGCCAACATAAATGTCCTTGGCCGCAAAAGAGCTGGCGGTAAACCGCTCGTAGGGTCCATGGTGGCGGTGGGTGGTTAGAGCCACATGGCGCGCGCTGGCGCGTGCACGGCCTCTTGGTGTCAGATGAGCCTGTTCGCGGGCGGCTGCTGCGAGGCTGGTCACGGATTTGCCGCCGCGCGCCGCTATATGATGACCGGCAGTGCGATGGGGTTCAGTGAGATGGGATTCCGATGTTCTTGCGTGGTGCAATGAGTGTGGCGCGTCCAAGGCGGTCGCGCTCAATGCCCCAAAACCGGAAGTGATCAAAGCCAAACCAAGTGCCGACAAGCAAGAAACTCTCATCCAGGCAACATCCTCTCAACAGTGGATTTCGTTCCGTGCGTCTGCCGTTTGGCAGCCTACTTCCTGCTTATCGGCCTTCCACGGGATATTCCTGCTATCCGCCGTGAATTGGACCCACTCTATCCTCAAGTTTTGCCGCCGGAAGTGATTAAAATCACCGTCTAGTTTGGCCGTTGATTCTTTAGACGTTATTCAAATCGACAACAGGGCTCCCGGGCAGCTTAGCGACAACTCACCAGTTTGTAGAGCTATATTGCACTATACAACCACGTAAGCCCAATGGAAATGCCCCCAAAGTGGCAGGTAACCTAGAACCGCAACCTGCGCAGGAATGTCGGAGTATCCAAATCCCGCTGTGCCTCTTCGCCGGACTCCGTGAAGAGCGAGGAAGCTGGCTGGGTCGGCTGATCGTTCATCGCCGCCGGTCCCTGTGCATTGCCGGCAGGCTCCGGAGTGTAATCCCAGGACTGGGTGGCAAACGCCGGTTCCTCAGCCAACTCGGCAAACTGCGGACGCGCAGGCGTCGCAATCGGTTCTTCCGCAACAAAGCCCGACGCAGCCTCCACCGCTGGCTGTACCCGTGGAACTACGACGCTGGCAGTAACAGCATTCTGCGCGGATGCCGTGTAAAAGGCACCCTCGCCGCCGTCCTCGAAGTCTTCCTCTTCCGATTCCTCGTCCTCGCTCATAAATCGGGGAGGCGGGGGCGCAGCCATGTGTACGGGAGCGGGCTCCAGCATCCAGTTTTCGGGCGCGACCAGAGGGACAGAAACAGGAGGTACAGAAACGGCAGGTGCAGACACGGGCGCAGGGGGTGCTGAGACAGGCACGGGAGCCGCTGAAACGGATACAGACGCAAGAGACACAGAAGGCACCGAAGCCACCGGCGCCGAGAACACAGGCGCTTCTTCCACGCTCAACATGCGTGCTCGCCGTTCCGGGCTCTGGTCGCGAAACCCTGTAGCAATAACCGTGATCTTGAGCTCTTCGCCCATCTTCTCGTCCTGAACCGCTCCAAAGATGATGTTCGCGTCCTCGTGCGCTGCAGACTGGATCAGCGTCGATGCCGCATTCACTTCAGAAAGCTTCAGCGAACTCGAACCAGTGATGTTGATGAGAATGCCGCGCGCGCCATCGATAGCGCCGGCTTCAAGCAGCGGCGAAGCCATGGCAGCCTGCGCTGCCTCAATAGCGCGATTCTCGCCCGACCGCACAGCCGTGCCCATGACCGCATGTCCCATGCCAGCCATGGTGGTCTTCACATCGGCAAAGTCGCGGTTGATGATGCCGGGAATCGTAATGATGTCGGAGATGCCCTGCACGCCCTGGCGTAAGACGTCGTCCGCGATGCGGAAACTCTCGAAGAACCCCGCATCCTTGGCCACCACGAGCAGTTTCTCGTTGGGAATCACGATCATCGTATCGACGCTTTCGAGCAGTTCTTTCATACCGCGCTCCGCCTGCTGCAGGCGGCGTTTGCCTTCAAAAGCGAATGGCCGCGTAATCACGGCTACCGTCAGAATGCCCATCTCGCTGGCCAGCGAGGCAATCACCGGCGCGGCGCCTGTACCCGTTCCGCCGCCTAGTCCCGCGGTGACAAAAACCATGTCCGCGCCTTCGAGAGCCTCAATGATCTTCTCTGAATCTTCTAGCGCGGCGCGGCGGCCCACGTCCGGATTGGCGCCCGCTCCGAGACCCATCGTCAGCCGAACTCCAAGCTGGAGCTTTATCGGTGCCTGTGACAGCTTCAGCGCCTGGACGTCTGTGTTGGCGGCGATAAACTCCACGCCTTCCATATGGGCCTGGATCATGCGGTTCACAGCGTTGCCGCCGCCGCCGCCCACGCCGATCACCTTGATGCGTGCCCCGCGCACAGGCTCATCGTGATATTGAATACGCATCCCACCGGCATCGTTCGTTTGTTGTTCCATTTCGGCCTCTGCCCCCAATTCAATACTAAGAACTTCTCTCTAAAAACTGGCCGCAAAGAGGGAGCGCAGCTTAGAGCGCAAACTGTTATTCTCCGCAGCGCGGGTCACACGGGAGCGATGGGCATACAGCAGCATGCCAATCGCGGTCGCAAATCCCGGATGAACCAGTTCGCCCGGCATATGCGACAGTCGCACCGGCATTCCCGTCCGCGCCGGGACCCGTAGCTGACTTTCTGTTACGTCCAGCATACCGGGCAGCATAGCCCCTCCACCAGTGAGCACACAACCGGCGCCCAGCGCATCCACCACGCCGCCCTGGCGCAGGCTTTCCTTGACGAAATACAGAAGCTCGCGGGCACGAGGCTCCAGTATCTCGGCAATCATGCGCAGCGGCAACATGCGGGGCTGGGGATTGGCGATCTCGATTTCCGCCTGTTGCGGAACCGACGTAACCACGGCGTTCCCGTAATGGCGTTTCAGTTCCTCGGCCTGGGCCACAGGCATTTGCAAGCCCACCGCCAGGTCGTTGGTAAAGTGTTGTCCTCCAATGGGAACCGACGCAGTGTGAGCCACCGCGCCTTCAAAGAACACTGCCAGATCGCTCGAATGCGCGCCTATATCCAGCAGGCAAACGCCCAACTCGCGCTCGTCGGCTGAAAGCGTGGCCTCAGCGGCGGCAATAGACTCAAGGACCGCTTCGGCAACCTCAAGGCCTGCCCTGTTGGCGCAGGTAACGGTGCTTTGCAGAGCACTGCCGGAGCAGGTGGCAATATGCAGATCGACCTTCAGCCGCGCTCCAACCATACCCACTGGATCGAAAATGCCCGGCTGGTCGTCAAGGATGAACTGGCGCGGCAGCAGGTGAAGAACCTCGCGATCCGCAGGACGATCAATAGACCGCGCGCGTTCAACCGCATTGCGCACGTCCTCTCGGGTAATCTCGCGCATCCGCGATCCCATGTCGATTCCATCGCTGGTGTTGAGGCCACGAATATGAGGACCGCCTACGCCCACCACGCACTCGTCAATGTTGATCCGCGCCACTCGCTCGGCGCGCTCGTTGGCCGCCTTCACTGCCTTGTATGCCGGGCCCAGATCCGCGATGAGCCCCTTGCGCATCCCTGCCGATTCCACAATGCCGTGTCCACGATATCGGAGCGCCCCCTCATTCAGGTCAGCCGCAAGAACGCGGGTCCACGCGCTGCCAATGTCGAGCACTACGATGAGATTGTCCTGCTTCTGGCTCATGGCGCTCACTGACCCTCGGCCGCAACCGCGGCTCCGGTCCCGGTCGGACGGGTTGGGGCAGGCTTGTGCCCGCCTGCGTTAGGCGCGGCGCGTTTGGCCTCCGCGCGCTTCTTCTTGTCCCTGGCCGCTTTGTCTTTTGCGGTCAGAGCCTTGATCATGGCAGCTTTTTGAGCGGCGGTCTGGGGTTTCGAGGAATGCTTTCCAGCCGGCTTAGCCGCCGCATTCACCTTCTTTGCCCCCACACTTGCCTTTTTGTCTCCTTTCCTTGCGTTCTCGTTAGCGGTAGTGGGCTGCGCCTGCTTCCCACTATCCGCACCGCCATGCAAGCCGGGCTTAGGTTTGGTCGCAGCAACCTCCACCGGCTCGGGGGCAGGCGTCGCATCCGCCGATTTATCTCCAGCCAGGCTCGCAGCGGCCACGTCGCCCGGCGTGGCCTGAACTGCGCTGCTGCCGTGGGTCATTTCCAACACCACCTGCTGATCGTAGCGAAGATCGACCGCAGCCAGGTTCGGGTATTGCTGGCGCCATTCGGCAATGTGCGCCTTGTAGCGCTGGTAGCGCTCCAGAAAATGATCGTCGCCAAAGTGAGCCAGAATATCGGTTCCCTGCTCAGGCATCAGAACACGCGCATCCTCGGCGTTGGTCAAGTCGATCTCGGAGATCTGCTCGGAGAGGTGCTGCCCTCCTGAATCAAGTTCCGCCAGTAACCTCTGATAGGAAGCCATCCGCGCCTTGCGGCTGGCCGCTGGGTCGTGCGGATCAATCCCGGTGACCACAGGAAACGAGTAATGGTGCTGCGCCATCATGGCTGCCGGCATCGAGAGCAGAACACCGTCCGCGTCCACAAGTTCAATCTGCTGGCCCTGGCGCACGAATGCCACCGGTTGGCGTTCAACAACCGAGACAAGAATACGGTCCGGGAGTAGACGCATGACCGTAGCCCGCTCAATCCAGGGAATCTGTTCCAGTTGCTTGCGGCGTTCGCTCAAGGGAACAAAAAAGACGTTACGTCCGATGTCTTCGCCGAAGACCGGGAGCATCTCCGTGCGGCTCACCTCGGTAAGTCCGGTCGCCTCAATGTTGCCGGCCCCCGCAATGCGGAAGCGCGCGTCGCGGCCCAGATAGGACTTCAGAAAAAAAATGGCGGTAGTCAGTGCCGCCACTACGATGAATGCGCCCAGGCCCAGAAAGACACGCCCGGCAGTGCTGGCAGGACGCCACCAGGGGTTGCGCGGCTTGGTAAATCGCGCTCCGCCTGAGGGAAAGGTATCGTCGTCATCGGGATCGACCATCTCCAGCGGCATACCAGGCAATTTGCGCCCCGATGGAGGCACACTTTGCTGTACGCGCCGGAGACGAGGTTCCTCGATCGCTTCTTCCTCCCAAATCAGGGGCCGGGTTGAGTTACCGCTTTGCTTGGTCACGCCTGAGCAAGGTCGTGAGAGTCGCCAGATTCCACTATAGCCCGCGGTCTGGTGGCTTTTTTCCGCAGTGGAATCAGGAGGAACCTGTGCCGTTACGGGGCAATCGGCAGTCGGCGATTTAGCCCCGACGTTTCCGCAGCACCCAGGTAGTCATGCACCGATAGTTCTGGACGATCGTGGTCTTCAGCGGATCGACCTGGACGGCATTCATTTCCACGGTTAAATCCAAAAGCATCTTCTCGTCCACGAGGAACCATTTGGATCCATCGGGAATGAGAAAGACGTTCCCACGGATGCGCTGGAAGTCCATGCCGATCCTGGAGCCCAGGCGGCAAAAGAGCATTCCGCCCGGCTTCAACACACGCCACATTTCCGCTAGCATGGCGCGAAAGTGGCTATCGTCACGGGCAAAGTGAAGCACCGAATTGGCGAGCACTACATCCGCGAAGGCATCGGGAAACGGCATCTGCTCGACTGGACCAACCTGAAAGTTTTCCGCGGGCAGACCGGTCTGGAGAGATGCGGAGAGTTTCCGGACGTGATCGACACCTTCCTGATCCTGATCGAGGGCAAAAACGTTACAGCCCTCGCGCAGCAAGTGAACCAGGTTGCGCCCGTACCCGCAGCCTGCATCGAGAACCACCATGCCGGGCGCAATGTTTCCGCGCAGGATCTGATCGAAGACGTAGATATCGATCTGGCCGAACTGCTCTTCAACGGGAAGTGTCACTGCAACCTCGAAGCCTTTCATAAGTGGATTTTTCTACCCGGATCATTCTAGAGGTCAGGATTCCGCCGCCCCTTATCCCAAAAGCCAAACATGGGGCACACGGTCATGCGGCAGTAGAGGTTCGTCACCAGCTATCGGACTAAACGCTTGCAGATTTCGGCCAGTAATCCAGGTAGGGGCATTTCGAATTGTTCGACCTTGAAACCGCGTGCCACGCACTCAAACATACAGTCATGAAATGGAAGAATGTAATGGTTAAGATCTCGCCACACTTCTGCTCTGTAACACGAGTGAACGGAATTGATTGTCTCAAGCTCCTTCAGCCATAATGAGTTCTTCACTAACATCGGTTGGTACCCCTCAAGCCCCTTGCCATCTAGCGGGTGACCGTGAAGAACCTCATCGTTCGGTGTGCCCATTTTCGTGCACACGCAACGCTCAAATTCGACAACCGCAAGCTTCTCGCCGAGGTTACTGTTTGGGCGTCGTACCGTAACGTATGCCCCGTCCCAGTCTGGATCGATTTTACGCACGAAGAACGTCAAGAATGTCTGGTCATCATTCTTAAGAAGGTATGGTAACGGCGCACCTGTGTCCCAAAAAACAGGAAACTCTATAGGAACGGCGTATGGCTCGCTCTTGGCTGCCGCGAGATTGCGTTCGGCCTGAAGGACCGCATCGCGAGCAGCGTCCAACTCTTCAAGACTCAACACTTGAACCATATGAGTCTGGGCGTGTCTTTTCATAGTCCCCGACAAACGCTCCTGCGCCCTAAGGAGCTCAGATTCAAGTTCAGGGATCGACATACACCCTCTTTTCTAACAAGCCCAACTAAAAGCCGCATAGACAGGATGACCACATGAACAGGACCCCGCTCTTCACAACATGACTTCGGCAACCAGCATCAAGGCCACTGGAGGGTGTGGACTGAATCCGCCGGCAGGTCGACGTGGAGTGATTGCTCTGCCAGCACCAACTGCACGCGCGTCTCCGGCCCGTGGTTGGCGAGAACGACGACGAAGCTGCCGTCAGTGTTGCGGAAGGCGCTATGCGAGACAGAGTCGGCTATTCCCTGTCCTGAATTCCGGCTCGCGTCACCCATGCCCACGCCGTTCGACGCGAACAGTCTTGCTCCACGCCGCACGTGTTTGGAGAAGTGTGCAAAGGCCCAATACTGGCCGCTGCGCGTGACTTTGTGCGTGGCGTTATCGACAGTGATGACGCCGCCACAGGGGAATGGGCCGATGTTCGGATTGCCTTTTTCGTCCAAGGCTAGATTCCATGCGGTGATGGAGCGGGACCAGTTGCGGAGGATTTCGTTGAAGGTGGTTGCCCACTTGGTGAAGTCGGTCTGATAGTCGGGAGCAGTGATGTCTGGACCGCCTTCGGTCCAATAGGCGTTCTTTTGCGGGAATGCGTTGTGAACGCGGGTCATGGCGGAGGGCTCGCCCGCGTAACCGTGCCAGGCAATGCCATCGATGAACTCATACGCCGCGGGATCGCTTAGCTCGTCGATGGCTCGGCCCCAGAGGTTGTAGTTGTGATCGAGGACCCAGATTCTGGTGGGCAGGTTGGCATTGCGGAGAGCGGGACCGAGATGGTCTTTGACGAACTCGATTTCGTATTCCTGCCCCCACTGGCACGCGGGCATGCGACCGTCCTGATCGGCGTCGACTTCATTCTGAATGGTGACCGCATCGATGGATACGCCGGCGGCCTTGTAAGCCTGAAGGAACCTGAGGAAGTAGCGCGCGTAGGGCTCGTAGCTATGCTTGCGCATATTGCCGCCGAGAATCGTGCCAGACGCCTTCATCCACGCAGGCGGACTCCACGGCGACGAGAAGAGAAACAGTTCAGGATTAAGTTTGCGGGCGTCGTGAAGAACAGGAAGAATGTAGGCCTTGTCGTGGTCGATGCTGAATTTCTTCAACTCGGGGTCAGGCTGATCGCTGTCGTCGTAAGTGTAGGCATTGCGGGAATAATCGCTGGCGCCAATGCAGGTGCGGCAAACATTCAGCGCCATCTTGCTGGGAGAAAACAGCTCGTCCATCACAGCCTGGCGCTCGCTCTCCGTGAGTTGGCTGAGCACAGAGCAAGCGGCATCCGTGAGGGCGCCACCAAAGCCAAGAATTTCCTGGCGCGTTGCGGATGGATCCAGAACGATGGCGTCGGCCGCGATCTCGGAAGCAGCCTTCCAGGCCAGCGGCGCAGACTCCGCATAGCGCCTGTCACGAAAGGTGGACCAGACCCGAACGGGCGCGCCCGCTTCAGATGCCCATGCTGGGATGCGGCTGGAGACGGCCATTGCGGCCGCGGTTGCTGAAGCTGCTTTCAGGAATACCCTTCGTGAACCTTGCGCCATTCGAACTCCTCAAGATGATTGCTTGTTTCCGGTGGGAATCATAACAGTGGGATCGAATTGGCGTCTAAGGCGCTTCGACGTTAGCAAGTTATTGGGGATCAGCGCGGTCTTGTTGCGATGAGATTCACTTGGTAAAGCGCGGGCTGGAAGTGAACTGGCCAAAATTAAACAGTCGACACTTCAACGCGGTTCAAGCCGCCTTGCTTGGCTCCGTAGAGAGCGGCATCCACTGCGGAAATAAAATCGGTGACATTTGCATATTTCTGAGGAACCCGGGTGGCACAACCGATAGAAATAGTAACCAGGCCGGCGCCGTTCCCTGTATGAGGCATGGCGCGCCGAAGCACTCCGACACGCACTCGCTCAGCAATCTCACGAGCGCCTTCAGCAGAAGTTTCCGGCATGATGATAGCGAACTCGTCGCCGCCGAATCGCGCCACCACGTCCGACGAGCGCCGCGAATTCTGGATTGCGACCCTGGCGACCATCATCAGGCAATTGTCTGCTTCTGGTCGCCCGTAGAGATCGATGAAGGCTTTGAAATGGTCCACATCAAAGAGCAGCAGGGAGATGGGCGAGCTATTACGTATCGAGCGCTGCCACTCTCTCAGGATCGTCTGGTCGAACATGCGCCGGTTGGCGACGCCGGTCAATGGATCTTCGGTAGCTAGAGCTTCCATGGATTGTGCTAGGGCGTGATAGCGTTCCGAGCTATCAGCTTCGGCTGCGCGAGATCTCTCCAGTTCCTCAGTCACTACACCCACAACGGTCACGCTCAGCACGGCGGTAACCATAAATAGCTGGAAGATCAGGAGGCGATGCTGCACAGGCGGGTCGGTCACATGCGCGAACATATTGGCTTGCGCGGAAACTGTGAAGCAGGCACCGATGGCCGCGACCGCACAGCACGCCAACATGCCACCTCTGAGACCAAGATGTGCCACTAAAAAAAGCAACGGAGGAATGATGAGAAATGGCCACGGAAAGTCCCCCGCAGAGAATAGGACCGTGGCACCGATGGCTGTCAGCAGCAGAGACAGCAGCGTATCCACCACGCGACCGGAACTGAAAAGTTCACGAGTATCCTTGCGAGCCAAACCCAGCGCCAGAGGCACCACCAGGCCCATTCCCAATGCATCGGCAGGAAACAACTTAAGAGCCACCCTGATTGGGCTCCCCATGAGCCAATGCAGTACCAATCCCGATGAGATACTACCCAGAAGTGGTCCGAGCAGGATGGCGAAAACAACAAACCGGACCAACTGGCGCTGCCGGGCCAGATCAATACGTTCGTCCCGGACGATGGCAACACCATAAACAGCGATCGCAGTTCCGCCTGTACTGCAGGCGGAGAGAGCGAGAGTCTGCCACACAGGATCGTGGACAACCAGGTGACCTGTCACGGTGCCGGCGAAGCCAGCTGCCAGAAGCTGCACCCAGTGAGATCGCCTTTCCAAAAGGATCGCAGAGGCCACGGCGGCATTCGCCCAGGAGATGGCCGTCAGATGCCCCGCTCCCGCTCCAGAGATGAGGCCAATGGATGACAGCAAAGCCGTCAAAACCATCACTCCCGCGTGTCTGTAACCGAAGTTCAAGCCAGCCACTGAGCATCCTCTACAGGCGACATCCAAGGTAAACTGCACCGCGCTGGCTTGGATACAAGAAACTGACACGCCACAAGAATGAGACGCAGAATTAATGATCGGGAAAGCTGGAGCCAGACACTTACTTCGTCGCTTCCAGAGCCGCAAGAATCTGCGGTGCGAGCTGGCTCACGCTCCCGGCGCCGAGAGTGAGGATGAGGTCGCCTTCGCTGGCCGACGCAGTGACGGCGGCAACCGCCGATGCGAATTCCGGAGCAAATTGAACTGCGGGTCCCTGAATGCGACTGGCAAGTACTTCGGCCGTCACTCCGGGAATAGGTTCCTCGCTCGCGGCGTAGATGGGCAGCACGACCACGTCATCTGCGTCTCCGAATGCCGACGCGAACTGATCCATGAGGTCTTTGGTACGCGTGAAGCGGTGGGGCTGGAAAATAACGCGGATGCGCTTGTGGCCGCACTCACGGGCCGCCGCAAGAGTGGCGCGAATCTCCGTTGGATGGTGCCCGTAGTCGTCGACCACGGTAACTCCGCGGGCCTGGCCGCGCAGTTGGAAGCGGCGATCAACGCCGCGAAAATGACTGAGCCCCTCTGCAATCTTGTCAGCGGGAATCTCAAGTTGACAGGCGATTGCCACGGCGGAAGCGGCATTGAGGACGTTGTGCCGCCCAGGTACGTGAAGTTCAAATGGCCCGAGCGGCCCCTGGTCGGTTACAACCTGGAAGCGCGCAAAGCGACCCGCTACAGATTCGATGGGCGCGAGAAATTCGAGCCTGAAATCAGCCTCTGGAGCGACCCCATAGGTGAAGACTCGGCGACGGGCGCGCGGCAGAATTGCGGCGAGCTGCGGGTTGTCGAGACAGGCAGTTACGGCGCCGTAAAATGGCACCTTATCCATGAATTCAAGGAATGCGCGCTCCACGTCGGCCATGTCCCTGTAGCAGTCCATGTGCTCGCGATCAAGATTTGTAACGATGGCTCGAATGGGAGAGAGCTTTAGAAACGAGCGGTCGCTCTCGTCAGCTTCGGCAACCAGATACTGAGTGGTGCCGAGGCGGGCATTGGAGCCAAGCGCGTCGACGCGCCCTCCCACAACGACAGTCGGGTCGAGCCCGCCAGCAGTGAGCACAGAGGCCACCATGGATGTAGTAGTCGTCTTGCCGTGCATGCCCGCGATCACGATGGAGTACTTGAGACGCATGAGTTCCGCCAGCATCTCCGCGCGCTGAATCACGGGAATCTTACGGGCGTGCGCTTCAACGACCTCGGGATTGCTGGAGGAGACTGCGGAGCTGGTGACGACGACAGTAGCGCCGACCACGTTTGCGGCGTTGTGGCCTTCGTAAACTGAAGCGCCCAGTTGCACAAGGCGGTCAGTAACCGGGCCGCGGCGCAGATCGGAACCGGAGACTTTCATGCCGAGGCTGAGCAGGATTTCGGCGATGCCGCTCATGCCGATGCCGCCGATACCGATGAAGTGCGCGTGCTGTGAGGTTGTAAACATGGAAAGCGAAACTCAAGGGTAACACTCGCCTACAGCTCGCTGCTCCGCTCCGAAAAGGGACGCCATAAACACAAATCTGCCAGAAAGTTGCTCAGATTTATTTTCTATCCCTAGCCGCAACCTTTTGATAGGACAGTGTTTGCACAGGACATAACCGGCACGCCATTGAGGTAGCTGGAAGGAAACCTCAAACGGAGAGAAACCGGGTCGGCCTCAGGAAAGAACGGCCGGCTGAATGGAGGAGTTATGGGCGGCATGCGGAATTTAATGTTAGGTGCAACGATATTGGCGGGCACGATGGGTATTGGAGCAGCCAAAGCCCAGGCAGCCGAGTTTGGAGTTTACGCGCGCGGACCGGTGGCCTACGTTCCGCCTTGCCCCGGAGCTGGATACGTTTGGGCGGCAGGCTATCGGGCGAACGGTTATTGGATTCCTGGGCGCTGGAACTATGTGGGCGTCCGCGTCGGTGGACCCGTTGTGCGGTTCGGCTATGGCCGAGGCCCTGGGTTCTACGGGCATTACGACCACTATCGGGGATATGAGCATTTTCGCAGGTAGGCTCTCTGCATTGCCTGCAATGGGCGGCCTCTCCAAACTGGAGGGGCCGCCTTTTTTCCTGAAGTTGCAGCCCGTTCAGAAGCCGGCATTCGCCCGACGGAAGAAACTGCCAAAGGTTACTACGAAATCAGTCTTTCGAAAGGTCTTGCACTTTAGGCTCAGTTGCACGATTCTTTCAAAAAGACCGCAACTTAATTGGGCCAATGTTGTTCTAATGGTCAGAAGCCGGACGGGGAAGGAAAGCCCGAAACTGGCAAGTGCTGATAACGAAGTCGACTCCGACGTTCAGGTCCCCGATTAGAGCAGGACCGGACAGGACAGACCGGCACAAGGAGGTTTTTTATGAAGTACATGCGCCTAGTTCTGTTCGCAATGATACTGGCTCTGCCGTTCGCGGCAACGGCAAATGCCCAAGTGGCTGTTGGGGTGGGCGTTGGCCCTGCGGTGGTGGCAGCCCCGGTCGATTACGGTCCTCCGGCCTGCGAGTGGGGTTACTACTCTTACTATCCTTATGCCTGCGCGCCTTATGGCTATTACGGGCCTAGCTGGTTTTACGGCGGCGTGTTCCTGGGCGTCGGCCCATGGTACGGCTGGGGCTGGGGACATGGCTGGTATGGTCGTGGCTATGGTTGGGGTCGCGGCGGATACGGTTACGGACGTGGCGGCTACGGCTATGGACGTGGCGGGTATGCCGGTGGAGTTCACGGATACGCTGGCGGGGCTCGCGGTTACGCTGGTGGTGGCGCGCGCGGTGGATTTAGCGGCGGCCATGCCGGTGGTGGATTTGCGGGCCATGCAGGCGGATTCGGCGGCGGTGGCCATGGCGGCGGCGGCGGACACCGGTAAGTCTTAAGGTTGCTGCGAGAATGACGATGCCCGTCTGCTTTAGCAGACGGGCATTTTTGTATCCGGTGGGATCAGAAATGGGCGGTTCATGTTAGCTCGCCCGCAATGATGGGAGGCTCTGGTCCGCGAGCGATGCAAGCCGGTCGGCGATGCGCTCGGCGGCGGCGGGGTGAGCCTGAGTTCGCGCCGCGACCGCCATCGACGCGAGCCGTGTGGGCTCGGTGAGCAAGCCGGTCATCGCAGTGAGCAGTTTGCCGGGGACATCCAGATCCGGTTCCTCGAGCATGATAGCAGCGCCCGCCGCAACCATGGCTTCTGCATTGCGCTTCTGGTGCTCATCGGCGGCTGCGGCGAATGGAACAAGCAGAGCAGGCTTGCCGGCGGCGGCGAGTTCGGCCACGGTGGACGCACCGCTGCGCGCCATCACCAGATTCGCTTTGGCGAAGCAGGCCGGCATGTCGTCGAGAAAGGGCCTCACTTTCCACCGGTCAGGATCGGCTCCGCTGGCCTCATAGGCCGCGAAGGTTTGCGAGGCATTGCGTACTCCACTTTGATGCAGAACGGTAAGACTCGGCACCGCTTTGAGAAGTTCTGGAACGATTCTCGGTAGGTGAGTATTCAAGATGCGCGCGCCCTGCGACCCGCCAAAGACGAGCAGGTGTGGATGGGGGTCCGTAGGTAGATTCAGCGTGAAGAATTCCGGGCGCACGGGAATGCCGGTCACTTCGCTGTTGTTAAACCATGCGGCTGCGGAGGGAAAGTTGACCGCCGCGGCTTGAACCTTTTTGCCGATCAAGCGATTGGCAAGGCCGGGCATTGCGTTTGGCTCAAAGGCCATGGTCGGCGTATCCAGTTGAAGGGCAGCCGCCATCGCGGGCCCCGAGGCGTAGCCGCCTACGCCAAAGACGACACTGGGCCTGAACTCCCGGATAAGACGGCGGCATGCAAAAACGCTGCCCGGCAGGCCGACCAATGTGCGCAGGCGCGTGATGAGAGACACGTTCTTGAGCGGCCCCACATCGATGAGACGAAGATTAAAGCCGGCCTCAGGCACCAGGCGAATCTCCATTCCACGTTCGGTACCAACAAACAACACCTCCGCACCGTGGCGCGCAACCAATTCGCGAGCTACTGCGAGCGCGGGAATGATGTGCCCCCCGGTGCCGCCGCCGGCGATGAGAACTCGGAGTGCTGACAAAGCCATGCCTTTCGTTACGGGAGATAGATCTCTGGAGATCCTCCGCCGAACGGTGCTCTAATTCTCGCAGAACATGCCGTTACCACATGCGCCGCCCTGGCCGCAGCAGGGACCGCCGGCTTCGCAGGGCGCGGGTACAGCGGCCTGGTGATGGCTACTGCCTTTGGTGATTGCACCTGCGCCGCCGCTGATCAGCCTGTTCACTCTTCCGCCGCACTGCGGGCAGGTTTCGATGGCGGCATCGGACATCTTCTGGCGCTGCTCGAAGCGGCATGAGCAGGCATCGCATAGGTATTCGTAGGCAGGCATCGGGAATCCTCTCTTGCGTGTAGTGGTCTGTGATTATTGTACGGGGAGCGGGAATCGGCTGCCAGCGGTTGCGGTGGGTTGGGCAACCCGATGTGGGGTGATTTGGTGGACAGTTGCGATATGCCGACTTTCGGGTACCGATCTGCCGTTAACGGATGCCTACGGGATTTGGCATTGATCGAGATCGGAGTTTAACGAAAACCTGATTGAGGTTCTTGCTCTCCCACCTTTCGCAAAATGCGCGAAGGATGTGGCACCCATTTCAAGGGCCAATCAAGGGCGGGAACCCGCCACGGGCTGGGGTGCTTGATCTGGTGGGCTGGGTATTCAATAAGACTTTCTTATCTACACAGCAGAACAGTCTGAATTAATGTACGATTGGTGGCAAATTCAAAATGAAGGTTGGTCATGGCCACCTTTTGTCATAGCTGCGGCGCCCCGCTGCAAACTAGCTCGCGATATTGCCCGGAATGCGGCGTAGCAATATCCGCGTCCGAATCTGTGGCTCCGCCTGTGCTAGTTCCCCAGCGCCCCCGCCCCAGAGGACCGAAAATCTTTATTGGTGTAGTGCTGGTGTGTTTCATCCTGGCAGTTATAGCGATCATCTCTAGTCACTCGACATCCGATGGCAGTCAGGCCGCGCACGAGGGTCAAGAACAACAACAGAATCTGAATCCTACTTTGCCTAGCTCCGAAGTCAGCTTCATCAGCATTGTGACCAGCGCGCAAGATGAAGCACGGGGAACTCAAAACGATATGCAAAAGGGCGGGGTCAAGAGTTCGAGGGATAAGGCAATGTGCGCCGCGATGGCATCCCTTCAAGTTCACGACTGGGTCGGCACTGTCAAAACGATTGATTCAAACAGTGACGGGAAGGGCGTGCTGGCAGTCTCGATAGCACCCGATGTGCTCGTCACCACGTGGAACAATTCCCTTTCTGACTTTGAGGATCACACATTGATTGAGCCGGGCACATCTGTATTTCAGACCGCCTCCGCGATGAAGCCGGGACAACTCGTGGCGTTCTCGGGGAGATTCTTTCCCAGTCACGAGGGTGATTGCATTCAGGAGAGCAGCCTCACCCTTGATGGGAAAGTGGCCTCCCCTGACTTCATCTTTCTATTTTCGGATGTGTCAGCGTACCGTTACGATCGAGCGCCAGCCGCCTCCGAAAACTCCAAACCCGCCGCGTCTACGACTCAGGACCCGCCAGCGAATCCAGCCGTTGATGCCAGTCAGACTGAGGTGCCAGTCGAAAATGCAAATTTGAATACTGCATCAGCGGACGTAACCACAGGTTCTGAGGCGGACACGGCGCACGAGCAGATTGCTCAGGCTCTTCAGAATTGGGCATCCGCTTATCAGTCAAACGACCCAACAGCCATTTCAAAATGCTATGCAGAACAAGTAGACCATTTCTTCTTAACTCAGAATGTTACGAACGCATTCATACGCGACTATTGGAATAATTGGTTCAACTCTCACGCTGACCGCGTGTCCCTATTCAAAGTCAAGAATTTGACGTACGAGAATGAGACGGCAGACAAAGTGACTCTCAGGATCGTGAAGCAAGTGGTGACAACGGAATCCAGCGGAGCAGCAGAGCGGCTGACCCACTCCGAGCTATCCCTGACAAAGGTGGACAACCTCTGGAAGATCACCAGCGAAAGAGATTTCAAATGACTGCACGTGGCAGGTGGCCACCCTTCCGGTCTTTTGAGAACTTACCCCAACCCAACCTTGAGGGTACCCCATCCTTTCCGCGCCCTTTGCGGGAAGGGTGGGATCGCAAATCGTTCGGATTCCGATTCCGTCCTGAAAAACGCCTTTGTGGTCCGAAATAACCGCAAGCCCTGAATGGCCAGCTTTCAGGAAAGAGATCCGCAACCCAACAGTCCTTAGTCGGCCTTCTTGGTGATATTGAGCAGAATTCCTATGCTGGCGAGGGTGCAGAACAGCGAGGTTCCGCCGAAGGAGATGAGCGGCAGCGGAATTCCTTTGGTGGGGACTAGGGAAAGCACTACGCTGATATTGAAAAATGCCTGTAGGAGAATGGTGGTGGTGATGCCGAATGCAACCAGGCGACCGAAAGGATCCTCGGAACGAAATGTGGCGCGGAGGCCGCGCACGCCGAGCACCACGAAAAGCAAAACGATGAGGATGGACCCGATGAAACCGAGCTCCTCGGCGATATTGGCGAAGATGAAGTCGGTGTGCGCCTCGGGGAGATAGAAGAGCTTCTGCACGCCCTCCATGTAGCCGCGACCCGTGAGGCCGCCGGTGCCGACCGCGATGAGCGACTGGTTGATGTGGAAGCCGGCCCCTTGCGGATCAGACTCTGGATTGAGGAAGACCAGCATGCGCTGGCGGCGCCAGGCCACCATAAAGAGCAGCGCGGCCAGGCCAGGAAGCGTGGCGCTCAAACCAAAGAGGAGATACTTCCATTCCATCCCGGCCAGCAGCAGCATCATGGCGGTGACACCGAGAAGCACCAGGGCCGTGCCCAGATCAGGCTGCTTGACAATGAGCAGAATGAAGACCACGGGCATGACAGCGGCGCGCAGCAAAGTGTGCTTCCAGTCGCGCATCAGGTCAAGCCGCGTGTGAAGAAACCATGCCAGAAACAAAATGAGCACAGGCTTGGCAATTTCAGAAGGTTGCAGCGTGAAAAAGCCGCCAAAGCGAATCCAGCGATGCGTGTTGTGCGACGTGGGGAAGAAGAAAACCAGCACCAGCAGCAGCGTGGTAACACAGAGGACAGAATAAATAAACCGCGGCGAGTTGTATGCGGTGTAGTCCACGTGCATGAGCACCAGCATGATCAGCACGCCTGCCAGCGCCCAGATGGCTTGTTTGCCCACGAAGGTGTAAGGCGAGTTGAACCGCTCCTGCGCAACGACGGCCGAGGCGGAAAAAACCATGACAAGTCCTACCACCACCAGCAGCAGTGTGGTGAAGAACATCCACTTGTCGACGCCTACGAGTTTTGCCATGCTTTCCAACTTCGCCGTTCGGTGACGAGTTCTTTGAAGATCCGGCCACGATGTTCGTAGCTCTCAAACTGGTCAAAACTGGAGCAGGCCGGGGCGAGCAGTATCACTTCGCCGGGGCGCGCTGCAGAGGCTGCGGCGCTGACTGCACTCTCAAGCGTCTCGCAAGAGTGAATGGAAACAACTCCGCGCAACTGCGATTCGATCTTGGCTGCCGCGGAACCGATGGTGTAAATGGATCGGACCCGACTACGCAGGAGCGGGGACAGCAAGGTGTAGTCAGAACCTTTGTCCTTACCCCCAAGGATCAGGTGAATCCCGGATTGGAATGCGGCGACAGCCTTGAGAGTCGCGTCGACGTTGGTGGCCTTGGAGTCGTTGTAATACTCAACGCCATTAATCGTGGCAACATACTCTAGGCGATGTTCAACGGCCTGGAAGCTCTCGATGGTGCTGCGGATTACCTCCGCCGGAGCTCCAGCCTTGCGGGATGCGCACACCGCGGCCAGCACGTTCTCCACGTTGTGCGCACCCTTGAGGGGAATCGCGCTTAGAGAGATCACCTTTTCCATCGGCGCTTCGGGTGAGTCACGATAGACCACATACCCGTCGGCGAGCCACGCGCCCTGCGTCACCGCATGCTCCATGGAAAACCAATGAACCGACGCGGAAGAGCGCGTTGCGGCCTGTGCGGCGCGGGGATTGTCGGCGTTGAGCACAACACAATCGTCCGCATTCTGCGCAGCAAAGATGCGCTCCTTGGCCAGTGCGTAGTTTTCAAATGTTCCGTGGCGGTCAAGGTGGTCCGGCGTGATGTTTAGGATAACCGCGATGCTGGGGTGAAATTGGTCGGTGCTTTCAAGCTGGAAGCTCGAAACCTCAAGCACTGACCAGGTCTCATCCGTACTTTGGTCGATCAGCGAAACGACCGGGACGCCGATGTTGCCGCCAACAAGCGTAGGAATGCCGGACTTCTCAAGGATTTCGCCCACCAGCGCGGTAGTCGTGGTTTTCCCGTTAGAGCCGGTGATGGCTAGCATCTTGCCCTTCAGAAACCGGGCCGCCAGTTCGAGTTCGCCGATGACCGGCAGGCCGAAGCTCTTGACCTGCACCAGTTCCGGCGTGTTCAACGGCACTCCGGGGCTGACCACGATGAGGTCCTGTCGGCGGAAGGTGAGCAGGCCATGTCCGCCTGCCTCGACCATGATGCCTTCCTCAAGCAACGCGGGAATGTCTTTGGCGAGGGCCTCGGCGCTGCGCACGTCGGAGACAGTGACCTGAGCGCCTTGGTGGCGAAGAAACAAAGCCGCGGCCAGACCGGACTTCCCCAGTCCCACGACCAGAACTTTTTTGCCTTTCAATTCCATCATTCCAGGTGTTTCCTTCAGGCTCTCGCTGCCTCTTACTAATTGTGCACCGCGTAACGCACCGCGCGGGGTTGTCTAACGGAGTTTCAGTGTGGTGAGTGCAAACAATGCAAACACCAGGGCGGAGATCCAGAACCTAACAATGACTTTGGATTCACTCCAGCCCAACTGCTCGAAGTGGTGATGAAGCGGAGCCATTTTGAAGATACGCTTTCCGTTGCGGAGTTTATAGCTGCCCACCTGAAGCACCACCGAGACGGCTTCAAGAATGAAGATGCCACCGATGAAGGGGAGCAGAAGTTCCTGGCGGATCATGATGGCGACCGTGCCGATGGCGCCGCCAAGAGCTAGCGAGCCGACGTCACCCATGAAAACCTCCGCTGGATGGGCGTTATACCAGAGAAAGCCGATCGACGCGCCGACCATGGATCCGCAGAACACCGTGAGCTCGCCGACCATTGGCATTCGTTGCAACTCCAGGTAGTCGGCAAAAACTACGTGACCGCTCACGTAGGTCAGCACGGCCAGAGCGCCCGCAGCGATGATCGTACAGCCGATGGCCAGGCCATCCAGGCCGTCAGTCAGGTTGACTGCGTTGGACGAGCCCATCAGCACGAAGATGACAAACGCAATGAATGGCAAAAATGCAAGGAGTTCCAGATGGGGTACCGTGGCGGGCCACCAGTGCCAGAGCAGGTCAGGACGCCAGCTTTTGATGAACGGGACCGTCAATCTTGTGGAGAACCATTTGAATTCACTGAACACGACCAGCGTCACGGCCACAGCTGTCCCGGCCATTCCCTGCCAAAACAGTTTGGCGCGCGCGGTAAGGCCCAGGCTGCGGCGCTGCACCACCTTGATGTAGTCGTCGGCAAAACCGATAGCGCCGAAGGCAAGCGTGGAAAATACCGTGACCCATACAAAGGGATTCGATGGGTCAGACCACAGCACCGTTGGCAACAGAATGGCAATGACGATGAGCACCCCACCCATAGTCGGCGTGCCCGATTTTTTCAGGTGCGACTGCGGACCGTCTTCGCGGATGAATTGGCCAATCTGGAATTCGCGCAGCTTCTGGATAACCCAGGGGCCAATGAACATGGCGATGAGCAGCGCCGTAAGCGAAGCAAACGCAGTGCGAAAAGTGAGGTAGCGGAAGATCCGGAACGGGTGAAAAAACGGATAGAGCTTTTGGTAGAGCAGCCAATAAAGCAAAGAGCCTCCAGTGCCGAAATGAGGCTGGATTCATGTTGATTTTACAGGGACGGGGTGGGGCGGGCTGTGGATGCCGAAGGCTACATTTTCCCCGCCTCCTGGCGCTTTAGCTTGTCTTCGAATGCTTGCCCGCGATCGGCGTTGAACGCTCTGTAGCCTTCGGGGTCGATGAATGCGTTGCGGTCTCCCTGCTTCCAGCGCTGGTATTCCTCTCTCATGTCGTAGCAGCCGTCGCATGCGACAGGTAACGCAACAACAGCAAGCGCGAAAACAAGCGCAATTCTGGCGGACAGTTTTGCTCGGGTCACTGGTTCTCCGGGGAGGCGACATTGTTGCGTAGAATCTCGATGGCGCGCTCAAGGTGTACGCCGCGCGAGCCCTTGATCAAGACCACGTCACCGGGCCGCAAAGTCTGCAGTAGCCAATGGCCGGCCGCTTCCGCGTCGGGCAAAAAGAGCGATCCGACTCCGAGTGCACAAGCAGTGGCGGCCAGATGCACCGCGTTTCCCTGCACTCCAGCCACGAGGTCAAGACCAGCCTCAGCGGCGGCGCGTCCGCAGGCGACGTGCAGTTCCGGCCCATGATCGCCCAGCTCAAGCATTTCGCCGGCCACCAGAATGCGGCGGCTGGCCGGACGCGCGGCAAGCGTGCGAATCATTGAGCGCAGCGCCTCTGGGTTCGAGTTGTAGCTGTCATTCAGAATGGTGGCACCGTTCAGTTCCAGAACTTCGCCGCGCCTGTCGCCAGCGGTAAGCATGGAAAGCGCCGCAACTGCGTCGTCGAGAGGCACTCCTGCTTCCAAAGCGACGGCGAGTCCAGCCATCGCATTCGATGCGTTATGAAGTCCAAGCAGATGCAGCGTAAACTGCCCCTCGCGGTCGCCTGCACGGTACTTCACGTGCAAACCATTGATATCTTCGGAGCCCTCAATATATTGCGGATCGGCACATGGCCCAGCGCCGAAGTAGACCACCCGTCCCAGGAAGTCGCGACCGAATTGCGAGACGTATGGATCGTCGCAATTGAGGAAAGCGATGCCCGCAGCGGGCAGCGCGGCGACGAGTTCGAACTTGGCGCGCGCAATGCCAGCCTGCCCCTCGGCAAAGTTCTCAATGTGCGCAGTACCTACGTTAGTGACCACACCCCAGTCAGGTGCTGCGATACGCGCCAGTGCGGCGATTTCGCCCGCGTGATTCATGCCCATTTCCACAACAGCGATTTCGTGCTCCGGCTCCAGCCGCAAAAGCTGCAAAGGCAGCCCGAAGCCGTTATTCAGATTGCCGCGCGATTTGAGCACATTGAACTTTGCTCCCAGCGCCGCAGCCACCGCTTCCTTGGTGGTCGTTTTGCCGGCTGAGCCGGTGATGGCCACTACACGCCGTCCCCACTGACGGCGGACTTGCGTGGCCAATGCCTGCAACGCGATCAGCGGGTCTTCCGCGATCAGCAGTGGAGCGGCCAGGGCCGCATCAGGCAGTGAAGCAACGCGTGCGCGGGAGACGAGAGCAGCAACGGCGCCGTGCTCGAGAGCCGCAACCACAAAGTCATGGCCGTCGAGTCGATCTCCGCGCACCGCGAAAAACAGCTCTCCCGGCGCGACCGTCCGCGAATCGATGGAGTAGCCGGAAATCTGCAGGGACCCGGCGTTTGCAATGCTGGACGGCGCTTCCAGCACCGCACCTGCGCCGATCGCCGCCTCTGCCAACGTGAGCTTCATTGTTCTCTAACGTACCCCAGTTCGCGCAACGCTGAAAGTGCCGTTTCAGTGTCATCGAAGTGAATTGTGCGGTCGGCCAGAATCTGTTCCTTCTCGTGCCCTTTTCCGGCGATCAGAACCACATCCCCCGCCTCAGCGGCCTTGAGCGCGATACGAATGGCAGCCGCGCGGTCCGGCTCGATGGTGTATCGGGTTCCCCCAGCCTTCAATCCGGGTTCAACTTCGCCCAGAATTGCCAGCGGATCTTCAGAACGTGGATTATCGCTGGTCGCCACCACGAAGTCGCTTCCCGCCGCAGCCGCCTGCGCCATCTTCGGACGCTTGGTACGGTCGCGGTCCCCGCCGCAACCAAAGAGGGTAATAACGCGCTTCCCGGTTTGCGCAGTCATTTGGCGGGCGAGTGCGGTGAGATTGCGCAAGGCGTCGTCCGTGTGTGCGTAGTCCACGATCACGGTAAATGGCTGACCGGCATCGACGGACTGAAAGCGCCCGGGGACCGGCCTGAGTTTCGAAACAGCCTTGACGAGGGCCTCGAAGGAAACGCCGCGCGCATGAGCCGCAGTAAACGCAGCCAGAAGGTTGAGAATGTTGACCTCTCCCGCGAGACGCGACGCAACTTGAGCCGAGCCTGCCGGAGTTTCGAGATTGAGTATTGCTCCTGCCGGAGTAAGCGAATAGCTCGCCGCGCGCCAATCACACTGACCTATGCCACCCTGCCCGATCCCGTATGCCCGCACTTCCGCTCCAGCCCTGCGCGCAGCCGTGGCAAGCTCTTCCGCCCGCGGGTCATGCGCATTGATGACAGCCACACGCGGCGCTGGATAGACCGTGCCGTCAAACAGCAGGCGCTTGGCAGCGAAGTAGTTCTCCATGGTCCCGTGATAATCGAGATGGTCGCGAGTGAGGTTGGTGAAGATCGCAACATCGAAATTGACGCCCGCAGCGCGCCCTTGGTCGAGCGCATGACTGGAAACTTCGGTCACCAGTTCGGTAGCGCCTCGAGCAACGCCCTCAGCCATCAACTCAAACAGATCGCGCGATTCGGGCGTAGTGTGCACCGATGGCCGCACCTCACCGGCGACGTGACACTCGATCGTGCCGATCAGCACAGTCGTACGGGCCGCGGCGTTGAGCAGCGCCTCAGTCAGAAATGCCGTGGTAGTTTTACCGTTGGTCCCGGTGATGCCTGTTGCCGCGAGTTTCCGCTCCGGGTGACCAAAGAAGGCCGCCGACGCTTGCGCCAGTGCCCGCCGCCCATGTTCCACTTCGAGTACAGCAAGCCCGGGTTGGAAAACGAGCAGGTGATCGAACTTCTGCGCTGAGTCGGTAATGATGCCGAGCGCGCCGGCGCCGATGGCCTTCTCAAGGTAACGGTTGCCGTCGGTAGAGCCGCCCTTCATAGCGACAAATACGGAGCCAGGGCCAACTTTGCGTGAGTCGTATTCGATCCCGGCAATCGACTCGGCGGAGTCACCACCGGCTCCAACCGCTATCACTTCTTCAGCTAATTCGTTCCACTTCATCTCGTGGACCATTGTAGATTGCCGGGCCGCAAACGATTCGAACTAGCGCTAACATGCTCGCATGGGAGAAGAAAGAAAAGCCATCTATGACGATCTGAAGCGCGACTTACGCGGATTTCCCGTCGAGGACTTCGTGCGAGAATATGCGAAGGCGTACCTCGAAGCGGACATGGAAACAATCCAGAAACTGCAAGGCCTCCTGACCAGCGCTTTGCCGGAAGCCCGCCCTAGTGAAGGCTCCTCATCGCCCGGCGCCCCCGATGCGCACGCTGGCAAGCCCGTCAAGCCTCGCCCACATATCAATTCCGGCGCGATTGCTCTTCCGGAACCGGACGAGACGACGTATTGAGTGACTCCGACGGCGTCACATTCGTTGTCAGTGATGTGTCGCCGGAGCGGAACTGGGGTAAGATGCACGCATGGATGAGGAACGGAAAACCTTATTCGAACAGCTATGGAGCGCACCCTTCATCCAATATTCTTCAACGCCTCGCGGCAACTCAACGCACTAAGCCGTCCGCGGTTGAGCCGGACATACCTATGTATCTCGGCAGCGTCAGTCCAGGCGTATTGGCGCAACGCCCAGCCAATCGCCTTCCGCAGAAAAAACTCACGAGAATCAAGCGAAGGCTCAATGCAAGCATAGAGCAGATCCAAATCAGTTTTGCCCTTGAATCCGAGCTGGCAAATGATCGATGCGCGCCGCTTCCATAGATTCGTCGACTTGCTCCATGCCAACATCTTGCGCCCCATGGGTGCCGGAAAATCCCTGAGGATTGGCCCCACACGATGCGATGCGATGTCGTCGACGTAATCCCACCACGCACCAGTGACGATCAGTTCTTCATACATCTTCATTGCGGCTGGAGTTTGAAAAGCCAGCGTGCGTTTGTCGCCCGCCAGATACAAGGCAGCGTATCTCTCTTCGCGAAAATGCGCGCCTCGCCAAATCTCCAGCACCTGCGTTTGCCATTCCGTCGCCGTCGCAAACTCAACATCTGCAAACGCCGCTTTGCATACTCTTCGAAACAAGGGTGTCGACACGCCGTGATACGGCATTGTCGACTTCATGTATGCCTGCATCGCCGGGGCGCGGGCCGGATCGCCAGCTTGCTTCAACGCTTTGCGCAAATTTGGCAACATCTTCGATCACTCCAGTTGCTTGTGCGATCTCCAGTATGACCCAAGCTATGTGGTCTCAAAAAGTGTAAGCGCTGCAGTCCTGCCCACGCCCCACGCGGAAGTCATATTTCCACTTGACATGCAACTAAATGGTTGCCTATTATGGCCACGATGAGCGCAGATGTCGACAAGGTCTTCAAAGCACTCGCTGCTCCGGAACGCCGATTGTTGCTCGACCGGCTGCGGGCCGGCAACGGGCAGACCTTGGGCCAGCTTTGCGAACACTTGGACATGACGCGGCAGGCAGTGACGAAGCACTTGAAACTGCTGGAAGAGGCAACGCTGGTGGTCACGATCCGCCGGGGCCGCGAGAAACTGCACTACCTGAATCCAATGCCAATCCATGAAATTACCGAACGCTGGATTGGCAAATACGAGCGGGGACGGCTGCGCGCCCTCGGAGAACTCAAAAACAAACTGGAAGGAGAAGACAATGGCTGAATCGGAGTTTGTGTATGTCACCTATATCCGTACCACACCAGAGAAACTTTGGCAGGCTTTGACTGAGCCGGAATTTACGCGCAAGTTCTGGGTGGGCACCGTGCAGGAGTGCGAGTGGAAGCCCGGTGCTTCGTGGAAGATGATGGCTCCCGACGGCCGCGTCGCGGACGCCGGCGAAGTCGTCGAAATCGATCCACCGCGCAAGCTGGTGCTCAAGTGGCAGAACCACTTGTTTCCAGAGATGACCGCGGAGGGTTTCTCGCGAATGACTTACCAGCTGGAACCGATGGGCTCGTCAGTAAAGCTGACTGTGACGCACACGATGGACAAGCCAAATTCAATCTTGGTGAACAAGGTTTCCCAAGGATGGCCGCACATTCTCGCCAGCTTGAAAAGCCTGCTCGAAACAGGAGAATCTCTGGAGGGAACGGACCGTTGGCCGGAGGGGCTCTAGCGCCCGCAGCGAACCACGATCTGCGTTCCCGGTGTGACCATAGTGCCGGCCGTGGGAGCTTGCTCGCGCACAGTGCCATTGCCGGTGATTTGCACGGCAAGCCCAGCAGCGGAGGCCTGCTCAATCACTTTGCGCACGGAAAGGCCGAGTAGCGATGGAACTTGAAGGCGCCTGCTCTCATCTACGGTGACTGCCGTGGTCTGTTGAGCGAGTGCTTTCGCTTGCTGAGCAGTTGAGGGCGCAATCGATTCGGCTTTGCTTCCAGCGGCCGATCTTGACGGCTGACTCGCTGATTGCTTTGCCGGCTGTGCGCTGTCATGGGACGACGTAGCAGGCTGATTCGCGCTGGCGCGCAAGGGGTCGTCGCTGGGCAGATCGTTGACCGCGGCATACAGGGCATTAATATCACCGGTATTCTCCTCGCGATCGTCTTCCACAATCATGGTTGGAGTCTTGTCTTTGGACGGACGCAGCGGACGCACATCGATATCGTGTGAGACGCCGAGATACTCGAGGACCTGCTGCGCTACTTCAGCAAACACAGGCGCGGAAACCGCTGTGCCGTAATACGAAGCGCCCTTCGGATTGTCCATAACCACCGCAACCGAGATGACTGGATTGTTAACCGGCGCTATGCCGGCGAACGAAGCGATATGCATGGACTTGGAATAGGTGTGCGTCGCCGGATCAATCTTCTGCGCTGTGCCTGTCTTTCCCCCGGAGGAGTAGCCGTTGAGCTGCGCCGGCTTACCGGTGCCGTAAAGCACCACGCCTTCCATCATCTTGCGCATCTGGGCCGCCGTCATCTCGGAGATGACCCGGTGCGCGCCAGGCGGAAGGGGGTTGGGCAACTCACCGCCGAGCTTAAAGGGCGAAGCCACCAGCGACCCTGCGGACTTTTGCGAGGCTGCATCGACCAGCCCCGACATCAGTACATGCGGCGGCAGGTAGGTTCCTCCGTTGGCGATGGTGGAAACCATCGACACCAGTTGCAGCGGAGTTACACCAACCTCCTGGCCAATGGCGATGGATGCATACGACGTTGCGCCCCAGCGTTTCACAGGCTGCAACAGGCCACGCGTCTCGCCTGGCAATTCCGTGCCTGTGCGCTGACCAAATCCGAAGCTGCGAATATACTCGTAGAACTTGTCCTGCCCGACTTTCTGCGCCAGTTTCACGGCGGCTACGTCGCTGGAGTGCTCAAGCGCCTCGTGCACGGTAATGACGCCATAGTGGTCTGCCTTGTCGTCGTGAATCACGCGGCCGGGCAGCTGCATTTGTCCACCCTGGCAGTCGATCATGTCGTCCGGTGAAGTGACGTGCTGCTCGAGAGCAGCCGAGTACGTGACCAGTTTGAAGACCGACCCCGGCTCGTAGACATCGCTGACCGCGTGGTTCTTCAGCAGAACCTGCGTGGTCTTACGGGCGACGTTCGGATTGAAAGTTGGCCGGATCGCGAGCGCCAGGATCTGCCCACTGTGCACGTCCTGCACTACCACCGTCCCGCTGTCCGCATGAGTCGTTTCCATGGCGTGATCGAGCGCCCGTTCGGCCATGAACTGAATGTTCTCGTCGATGGTCAGCACCATGTTGAGTCCCGGCTCCGGCTCGTGTTCAGTGGACCCGCGCACATGGCGACGCGCATCGAGAGCGGTATACACGCGCCCCGGAACACCGTGCAATTGCGGCTCGAATTTCAGCTCGAGCCCTCCGAGGCCGGTATCGTCCGCACCCACATAGCCGAGCACCTGTGCGGCAATCTGGTTATCTGGGTAGAAGCGCTGAAACTCGTTCTGAAAATAGATGCCCTTGAGGCTGCCGGACTTGATAAGATCCCGGACGCGCGCGGCAGTCTCCGGCGTAACGCGTCGCGCAATCCAGGCGAAGCTGCGACCGTTGTCGAGGCGCTCGGCAATCTGCTGCTCGCTGGTCTGAGCGTCGTCAGGATCGGTGTGCACGATGGCGGCCAATGCATGGGCAGCGGCCTTCTTGTCCTCGATCTCCACGGGCACGGCATAAATGGAATCGACCTGCACCGTCATGGCCAGTTCGCGCAGATTGCGGTCGTATAGCACGCCACGGCGCGGAGCCACCTCAAAGGTGCGCTGTTGCTGCTTTTCAGCGCGCTCCACGAACTCCTTGTGGCGGACAACCTGCAACCAAAACAGGCGACCGGTAATCGCGAAGGTCCACACCAGAAAAAAGAGGCTGATCAACCAGAAGCGCGCCCGCTTGAGAGGCACGGCGCGCGTCGGGTTGGTACGGTTTCGGGTGGCGCGAATGGCTGCCTGCATGGTGAAGCGCTCCGGTGAGTAGTCCACGCCGGCGCCGCTTACTGCGCAGGAGGCGCTGGAGGAGTGACCTGAGCAAGAGCCGGAGCAGCAGCGTCGGCGTGAGCCAAAGGATGAACGACCTGGCCGGGCTGCGGCTCCTGAAGACCAAGCTGGCGGGCCATCAAATCAATGCGCCCGGGCTGCGTAAGCTGCGCCTCGGATAGCCGCAACTGGCGATTCTCTTCACGCAACTGGTCGCGAATCTGCTTTTCCGATTCGACGCGATAGCCGCCTTCAATGGCGTAGAAGTGCTGCAAGCCATAGATCATGACCAGTGAGAAAAGCACGGCGACCGCAGCGGAGAAGATGCGCATCTCGCGGACACGCACGGGATCCGGTGCCTTGACCAGGCGCGAGTTGTCGAAGTGCCGGGGAAAGTGGAACTCAGGTGTGCGCACGCCGCGCCGGCGCTGGGCCTGTTGAGCCAGAAGCTCGGCGTTGCGCTCGGCTACGCGTGCGCTCCAACCGCGTCCAGCTTCGAAATAGGTTGTAGTGCATGCCGCCATGGTTTTACTCCTTGCTCACTGTCTTTCCGCCGCTCTCAGCTTCGCGCTGCGCGAGCGGGGGTTGCGATCGGTTTCTTCTTCATCCGCGATTACAGGCTTCCTGGTCAAAATCTCCCAGATGCCCTTCTGCGCACCTTCCCGCAGACTGTCCTTGGCAATGCGATCTTCCAAGGAGTGAAAACTGATGACCACCAGCCGGGCGGAGGGCTTAAGCAACTTCGGTGCGGCCTCAAACAGAGCCTTGATCTCGTCCAACTCGCGATTTACGTAAATACGAAGTGCTTGAAAAGTCCTCGTCGCCGGATGAATGTGCCCTTGTTTCATTGCACCTTTCATTGCCCCTTTCATTGGAGGAGCGGCTTGGGCGACAATCCGGGCAAGTTGCCCCGTTGTTGTCACCGGCCGCCCCCGCACAATGGCTCTGGCGATTCTCCGCGACCTCCTTTCGTCTCCGTATTCGTAAATGAGGTCTGCAAGCTCTCGCTCGTCAGCCTCATTTACCACTTGTGCGGCGGTCGGACTTGAACGCGTATCCATTCGCATGTCCAATGGCCCGTCCGCCTGAAAACTAAATCCTCTGTGCGCCTCGTCGAACTGCAGGCTGCTTACACCAAAGTCGGCCAGCAGGCCATCTATTGAACCCGGCTGCACGTGCCCCGCGATGGTACTGAACGCTTCGCCGATCAACGTAACCTTGGCCGCATGGCTGCCGATCTCTTCTCTGACCCGGTCCAGCCGGGTCCTCGCCAGTTCCAGAGCCTCCTGGTCCCGGTCGAATCCGATCAGGTGTCCTTCGGGTCCCAATAATCGAAGAACCCCTTCGGCGTGACCTGCGAGTCCGAGGGTGCAATCGACGTAGGTGCCTCTTGCGCGCACTCTCAAAAAATCAATCGCTGGTTGGAAAAGAACAGGCACATGGCGATCATTTGTCTTCGTCATGCGTCCCCCCTGAGGGGTAGGTGATTCAACTGCGCCGCTTGAAAACCGCTGCCAACGCCTGGCGATTTTCCTCGGTCATGGTCTTATCCGGAAGCTCTTTCTCGTAGATCTCCCGGTTCCGCACTTCCAGGTAAGTCAACTTGCCGAACACCGTAACCTCTGCATCCAGGGTGGCCGTGCCGCGCAGAATCTGCGGCAGAGTGACGCGCGCCTGGTTATCGATTTCTACCTGCTGACCGTAGTAGCTGGTCAGGTCAAGGTACTTGTCCACGGCGGGGTCAAGGGTACTGAACTCCGCCAACTGCTGTTCGCGCTTCTCCCACTCCGGAAGAGGCCAGACCTCGGCGCTCTTGCCATCCGTGGACGTGATGTAAAACTGCGTGACGTTTGCAGCATCCAGCAACTGCTTGAAAGCAGCCGGGAGTTTGAGCCTCCCCTTTTCGTCGACCTTGGCCGGATGATTTCCGCGAAACATTGCCTTGCCTCATTGCCTTCCGCGTCGGATTCGGTTCCCGCCCCACGTCTGGCTCCCTACTCCCAGGTTCACGTCCGTTGTCTGCGCTGGTTCCTTGGGTCGTTCCGGAGCCAGATTGTGCGAAACAACACGGAAACTGGGTTAGACTTGCTTTGAAAGAGCATCGAGTGGCTTGATTCACTCCACTCGACTCCACTTTCGACCACCAACAGGACGATACTAACCTTTATTCCCCCGCTTTCATAACGGAAAATCCGGTTGAAAACTGGGCGACATCTGTGGGTTTGTGAGAATCTCTGCTAATAGACTAAGAAAAATCAACCACCACAAGATGTAGTGTTTATGAGTTTGAGTCTCTATCTGGACAGAACTTGCGACTCATGATAGGCGAACAAAAAGCGAAACATCTGCCCAATCAGACCCTCAGCTGGCTATTTCCGAACTCAGAATGCTTCGTCTAAGCCGGTTGCGAAGGAGTCCGCGCACGCATCCGATCAGCGACCACCTTCAGCAAATACACAAGGACCAAGGCGTTGAGCACCAGCAATCCAGCTCTCATCCACGTAAGCTTGTGCATGACCTCGAAGATCTCCCAGGGCAGGAACGAGGCTGTGATGAACAGCGTGAGGTACTCGGCCCAACCCTTCTCCAGATAAAGGCCTATCCCCTCAAGCATGCCGAGCCCCGCGTAGCCGAAGAGAACCGCGCTGAACTGGCGCAGCATATGATCGTCGATGTTCGAGGCCTTCTCAAGGACAAAGTTGACCAGCCTCGATTCAGGGTTGAATCGCAGATGGTCAATCAGCTTGGTCAGTTCATCTTCAATGTCCTTATGCAGCAGATGCAGCGCGCCTACACCGAGAGCGATGAAGAGCAGAGCCTGAAGGATCTTGTAGGCCGCAATAAGAATGAGCCCTTTATTGTGCCGTGGATGGGTTGAGGGGGCTTGGGTTGCAGATTCGGTCATGGCCTTCCACGGTCGGTTTGAATATGGCTGCTTCTTTTTACGTTAACCGATGGACCGGGGTTCTGCTAAGGCCGGGTCGAAAACGCAGTGGCGCGCGACTCCCAATTCAAGAGTTTGCATCGTACGGATAAGGGGACGGCAATCTGTTGATCCGGTCGATTTGTGATTTGATGACGCGAATCCAAAAGAAGAGCTGGCACGTTATGGGAGTGTAGTCAATTTCCTACCCGAGGTTGCTCATCTCATGTTTCGCTTCAGCAAGACTCTCCTGGCCGCAATCGTGACCGCAACAATTACCTTTTCCGCCGCAACGGTACTGGCCCAGAAGGACCCCGAAGTAGGCGGCGCCGCTATGTATCCAACCAAAAACATCGCACAGAACACGGCCAACTCGCAGGACCACACAACGCTGGTGGCCGCTGTGAAGGCAGCCGGGCTGGTGACACGCTGGAGGGTGCTGGGCCATTCACGGTCTTTGCGCCCACCAACAAAGCCTTTGCCAAACTTCCCGCAGGCACCGTGGACACGTTACTGAAGCCGGAGAACAAGGACCAGCTCGTAAGGATTCTCACCTATCACGTGGTTGCCGGTAAGGTCAGCTCCTGGGACCCGGTCGGCGTGATTAAGAAAAGCGGCGGAAAAGCGCAGCTTAAGACTGTCTCAGGTGTTATGCTAATCGCGTCGCCGCAAGGCGGAAGAGTCATTCTCACCTACGAAAGAGGCGGCACAACGGTTGTGACCATCGCCGATGTCTACCAGTCCAACGGCGCAATCCACGTAGTCGACTCTGCTCTGCTTCCGAACTAGTAATTTATCTCCAAAACCAAAGCCGGATGGCAGGCCTCAACATCTGTCATCCAAAAAACAACAAGGCGCATCCAAAACCCGTGAGGGACGCTAATGAAGTCGCAAGTCGATAACCCTCGTCACCACAGTTTCGACATCCAATAGCCGATTCATCCCAAATCTGCGGTACGTCGACCAAAAGACTATGGAGCCTCAATTCGAAGTGAGCCACTGGGTCCCGTTTCCCGCGGATCTGGTCTTCGCATTCTTCGCAGACCCGTCGAACCTTCCGCTGCTGATGCCGCCGCGCTTGGAGGTGCGCATCGAGGAGTCAGATTTGCACGCGCCGCCGGTTCGGCCCGCCACCTCAGAAGCGATTCGGAAGCTCCCGGTCAATCCAGCGGGAGCGGGGTCAGATATTCTGGTCAGCTTCTTGCCTCTTTCTTGGCTGCCGATGCGAGTGCAATGGCGTGTGCGCATCACGGAATTCGAATGGAACAGCCACTTCTGCGACGAGCAGATTGAAGGGCCGTTCAAAGAATTCCATCATCGCCACACAATTCGGCCCGAGGTGCGCCGAGGCCACTGGGGAACGCTGGTTACCGATACCATCGACTTTGCTATGCCCTTCGGCCCTCTCGGTAGTCTGGGCAGCAGATTTGTGCGCCACGATCTTGCCGAGTCTTTCGCGCATCGCAAGAAGCGCCTGCCGGAGATCATGGCGACAGTGTTCCGCCTCGCGGAACAGTGCCGCTAAAGCAGGACCTTCACTTCTTCTGCTCTCACTTCGTTATCCTTCACTTCTTCAAATTAAGAAGTCCATCGCGATCCATGACATTGCCGTCCACCACCAACCCTGAGATGCGCCGCACATTCCAAATGTTCACACTCGGGTCGGCATCAAGAACAACAATGTCAGCGCGCCGCCCGGGAGTGATCTGCCCCAGCTCGTTCCAGCCAAACTGCAGCGAATAATTATTGGTGGCCGCGGCAAGTGCCTCACGCGCGGAGAGCCCCAGCCGCACCAGCATCTCAAGTTCGGTGTGCATGGAGATGCCCGCCATGGTTCCCATCGACGACGCACCCGAGGCGGCCAGGTAGTGGGGGTACGCCGCAAAGATGATTTGATTGATGTGCCATAACCGCAGGGCAGCCTGATCCGCTTTTTTCCGCTGGCTCTCCAGCAGGTAGCGCTGCGCCATCGAAGGCATACGGCGAGCCCAGGTAGGAAGCGGATAAATGGTTTCGCCGGTCGCGCGATCCGAGGGCAGATACATGTGCGAAGGATCGAGCAGCTCAGCGGCCGGCTCCTTCCACAGGTTGCGATGTCCAGGCAAATCAAGGTAAGAGAGACTGAGTGTGGGCATCAGCGCGGCATGGTGCGCGGCAATGAACTTCGAATAGGTGCCCCAGTGTACGCTCGTGGGCGGCAGGCGCTCGGAATAGTCGTAGGCGGTACTCGCGGACGGCCCCAGCGGGTTATCGACCAGCGGGCGTTGCAATTCATCCGGAATCACGCCCAGCTCATAGCGTCCCATGTGCAGCAGCACGTCAACGCCATCTTCAATGCCCACACTGTACGGAGTGGAAATGAACTCCCCGTAGGTGACAAGGCCCATCTGGTGGGCGTGTACGATGATCCACTGCGTATTGACCGCGGTCAGGTCCTGACCCAACCACAGCACGCGCGTCCCCATCTTGGCCGTATCGGCGAGTTGCCGCGCTGTATCTTCGGGACTCAGCTCAGCGGGATGCAGACTTTCATATAATTTGGCGGCCCACTCAGGACGCCTCGCCAAAAGGCTCCAGTTGTCCGTCGTGCCGATGGAATCAATCACGTAAAGATGAGGACTCGGCGAGGCTGCAAAGTCGATTGGCCCATGTTGCTCGTCACCGCGAACCACTACAGACGTAACACCCATGTAGAGATTCGCATTGGCCTGCCCCTGCGAGTTCATTCCGGCAAAACCATCCACCAGGCCAGGGATGAGGTACTTCCCAGTACAGTCAATGACGCGAGCGCCTTTTGGAATGGTCACGGCTCCGCGCGGCCCTACATCGGTGATGCGACCGTCGCGCACAATGACGATGGCGTCCTGCTGATCCCGTGCCGAGCGGCCCCAGTCGGTGACGTCGACAATCGTACCCCCTGCCAGAACAAGTGGAACAGAGACAGGCGTTTTAGGAAGGACCGGAGTTTGCGGCTGCCCCCGGACAGGAACGCCGATCAGCGCCAGTCCTGCAATTCCAATCATGCCAGCAATTCCAACCGCGCCAGCCATCGAACCCAAGGCAATAGAAAGATGTCGCATAAGAAAACAGGTCTGCTGAGGATTGTCGCACAGTGATTTCGGGCGAAGGCTCCAACGAGGCGGAATGCAATGCAATCGCATGAACATCCACTGATTGCATAAGGGGCTCTCGGGTTGTTCAGTGACCCGTGCCAACTCCCAAAACACTGTCATCTTGAGCGGAGCGCAGCGTAGTCGAAAGATCTGCGGTTGCGCCTTGTCACAGCGCGAGAGCCGCCATACCGTTACGACACCGGCAATGTCAACCGGCGTTGATCAATTGGTCATTTCCGTGTAGACGGTGATACGGTCAAAATACGAAATCTCGTAGCTCCGCGCTCCATACGTGAGGCATCGGAGACTTTGAGTGACGCAGGTTGCGTTACTATTTCAAGCATCCCATGAAAAAGCTCACATTAGTAGCTGCAATAGCGTTGTGCTATCTCAATCCGGCTTTGGCCAGCGTAGATCCAGCGTTTCAACAGTCGCTTATTGTTGCGAACAGGCGAGCCGATCTGTCGAGCGATGAATCTGGACCATTTCAGCTTGACGTCGACTTTATTGCGCAGCTCAACATTCCCACTCGGGGGCATCTAAGCCTCAAATGGGAGAAAAAGGATCAATGGTGGAGGAGCGTAGTCCTTGGCGACTATCAGCAAGTTGAGGTCAAGGACGGCGAGTGGCATTACACGAAGCGGAACGCGGATTTTACGCCGATGCCTGTCGTAAATCTCATCAACCTTCTCAGCTTTGGTGCCGGCTCTGAAAACCTCGCTGCGAAACGAGAGAGGCGCAGGAACGAGAGCGGAGTCGAACTCAATTGCATTCAAGCGACTCGCACGGACTTTCCAAAGGACAGCCCACACGAAATCTGTCTTAGCGGAGCCTCAAACGAGATAGTAGTTGATGAGTGGCAGGACGTTCCTGACGAAAAGAGGCGGGAACAGTTCAACGACTACTTCGACTTTGGCACGCACCGTTTCCCCCGTAGGCTCGAACTACTGGTAGATGGCAGCAAAGTAATTGCGGCCAATGTAATCAATCTCGTTGTAGCCACGTTCGACCCATCCTTGCTCACTCCGCCGCAAGGGGCCATTTCCCGCCGCGAGTGCAACGGCCTGAAACACGCAATCCCGATAAAGACACCCGATCCCACCTACCCGAAACCCGCAAGCATGAGTGGAATCATGGGCGACTCAACTGTCGCCATGACCGTTCTTACCGACGGATCGGTCGCAAACATCCGGCTCGTGGGCCGCGCATTGCGTTCAATGGATGACGCCACCTTGGAAACTCTAAAAGGCTGGAAGTTCAAGCCAGCAATGTGCGGGACTGATCCAGTTGTAACGGATATCACGGTAATTGTGAGCTTCAGACTAACGAACTGACGCGCTTCCCTGTACGTCAGAGTCTATTAGGGGCATTGAAGTTGAGTCAGCATTCGGGAGTCTTTGTTAGACGATGCGCAACCTCCTGGCATGCACAGCGTGCGCGTTCAAAAGAAACATTCTTGGCAGTTTGTCGCCTAACCGTCAGTTACATTTAAGTGAATGGGCTCTCCTCAAGCTACTTCCCGAAATGCAAGGAGTGCTAACTGGCAACCAGCGTAGGTCGCATCCGTCGCACCAGTAAAGGAAGCACCTGGGCCAACGCATCCTCCACCGTCAGCCCGTACTTTGCGCGAAGATCGTCAATCTTCCCATGCTCGATGAACTGATCAGGCCAGCCGATACGGACCACCGGAACTGCGCGACCCATTTCTTCCAGAGCCTCAATCACGGCCGAGCCAAACCCGCCCATCTTCACGTGGTCTTCAAACGTGACAAAAGCAGCGACGCGCCCCGCATATTGCTCGAGCATTTCGCGGTCGAGAGGCTTGACGAAGCGCGGATTGACGATGGCGGCAGAGTAACCCTGCCGCTCGAGGCGCGCACCCAGTTCTTTTGCAAGGGGCAGCATCGTGCCAAGAGGGAGAATCGCCACATCGCGCCCGTCCTGAATCACTTCAGACTTGCCGACAGGAATCACTTGCGGCTCCGGCTTGCGGGCCACGCCGGCAACCAGTCCGCGCGGATAACGGATTGCGCTCGGTCCCGGAAGCTCAACTGCGGTCTTCAGCATGTCCGCCAGCTCGTCTTCGTCTTTGGGAGCCATCAGCACGATCTCTGGAATGCCGCGCAGATACGCAATATCAAAGAGCCCGTGATGTGTGGGGCCGTCGTCCCCCGACAGACCGGCGCGATCCATGCAGAAGACCACGGGCAGCTTTTGCAGGCAGACATCATGCACGATCGGATCGAATGCGCGCTGCAGGAACGTTGAATAAATAGCGCAGACCGGCCGATAACCCTGCGTAGCCATGCCGGCAGCGAAGACAACCGCATGTTCCTCAGCAATGCCCACATCGAAGTAGCGATTGGGATGGTGAGGGCGGAACAGGTCGAGGCCCGTGCCGTTCGGCATGGCCGCTGTGATCGCCACAATGTGCGGGTCGTCCGTCGCAAGGTTCACCAGCGTGTTGGCAAAAACCTCGGCGTATGTAAGTTGCCCGGCAGGCTTCGTTTTTCCAGTCTCCGGATCGTAAGGTCCAAGGCCGTGGAACTTCTTTTGCCCGTCAAGTGCAGGTTGAAACCCTCGCCCCTTTTGCGTAAGCACATGCAGCAGCACCGGATGATCAGCGCTCTTAAGGAACTTGAATGTCTCAATCAGCAAAGGCAGATTGTGGCCGTCGATGGGCCCAAAGTACTGCAGGCCAAACTCCTCAAACAGCATTGAGGGCCACAGCATCCCCTTGGCTGCTTCTTCAGCGCGGCGCGCCACGGTGAGAGCCGTCTTGCCGCCAAAGCGCTCCAGAATGCGATGTGCTTGGTCGTGGAGATTCTTGTAGTGCTCGTTGGTGACCACGCGGTGAAAGTACCGCGCAATTGCGCCCACGTTGCGGTCAATCGACCACTCGTTGTCGTTGAGAACAATAATGAGCCGCTTGGTCTGGTCGGCAATGTTGTTGAGCGCTTCGAAGGAGACTCCGTTAGTAAAGGCTGCGTCACCGGCTACGGCGATGACGTGCTCCTTGCCACCTGAGAGATCGCGGGCCACGGCCATGCCCAGAGCGGCGGAAAGCGCCGTTCCGGCATGTCCTGCTCCGTAGCAATCGTGCTCGCTTTCAGTGCGCAGCATGAATCCGTTGAGCCCACCCGGCTGCCGGATGGTGGCAAAGCGATCGAGACGTCCGGTAAGGATCTTGTGGATGTAGGCCTGGTGGCTGACGTCAAAGAGAAGCTTGTCCTCAGGGGTATTGAAGACGGTGTGGATGGCCAGTGTCAGCTCGACTACACCCAGATTCGGGCCCAGATGACCGCCGGTCTTCGACAGTGTTTGGATCAAATATTCGCGTATCTCGCCCGCCAAGTCGCCCATCTGCGCGTAACTCATGCGCTTCAGGTCTGCAGGTGAGTGGATGGACTCCAGCAATGTCCCCATCTATTTCCTTCCCCCGGGATATTGCCGGGTCTCCCCCAAAAACGCTGCCAGACTCAAGGCTTACGGGCTTACCGCTCGCAGCGAAAGCGAAACATCCTTAAAGTATACCAATGCCGCGTTTCGGTCACGCGTGAATCTTTTGACGGATTCAGACTCTCAAGGTTCTTAGAGCTGTAGCAAAGTTCTTAGAGCTGTAGCAAACTCCCGGCGGGTTCCTGCGGGGATTCCGTGGTTGTACGATTGCGATGAAGACGATCGTTGGGGGAGGATTCATCGTGCACGCGAGTTGGAAACGGATTTTATTGGGAATGTTGATGATAGGAGCGGCAGCGACGATTTATGGCCAGCTACCGGAACCTGGCAGTGCGCCTGCAAATGCCGCTAACCCGCTGACAGATCCGACAGTTAAGCCGGGCAAGATACTACTCTTCGAACTCGAAGCACGCTTTGCCAAGGATGTGCTCGAACGCGGCGGCGCAGCCTTCGCAGACTGGTTTGCCGAGGACGGCGTTGCACTGGGCAACGGCGAAGCGCCCGTGGTGGGGAAGGTTGCAATTGCAAAGTCGGCAAACTGGTCGCCCAAGAACTACCAGCTTACTTGGACTCCAACCGACGCGGCGATGGGTCCCTCCGATGATATGGGCTATACGTGGGGTCACTTCGAGGGACACAGCAAGGATGCAAACGGGAACCCTGTCACCACCAGTGGGCGATACATGACCATCTGGCGGAAGCAGCCCGACGGCAACTGGAAAGTGGTTCTCGATGCGGGAAGCAACGAGCCTGCAAACGCGGGCGATTGCTGCAAGCTGCCTACCGCAAACTAGGCCGGTTTTGGTGAGCGAAATGGGTAATAAATTCGCTCTCTTCGGTAACGCCAAAATCGTATCTAAGCATGTTTTTTGAGTTACTTAAGTTGTAATTACCAAATCGAAATGCTACACCGATTGTTGCAGAAGGATCGCACACTGGCTGCCCGATACTGTAGGTTGGGTGACTTTGCGTGATGTCCGCGATGCAGGAAAGAAAACCCGGAGAGCCAGTCGATCCCTCCCTAAAGGTAGGATTCGATATCTTTGACCGCAGCCTCGATCCTGCATTGGATGAATTGGTTGGCCTTGCCGCGGTGCTCTGTGGCGCCGATTACGCGTACACAGGCTGGATGGACTCCAAACGCCTCTGGTATAAGTCGCGCTTTGGATTCGAAGCACCGGAGCAATCGCGAACCACAACCGGTTGCCATGTAATGCTGGAAACCGGCGAACCCATGCTCATTCGGGATGCCGCCAAAGATCCCAGATTCCCTCGCGACGGAATCTGGCCGCTCGGGGGCAGGCCCTGCAGGTCCTACGCCGGAACCCCACTCAATGTTGGCTCTCAGCAATTTGCCGGCACCTTGGCGATTCTGGCCCGTGACCCTGACCGGTTCAGCAAGGAACACCTAACCCTTTTGGAGATTCTTGCGCACCAGGTGGTCACGCGGCTGGAACTCTATGCCCGCATGCGCGCACAAGAGAGAGCGCAGCGAGCCCTGCAACTGACTGAGCGCGCGCTGGCCACCGAACGGTGCTTCGTTGCGGGTACGCTGGACTCAATTCCCTTTGTTGCGGCGCTGCTCGATATCAATGGCCGCACGGTGCGGCTCAATTACCCCTGCATGCAGTTAACGGGACTGAGCCAGGAAGAGGCGGTGGGCCGTCCGTTCATGGATCAAGTTCTTGACCCTTCCCAGCGAGAATGGGCCGCTGACAAGCTGCGCGAAGTCACCGCGGGACTGGTCTCCGGACCGCACGAAACAGATTGGCACACCCAGTCGGGGCGGAATCGTCACGTAAGTTGGACGCTGCGTCCTTTGGCCGGGCCCACCGGCACCATCCAATACCTGATTGTGAGCGGACAGGACATGACCGAGCAGCGCGAGGCAGAGTTGGCTCTGCTCTCAAGCCAGACTCGCTATAAGCAAGTGGTGGAAAACAGCCTCGGCTTCCTTTTCACCTGCTCCATGGACGGCCGGCTTTCCTCGTTGAATGAATTCACCGCCGAAACCCTCGGTTACCGCGCCCAGACCCTCATTGGTCGACCCGTCTCAGAACTTCTCGATGAGAACGACGCAGCAACATTCCAGGGAGGACTTGCCGAGCTTGAAACACGGGAAGAATGGCAGGGCTCCTTGCGCCTCCGCCGGGGCGACGGTGTTTATCGCCGCATCGCCTTCCGCAGCCGCCGTATGGAGTTGCCTGGCGAACAGCCCTTCATTCTCAACCACGGCATCGACGTCACGGAACAGCATGAGGCCGAAGAGGCTCTTCACCTGGCGACGCGCCAACGTGAGTTGATCCTGGAGTCGGTGGGCGACGGCATCTTCGGCGTCGACCTGTACGGGAGGATGACATTCGTCAATCAGGCTGCCGCCCGCATACTCGCATCCACTCCTGAAGAATTGACCGGACACGACCTGCACCAGGCGGTTTATCGTAGCAACCCTGCCGGCATAACCTATTCGCAAGCCGCCAGCCCCATCACGCAGGCTATGCACAGGTCGGCTTCCATCCGCATGCGCGACGAGGTCTTCTGGCGCCAGGATGGAATCTCCATACCGGTCGACTACAGCGCAAGCCCATTGCTTGAAGAAGGTCGTATTTCAGGCATGGTCGTAGCTTTTCAGGACATCTCTGAGCGTCGCCGCCTCGAACGCATGAAGGACGAATTCATCTCCACCGTGGGCCACGAACTGCGCACCCCGCTTACATCTCTCCGCGCTTCCATGGGGCTCATCTCTTCCGGTGCGCTGGACAAGCGGCCGGACAAGCGAAAGCTGATGCTAGATGTCGCCATCGGAAATGTGGACCGGCTTGTTCACCTCGTAAACGACATCCTCGATTTCGAAAGCATCGACAAGGGCAGGCTGGCTCTCGATTGCCAACCCGTGAAGGCAATCGACCTTCTGAAAAAAGCGGAAACCGAGGCACAGGGCCCGGCCACCACCGCGCACATTGAGTTCCACATCGAAGCCGAACAGGAGCGGGTCCTCGCAGATGAGGCGCGAATCGTGAAAGTGATTCGCGAGCTGATAACCAATGCCATCAAGTTCTCGCCGCAGGATACGACCATCCGGCTCGGCGCGCATCTCGCAGAACCGCGCCCCACCGACCCTGGTTCGGACCCACACCCCGAAGAGGTATGTTTCACCGTCGAGGATGAGGGACGCGGCATTCCGCCGGAGAAACTCGAGAAGGTCTTCGATCGCTTCCAGCAAGGAGACGCCTCTGACACCCGCGCACGTGGTGGAACCGGCCTGGGCCTCGCCTTGTGCCGCAGCATCGTGGAGCAGCATGGCGGTCGCATGTGGGCCGAGAACATGCCGGAGAAAGGCAGTCGATTCTCGTTTACGCTTCCCAGCGCCCCCAAGAGTTTGAAGCTTCCCGCAACCACCACGCCCACGCCGGCTGAGCAATCCGATCTTGCCATCGACCCTAGCTGAGAAAAGCCGCGGCATTCTCGGCAGCCCACTGTTTGAGCGCAATCGGTCTCCGCCCGAGGACTCGTTCCACCTCATCTGTGACGGCAGCAAGACGCCCCTCTCGAATCGCTCGCCACAACGTTACATGAGCCTCGATTTCCTCTGATGACCCGCTGACCTTGCTGTAGCGCTCTCGCGCTTCCTCATCCGTGATCGCCCGGTATGTCAGCGGTTGTCCAATTGCGTCTCCGATGATCGCGGTCGCCTCTCCAAACGTCAGTGATGCGGGGCCGGTAATCGGGAGAGACTGGCCAATGTACTTATCGCTCACCAAGGCTTCAACAGACACCGCGGCAATATCTTCTGAGTGGATGAAGGGACGGCGGCCATGTGCGGTGGAGGAGCGAACCAGTTTCTCAGTTCGAATGGAGTGAGCCCACGCCAGCAGATTTGACATAAAGCCAGTCGGACGAACGAATGTAAACGGAACTCCAGCCGCTTGGATTGCTGCCTCTCCCTTCTCATGCCACGCTCCAATCGCAAGACCCTGTTCAACGTCCAGCGACGAAAGCTTGACGACTCGCTTCACTCCCTCTTCCTTCGCCAACGCAACCGCTGCTTCGTCTCGTTTCGGGATTTCCGGACCAACGTTAACGAGGTAGATTGTGTCCGCCCCCTTGAGCGCTTGTCGCATGGAAACAGGATCGGCAAGATCGCCCACGAAGGTATCCACACGATCTCCGAAGAGTGAGCGGGCCTTCTCTTCACTGCGCACCAGCGCTCGGGGCCGAATGTTGCGCCCCAAAAGTTGATTCACAACTCGGGAACCAACATCTCCTGTTGCGCCTGTAATCAGATGTTTCATCGTTCCTCCATTTTGCGATTGAACTCCGCACTGTTGCGCTGACTCATCACATAGAACCAGCCTAAGGGCGTTCAGCGCTTTGTCTACTCGCATCGCGAATTTGGCTAACCATAACCCTGAGTAGTCTTTGCCCCATTATCTAAACAAAAGCTCACATTCTCGATTACACTGAACCAGTGAAACCAAAAGCAAGAAAAACAGCAGTCCGCCGGAGCCCCACGCAGGAGCGGGCACAGATGACAGTTGAGGCCATGCTCGATGCGGCCATCAAGCTTCTCAAACGCGAGGGCAACTCCTCGATTACAACCAACCGGATCGCAGAGACCGCGGGCGTCAGCATCGGCTCTGTGTACCAATACTTCCCCAACAAACAGGCAATCTTTAGCGCTCTGCATGAGAGGCACATCCACCAGGTCGATCGCGTAATGCACCGCAAAATGGCGGAGAGTGCAGATGGGACGCTTGAGGAACTGATTGCTTCATTGATTGACGGCATGGTTGAGGCACACAGCGCCGACCCCGAGTTATCAGAGCTGCTGTATTCAGAAGTCCCGCATCGCGCTGATGGCACCAGCGATTTTTCAACCCGGCTTCATGGAGCTTTCCGCGCTGCGCTTGCTCCCCACACGAGAGAATTGGGACGAATAGTCGATCTCGATACGCGTACCTTCTTCATCAGCAACATGGTTGACGCCCTTGGCCATGCCATTGTCCTCCGGCGAATACCAGGGCTATCTCTTCCCCGATCGAAAGCAGAGTCGTTCCGGGCGATTATGGCGTATCTGCGGCAGTAAGGTTCATGCGGCTTAAGTTACGTGAGGTTATACCCTGGTAACACCAATGAATCGGAGTTACCTGTCAGTGTTTATTGAGAATTCAAAGTTCCCGGTGTATCCTTGCGGTGACTTCCGGTATGGGAGGACTTCAGTGGGATTCATAAGCCGTTCGCTCTTCCTGTTGTTTGCGCTTTACGGGATGGTCTTCGTCATCGGAGATGCTTACCTGCTGCATGGGAATGCGCCAGTCTGGTGGGGCATCGCTTTTGTTCTCGGAATCATTGGGCTGCAATACCTTATCGGTCCGTGGGTAATTGAAACCCTTTATCGCATCAACTGGTACGAAGAAGACATTCCGCAGGCGCATCGCTCGTTCGTGGAGAGAACGTGCCGCGAGCAGAATCTCCCCAATCTGAAATTCGGCATCATTGAGAGCGGAACTCCCAATGCATTCGCTTTTGGACGGCTGCAGGGCGACGCACGGATTGTAGTCACGCGCGGTCTGCTGGATATTCTCACCGAAGATGAAGTCAACGCGGTGCTGGCCCACGAGATTGGGCATGTGGCCCACTATGACTTTGCCGTCATGGCGATTGCAGCCGTCGCGCCGATGCTGCTCTACCAGATCTACGCATGGACGAACCGCATCAGTCATCTGCGCCCCTTGGCTTATTCGGCGTATGGAGCTTACTGGGTTGGCCGATTCCTGGTGCTGATGCTGAATCGCATTCGCGAGTATGGCGCCGACCACTTCTCCGCGCAGACAACGCGCACTCCCAATGCTCTCTGCACGGCACTGGTGAAGGTTGCGTATGGCCGGGTGCTTGAGGCAAGCAACGCCAAACAACCGGCGAAAAAGAAGATTTCATCAGGCGACAAGGCGGCAGCGCGTAAGTCGGCGGAACTGGGTCGCACGTTGGCGCTGATGGGCATCATGAGTGCGAGCGGTTCCACCGCGCTGGCGCTTACCACCACGCCGGAACAAGCGGCGCGCGTGATGCGCTGGGACCTGGTGAACCCCTGGGCCCGGTTCTACGAGCTGGGGTCCACGCACCCTTTGCCTGCTCTCCGTTTAAGAGCGCTCAATCGCGAAGCGGAAGCTCTGGGTCAGGGTGTTGCCTATCCATTGCCCACCGACGCGCGCGTGCGCTGGGGTGACTTTCCGCTGGAATTCGTGTTTTGGGCGGGACCAATCGTGTGTGGATTCTTATTCGTCTCCGCGGGTTGGCTGGGGCCCGAACTGCGGCACTGGGGCATCGTTCTTCCTTACTACTTCAAGCAGTGGACGCTGATCGCACTCGGAGTTACATGGGCAGAGCGCATCGTCTTCCGTTATCAGGGCAAGTTCCAGCGCGCGCGGGTCGATGAATTGATCGAGGACCTGGGCGTTTCGCAGATGCAACCGAGGGCAGTAGAGATTGAAGGCGAGGTTGTGGGCGAAGGCGTTCCCGGTGCGTTCTGGAGCCCTGACCTGGTAATGCGCGACGAGACAGGTATGATGTTTCTGCTCTATCGCTCCTCGATTCCGCTCGGCCGCCTGTTTTTTGCAATCGGCGATGCCCACCGGTATATCGGCGAACGGGTAACAGTAAAGGGTTGGTACCGGCGCGGACTCAAGCCCTACATCGAGATTTCGCGGATTGAAGCGCGGGTTTCGAAGTTGAGCGGAGAAAGTTTCGTTTCGATCTTCGGCAAAGAGGGCAGCACGCAGCCGCTAGAGTACGAGGACATCGCCGAGCAATCCTATTCACGCTGGATTCAACTTGCAGCCTCAGCAGCCTGCGCCGCCATCGGCATCCTGTGGCTGATAAAGGGCTGAGAGTGCCGCTCCAAGCCTCCGGCCGCTAATCTTCGCACAAAATCTCCGTGCCCCATCCATCGCGCAGCATCTCCGTGCGATGGGTGGGAAGCATGGATTTGGCTGGGCATGTGCACTTAACCGCACGTAAACTGCATTCAAAGTGTGTTTAGCCCTGTTATTAAGGCTTATTCAGGCACCTTTAATGGTGAATAACACGCGATTTGTGCCTGTCTTGCGACTTCTATTTCACTCTTGCCCGCGTTTATTTGCGCACTCTGCAGGCCCTCCGCATACCTTTTTGCATCGCCGCGGCACGCACACTCAACCATAGTCCCGCAGACTTCCTTCCTGGCACTGGCAACTGCTGGAGTCTCACGCGCATCGGACCGGGTCAGCTCGCACGCCGTGAGACAATTCCCTCGACAGCCGTTTCCTTCCCCAACTTCAAGGCTGCCGGACAAAAGCTTACATGCCTATTACTTCTCGCATTCAGAACCTGCTCTTCGGTCGGCCTCTGGCCACCAGCGAAGAACGCGCTGAGCACATTGGACCAGTAGCAGGGATTCCCGTCTTCGGCCTCGACGCCCTCAGTTCCGCTGCATACGGCCCTGAGGCCGCGCTGACGTTGCTCATCCCGCTCGGACTGCTGGGCGTACATTACATCGTCCCGGTAAGCGCGGCGATCGTGATCCTGCTGACCATCGTCTACTTCAGCTATCGCCAGACCATCGATGCCTATCCCAAGGGCGGAGGATCCTACACCGTTGCGTCGCAGAACCTCGGCGAGGGCGCCGGACTTCTGGCCGCCGCCGCGTTAATGATCGACTACACCCTCACCGCCGCGGTAGGCATTTCCGCCGGCGTGGGGGCGCTCATATCCGCAGCCCCAGGCCTTCAGCCCTACACATTGCAACTGTGCTTAGGTGTGCTGCTAATCCTGACCATTGTGAACATGCGCGGTGTGCATGATACGGGCGTGGTGTTCATGATTCCTACGTATCTGTTCACTGGAACGTTGCTGATCGTAATCGGCGTGGGTGCATGGCATGTATTTAGCACGGGAGGCCATCCTCATTCGGTCATGACGCTGCCGCCGATCCCCGCCACCACTGCCATGTTCAGCTGGTGGCTGATCCTCAAGGTATTCTCCTCCGGATGCACTGCCATGACAGGCGTAGAAGCGGTGAGCAACGGCGTGATGGCTTTCCGCGACGACGCCCGCAAAAACGCCAAGATCACCCTCACTGTAGTCATCGTTCTGCTGGCCGTGCTGCTGCTGGGCATTGCGCTGCTATGCCGTTCTTATGGCATTGCGGCCACCGATCCAAACGGCTCCGGTTACGAGAGCGTGCTCTCCATGCTGACGCGCGCAGTCATGGGCCGAGGCTGGTTTTATTACGTCACAATCGGCTCCGTCCTGTTGGTTTTGGCGCTCTCGGCTAACACTGCATTTGCAGATTTTCCTCGTCTCACCCGTGCCATCGCGCTGGACGACTACATGCCTCACGTCTTCCTTCTGCGAGGCCGTCGGTTGCTCTACTCGTGGGGAATCTATGTTCTGGTGGGGTTGACCGCACTGCTGTTGATCATCTTCGGCGGCGTCACCGATCGATTGATTCCCCTGTACGCCATTGGGGCGTTCATGGCCTTTACGCTTTCGCAAGCCGGCATGGTGATGCACTGGAAGCGCAAGGGAAGAGCGAATATGCGCATGTGCGTCAACGGCCTCGGCGCCCTGGCCACCGGCGTCACAACGCTGGTTGTGCTGGTTGCCAAATTTGTGGAGGGCGCATGGATCACAGCGCTGCTGATTGCAATGTTGATCCTGCTGATGCGTGCGGTGAAGCGTCACTACGTCCGCGTGGACAAGGAGACTTACCTCGACATGCCGTTCGTGCCTTCCGAGGTAACCGAACCCATTGTCGTGATTCCAATGGACCGCTGGAGCCGCGTCACCGAAAAGGCTCTCGCTTTCGGGCTCTCGATTTCCAACGATGTGCGGTGCCTGCACGTACAAACCGGCGAGGAGGAGGACGAGATTTGCAAGGTATGGGAGCAGGATGTGGCCGCTCCGATGCGCGCGGCCGGAAAGGGCATGCCCAAGATCATTGTTCTGAAGTCTCCGTATCGTTATGTTCTGACACCGGTGGTGGACTACATCCTTGGGGCGGAATGCGAGTCGCAGATCCACAACGTGTGCGTGCTGGTGCCGGAACTGGTGGTGCGCCACTGGTGGGAAAACCTGATGCACAACCGGCGCGCCGACCTGCTGAAAGTGATTCTGCTTTTACGCGGCAACCGGCGCATCGTAGTCATCAATCTTCCCTGGTATCTGGAACGCGGCTGAGGCGATTCAGGCACACGCAGTCGAGGCGAGCGTGTGCCTATAAGGCTAAGTTGAGACAGCGGGGAGCGTGTGCCTATAAGCGCAGAAAAAAGTGAGATGAAACGTGCAATTAAGCCCCTAATTACCCCTTATTTGACGCTAAAAGGACCTTAATTGGTCATAAAAACAGGGTCAAACGGGCTCTTTGTGCACGTATATGCGCATGCTCAGTGACTTTGATACCAATTGAGGTCTTCAATGTCTATGAACCGCGGTCCAGGGACCCCAACTTTATCGGCTAGTCAGAGCAGGGACAGCCACTGCAGTTGAATCCCCAGGCGAGATCTAAGCCATCCGGCTGCCACCTTATCCGAAGACCCGCTCATCACGATGAAGCCGCGATGAGCGGGGCAGAGTCCCTGATTCCGTGATGAGTGTGTCACCTGCCACAGTTGAGGTCTTCTATGTCTATCAATCGCGGTTTAGGGCGCCCAGTTTTATCGGTTTGACCTTGCCCCCGCAAAACGTATCCCATGGCGAGCTGCTGTAATAGCGAAAGGGATACGAGGATGCGGAACGGAAAACGAGGAAGATACACGCTGGAGTTCAAGCAAGAGGCGGTTCGGCT
>JBEKPF010000062.1:0-35965 GCA_049521035.1 Occallatibacter sp. | reverse complement strand
ATGAGGAGAAATCCCCTCGTGTCTTACTGTGTTCTGTTTATCTTGATCACCGCCGTCGGTGTTGCGGGAATTCGATCGGATTTCGGTGTTTCCCAGGCCGTTTCACCGCGATACGCAATCTACTCTGCGCTCCTTCTTATCTTTGCGTGGTTTGCCATTGTGGAAGAGTTTCTTCAATACAAACCAGCTTCCTTATTTCGCAACGACATCTTTTTATGGGCAATGCTGGCGGCTGTCCTTTTCTCTGTCGATGTGAATTTAGGCGGATGGATACAAATCGATCGGCGTGAAATCGCTGTGACCCAGGCAATGACTGCCTACGAGCATCCGTCCTCCGGCGGTTCTGAAACGGGGCCATCTCCTCCGCTCTTGAACGGTCCGTCAGATCCCATGACAGTAGGGTTCAACGCGCGTGTGCGTCCCATCCTGGAAGAGTCGATTAGACTAGGGATTTATCGGTTGCCAGTGTTGTAACGCTGGACACAACTAATCTCTATTTGCCATTTACCTTGGCGTGAAAATGGTTGGAGCCGCGGAAATTCAAAGAAAGGAGAAGCATGAGCGAAGTGGTCGAGAATGCCAGACCGACCAAGACTGCTTCCGGCCGAGCCACAACGCCCCTTGGTTTCGTCGTATCATTGCTCTTCGTCGCGCTTCCGGCAGTCTTGTTCTACGGAATTGTTGTTCGCAACATTTCTACTATTCCCTATGACGACGACTACTTCACGTTGCTCGGGTTTCTGAATCAACTAGTCGCCCTTCCCAGCATGTCCGCGAAGGTCATGTATTTTTTGGCCGCGCAGCACAATGAGTACAAACTGTTCTTTGTTCACGCCGTAACATGGTTGCAGTACGTTCTCTTTGGTCGTCTCGACCTGCGTGCGCTTACGCTCTTCGGCGATGGATTCGTTCTCTTCCTCGCGATCCTGCTTTGGAAAATGTTCCTCCCCCAGCACAATCACCTAGTCGCGCGTCTTGCGTACTTTATTCCTATTTCTTGGCTTCTCTTCCAGCTTCAGTATTGGGAAACAGCCAATTGGGCTATGGCCTCACTGCAGAACACCCCGGTTCTCTTCTTCTCTTTCGGTGCCATCTATCTCCTCGTCAAAGCCTCGCCGCTAGCGTTTTGGGGTGCACTGTTCTCTTTCATCTTTGCCGTCGCTGCTTCGGGCAACGGCTTTATCTTAATACCCATCGCCCTGCTGATTCTCTTCCTCAACCGTCGATACAAACACATCGTCGTCTGGCTCATCACCACCTCAGTATGTATCGCCGCTTATGCTTATCGTTACAACGTCATGTCCTCGCAGACCCAGCAGCATCACTCTATACTCTCAACCTTCCATCCGTTGGCGCCAGCTTACGTCATCGCTTTCATCGGTAGCGCGGCCGGATTTCCCTTCAAGCCAGCAAGTCTTATTCTCGGATTCCTGCTCTGCATCTTTTTCATTTGGATGGTGCGCAGGGGCTACATTCGCCGCAATCCCCTCGTCTCGTATTGTGTTCTCTTTCTGCTGCTCACCTCCATCGGCGTCGCTGGCCTTCGCTCCGACTTCGGCCTCGCTCAGGCTCTTTCCTCGCGCTACACCATCTATTCTGCCCTTTTTCTAGTGTTCGCTTGGTTTGCAATTGTGGAGGAGTTTCTTCAACACAAACGCGTTCCGTTTCTCAGAAACAATCCATTCCTTGCCGCCGTCGCACTCTCGGTGCTATTTGGGCTCTGCCTGGATGCCTTCGGCTTGATCGAGATCTCGAACCGCACACGCAACCTGGTTCAAGCCATGGCTGCCTACGAGCACCCAACCTCCCAGAATTCTTTAACCGGGCCGTCTCCCAAGCTTGTCGATCGAACTCCTGACCCCCTTACTGATGAAGTCAACCGCCGCGCCCGTCCCATACTGGCTGAGTCCATCAGACTCGGGATATACCGGCCACTGTATCATCTGGAATCATTGCAGACAAACGGAAGCAATCCACGCAGGGCTCCTGAGAGCCTGAATCAAGATGGAACAAGAATCGCGAGAGAGGCGAACATCTTACTGTGATCGTTACCTCCAGCCCGGACCATTCAATATCGGCGTTGGAAGTCGAATTCGCCCTGACTCTAGCGGCGGTCATCGCCGCAGTTATCTGGCCTCGGCTTTGCAGAAGTTGGTTCTCGCGCATCGAACGTGCCTGCCTTCCGTTAGCACAAAGGCAAGGCCTTGCGGTCGTGCTCGTAGGCGTCTTTGCACTTCTTTTCCGTCTTGCCATACTTCCCATCTTTCCCATTCCTCTGCCGTTTGTTCCAGATGACTTCAGTTTTCTGCTCGCTGCAGACACATTTGCGCACGGCCGTCTCACCAACCCCACACCTGCCATGTGGATTCATTTTGAAAGCATCCACATCACCATGCAGCCGACCTACATGTCCATGTACTTTCCCGCACCAGGATTGGTTCTCGCAGCGGGAAAGGTGCTCTTCGGGAATCCTTGGTTTGGCATTCTCATCACCAGCGCACTGATGTGCGCCGCCATTTGCTGGATGTTGCAGGCGTGGATGCCTGCCCGATGGGCGCTCCTCGGAGGCATCGTCGCCATAGTGCATCTGGGCCTCTTCAGTTATTGGATCAATACCTATCACGCTGCCGGCTGCATCGGAGCGGCCGGTGGTGCGCAGATCCTCGGGGCGCTGCCTCGAATCATGAAGACGCCTCGCCTCCGCTACACCCTTGCGCTTGGCGCGGGCATCGCGGTCCTCGGCATCACCCGCCCCTATGAGTGTCTGCTTCTCTGTCTGCCGGTCTCCGTCATTCTGGCCCGTTGGCTTATCACCGGTAAGGATCGTCCGTCCGCACGCGCCGTTTTTCGTCTTGCCGCTTTTCCACTTCTATTCATTGTTTCCGTTGCGGCGTGGTTGGGTTACTATGATTACCGCACCTTCGGCAGTCCCATAACTCTTCCTTACACTGTCAATCGCGCCACTTATGCCATGGCTCCCTACTATGTATGGCAAAAGGCCCGTCCAGAGCCTGTCTACCGCCATCAAGCCATGCGCGACTATTATTACAAGACGGAACTGGAAATCTATAACCATCTCCACACCGTCCCCGGCTTCTTTCTTAACACATTCGTCAAAGCGCTGGCAGCCGTGCTCTTCTTTGGCGGATTTGCGTTCCTTCCACTCGCCATGATGCTGCGCCGCGTCCTGCTTGACCGTCGCATACGCATCCTCGTTATATGCGTAGCTGTCTTGATCGCCGGCATGTTGATCGAGAATTTCCTCGTCATCCACTATCTCGCGCCCTTTACAGCGGCCTTCTATGCTATCGGTTTGCAGGCTATGCGCCACATGCGCCTCTGGCGTCCCGGCGGCAGGCCGGTTGGCGCTGCCCTGGTCAGGCTGACAGTTACGGTCTGCTTCATCATGGTTTGCCTACGACTATATACAGGCCCCTTCCATTTCCAGGTCCCCGAGTTTCCGCCCACATGGAACGTAAGCTGGTACGGTCCAGATCATTTCGGTACAGAACGCGATCGAGTAGAATCCTCACTGGAGAAACTCCCTGGCAAACAGCTCGCTATCGTGAGCTATAAGTCAACCCACATTCCGTTCAATGAGTGGGTCTACAATGACGCGGAAATCGATAGTTCCAAAGTCGTATGGGCAAGAGATATGGATGCCGTCGATAATCTGGAATTAATTCATTACTACAAGGATCGAAGGGTCTGGCTGGTTCAACCGGACTCAAATCCGCCAACGGTTTCGAGTTACGCAGTGCCGGCGCCGCAGGCCGCTGGCTTGGATTGAACCGACCTACGGACTCCACTATGGATAGAGCGTGTTCATTAGCTACAGACGAGGCAGCGTCATGAGGGAAGGCAGGGCGATCATCATCGGAGCGGGTCCCGCCGGGCTCACTGCGGCGATCGAGCTTCAGCGTCACTCGGAAATCAAGCCTGTTCTGATCGAGGCTGGCCCACAGGTTGGCGGTCTCTCGCGAACCGTTCGCTACAAAGGCAACCGGATGGATATCGGCGGCCACCGCTTCTTCTCGAAGTCGGACCGCGTCATGCAGTGGTGGCTCGATCTGATGCCGGTTGAGGCAGGGCCAAACGGGGATGGCCAACTTCGCTATCAGGGCCAGCGCCGCGATGTGCCGCGGGAGAGCACCGCTCCCGATCCGCAGACGCAAGATCTGGTGATGCTGGTCCGCCAGCGCAAGAGCAGGATCTATTTTCTACGCAAGTTCTTCGACTATCCGATCCGCCTCTCGGCCGATACTCTCAGGAAAATGGGCGTGGTGCGCACCTTCCGCGCTGGCGTCAGCTACGTGATCTCAGCCGTGATGCCTCAGCGCGAGGAGCGATCGCTGGAAGACTTTTTCATCAACCGTTTCGGCAAGCAGCTTTATCTCACTTTCTTCAAATCCTATACTGAGAAAGTTTGGGGCGTACCTTGCGACCAGATCAGCGCCGAATGGGGTGCACAGCGCATTAAGGGGCTCTCGCTCACAGCTGTGGTTCTGCATTTTCTCAAGAAGGCCTTCAGTCGCCGGCAGTCTGGCGACCTTGCTCAGAGGGGAACCGAGACGTCTCTGATTGAAAGATTCCTCTATCCGAAGCTTGGTCCGGGCCAACTCTGGGAACATGCTGCCGATCTCGTCCGCAAGGGCGGCGGGGAAATCCACTTCGGGGTCCACGTCGACCGCATCATTGTCGAGGGGAATAAGCTGATCTCAATCGAAGGCATCGGCCCGGGGGGCGATCGGGTTACTTATGCCGGCGACTACTTTTTCTCGACTATGCCGGTTCGCGAACTCATTCGCGCGTTGTCGAGCGATGTTCCCAGGGAAGTGACCGCAGTCAGCGAAGGCCTGGTCTATCGGGACTTCATAACCGTAGGCCTGCTGGTGAGCAAATTGAGCGTCACAGAGAAGGACGGCTCCCCCCTCAAAGACAACTGGATCTACATTCAGGAGCCGGATGTCCTGGTTGGCAGGTTACAGATCTTCAATAATTGGAGCCCGTGGCTAGTGGCCAGCGAGGAGAAGGTTTGGATCGGACTTGAGTACTTCTGCAATGATACCGATCCTCTTTGGAAGCTTTCCGATGATGAGATGGCCAGGTTCGCAATCGAAGAGGTAGCCAGGATTGGTATTCTCAAGGCCGAAGACGTGGATGACTCCCATGTTGTTCATGTTCCCAAGACCTATCCGGCGTACTTTGGCAGCTATGATCGCTTCGACGTAATCCGCCGCTATACAGACAGCTTTGAGAACCTGTTCCTGGTAGGGCGCAACGGCATGCATAAGTACAACAACCAGGATCACTCTATGCTGACCGCCATGACCGCCGTCGAGAACATCGTCAACGGTGTCCAGACCAAGGAGAATATCTGGGCAATCAATACTGAGATGGAGTATCAGGAGACGAAAGGTTCGCAGGATAGCTAAGCCGAAATCGGTCGCATGAAACAGGCACAATCTCAGTCCAGATTGTCAATTCAGAAATGCTACGGTGACTAAAGAGCCTAAATGAGCGCGATAACAAACCATCAGGAGCGGCATTCGGGACTTACGCCTTGGCATCAGGGAGCAGTCTTCCTCGCCGCCTGCGTTATCCTCGTCTCGCGCCGCCCCGATGCAGTCTTCCACGCGCAGTTCTTCGCAGAAGACGGCCATATCTGGTTTGCCGATGCTTATAACTTCGGATGGTTGCCTGCTCTCCTCCGCACGCAGGACGGATACTTCCAGACCCTCCCGCGCCTAGCTGCCTCTCTAGCGCTCCTCGTCCCATTTTCGCTGGTCCCTCTTGTCCTCAACCTCATTGCCATCGCCATCCAGGCCATTCCCGCCAACCTTCTGCTTCTCGGTCGTTCTTCTGTGTGGGGAAGCCTGCGCTACCGTGCTCTTCTGGCGGGAATCTATCTCGCACTTCCTAATTGCTTCGAGATCAGCTTCGGCGTCACTGAGTCGCAATGGCCCTTCGCCCTCTGCGCATTCCTCCTGCTTGCGGCCTGTGCGCCTCAAGGGACCCCCGGCCGGATCGTCGATCTCGCAGTCATCCTGCTCTGCGCCTTGACCGGCCCCTTCTGCGTTCCTCTTTTTCCCATCGCGCTCGTTCTTGCCCGGAAGCGCCACGACCGCTGGCATCTTGTCCTGTCCCTCATTCTTGCCGTCTGCTGCCTCGTCCAGGCATGGGAACTGCTCATCACCAATCCTTCGGCACGCTCCCACTATGCCAACGCCTTAGGCGCAGCCCCAGCCCCGTTCATCAACCTGCTGGCCGGGAATGTCTATCTCGGCGCGGTCATTGGGGGCAACAGTCTCGCCGCGCACGGCAATCCAGCGCTGTTCGCATTTTTCCTGTTCGTAGCCCTCGTTGGAACCTTCATCATCGCCGCGTGCCTCCTCAAATCGCCGCTTGAGATGAAGCTCTTTCTCTTCTTCGCTGCCGCCATTCTCGCCGCTTCGCTCATCTCGCCCAACACCGGCGTCCCCAACGGGGTCACAGCATGGGGAAAGCTGGCCATCTCCGGTGGCGCACGCTACTGGTTCCTTCCCACACTCGCCTTCGCTTGGTCTGTTCTATGGTGTTTTCGCAGCCGCATCTCCGTTCTCAAGTTCATTTCCGCGCCACTCCTTTTCCTCATGTGCCTCGGCATCCTACGCGACTGGCGTCATCCGGCGTTCACCGAAACTCACTTCGCCGAATCCGTGCAGCGCTTCAAGGCCGCGCCACCCGGCACACTCGTCACAATTCCCGAGTACCCCGCAGGCTGGACCGTCAAGCTCGCCAAGCATCCAAACCCAGATTGACCCCATCTGCGCATATCGCATCTCAACGCTCAATGGAGTCAGTGCTGCCTTCCAGATACGGTCTTGCTGTCACAGAGGCAACGCTTTTCGGGGCAGCGGGCCATGCCCCACGCCGTTTACAATCGCTCCTTCCGGTGTCTCAGACCCCGGAAGTGTTACTTTTACCCTCTGGTTGCGTTCATGTTGCGCAAATCAACCGTACCGGCAAACTGACCGGCGCTGGCTCGGAGGACCAGAGATTCCAGGGACCAGTGGCAACAAAGGTACGGCCGTTTTGTTGAATTGCTGGAAGTGTTTGGGAGCTAAGATCTTCATGATGGAATTCCATATATCGCGGGATGCACGCCAGCGTTACCTGTTCTCAGAGTCTCTGTTTTCCTACACTGGGAACGTCGTTTTCGCCAATATGGCCGCGTGTCGCGAATTCGCGCACCGCATGAATACGGTGCGCGAGGTCGAAAAGCATCCGGACCGCGCGGTCCATGCAGCCCAGCTCTATGCCATGGGTCTCATTGACGAAGCCAGCCACGTGCTCATGGCCCGTTACCGCGAGCAATTCGATCCCGAGGTATTCACGTCCGCCCTCGACTTTTTCTCCACGCAAGTCGGCGCTGATGCCCTCGACAAATTGCTGCTCACTTTTGTCGAGCATTTTCCCGGCGCCAGCGTCATTCGAGGCGAGCAGACGCCCCGCCAATGGCTCGCCGCAACCACTGAAGGCTCGCCCAATCGAGCCGCAGCTCTGGAGGAACTCCTTCTTCTCTGGACCGCCAACCGCAACGAGGCCTTTCGCCCCTTCGAAGAGCTTTTTGAAGACAAGACCCTGGCAGAAAAGACCGTGTACCGCCAGGTCACGCAGCAACTGCGAGAGTATTTTGCCACCCGCCCGCTGATTCCGGTCCCCGATTCAAAGCCTCTGAACCTGCTCGACCTCCTGCGCGCCCCGGCTGTCGGCGCGCCCCTTTCCTTACGGGAGCAGCTTGACCTCATCCGCCGCCTCTGGAAGCCGCTCCTGGGCGAGGGGATCGACCGCCTTCTCGGAATCGCCGGCGAAATTCTCCACGAGGAGGAGCTCGCAATCTGGATGCAGTTCAATCCTCCAGCGGTCCAGGCACGCGCAGCCGCTGAGGCGGCGGCCCGGCGACGCCGTGAGACCGGCCAGCAGCAATGGCCTTCCATCGTCAGCACCGCGGAAGTCCCCGTATTCGGCGATCCGGCCTACGAATATGAGAAATTCTCGCCAGACACCGCCTGGATGCCGAATACGGTGCTCATCGCCAAGAGCACTTACGTCTGGCTTGCGCAGCTCAGCAAGCAGTATGGCCGTTCTATCAATCGTCTCGACGAGATCCCGGACGGAGAACTCGCAACGCTCTCCCGTCGCGGTCTCAACTCGCTCTGGCTCATCGGCGTATGGGAGCGCAGCCGCGCCTCCAAAACCATCAAACAGCTCTGCGGCAACTCCGACGCCGTGGCGTCGGCATACTCGCTTTTTGACTACACGATCGCCGAAGATCTGGGCGGGGAAGCGGCCTACATCAACCTGCGCGATCGTTGCTATCGGTACGGTGTCCGCCTCGCCAGTGACATGGTGCCCAACCACATGGGCATCGATTCGCCCTGGGTCATCCAGCATCCCGAGTGGTTCATCTCCCGCAATGAGTCCCCCTATCCCGCTTATAGCTTCAATGGTCCCGATCTTTCTCACGATTCCCGCGTCGAAATCAAGATTGACGACCACTATTTCGAGCAAACCGACGCCGCCGTCGTCTTCCGCCGCGTTGACCGGTGGTCCGGCGAAACACGCTACATCTATCACGGTAACGACGGCACAAGCTTTCCTTGGAACGACACTGCGCAGCTCGACTACCTCAACCCTGCCGTTCGCGAGCAGGTCATACAGACCATCCTCCACGTCGCGCGCCTCTTCCCGGTCATTCGCTTCGACGCCGCCATGACCCTGGCAAAGCGTCACTTCCATCGCCTCTGGTTTCCCGGTCCCGGTGCCAGCGGTGCCATCCCCTCTCGCGCCGAATACGGAATGTCTCAGGCCGAGTTCGATCGCCACATGCCCCACGAATTCTGGCGCGAGGTCGTCGATCGCGTCGCCGCCGAAGTCCCCGGCACACTCCTGCTCGCTGAAGCCTTTTGGCTTATGGAGGGCTATTTCGTTCGCACCCTCGGCATGCATCGCGTCTATAACAGCGCCTTCATGGTCATGTTGCGCGACGAGGACAATGCCAAGTACCGTTCCGTCATCAAGAACACCCTCGAGTTCGATCCTGACATCATGAAGCGCTACGTCAACTTCATGAGCAATCCCGATGAAAGAACAGCAATTGACCAATTCGGTAAAGGCGACAAATGCTTCGGTGTTGCCGCCCTCATGGCCACTCTTCCCGGACTTCCCATGTTCGGCCACGGCCAAATCGAGGGATTTACTGAGAAATACGGCATGGAGTACCGGCGTCCGCGCTACGATGAAACCGCTGATCACTGGCTGGTCGAGCGCCACCAGCGCGAAATAGCTCCGCTCCTCCACCGCCGCTCGCTTTTTGCCGAAAGCAGCAATTTCCTGCTCTACGATTTCTTTGAGCCATCAGGCTCTGTCGACGAAAACGTCTTCGCCTACTCGAATCGCAACGGCACCGACCGCGCCGTGGTTGTCTACAACAACCGCTATGGCGCCACCCACGGCACCATCGATTTTTCCGCCGCCTATGCTGATAAGGGCGCAGCGCAGCTCCGGCAGAGACGTCTCCACGAGGGTCTGGGCCTCTCCGGAGATGGCTCCGCAATCCTCGCCTTCCGTGACTCTCTAACCGGCCTCGAGTACCTGCGCCGCGCCGGTACGGTCACAACGCGCGGTCTCACTCTCGACCTGCACGCTTATCAATGCCACGTCTTCCTCGATTGGCGCGAACTGCACTCGACCGCTTCCCAACCCTGGGATCGTCTTTGTGACCACCTCAACGGCGCCGGCGTTCCCAACCTCGAAGACGCGCTCGTCGACCTTGAACTCCGCCCAGTCCATGATGCGCTCCGCCTGCAACTGCACCCCGATCTGGTTCGTCACTTCGCAGACCTCGCCGAGCATCCCCGAGCCCTAGCCGCAGGTCCCAAAGCCATTGGATTGGACAAGAATCTGGAGATCATCCGTGGTCAGTATTATGAGCAGGCGTGGCAGAGCTGTGATTCGTTTCTCCGCCTCGCGCAAGCTGCCTACGTTACCCGCTCCGGCCATGTACATTCTTCGTCTTTCACTAATCCCGCATTGCTCAGTGCTGCTTTCCGCGAGCGCCTCCGCGCCGCCATGCGCGTTCCAAGCATAGAAGCGCTTTTCCCGGCTCCCTGGCCCGCCGCAGCACGCCGCGTTCTGCCAAGTCCCAGCCCGGAGTTCACTGCAACTGCGATGTGGGGGCCGGTTCTTGCCTGGTCTCTTCTTCAACTCCTCGCCGAGTCGATCGACGCAGACTACCCTGAGCAAGTTGCCCTCGACATTTTCGACCGCCTTCGCCTCCGCGAGCCCTTTGCCCAGTCCTTCGCTGCCCTCGGTTTCGACGGCGAGACCGGTTGGCGTGTCGCTGCCCGCATAAAAGTCGTCCTCCTCACAGGAGCCGGAATCGGCAGGGAACCGAAACCAAGCTCCAGACCCGCCTCAGCTGTTTCGCCGATTGCCGAAGATCGCGATGCGAGCCCATCCCTGTACCAGGGCGCGACTTCAGTTGCACCGCAAGCACCGCAAAAGGAAGCCGGGGCTTCAGCTCCCGAGAAAGTCCAGCCAACCAGCCCCATACTCGCCCCAGCTCTCTGGTCCGACCCTGACGTTCGCTGGCTCACCGGCGCTCACCCAGCCGACGGCCACGACTACTTCCTACATGAGTCATACGAGGAGCTGCTCTGGTGGCTGCATTTACCATCGCTCCTGCGCATAGCCGCGGGCCCAACTATTGCCCGCGACTCTATTGCCAAAATCACCGAGGCAATCCACGAATCCTTGGCTGCCGCTCAGGCCGCCCACTATCGCATCGACGTCCTCGTAGCGCCGCCACCTGAGCCCCTTCCAGTTGCCCTGATCCAGGATGCGCGGATCAAAGAGGGAACTGCCGCGGCTACCGAACCGCAGACACAATCCGAAGCTGGCAATACGGACAAGCCACCAATCGGACTGGAGGAACCACAACTGGAACCCGAGCCTCAGGCTACAGAGCCTTCGGACCTCCGATCGAAGTCCTAGGCTGTGACAGCCTAGAGTTCCCTGACGGTTCGTTCTTGCATAGAGCCGTGGAGTCGTAGAAGGCAAGACACGCCCGTTGTGATGCCAAGTTTGGTTTTTCGGTAGCCTCTCAACGCCTCTAATCTGTGAATTGATGCACAGGCGAAGCACTTTGAACCCAACCAGGTGGTTCTGATCCACGAGATGTACGAGTTGGGGATCGACCCGATGGATTGGGGTACCTTCTCGCAAGGCTCAAATCGCGCCGTGACGGAGTTGCATCAACTGATGGTCGATCGGCGTCAGTCGCTTGCAACCGCGTGGACAGAAGCCCCTCTAGGAGTGCTGCTTTGAGCAGGGTGTGCACGTGAGTGCGGCTGCATAGGGTGCGCGAGCGGGTAAGGATAGAAAGAAGTGGGAAAGGTGCCGATAGGGAGAGGATGTTGTGGTTGGCTGCATCCCATTGGATTGGAGGGCTGACTCGACTTGAGGGTACATGGGGCTCTTAGACCAGTATCTCGGCACTGTCAACGGTCCCAGTCAAGGCGACGCGGAGCTGCCGAACGACAGTCAACTGCTCACCGATCTGCTTCAGAACACGACAGATAGGATCTACTTCAAAGACGCCGAAAGCCAATTTCTACGGATCAGCCGGGTCTTGGCCGGTCTGCTGGGACTCACCGATCCCAGCGAGGCGGTCGGCAAGACGGACCAGGACTTCTTCGCTCAAGAGCACGCAATGAATGCTCGTCAGGATGAGCTGGAGATCATGCGTTCAGGCTTGCCGATCATTGGTAAAGAGGAACGGGAAGAGTGGCCGGATGGAAGGGTTACCTGGGCCTCCACGAGCAAAATGCCTCTGTTAAATGCATCTGGCAAATGCATTGGCACCTTCGGAATTTCCCGGGATATTTCGAGCCACCTTCGCCACAAGCAGGAACTGCTGGAGAGTGAGGCGAGATTCAGGGACCTGACCAGTGCGATTCAGGAGACGTTCTGGATCTTCGATGTCCGCAGCGAAAAAACCCTTTACATCAGCCCTGCCTACGAGCAGATATGGAGAAGATCGCGAGCGCAGCTCTATGTCGATGGTTGGGATTGGCTGAACACTGTTCACGTTGAAGACCGGGAGCGCGTTCAGAGGAGGTTTACGGAGGTTGGAGATCGCCCCTTTGAGGATAAGTTCCGGCTCGTCCGAAACGACGGTGAAGTTCGCTGGGTTCGAGGCCGAGCATTCCCAATTATCGGCGAAGATGGCAAGGTAAATCGAGTTGTCGCCATTGCCGCCGATATCACTGAGCCGTACCTGGCTAATCAGGCTCTCGCAAAGACAGAACGCTTGCTTGCGTCTATCGTGAACTCTTCTCACGATGCATTTGTCAGCCAATCGCTCGACGGTACGATCACATCATGGAATCCAGCAGCTGAGCGCATCTTCGGTTACACGCGAGCAGAGGCAATTGGCGCATCTGTTTGTACCTTGCTGCGAAACGATCATGCGGCCGAGGAAGTGTGGATCCTGGAACAGGTAAAGCAAGGGCTCAGCCTTCAGGACTTCAAGACAGAGCGCAATCACAAAGATGGGAGCACGATTGACGTCTCTCTTACCGCCTCGCCGATTCGAGACGAGGCTGGCGAGATTATCGGCGCGTCCAGCCAGTTTCACAATCTCTCAGAGCGCAGACAATTGGAAAACAAGTTGACCCTCGTTTCCGAGCAGTTGCGCGCGGTTCTGGAAACCACGAACGAGTACGTGGTGGTTCTGGACCGCGATTGGCACGTCACGTATCAGAACAGACTCCCCAGCGGCGTTGACCCAACGACAGCGATCGGCACGTCGCTGTGGGAGCGCTCGCCTTATCTTCTCGGCACGTCTTTCGAACGGGAAGCACGGCGGGCGATGAGCGAACACAAACCATGCAGATTTGAGGAGTATTTCGGTGAGTTGAAAGCATGGTTGTCGGGCGTGGCCTATCCGACCGGGACCGGCTTGTTGCTTCTGATTCAGGACGACACGGAAAAGCACATGCTGGATGGCCAACTCCGCAGCGCCCAGAAGATGGAGGCCATCGGTCAACTGGCAGCGGGAATTGCTCACGAGATCAACACGCCGATCCAATACGTCGGGGACAATACGGGATTCGTGAAAGACTCATGGACCGAGGTCGCCGAGGTACTTTCGGCCGCGCAAACTCTGCGGGACGAAGCAGCGCGCGGGTCGGTGTCGCCGGCCGCCATCGAACGCTTTGACGCGTGCAGCAAAAAGGCAGATATCGAGTATCTGGCAGGGGAAGTCCCCAAGGCACTTGAGCAGGCGCTGGATGGAGTGCAGCGAGTGGCGAAGATTGTGAGCGCAATGAAGGAGTTCTCACATCCCGGCTTACAAGAGAAGCGCGCTGTGGATTTGAACAGGGCCATCGAGACCACGGTGACCATTTCGCGTAATGAATGGAAGTATGTCGCTGAGGTGCAAACGCGTCTGGATCGCAAACTGCCTTTGGTGCCGTGCCTGGCTGGAGAAATCAACCAGGTCCTGCTTAATCTCCTGGTCAACGCCGCGCATGCCATTGCCGATGTTGCAAAGTCCAGTGACGGCAGTCGAGGCACAATCACCATATCTACCAGGCAAGATGGGGAGTTCGTGGAGATCAGTGTCGCCGACACGGGGACTGGGATACCGGAGTTTGCACGAGAAAAGGTGTTTGATCCCTTCTTTACGACCAAGGAAGTTGGCAAAGGAACCGGCCAGGGACTTATGTTGGCGCATACTGTGGTTGTGAAGAAGCACGCTGGGAGAATCTGGTTCGAAACCGAAGTTGGCAAGGGTACCACATTCTTTGTGAGGCTTCCGATAGCGGAGACGGTGGAGACATTGTCATGTTGAAGCGCATCCTCTTTGTCGACGACGAACCGAATCTGCTGATGGGGCTGCAGCGATCCATGCGGCCCATGCGGGCTGAATGGGAGATGGAGTTCGTTGCGAGCGGGGAAGAAGCCCTGCAGACGATGGCGCGCAAACCATTCGACATGGTGGTCACCGACATGAGGATGCCGGGAATGAGCGGGGCCGAGCTGCTCGAGAAGGTTCAACAGCGGTACCCGCAAACCATTCGCATTGTTCTGTCGGGGCAGTCGGATCGAGAATCGATTGTGAGAGCAAGCGCAACGGCGCATCAGTTCTTATCGAAACCTTGCGACCCGGAAAGGCTCAAGTTGCTGCTAGCGAGAACTGTCGCCCTCACAAATCTCCTGCAGAACGCGGCAATCAAGAAGTTTGTTTCGCAATTGAAGTGCATACCAAGCTTGCCATCTATCTACCACGAGATCACTGCGGAATTACGCTCCGCGGATCCGTCCTCGCTGCGAATTGGACGAATGATTTCCAGAGATATGGGAATGACGGCCAAGATCCTCCAGATGGTGAATTCAGCGGTCTATGGAGTGCGTGGCGAGATTTCCGAGCCGGGACAGGCGGTTCTCGTACTGGGGATGGAAACCATTCAGGCGATGGTTCTCTCCTTGAGCATTCTTGCGGCATTCGACCCGCGCTCGTTGAGCCCACAGGAGACGGACTGGCTTTGGGAACATAGCATCACTTCCGGCAGGTTCTCGCGAACAATCGCGAAGTCGCAAGGAGTCTCGGGGCGTGAGCTTGACCCCTACCATAGCGCTGGCCTTTTGCACGATGTTGGAAAGCTAGTGATGGCGTCCGCCGATCCCAAGACATATCGCAGAATTCAAAATGTCTCTGCCGAGACGGGAACTAGACCATGGGTGGTCGAGAGCGAACTTCTTGGCTGTAATCACGCAGAAATTGGTGCCTATCTTCTGGGAATATGGGGTCTTCCTACGTTGATTGTTGAAGCTGTGGCGTGGCATCACCATCCCTCGGAGAGCCCGGTAACCGAGTTCTCAACTCTGACGGCTGTGCACGCGGCAAGCGCAATTCATGCGCGAATCCATCCCGGATTCCAACAAGGAAACCCAGAGATGGACGAAGTGTTTCTTGCTCGGATTGGAATGGCCGAACGGCAGTCGGAATGGATGCAGTGCTGCAAAGAAGAGCTGGGAAAAGGAGCATGAAATGACGGGGAAGATTCTTTTCGTCGACGATGAGCCCGCGGTGCTTGAAGGCTACAAGCGGCAGTTGGGGCGCGAGTTGCAGGTGGACACGGCGGTCGGCGGTGCTCCTGGACTCAAGATGATCGCAGAAAACGGCCCGTACGCCGTCGTGGTTTCCGACATGCGCATGCCGGAGATGGATGGGGCGCAGTTCCTGGCAAAGGTTCGAGAACTGGCGCCTTCGACTACCCGTCTGGCTCTGACCGGATATGTGGATATCGAAACAGCAATGGCTGCGGTAAACGTGGGAAACATCTTTCGATTTCTAGCCAAGCCGTGCTCAAAAGAAGACCTGCAAAGAGCCATTACGGCGGCGCTGGAGCAATATCGCCTGGTCAACGTAGAAAAGGACCTGCTGGAGAACACGCTACACGGAGCTGTGCATGTTCTGTCGGAGGTCTTAAGTTTTAGCAACCCGGCGGCCTTCGTTCGTGCGATGAGGCTGCGCCGTCTGGTGCAACAGGTTGCGGCGAAGCTGGAGTTGAAATCCGCCTGGCAGTTCGAAATTGCTGCAATGCTCTCGCAACTGGGTTGTGTCGCTCTCCCCCCAGAGGTGATGAATGCTGCTTATGCAGGCGAACAGCTGACGCCTGAGGATCAGAGGAAGTATGACGCTCATCCCGCGGTTGCCTTCCAGATGCTGTCGCGCATCCCGCGCATGGAGGCGATCGCACAGATGATCGCACAGCAAAACAACCGGTTTCCAAAGGTCGAGGCCGGGAGCGAGGAAGAGAAGCGAGATATCGAGTTCGGCATTCAGCTGCTGCAAACTGGTTTGGCCTTCGACAACTGGCTTGGCCGAGGTCTTAATCCGGCAGAAGCGGTGAAGAAGGTGCGCGCAAGCCTGCATGGCATTAACAGCTTTATCCTGATGTCTCTTGACGACCTGGTGCCTTTAACCACGACGAGCGTGCGCGACTTCGATGTATCGGAACTGGCGGTCGGAATGGTTCTACAGGATGATCTCAGGAACAGCAATGGCCTTTTGATCGTCGCCAAAGACCTTGAACTTACATTTCAATGGATAGAACGTCTCAAGGGCTTCTCGCAACGCGGAGTCATCGGCAAGCGGATTCGCGTTTCAATACCCCAGAATCTCGACGACTAGCGGGCCCACTGAGACAGTACCTTTGTTCTCCGTGGACCCCACTTTTCTATCCGAGCGCGTGATGGCGTTGCATGAGCGGCTCCGGCTTGGCAGCGAGATAGCTGTCAACGGCGGCGGCAGCTTTGCGGCCCTCAGCAATAGCCCAGACCACAAGCGACTGACCGCGGCGCATGTCACCGGCGGCAAAAATGCCGTCGACCGAGGTCGTGTAGCCGTTTTTAGTAACGACGTTGCCGCGGTTGTCGAGTTCAAGACCCAGTTGCTCGATCATGCCGGAGCGGACCGGACCGAGGAAGCCCATGGCGAGGAGCACCAAGTCGACATCGAGGGTGAACTCAGAACCGGCGACAGCTTCAAACTTGGGCGGCGGCCCAACTCGAACCATGTGTAATTGCTTGACGTTGCCGTTTTCATCACCGGTGAATCGGAGGCTATTGATGCTCCAGTCGCGGATGCCGCCTTCTTCATGAGCACCTTCAGTGCGCAACTGCAAAGGCCAGAGCGGCCAGGGCGTTGAGGCGGCGCGCTGCTCGGGCGGCTTGGGCATGATTTCGAACTGGTGGACGCTGATGGGCCGTTGGCGGTGGGCTGTGCCAAGGCAATCGGCACCGGTGTCACCGCCGCCGATGATGACCACGCGCTTGCCTTCGGCGTGGATGGCGACGGAAGAATCAACGTGGTCGCCTTCGCAGCGATGATTTTGCTGAGGTAGATACTCCATCGCGTAGTGAACGCCTTTTAGTTCGCGGCCGGGGATGTTGAGGTCGCGCGGCTGCTCGGCGCCTCCGCAAAGGAGGATGGCGTCGTAGTGCTCGGTCAGTGATTCAACGGGAACGTTAACGCCCACATGCGCATTGGTGATGAAGATGACGCCTTCGGCGCGCATCTGTTCGATGCGGCGATCAAGGACATGCTTTTCCAGCTTGAAGTTGGGAATGCCGTAGCGCAGCAGGCCGCCGATGCGGTCGGCTTTCTCGTACACCGTGACCGAGTGTCCCGCGCGGCGCAACTGCTGTGCGGCCGCCAGACCAGCCGGCCCGCTGCCGACCACGGCTACGCGCTTGCCAGTGGCCTGCTCGGGCGGCTCGGGATGAATCCGCCCCTCGGCCCAAGCGCGGTCAACAATGTTGCGCTCGATGAGCTTAATGGAAACGGCGGGCTGATTGATGCCGAGAACGCAAGAAGCCTCACAAGGCGCGGGGCAGATGCGTCCCGTGAACTCAGGAAAATTATTAGTGGCGTGGAGGCGCTTGATGGCGGCTTCCCACCGGCCGTTGTAGACCAGGTCATTCCAGTCCGGAATCAGGTTGTTAACCGGGCAGCCTGTGTGGCAGAAGGGGACGCCGCAATCCATGCAGCGGGCACCCTGCTCGCGCTGTTTTGCTTCAGGGAACGGCTCATAGATTTCGAACCAGTCCTTGATCCGGTCCTCGGCCTTGCGACGGCCGGGCTGCTCACGTTGAATTTCAAGAAAGCCAGTGTCTTTACCCATGTTGCACCTCTGCAGCCGCCAGCAGAGGCGACGTCGTTGTGGGGGATGCATAGACCGCTTCCGTTTCCGGATGTATCCGTGGAACTCCCAGCACACGCTTGTACTCGTGTGGGAAAACCTTGATGAATTGCGCCTGGGCCTCGGCCCAGTGTTCGAGAATCCACGCGGCGCGAGGGCTGCCAGTCAGGTCGCGATGCCGCTCGAGGAGTCCGCGAACCTTGTTGACATCTTCAGCGGATTCCAGCGGCTCCAGATCGACGCTGGCGGGATTGCAGCGTCGCGAGGCGAAGTCGCCAGCTTCGTCATAGACATAAGCGATGCCACCGCTCATGCCGGCGGCGAAGTTGCGGCCAGTGTTGCCGAGTACGACAACCGTGCCATTGGTCATGTATTCGCAGCCGTGGTCGCCCACGCCCTCGACGACGGCGGTTGCGCCAGAGTTGCGAACGGCGAAACGCTCGCCGGCTATGCCGTTGAGGAAGACCTCGCCAGTGGTAGCGCCGTAGAGCACGACGTTACCGACAAGGATGCTTTCCTCGGGAAGGAAGCTGGAAGTCTTGGGCGGATAAGCAATGATGCGTCCACCGGAAAGACCTTTGCCCAGATAGTCGTTGGAATCGCCTTCGAGTTCAAGCGTGACACCCGAGGGAACGAACGCCCCGAAGCTCTGTCCAGCTGAGCCACTGAACTTGTAATGGATGGTGCCGTCCGGCAGTCCGGCCGATCCGTAACGCCGTGCGATCTGGCCGCCAAGCATGGCGCCAACGGTGCGATGGACGTTGCGAATGGCGAAACTTGCAGTGACCGGAGTCTGGGACTCGAGAGCCGGAGCAGCCTTCGCGATGAGCGCGTGGTCGAGAGCCGTATCGAGGCCGTGATCTTGGGCTTGCATTTTGCGGCGAGCAACGCGCGAAGGCAGCGTGGGCGAGTAAAGGATGGAGGATAGATCGATGCCTTTGGCTTTCCAGTGAACATCGGCAACAGCGGCGTCGATCTTATCGACGCGACCGACCATTTCGTCGACCGTACGGAAACCGAGCTTGGCCATGTGCTGGCGCATTTGCTCGGCGATGAAGAAAAAGAAGTTGATGACGTGCTCGGGCTGGCCGGTGAAGCGCGCGCGCAGGACGGGGTCCTGCGTCGCGATGCCCACAGAACAAGTATTTAGGTGGCACTTGCGCATCATGATGCAGCCCATAGTGATGAGCGGGGTAGTGGCGAAACCGAATTCTTCTGCGCCGAGCAGAGCGGCGATGACGACATCACGACCGGTCTGGAGCTTGCCGTCGGTTTGCACGCGGATGCGGCTTCGCAAGTCGTTGAGCAGAAGTACTTGCTGAGTTTCGGCGAGGCCGAGTTCCCAGGGGAGGCCTGCGTGCTTGATGGAACTGAGTGGAGAAGCACCGGTGCCACCATTGTCGCCGGAGATGAGTACGACATCCGCGTGCGCCTTAGAGACGCCGGCAGCGACTGTGCCTACACCGACTTCGGAAACGAGCTTGACGGCGATGCGCGCCTGCGGGTTGACGTTTTTGAGATCGTAAATGAGTTGCGCCAGATCCTCGATGGAATAGATGTCGTGGTGAGGAGGGGGCGAGATGAGTCCGACGCCCGCGATGGAGTAGCGCATCTTGGCGATGACGTCATCCACCTTGTGACCGGGCAATTGTCCGCCTTCGCCGGGCTTTGCGCCCTGCGCCATCTTGATCTGCAGTTCGTCCGCGTTGACCAGATAGTTGGCAGTGACGCCGAAGCGACCGCTGGCCACCTGCTTGACGGCGCTACGGCGGAGATCGCCGTTGGCATCGCGCTCATAGCGGTCTTCGCTCTCTCCGCCCTCACCGGTGTTGGACATGCCGCCGATGCGATTCATAGCGATGGCAAGGGTTTCATGCGCTTCTTTGCTGATGGAGCCGAAGCTCATGGCGCCGGTGGTGAAGCGCTTGACGATTTCCTTAGCTGGTTCAACTTCATCAACGGGAATGGGCTCGTCAGCATACTGGAGCTCGAGGAGGCCGCGCAGGGTACATAGATTGCGATTCTGATTGTCGATCAGATCGGTGTATTCCTGGAATGTAGTGGGGTTGTTAGCACGCACGGCCTGTTGCAGCTTGCTGATGGTGGTTGGGTTGAGCAAGTGGTACTCGCCGCCTTCGCGGTATTGATAATGGCCGCCGACTACCAGATCGGTTTCCGAATCGGTTAGTGGCTGGAATGCATAGGCGTGCTTGAGCTGGGCTTCGCGCGCAAGCACGTCGAGGCCCACGCCCTCAATGCGCGAGGCCGTTCCTGGGAAGTAGGCGTCGACCAGCGATGAGTTGAGGCCCACTGCCTCAAAGACCTGGGCGCCGCGATAACTCTGCAAGGTGCTGATGCCCATTTTGGAGAATGTCTTGAGTAAACCCTTGTTAACGGCCTTGATGAAGTTTTTCTCAGCGTATTCGGCGGTGACTTTCTCGGGAAGCAGTCTGCGGCGCTTGAGGTCGCGGATGGACTCGATAGCCAAATAAGGATTGATAGCGCTGGCGCCGTATCCAATAAGCAGAGCAAAGTGCATGACCTCGCGCGGTTCGCCGCTCTCGATGATGAGCGCGACCTGGGTGCGTGTCTGCTCGCGCACCAGGCGATTGTGGACGGCAGCCATGGCGAGCAGGCTAGGGATCGGAGCATAGGTGCTATCGACGCCACGATCGGAAAGGATGAGCAAGGTGTATCCGGATTGCACCGCATGGGCAGCGCGCGCGCTCAGATCTTCAAGCGATCGGCGAAGTCCCACCTCACCATCTGCGGCACGGAAGAGAGCTGGCAGCGTGGTGGCCAACAGATCGCCAGAGGAGACACGTCGTAGTTTCTCGAGATCGCGATTAGTCAGAATCGGATGAGGTAGCTTGAGAGTGTGGCAGTTCTCCGGAGCCTCGTCGAGGATGTTGCGCTCCGTACCGATGTAGCTGATGAGCGACATAACAAGTTCTTCGCGGATGGGGTCGATGGGGGGATTCGTGACCTGTGCGAAGAGCTGCTTGAAGTAGTTGAACAGCGGTTGAGGACGGTCAGAGAGACAGGCTAGCGGTACATCGGTTCCCATCGAACCGATGGGCTCCTCGCCCTTGGCCCCCATAGGTCCAAGCAAGATTCGCAGATCTTCTTCGCTATACCCATACGCTCGCTGACGGCGCAGCAGAGTCTCGGGATTGGAGGCGATGACGCGCGAGGGTTCAGGTAGATGATCGAGGGTGATCTGCTGATCCTTGAGCCATGCTGCATAGGGTTGACGGGCAGCAAGCTCCTTCTTGATTTCGGCGTCGGAGATGATGCGCTTCTGTAGGGTATCGACCAGGAACATGCGGCCCGGCTGCAAGCGGCCCTTCTTGCGGATATCTTCGTCGGGCACTTCAAGAACGCCCGCTTCGGATGCGAGCACGACCAGATCGTCTTTTGTGACGATGTAGCGGCCGGGGCGAAGACCGTTACGGTCCAGGGTGGCGCCGATGACGCGACCGTCAGTAAATGCGATTGCCGCGGGACCGTCCCACGGCTCCATCAGAGAGGCGTGGTACTCGTAGAAGGCGCGCTTTTCTTCATCCATGTCAGGATTGCCGGACCAGGCCTCGGGAATGAGCATGGCCATGACGTGGGGAAGAGAACGGCCGGATTGGAATAAGAACTCGACGGCGTTGTCAAGCGAAGCCGAGTCGCTTCCCTCTGGCGAGATGACCGGGTAAAGCTTGTTGATCTTGTCCCCGTGAAGCGGGCTCTCGAGCACAGACTGACGCGCGTTCATCCAACTGACGTTGCCGCGAATGGTGTTGATTTCACCGTTGTGGGCCACATAGCGATAAGGATGGGCGAGCTTCCAACTGGGGAAGGTGTTGGTGGAGAAGCGCTGGTGGACGAGGCAGAGCGCGCTTGTGACCAGGGGATTAGCCAGTTCGAAGTAGAACTTCTCAATCTGCGGTGCAAGCATCAGGCCTTTGTAGATGATGGTGCGACAAGAGAACGAAGGAACGTAGAAGGTGTCCTTGTCTTCAATCTCTGAAGCGGCAATCTCGTTCTCAGTGCGACGGCGGATGCGGTACAGCAGGCGCTCGAAAGCGTCCTCGTCCAATTCTCCGCCGTCTGATGCTTTGGGGCGACCGACGAAGAGCTGCTCGATATACGGCTGAGAGTTGCGGGCTTCACGGCCCACGGCGTTGCCGTTGACCGGGGTATCGCGCCAGCCGAGGATGGTAAGGCCCTCTTCTTGCGCGATGCGCTCGAAGACGCCCTCGCATTGCAGGCGGCTGTGCTTGTCGACGGGCAGAAAACACATGGCCACGCCATAGACGCCCGGCTCGGGCAGCTGGATTCCCAACTCGCCACACTCGCGCGCAAAGAAGGTGTGGGGAATCTGTATCAGAATGCCGGCGCCGTCTCCAGTCTCCGGGTCGCAGCCTGCGGCCCCGCGATGAGTGAGGTTGATCAGAACCTCAAGGCCTTTGCGGATGATTTCATGACTCTTCTCGCCGCGAATGCTGGCGACCAATCCCATACCGCAGGCATCGTGCTCATTCCGTGGGTGATAAAGACCCTGCGGCCGTGGAGTGTGGAGACGACTATCCGATGTATGCATGGCGACCTTCTCAATGAACTTTGTGGTGCAGTAACCTTTGCGTGACTGGATGGACACATCCGCATTGCGATTTCCTGGTTGGAAATCGCCCGAGTCCCTAATAAGGTGGCCTAATCAAACGGGCCCTGCCGCGTGGAATTCCGCTGAACTCTTTAATATATCGAAAATTTGGCTTCTCTGTTGAACTTCCTTTTGCGGTTGGGTCCAAATTGTGGGAATCATGGCCGTAGTTGCGCGAGTCGGGAGGAGAAAACTGAGACCACTATTGTGCGGGGAAACGCCGCGCTAGGCCCGCGTGACGGCGTGGGCGCGGACTTGGCGCAGAGGCAAAGCGGTGGCAGCTGTGAGGGATTTTTGAACTTCGGCAATCACGGAGAGGGCGATGGTTTCGGGCGACTCAGCACCTAGGTCGAGACCCATGGGTGTATGCAGTTGGTCGAGCCAGCGCTCGGTTTGTGCGGCGCTCGCAGGCAGATTGAGCAGACGAGCGGCTTCGGCGAGTAGTTCAAGGGTACGGCGCTGCGGCCCGAGGACGCCGATATAGGCAAGCTGGAAGTCGAGCGTCAGCAGCAAGGCAAGGATATGCGAATCCTGCTCGAAGCTGTGGGTCATTAGAACGGCAGCGTCGTGAGGGCGAAGATTGGCGAGTGCAGGCGGTGAGTTGCCAGCTTGGTCGGCGGGCTGTGCCGTAGGTGAGAGGACATGTAGACCATCCGCCGCGGGGAAGCGTTCACGAGTGGTCAGGTGGGAGCGGCCATCAGCCACCGTAACGTACCATCCCATCTCCCTGGCGAGCCTGAGGATGGGCTGCGCATCGTCACCTGCGCCGAAGATCCAAAGGCCAGGACGGGCAGCGCGGAAGTTGGCCCAGGCGCGGAGATTGGTTCCCTGAATCGAAATCCTGCGCTCCATTGAACTTCCTTGATTGAACGCAGAATTCGCCAATTCCTGAAGTTCCGGGTCGGGGGAGATCGGCTCCGAGTTCGCGAGCTTCTCAGGGGAAGAGCTAAACGACGGGGCGCGCTCACCAGGATTGGGTAGCGTGAGGCCGGCGAAGGCGCGACGGCCAAGCCGGGAGCCTTCCAAAATGTTTGCGACTGCGATCGGAATGCGACGAGTGAAGGCCTGTTCCAGAACGTGAAGCAGCGGGGCAGCGGTCGTACGGCGCTCCAGAAGTAGATAAATTACGCCACCGCAGCCGGAGCCGTAAGGAAGATCGCCGTCGTCCTCAAGGGTGGAGTAACGCTGGATGATGGGTCCATCAACGGTGAGCCACCAGGCGCGTTGTGCGACCTGGGCTTCGAGGCACCCGCCACTTACAGTTCCGACACGTCGTCCGTCGGGTGCGAGCAACATGCAAGCGCCAGGTTTCCGATAGCTCGAACCCTCGACTTCAACGACCGTGGCAAGAACGTAGTCTGCACCGGCAGCTTCCAACTCGCGCCAGAGGACCAGGATGCGCTCAAGGTCGGTCATGCTTCCATTTTCGCTCAAACATTCTGAATGGCGCCTTAAGAATTGCCATCTCCGAGGGTTTTAGATGCGTTTGCGCGGGACAGACAATGTTGCTCACGGGACAAACTTCAACGAATAGGTTGTTGCCGGGTCGAGCGGGCTGTGTAGGACGCCGAGAGAGCTGAGTTGTTCATAGGTCGACTGCCAGCGCGCAGCGGTCATGTGGCCGAGCTGTGCGCCCGCAGGATCATCACCGGTGATGAAGCCGCTGTCACGTAGAGCCTGGGCGGTATATGCCTCCTGCGCTGGATTGAGTGCGGGGTTCAGTTTGAGGAGATAAGCGTTAGTGCCTGTGGGATCGCTCAAATACGCTTGCCAACCGCGGATGCTCGCTCGAACGAATTTGGCAACGATGTCAGGGTGTTGAGCGGCAAAATCGCGAGTGGTGAACTGGACGCGGTACGGATCGTAGCCAGAAGAGCTGATCAGCAAGGTGCGAACGCGAGCGCCGGCCTGATGGGCAAGGAAAGGCTCACTGGTGACGAAGATCTGTTGGACGTAGCCAGGGTCAGCCAGGAAGTTGGCGATGGAGAGAGTGGAGGGAATCTGGCGAACTTGGCGGAGGTTATAGCGGGACGTTACGTATTTGATCCAGGTTGCACCTGTCTGCGCAGCGATGGTGTGACCTTCAAGGTCCTTGAAATCGTGAATGGGCGAGTCCTGGTGGACCATGATGGCCTGAGGGTCATGCTGCATGGTGGCGGAGACGGCGACTACGGGAAGTCCATTCGCGTTCCACTCAAGGATGGCGTCGCTGGAGCCCAGTCCGAAGTCGGCCTTGCCCGTCGAGACCAGTTGAACGGCGCTGCCATATTGGGGAAGAGGCACGAGGGTCACGTCGAGACCCTCGGCCTTGTAATAGCCGAGAAGCTGTGCGGTGTAGAAGCCGCCATGCTCGGGCTGCGGGTACCAATCAAGCTGAAGGTGGACGGGGGTGAGACCGTTCTCCGCGGCGGGTTGCTGGTTGCGACAACCGTCGAGAATGAGAGTGAGTGCGACCGCGAATACAGCCAGGGAGATGAGTTTGGTTGATCTCAACGCTTACCTCGAGGAATGGAAGAGCCGTTCTTAGAGAAAAAGTTATCACGGGCGAGATGATGGAGCTTTTGCATTTCTGCGGGCACCGAGCTGGGCTGCGAGTTGGAGCAGCGCTTCATCGTTGCCGTAGGCCGCGGCTAATTGCATGCCACCATGGCCGCAGGGGATGGTGACCACTGGAACGCCGGCCAGGCTGAATGGCGTGGTGTAGCGCAGAAGGCGGGTGCGGGTCTGGCTGTGGTCCGCACCGGCGGCGAGGTGGGCGATGGGGATGGCGGGAAGTAACAGCAGATCGTGCTTGGAGAGAAGTTCGTCCATGCGAGCGCGGAAGTCTGCATGACGCTGGCGAAGGCTGGTTATTTCATTGAGGGTGATACGGGCGCCCCATTCGAGGCGTTCTCGGATGGACGGATCAATTTGTTCGAAATGGCCGGCATGGATGCGCGCGGCCTCCCATGCCTGGATGGGCGCGAAGATTTCGAATGAGTCGGCCCACCAATCGACGTTGACGACCGAAGTATGCAGCCCGAGGGGTTCAAATTCGTGCACAGTGACGTGCAAGCTGTCGATGATCTCAGGTTCGCAATCGTCGAAAAAACTGTTTCCGATAACGCCGATGCGTTCGAATCGGACGATTGGGGCGGGAGGGGCTGCGACGAAAAGGCTTGCCAGCAGAGGCGCATCTTCAAGATCGCGAAAGATGACGCCCATGGTGTCAAAGGATTCGGCCAGGTGCGCGGCACCGCTCCAGTTCCCCCGGCCATGCGTGGCGCGATAACCGGCCAAACCGCAAAGCGCGGCAGGTGCGCGGATGGAGCCGCCGGTGTCTGTGCCGATGGCGGCGACGGCTGAGCCCTCAAGCACGCTGGCTGCCGCTCCGGAAGAGGAGCCACCTGTAAGCGCGGCGGGATTGCCGGGTTGGAGACAGTCTCCGAAATCTGGATTCTTGCCGGTGATGCCATAGGCCAGCGGATGCAGATGGGTCTTGCCGGTGATGACGGCGCCGGCTGCGCGAAGCTGTCTGACCAACGAGGAATCATGTGGGGCGGGTCCGTTGAGATCGCGATAAAAACGGACTCCGCAACTGGTCGGTGAACCGGCGAGGTCGAAGCAATCCTTGACTGAGATGGGCAGGCCCCAGAGCTTGTTGGGGCCGTCGCCAAAGGGGCGAGGCTCAGCTTCCGCGCGCACTGCTTCTGCACGAGTCCACGCCGCATCCTGCCAAAGATAGGTGTTGTGGCCGGCGTTCGCATTGGAACGGGCCAGTGCTTGCTCGGCCAATTCAGAGGGTCGTACGGCATGGCTGGCCAATGAGGAGCGAAGGCCGCGAATTGTCCATGGAAGAGTGGTCATGGAACGATTGTAGGAGGTGAAAAGCGATATGCACGAGGTGGATTTTTAGAGTTCGAACTGGCTGTTCGCCGTGCTAAGTTCGAGTATGGGTGTTGCTGCGAGTACCGCGGGCCGCGAGACAAGAAAACGATCACGCGTCCATAGCTCAAGCGTTGATTTGGAGCAGATGGCTGCGATTGTTGCTTTTACGGCGCGATCTTTGCCCACCCCGCATCCGCGACCGTTTGGCGCTGCAATCGTGCATACCAAATCTGGAAAGCTGCTACTGCGCGCGTTGAACGCGGTCAGACAGGAGTCCGATCCAAGCGCGCATGCCGAGGTGCGCGCGATTCGTCTGGCTACCAAAAGGCTGAAGCGGCTCTCGCTCGCTGGATACACGCTCTACACGACCTGCGAACCGTGCCCGATGTGCATGAGCGCAGCGCTTTGGGCCGAGCTGGATCGCGTGGTCTACGGCGCGACGATCGAGGATGCAAATCGCCACTGCAATCAGATTCAGATTTCAGCGACCGAGGTCGCGAGTCGCAGTGATATCAGCTGCCTTGTGGATGGGCCAATTCTGCGTGACGAATGTTATGCTCTTTTTACTCATCCCCAGATGTTGCGGGCGTTTCGCCTTTGGTCCACGCGCAAGCGAAGTTGATTGGAGAGGTCTTCCCGGTGCAAGACGGACTTGCAGCAGGGCTTTATGGAGTCGTCGGTGACCCGGCGCGGGTGTTGACTGCGCCCGCGATGCTTGACCGATTGTCGCATGATTTCTACTGGTACTCGCCAGTGCTGCGCCCGCTGTTGGTGAGCAAGGTCGGAGACGTGGCGGTTCAGCCAGTAAGCGTGGACGAGGTGCTGGCTGTGTTGCGCTTCGCGGGCGAGCATGCAGTGCCGGTTACGGTGCGAGGCGCAGGCACCGGGAATTACGGGCAATGCGTTCCGCTGGAAGGCGGAATCGTGCTGGATCTTTCGCTGATGGATAAGCTGGAGGACATCACTGCAGATGGTGTGGCTGTGTGCCAGCCGGGGCTGCGGCTGGGCGCACTGGAAACGGAAGCACGCAAGAATGGCCGGGAGTTGCGCATGTATCCGTCGACGCTGGCAAAGGCATCAGTAGGTGGATTTCTTGCAGGAGGGTCCGGCGGAATCGGTTCCGTTACGCACGGTGGGCTGCGGGACTTCGACAACGTGCGCGCGTTTGAGGTTGTGACGATGGAGGACACGCCGCGTGTGGTGTTGCATGAGGGAGCGGCCGTACACGAGATTCTGCATGCGTGGGGCACCAACGGTGTGCTGACGCGGATATGGTTTCCGCTGACACGGGCGGTGGAATGGACGCAATGGACTGCGGCATTCGACACTTTTGAACGGGCTTTCCGGTTTACGCAATCGATTGCCGTGGACCCGGCGTGGACAAAGCGGCTGGCCACGGTCTTTGAGTGGCCGATCCCGTCGTTCTTTGTGCCGGTGAAACACTTGACACGCGAAGGCAAAGCGCTGGCGCTGATCATGATTGAGACCGCACAGGCTGGAGCATTGGGCGCTGCCGCGGGCTTGTCTGGTGGCGAGGTCACTTTTTGCGGGGCATACCAGGGATCCAGAACGCAGCCGCTGCTCAGCGACTACACCTGGAACCACACTACGCTTTGGGCGATGAAGGCGGATGCTGCTTACACATATTTGCAATGCGGGTTTTCGCCGACGGAGTGCGAAGATCAGTTTCGACTGCTGCGCGAGCGCTACGGCGACGAAATTCTGCTTCACATTGAGTTCATGAAGAACGGAGATGGCGTGGTAATTCCCGGATCGATCCCGGTGGTGCGCTTTACGACCGAGGAGCGACTGAACGAGATGATTACCTATTGCCGATCGATTGGCGTGTTTGTAGCCAACCCGCACGTGAATTACCTGGAGGACGGTGGCCGATTTCGCGCCGACAATATTCAATTGAAGGCAAAACAAAAGTACGATCCGCGCGGGCTGCTGAATCCGGGCAAGATGATCAGCTTTCGCAAAGAGGCGGCACGATGAAGACGTGGATTCCTGACGTGCGTAACTTTGCTTATCTCACGTGGAAGCAGGTGGATGCATTGCCGCGCGCAACTACGCTGCTAGTGTTGCCCACGGCAGCGATAGAACAGCATGGACATCATTTGCCGTTGGCTACGGATACGCTGATTAATAATCTGCTATTGGGCAAGGCACTGGGACAGGTGCCGGTGGAGTTTTCCATTTATGCGCTACCACCGGTCTGCTATGGAAAAAGCAATGAGCACCTGGGTTTTCCGGGAACGCTGTCGCTGAGCGCGCAGACATTTCTCGCTGTGGTGCGCGACCTGGGCGCAAGCATTGCGGCAAGCGGGTTCAGGAAGGTTGTTCTGTACAACACACATGGCGGCAACACTTCACTGGTAGACGTGCTGGCACGAGACTTGCGCGCTGAGTTCGGGCTGCGGACTTTTAGCTTGTTTGGCTCACCGGGTGCGACCTTTGAGGGCGTCAGCGCGCAGGAGCGTACGTATGGCTTTCATGCGGGCGAGATTGAAACTGCATACTTGCTGCACGGAGTCCCCGAGCTGGTGCATCCCGAGGAGTACACGGCGAACTATATTGCGCGCGTGGATGAGCCTGAGTTACTGAAGCCCGAGGGTGCTGCAGCGAACTTCGCCTGGCTCACCAAGGACATTGCGCCCAGTGGCGTGATGGGTGATCCGACCGCCGCCACTGCGGAGAATGGGGAACGGTGGTCGCGCGAAGCGGCTACACGCATTGCGGAGATCCTGGTGGCGATGTACAACTTTGAGCCAAGGCGTGGGGTTTGACATGGCTGTAATCGATTGCGGAAGCGGAGTTCGCCTGGAGCGCGGAGTCGAGTGCCGGCTTGCGGATGGAACGGTACTCAAATCGGATCATTATATTCCTCCGGAAGATGGGCCGGCTGGTGAGGGCCCATGGCCGACATTGCTGATGCGTCAGCCCTACGGGCGCGATATTGCGTCGACCGTTGTTTATGCGCACCCTACGTGGTTTGCGCGGCACGGCTATCACGTCGTGATCCAGGACGTGCGCGGGCGCGGCGACTCTGGCGGCGAATTCTATCCCTTTCGTCACGAAGGCCGGGACGGCGCGGAGACCATTGCGTGGCTGCGCGGTCACCCAGCATCGAATGGACGCATCGGCATGTATGGATTTTCTTATCAAGGTGCGACGCAACTCCTGGCAGCGGCGGAACAGCCAGAGGGGCTGCAGTGCATAGCACCACACATGACAGCGGCCGATCTCTATCAGGGCTGGTTCTATCATCACGGCGCGCTGCGGCTAAGTTCGAGTCTTGGATGGGGCATTCAAATGTTGCGTGACGATGCGCGCCGCCTGGAGTTGCGCGAGGCCAGCGACAGGCTGGAAGCGGCATGGAGCGATATTCGTTCGCAGACGGCTTATGCCCCTTACGCGGAGCATCCAGCAATCGCGGAGGCTGCGTTACCGAGCTACGTCCGCGACTGGTTTGCTTATCGAGAAGCGGGCGAGTACTGGGCTCAGTTAGACGTGAGCACACGACTCGACCGAATTTGCATTCCTGCGTTGCACATTGCAGGCTGGTTTGACACGTATTTGGAGGGGTCGATAGCTGGGTACCTGGCGCTGTGCGATCAGGCGGGCAGCGAGTTTGCGCGCGAGAATCAGTACTTGATTGCTGGGCCGTGGGTGCATATTCCGTGGGGAGATCATGCGGGCGAGGCGAACTTTGGGAAGATGGCAAATCTCGACACAGATGCCATTCTCGTGAAGTGGTTCGATCACTGGCTCAAGGATACAAATGTTTTCGCAGACGAGCCGCGCATTCGTCACTTTGTGCTTGGCGCGAACGCGTGGCGCATTGCCGGCGTATGGCCGGATGAAGCGGAGCATCCGCTATATTTGCATAGCAAAGGCAATGCCAATTCGCGCAAGGGCGACGGGCACTTGAGCAAGGAGGCGCCTGGGGAGGATGGGAACTTGGGAGAAGAGCCTCGCGATGTGTTTGTGTATGACCCCGAGGTGCCTGTGGTGGCCCCCGGCGGTCCGCAGGCCTTGAGCGGCTCTTTCGACCAGGCCGGGCTGGAGATGGGCAACAACCTGCTTGTTTATACGTCGGAGCCGGTGGGGCGCGAGACGGAGGTTTTTGGACACCCACGTATCTGGTTCTATGCGATGACTTCCGCAGCAGACGTGGATTTTACAGCGAAGATTGTGCGTGTGACTTCGAACGGACGCGCGGAGTTCCTTTCGATGGGGATTGCGCGCAGTTCGTGGCTGTTCCGCAATGGCAGCTATGCAGCGGACCAGATCCATGCGTGGGAGTTCACACTGGAGCCGATCTCATTTGTTCTCGTTCCCGGCGAACGGCTACGGTTGGAGATAGCCAGTTCGGCATTTCCTCTTTACGATCGGAATCCCTCCACCGGAGTTCCACCGCAACTTGCGGAGCGCTGGAACTGGGGGCGTTCCACGCAACAGATCCTACATTCGTCCATGTATCCCTCGGTGCTCTACCTGCCGGTCAAAGGAGAGGATGGATGGTGAGTGAGGCACGGGCTTCTATTCCGGAGATCAAGCTGGAGGGAGTGGGCAAGCACTATCGCAATGCGGCGGTTGCGCTGAAAGGCATTTCTCTGACCCTTGAGCGGGGCGAGTTCGTCACCTTTCTGGGGCCATCGGGCTGCGGCAAATCTACGCTGCTGAAGCTGGTTTCAGGGCTGAGCCCAGTGAGTGAAGGGCAGGTGCAGGTGAACGGGATGGCGCCTGTGAATGCGCGGGAACTGATGAGTTTCATCTTTCAGGATGCGACGCTGCTGCCGTGGCGCACGGTGGAACAGAACGTGGGCCTCGGGATGGAGCTTGAATACGCGGCGCAGGCAGTGCGTAAAGAACGTGTAGCAAAGATGCTGGACCTGGTGAGCCTCGGCCACGTGGCCAAGCGTTATCCGCGGCAACTTTCCGGTGGAATGAAGATGCGGGCTTCGATTGCGCGCGCGTTAGTAAGCCGGCCGCGCATTCTGCTGATGGATGAGCCTTTCGCCGCTCTGGACGAGATGTCGCGGGATCGCCTGAACGAAGAACTGCTGCGCCTTTACAGGGAGCAGAAGTGGACGGTTCTTTTCGTGACGCATTCGGTGGCTGAGGCGGTTTTCCTTTCGACCCGCATTGTGATTCTTGCCGCGCATCCAGGCCGAGTGGCGCACGAGTTTCGAGTGGATTTGGCGTGGCCGCGTACGGCGGAGACGCGCGAGTCGAAGGCCTTTGAAGAACAGGTGACGCAGGCTTCTAGGATGTTGCGAGGGGTGTACCAGGGATGAAGAGACAAGGGTTGCTGCTGTTGAACAGCGTGATTGTGCTCTTGTGCCTTGTGGGACTCTGGCAGGCTGTGGTGAGTCTGAATCATTTGCAGGTTTACATTCTCCCGGGACCGCTGGTGGTGGCCAAGGCGCTGCGCGAGCGCTACACGAGCCTTCTAAATTCGTTGATGATTACGACGGAAGAGGCTGCGGGCGGGCTTGCGGCCAGCGTTGTCCTTGGTGTGGCGGTGGCCATGCTATTTGCGCAGTCGCGTTGGCTGCGGCAACTGTTTTATCCATACACGATTTTGCTGCAGACGGTGCCAATTGTGGCCCTGGCTCCGCCCGTCATCCTTTGGGCGGGAGCCGGGATTCTTTCGGTTACCATTGTGACGTTTATTATCTGCCTGGCGCCGATCATTGCCAACACCACGCAGGGATTGGTCAGCGTGGATGCAAATCTGATTGACCTGTTTCTGATGTACAAGGCGACCCCGGCGCAGATCCTATTCAAGCTTCGGCTGCCGAATGCGCTGCCAAATCTGTTCGCAGGCATTCGCATTTCAGCAGGTATCAGCGTGATTGGCGCACTAACGGGCGAGTTGTTCGCCGGCTCTACGCGGGTGGGTGAGGGCGGGTTGGGTTATGCGATCACTTATGCAAATAGTCAGATGGAAACCGGTTATATGTTTGCGCTTGTGCTAGCGGCTACTGCGCTTGGGTTTTCGTTTTTTTTTGTTGTGATGTTTCTGGAATGGCTGGCCTTGCATAACTGGCACGAGTCCAGTCTGCCGCAGACCGCGGAGTAGGGAGTCACCGGATGTTGCGAATGGAGTCGAAATCCGGATGGTGGTTGATTACCCATCCGGACCACGCACGCCTCGCTGGAGAGTTTGCAGCGGCATGGGGGAATGCACGGTTCCGCAAGCCCGAGCCGCGCGCTCGCGTGTTGAAAGGGATTGCCTGCCACGATGACGGATGGGCCGAGCGAGATGGGCACCCTTCGATCACGCGGCAGGGGAAGCCTTCGGCGTTTTCGACGGAGTTGGTGGGCAAATACTCGGCATTCGAGGAGATCGACCTGGAAGAGTATCTCGCGGTGCGCGACCGCGCTGTGCGGATCATCGCGGAGCAGGATCCTTACGCAGGGCTGCTTATCTCGATGCACACTTACAATCTGCTGACCGCACATGCTGACCGCGCGACGATCGCGCCGGAGGGTCTAGTGCTTCTGGACGCATTTCTCGTTCGGCAGCGCGGGTATCAAAGCGAACTGCGAACGGCAATTGCGGCGGATGCTTCGCTGGCGCCGAAAGAAAAAACTGAACAAACAATCCTGGAGCACTTCAGGCTCTTGCAGGCTTGCGACAACCTTTCGCTGTTGGCATGCGTGGCGTTTGCCTTGCCTGCGCATTTGTTGCATCCGCTGCCGCTCAATGGAGGCGGGAGTTCCGAGGTGGAAGTGCTGCCGATTGCGTCGCGGCATTTTCGTCTGGAGCCATGGCCATTTGCGAAACCGGAGATGAGCTTCGGATTCCCGGCGCGGCATGTTCAAGGCAAGTTCTTTGCCGACTCAAAAAGCCTGGAAGCCGCGTTTCACGCGACCCCTGCGGAACGGCTGACGGTTACGCTCTTCGAATAGGGAAGGCGCGCCGCAAGGAATAATAATGGGAGGCCGCTGTTTTTTCGGCCTCACTTTCTTGCATTGCAATGCAGTGTTGTTAGAAAGTAAGCGTCCTGTTCTCCCCTCCGGAATATTCACGGGTCTGGATCTGACGTTGTGTTCATGGTTGACGCAGAGGGGACTGGACGTCGGGCCCGAAGATTTCGGTCTGTGGCTGAGAAGCGGCAGATTGTAAATCTGACGTTGGAGCAGGGCGCGAACGTGGCGCTGGTGGCACGTGCTCATGGGCTGAACGCGAATCAGGTGCCTGTGCCGTCGACGACGGGATTGTAGATGTAGCCGCCAGCTACGTGTCTCGTTGGAGGCGAGCGAGTCTTGCCTTCTGATCGAGCTTCCATCGATCGGGCATCCTGCCGAGAGGACCACGGAAAACCCTGGATCTTCGGATGGCCGCGTACACCTGCTCGGCCCAAGCACGTGTTCGAGGGTAGTGTGCCTTGGTCGTATCGATGAGTTGGCGAGGGGGAATGCCCAGTCCGCGCAAGGCGACCTTGCTCAGATCGAGAAGTTCAAAGTCGGCCTGGAACAGGAGCGTCGAACACACCCTGCCTTCCAGCCTCTTCGAGTCAATGTGCTTAAATCCCGTGCGGTACGGAACGTCGCGAAAGACGCTCTCCATCAAAGCGCCACGGGGCGTGGTCGCGGCATAGAGAGTCGGAATCACGTTTCCCGACGCGTCAAGGATGGGACTGAAGCGAGCATTGCCTTTGGGGCTCGGGTTGAATTGATCGACGGCGTAGATCGCGTCATGCACGCGATACATCGTCTCGCCCGAACCCCAGGTGGTGGGTTTGAACTTCGAGGGGACGGTTGGCGAAGCGGTGGTTGCTGCCCGTTTAGCCATGTGCGAACTCAGCCATCTCGTCCTTGGCCGCGGCAATCACGAGTTCGGGATCGGTGGCCAGCAGATCCTGCGGACGTTCGTCATCGAGGAAGCTATTCAGCCCCGCAAACCAGAAGGCCAGCCCCCACCCGTCCTTCGCATCTCCGAAGACATTGAGAATCGCGGCCATCTCCTTGCGCGGACGATGGTCGCCTGGATGGAGGGCATATAGCGGCAGATAATCCTCTCGGCCATGCTGGATGGCGAAGATCTCCCGGTTCCGCTTCCACTTATTCGGCTGCACGCTCAGATTGGTCGAGCTGAAGCCGGCAAGTCGGGCCACTTCGGTTGCGGGCAAAAAATCCCCGCTGTTCAGAATGGCGGTCTTGGCCTCAATCAGCATGCGTGCCTGCTCGCGCGCCGCCTTCGATGGAGTGACGTCGGTCAACAGTACGTTGACGATCTTTTTCAGGGTCTCTTCCTGCCGCTCCTGAATCAGTTGCGGCAGAAACTCCACGACCTGGTGGATAACCCGCTCGGCCGCCGCCCCCTGCTCGTCATCCGCGAAGGTCACCGCCACGGTCCTCCGCTCTGGAGAGCGGTTGAGCTGCCGAATCACGTCGCGACCCGAGCCGCTCAGCACGGTCGATCTAACATTCTGGATTGGCTTGGCTTGTGCCATAAGTCTCCCTTTGGTCGGTCGCTCACCTGTCCACAGATTATCATGAAAATCGTACTTACCACAATAATCTATCCGGCAATGCGACGACCACCAAGCGCCGAGATTTGCGGCACGAAAGGGCGCGGCAACAGATCAGACTGCCTCGTCGATCTCCTCGGTGACCTGGTCCTCTTCTCCAACCTCCGCAAGGATTTCCTCTTCTTCGTCCATATCAGAGTTCGGAACTGCCGCAGGCGCATCGAAGAGGCTTGCTGCCCTTGCGGGTTCGGGCGCTGCCTGCTGCGCGGGCCTCGGGGCCTCGGCGGGCTTCGTAACTTCGGATTTCGTCGCAGCCTTTGTGGCCGAAGTCTTACTCTTCGACCGAGCCTCTGCCTGCGCTGCCTTGGCTGCGGCATCCATCTCTGCTTTCGCCCGGTCAAGGCTGTTCTTCAACCCAAGGTGCGCTCCGACGAAATTGACCAGCGTCGCGGGCAGATCGCGGTCGAGTTCCTCGGCCGATGCGGTTACGGTGAGCCGTTCTCGCAGCGAACGAGGATGCTTGTCTCGCGGATGGCATTTTACCGAGGCACGACCTGTCGCGGAGCAGCCATTCTCGGAGAGCCCTACTCATCCCTCCGATTCGGATTTGTTTGGTACAATTTGAATCACGGGACATGGACAGGTGTTCTGGGTTGCGGGGTTACCTGCAGCGGCATTGACGGCAAAAATTCATGCTGTCTATTAATCGCGGAAATCGGTTAGATTCCGTGGAAAAAATGGAAGCGGGAGAAGAATAGACAGCAGCGAAAGACAGCAGATTCTTAGGCTTAGCATGCGTCGAAGAAAAGTAAAGTGGGGACGTAGCTCAGTTGGTTAGAGCGCTGCCCTCGCACTAAATTCCAATATTTTTCAATCGCTTGCACCACTTACTGTCCATCTTACTGTCCATTTCTCATCTAAATTGGGCGGGAATTTACTGTCCAAATTTGATCGAATCTGCTGGTCACGCTATTTGTCTAGAGCACTCCTCAGGGGGGCTTCAAGACAATGGCCAGAGCCAGGCAGTACGCTGATCGCGTCAACGTCATCAAAATGGTCAAGGTGAACGGTCGATGGCCGTTCGCCCGGGTCGTCGAGCGCAATGGAAGAATCATCCGCGATCACGTCTGGGTCGCCGGCCAGGACGAACACCACTCCGAGGGCCGCTACTACCTCGAATGGTATGAAGAGGGCCGGCGCCG
>JBEKPF010000061.1:0-34339 GCA_049521035.1 Occallatibacter sp. | reverse complement strand
TTCGCCCGGGTCGTCGAGCGCAATGGAAGAATCATCCGCGATCACGTCTGGGTCGCCGGCCAGGACGAACACCACTCCGAGGGCCGCTACTACCTCGAATGGTATGAAGAGGGCCGGCGCCGCAGAAAACCAGTCGAGAGCTTCGATCTTGTTCTCCCGGCCGCGCGCGCCAAATCAATCGAGCTCAGTGCCGCCAAAGCCGGCCTATTGACGCAGCCCGAAGCTTCTGACGTCCAGGCGGAGCCCGCCCGCCTGACTATGGACGCTGCCATCGACCAGTACCTCGAATACATCCGAAAGCATCGCAGCTTGCGCACCTATCGGACCTACCGCCCTGTCCTGCATGTGCACTTTAGAAACTCATACGCGAAAACCTACGTCGACGAGGTTGACCGCAGCGACATCCTCAAATTCATGAGCGACCTTTTCGACTACGGTCTGGTCGCGCGCACCGTCTACGACCGGCTTGTCGTCGTCCTCCAGCTCTTCAAGCGTCACGGATACAAGAATCTGGTCGAGCGCAGCGACTGGCCAAGTTATGTCGAAACCATCCGCCCCATTTACGAGCCCGAGGAGATCGCCGCGATGCTGAAGCATACAGATTCGAATGAGGCGATCCTCATCAAGTTTTGCCTTGCGACCGGCTTCCGCGACCGCGAAATTCGCTACGTGACCTGGAGAGACATCGACTTCCGCAACTGCGTGGTGCGCGTTACTGCCAAGCCGGTCTGGAAATTCAAGCCCAAGAACTACGAAGAACGTGCGGTGCCTGTCCCGGCGGCGCTGATCGAGCAACTCCGGGAGCTCAAGGAGAAGGGCAACGCGGCTCTCTCGGAGCCGGTTTTCTCCAACACCAAGGGAAAGCCAAACAGCCTGCACATCGAGATCATCAAAGAGGTCGCATATCGGGCCAGGCTCAACTGCGGCCAGTGCGTGACCAAGCATGGCAATCGTTGTGCAGATGGCCCGCACTGCCAGCGGTTCTTTCTCCACAAGTTCCGCCACACATTTGCGACCGAGCATCTTCGTGACGGCGTCGATATCCGCACCCTGCAAGGGTGGATGTTCGTCCCCCAATCGAACGATCACTGAGCCCAGCAGCTCTCTCCTGGCTCGGTCGAGTCTGACCCCACATAAACCTAGGAGCCTGGCCCTGATCGAGGGATTCTTCTCAGCTATCTCCGCGATTCTTTGTGCGAGCACATCGTTGCGCCCGAGGCTGGCTGCAGCGAGACCTTCCGAGGATTCTGGATCGATGAAACTCATCAGAACATCCCGCGCACTTTGGGTGTCAAGTTCCGCAACGGCGTTAATCCACACCTCCCCGAGACTATTTGCTCTTCCGTCTTTCGTGCCAATTGCGAGTAACACATCGAGTGCGTTATCACAGCGACTGTGGCCCAACGCGGAGACGACTCTGCGAATGCCTTCATACGACAGGCCTACCTGTTCTGCCAGTTCAGCCAGGATCGCAATACCGGCTTGTGCGTCTTCAAGAAATGGCAAGATGATAAGAGACATGCTCAGGAGCGACCGTTCGTTGTCAGAGTGCCACTTCGAAGTCAACTCGTCGACTACTGGCATGATGATCGCCAGCGTCTGCTCATTTGGCAGGGCCGCGCCCTCGAACAACATGATCTCGAGTGGTTGAACTCGTTTCCATCCATCCATCGTGCCATGAGTCTGAAGCGGCAGCGCCAATATCTCGAGGATCAGCGGAGCAGATGCCCGGCCATCGAGCGTTGCGAGTGGCTTCATTAGGTCTTTGAGGCGCCAGACCATTTGCGGATCAGGAGCCTCGGTCGAAAGACGCGATCGGAGTGAATCAATATGTGCGCGGAGATATCCAACCGCAGCCTTCCGTCTGCTTTCATCGAATCGCGCAACTTTGCTAGAGGAGCGTGCCTCCCAAATCTCGCGAAACTCCCTTGGGCGGTTGGCCCATGCATCCATCCAGACATTGGTTGGAAGACTCCTCTCGAAAGCCCATTCGACCAGTGCCCATGCCACATCACGTTCGCACTCTGGCTCAGCAAGCAATCGATCCAGAAATGGTCCTTCGCTTTGCGACTCGAGTTGCCGAACCGCAAGCATGTATTGATTCGTGTAGCGCATTGCTGAGCCGTTGGCGAGCGGCCCACTATCCCGGGCCGCTCGCGCTGCTTGTGCAGCGCGGATTCTGCCGATCTCCGACTCCAGCAGCGCCGCGATCTCGGCCATATCCTCGGGCTCTCCGAACCGCGAAATTGCGACAGCAAGATGAGCTCGCACTTCACCTCTCGGATCGCTATCATTCGTTAGCCGTGGCACAGCATCCTTAAGGTACATCCGCGCAGCCTGGAGAGATGGTTCCGAAAGGACCTCATGCGGGTCCCCATCGTCGTCAGTCCCCCAACCCCAGAGGTCCGCCAGTACACGCAACTCGTCCAAGTTGAACTCTGCCGATAGGACCGAAAGCACGCCATCAACCATGACTTGTGCGGGGAACTTTCGCAGAAAACGCTCAAGCTTCCCTTTGAGTTCTCCAAGCTTCGGTGCGCGGGCGAGATTTTCCTCAGATCTCACCGCGTTTACTGAAGTGATTGTCCTGTGAAGCTCGACAATCCGCAGAAATACGCGTTGCGCCATTTGAGTATCGGCATTCAGACGTAACAGGCTCTGAACACCCGGACCGCGACCGTAAGACAAATCTTCGTTTTCGATCCGTTGAAGCAACTGTTCCTTTTGAGCGTCATCAAGGGGATCCATCAACGTGTTCCATCGCTCCGCATCCAGAGCCCCTTCGAGTACGCGCCGGGTAATCCAACGGGAGCGCCAGGCCTGATCCAAAGAAAGTGCGTCTAGCAAAGGCCGCAGCTCTCGCTGATCCATCTGTCGAACTTGTTCAGTGGTGCAATGATCGAGACACTCTTTCAATGCCTCGTGGGCATCCAACTGGCCGAAAAGAACAGCATTTCCAGCAGCCATAAATCGCTTCGCAGGGTTGGAAGACTGCGCCAAGACTCTGCGATACACCTGCAGGGCACGCGCTCGGAAAATGGGATGAGTATTGCGGAGTGGTACCCGTTCAACTGCCGCTTCAAAAGTCGCCTCATCCACATCCATCAAGATTCTTGTCGTTTCGTCGTCGGTGTTCATCCACATCAGATCGGAAAAGGCACGCGTCCGCACCTCTAAGCTAGGATCGCCAAGAGCAAACGCAGCCATCTCACGCAACGGCCCTGCGATATGAAACATTTCCGAGACAAATGTCAGGCGCGCTTTTTCATTCCAGGTGCGCACTTCTTGTTGCCAGTTCGGACCGAGGCTTGACAGTCGGAAAGTAAGGTCCGATCTGTAGACCTCGAATCGAGAGTTTTCGCCTTCACCTCTTAGCAGTGGCAGAAGCTCATTCTTAAACATCTCTGAGCGGGTCGCCACCATGGCCGCCAAAGCCCGAGAGCGAACATGCTTCTCGGGACTGTTCCAGAGTTTCCCTATCGCGCCGCCCAGCTTTTCTGTAACCAGTGTTTGAACTTCGGGGCTCGCGAGCCCAAACAACTCGGCTGCAAAAATCACGTCAACATCGAGCGCGAGAAGCACTAAGAGAGCCTTTGCTAGGATCAGTTGTCGGTTAGAACCGATCGACTCAGCCTCCTCAGCTCGATCTCCTGCCACCATCGAAAGAGGTTCAGACCATGAAGACTGATTCACACGGTCGCTTTGGAAACTCTTGGCCGCATTTGTGGTCGCGATCACATCGAGTGATTGATTGAGTTCTGCCGCGAGTACAATTCCGAGCAGTTCCTGCATTACAGACTCTGCCGCATAGTATTCCTGCATCTGCTGATGCTCGAATCTATATGCCGCCGTTGGGTAGTCAATTCGCTCCAGAACGTGATGGTCAGCAAGAGCGGCCAGAATCTGCTGCCCTGTCGCGGTCCCCGCAGTATCCCCAGCTTCGTGTATTTGCCGAAGCTTTTCATTCATCACACCCCTTGCTGCGGACTCGAGCGCTTGGGTCTGGCCACTGACCGTCATCCAAGCGGCAAGGGCTGTGAGAAAAATGTCCGCTTGGCTGAATAGAGGAGCATTGTCGAGAGCCCCGCGGTGCATCGGATCAGTCTCGGGCAATTGAACGACTTCCCGGAGTACGCCCATCTTAGTCCCCGGAATTTCCCTGCCAGCACCAGCAATAGATACAACCTCGGACAAGAACAAAGGAGTCAGAGTCAGTTCATCCAGAGCTGGCGAACTGTGGATCTGGCGTATAGCCGGATTCGCCTCGTCGCCGAGCCGCGCGATAACGTAGTCTGCTCGTTGCCTCTGCGTGAGGAGACGAAGCCTTGCTCGAACCGTCGTCCCGGGAAGCGGTGGCTTCATCCAGTGAGTTCGAGTGGCAACGAGGATTCCTGCATCCGGATACTGACGCTCGAGAGCCCCAAGAGCAACTAGGGCGCGACCTGAATCTGACTCTGCGACTTCATTCCAACCATTAAGCAGAAAGATGAAGTGCTGGGACTCATAGAGCTTCGCCAATTTGGTTGCGTCAATGGAGCGCGCCCTAAATGGGCGCATTCCAGCAATAAACTCGAGTATGTCCTCACCCGATTGAGACCATGAGGGCAGGTCCACAATAAAGGCCATGTTGCCAGTGGCAGTGCACCTTTCGCCGATTTGCGTCAGCGTTGTCGTCTTCCCTCGGCCTGCCGGTGCCTCAAGCAACACACGATGGCTGCGAACCAGCATCTCCTGGAGATCCACTAGCTGGAGGATCGTACCTGAGTCGTTTCCGCGAATTCCAAGTTGATCTGTACTCAGGTCGATCAGCGGGGCTCTATCAACCCTGGGGCGCCACCAAGCATTTACCTCAGCAATCCCTGCTCGACAGTCGTCCGCTATCTGCTCGAGAGAAGCCTCGATCGGTACAGGAATTCGGAGAATACTGCCGCAGAGAGACGCGTTCTCCGGGCGCAGCAGCTCGCTTACTACCTCTTGACGAGACATCACGATGAGTGTGATGCCATAGTCCTTCTTTATCTTCTCTCGCCAGCCCTTTGCTGTCTTCTCCCTCACGGCTACCGGTGTGACGAAGAACAGGATCTTCAGATCTTTGAAATTCGGCAGTGCCGTCCCGATATCGGAACGGATCTTAGTCAGCGTTGCGGTGTTCGAACAAGCAGCGCCTCGGGCCATGCCATTTTCAAAGAGCTCTCCGGCAGCATATGCGTCCAACCCAAGGTCCGACTTCGGTTCATTTGCCTTCAGCTCAGGGCACTTCTTTTTGGCAAGTATGACGCCAAGGTCCTGAAAACGAAAGCCTTCCTCATAAGCTATCAACTCCTTCAGAGCGTCGAGAATGGCGGGTTTCGTAATCACGAAGACTTGCTCCAGAAGACACTACTCAACCAGTTACGTCGGTTCAGCCCGAGTCTCTATGGCGGGCAGCGCGAGTGAGTCCGTTGTGTCTATCGTAGGGCAATTTCCCGCGGAGTTTAGAGCCAAGTCGCCCACGGTACGCCGGCGGCTAACAAAAATTGGCCAGTGCTCGGCGATCTGCCAGGACGTGATCCTAGGCAGTCAAGAACAGCCCGAAGCGCTCATGCAGCCTATGCCGGGAGGTCATCCAATGATTACAGAAAAGGCAATGCTCGCCGCCGTCCACATCAGCATCTGGACGGCCGTCAAACACGACCGCAAGGTCAGCCGCGATGTCGCGGATCAACATGGGGCGCATCAGGGCGCGGGCCGCTACAACAAGCAGCTTCTGCGCGGAGCGGACAAACTGGAAGAGCTACGCACGCTGGCCGGGCAGATCCGGCAGCACTTCTACAAGATCACCCTGCCCTGGTCGGACGAGGGGTTCCGGCTCCTGCCAGCGAATTTCTACTTCGATCTCATGGCGCGGATGCGCGAGTTCGAGGCCGGATTTGAACAGGGCGTCGAGAGCTTTCTTGGCGTCTATCCCCAGTACATTGAGCAGGTAAAGCCGGAGTTGAACGGGCTCTTCCGGGAGGAAGACTACCCAGCCCCGGACAAGCTGCGAAAGAAGTTCGGCGTCAAGCTTGAAGTGTTGCCCATCCCGTCTGGCGCCGACTTCCGCGTCCAGATGTCAGCCGAGGAGCAGGCGCGGGTTTCGCGCGAGATCGATGCCAACGTCCGCGAATCGCTGATGCGCGGAACTGAAGACCTCTGGAAGCGTCTGCGCGAGGTGGTCGCCCACATGGTCGACCGGCTCAACGAGCCGGAGACGCGCTTCCACGGCTCGCTGGTCACCAATGTTCTGGACATGGTGGAGATCCTGCCGCGGCTCAACGTGAACGGCGACACGGACCTCAACCGCTTTGCGGAGCAGGTCAAAGAGCGGCTGTGCAACTACTCCGCTCAGGACCTCAAGAAGCATGACCTGCTACGCGTTACGACGGCCGCCGACGCTGCCAACATCGTCGCCGAAATGGATGGCCTTTTGCGCAGCCGCGAAGCGGCAGAACCCGCTGACGGGCCGAGCGCCGACGACATTTTCAACCGCATGTCCGCGTACATGGAGGCGCCCGCGGCGGCATGAGACATGAGACCCCAACTTCACTACGTATCCAGAAGGCGCGCACCTCTCTCATCCTGGACCATCCCTTCTTCGGCTCGCTCCTATTTCGGTTGAAAGGGCGCGAGTGTCGGTCGGTTCAAACAATGGCCACGGATGGAGTGTCGCTCTTCTACAACTCCGATTTTGTTGAAACCCTGAACGCCGCGACTCTGGCCGGAACCTTGGCTCACGAGGTCATGCACCCGGCCCTTCACCATCATGTGCGCCGCTCCGGTCGCGATCCGAAACGGTGGAATGTAGCGTGCGACTTCGCCATCAATCCCTTGCTTGTTGACGCCGGACTCACGCTGCCCGAAGGCGTGCTCCTCGATAACCGCTTTCACGGAATGAGCGCGGAGCAGATATACAACCTCCTTGAATCGGAGTCAGAAACAGGGCAAGACTCGAGCAAAGAGGATGGAGGCGATGAGCCCGGAGGAGCGGATTCGAAGGATGAAGCACCAGGTGGCGGCGATTCACACTCGCCTTCCGCTCCCGTTACCGAAGGCGGAATTGGCCAGGTTCTCGATGCGCCACTGCCGGACGAGGAAACCCCAACCATTGAAGAACAGGCGAGGGAGTGGGCCGTGGCGGTCAACCAGGCCACAACGGTGGCCCGACAGGCGGGCAAGCTTCCGGCTGGCCTCCATCGGACCCTGGAAGGGGCGGCAGAGGCTTCGGTCGATTGGCGGGAAATGCTTCGGCGGCTCTGGTCGGATACGATACCGGCTGACTATAGCTGGATGCGCCCCAACCGCCGCCATGTCTGGGCAGGTCTCTACTTGCCGGGAGTGATACGCGAGGGCGTCGGGGAGATCGCGATCGCTGTCGACTGCTCCGGCTCTGTGAACGCGCGGCAACTGCGACTCTTTGAGTCCGAGGTTCGTTCGATTCTCGAAGGCCAACGGCCTCAACGTGTGCATGTCTTGTACTTTGACACGACGGTCCACAAGGTAGAGACATACGAAGCCGGCCAACCTGTTCACCTTAACCCGGTGGGAGGGGGAGGTACCGATTTTGGCCCATGCTTCGAGTGGCTGGATGACCATGGAATTCTGCCACAGACCCTCGTCTTTCTGACAGATCTGTATGGCTCGTTCCCGCCGTCGCCTCCCGCCTATCCCGTCCTATGGGCTTCGACCGGAAGCCAGAAGGCCCCCTTCGGTGCAGTCATTCCGATGCTGGCTGCCTAGTCCAAACGGCCGAGAGCTTGCCGTGCGTACCAATTGGCAAACACAAATCTCGATCTCACCCCAGTCGTTCGATGAACGGCCCAAATTGGTTTTCGGAAGGGAGGCTCTCTGTGGATCAGATTTACCGCATTTTCACGGACGGCTCCGCGATAGGTAATCCGGGCCCAGGCGGATGGGGCGTCGTCGTTATCCAAGGGAAAAAACGTTGGGAGCTGTCGGGCGCCCATCCCTGGACGACCATCTCCGAAATGGAACTCGTCGCGGCGGTTCAGGCCCTTCGTTCGGTCCCAGGCCGGGCGCGGATAGAGCTGCACTCGGATTCCGAATACTTGATATATGGTATGCGCGCCTACGTCTTCCACTGGCAGCATCATGGCTGGCGAAACCGGCGCGGAACCCAACTGCAGCACCGCGAATTGTGGACGGAGTTGATCGAGTTGAACACAAGTCTTCCCATCCGATGGAAGTGGATCAGAGGTCACAGCGGGCATCGCGATCAGAGTCGTGCCGACGAACTGGCCTATGTAGCGGCCCGGTCTCTCTGCGTACAACAGAAGGTAGCGGCATAATGCCGGCGAAGAATTCAGAACGTCTGCGAAGGAGATATACAGATGGCATCGATTGCGGAAGGGAACTCTCTGTTTGAAATCGACACCGAGCTTGATTTGCTTCTTGAAGAAATTCAGGAGCAAATCGAGTGCGAAGGTCAGGCCTCTGAGGAATTGACGCTCCGGTTCCAACAATTCTGTGCAGCCCACGGTGAAAAAGTGGACCGAATTGGCTGGTTCGTGCGCATGATGGAGGCCCGCGAACAGTTTTGCAGGGGTGAGGCAGCACGGCTGGCTGATCGGGCTCGCGCCGCGGCCAGCAAGGTGGATCGCACGAAATCCATGGTTCTGTTCTACCTGGTAAGCCGCGATCTCAAGAAGATTGAGGGACTGGAGTTCACCCTGCGCGCCCAGAAGAACAGCCAGGACTCGGTCCGAATCAACGACGAGGCGGCATTGCCAAAGTCCTACTGCAAGATTGACGCTCGGATCGACGGGGTTCTGTGGGAGACAGTCCTCTCTGTGCTGCCCGAAGAGCTTGCGAAGAGCTTGGAGTTGTCGGTTCAGGAGACCAAGCCAGACACGGATGCAATCAAGGCGGCAGCGCTGCGCCAGGAGCAGGTGCCGGGCGCGGAAGTGCGCCGGGGATGGCATCTGAGGGTCGTATGAATCTCTAACGCCCTCTCTCTTGCGCCTTTTGTAGAACCCCATTGTCTTCTAAAGGATTACCCTCAGGCAGGGTATCTGGATGGCCCAAATCGATCCTGTACAAAGAGCAACATTGCCACCGGCTTGTCAGAAGGAATCTTCGATCTCTAATGTGCAATGCCAACTATAATCAATGAAAATCGTGAGATCTTACTTCCAGGGCACGATCCGACAGAGCGATCAGGCCCGTAGCTTTTACATGAATCACATTGTCCTGATTCTGGAGCGGGCCTTCGACCAGAAGAAACCTACTGCGCGTCACGACGAGACGATCTCGTTCGTAAAGATCTGGCGTAACAATGACGTTGGCAATGCCGGTCTCATCTTCCATTGATATGAAGATGAAGCCCTTTGCTGTTCCTGGCCGTTGCCGAGCGATGATGCACCCGGCCACACGAACGAATTCTCCATCACGCCGCGTTCGCAGTTCCTGAGCAGACAGAATATTGCTGCGACGGAGCTCTGGCCGGCGATAGTACATCGGATGTTTGCCAACCGTCAGGCCGGTTCCCGCATAATCAGCTACCAGACGCTCTTCAACGTTCATCTGTTGTAGCGGAAGCACGTCGGAATTCTCACGCAGCGATTCGCTGTCTTGCCGGAAGAGCGGTCCCTCCAGTTTGCCGGCACGCTCAACCTGCCAGAGCGCATCGCGGCGGTGCCGGATACTCTCAAGCTGATTCAGTGCGCCGATCTGCGCAAGACGTGTTAGTTCTTTTCGATTGAGCGACGGGACCCGTTGAGTAAAATCTTCCGCAGATCGAAAAGGTCCATTCGTCCGGCGTGATGTGATCAATGACTCCGCTGCTTGCCTCGTTAGGCTTTTCGCGTAGCCGAGTCCGATGCGCAGGGAAAGCGTTCCATCGCTCTCAGGTTCAAGCGTGCATTGCCAATCCGATACCTGCACGTCAATCGGTTTGACGCGCAGCCCATGCCGCTGCGCGTCCTTCACCAGCACCGCCGCAGAGTAGAAACCCATCGGCTGATTGTTGAGGATAGCCGCCGTGAACGCCGCCAGGTATTTCACTTTGAAGTACGCGGACGCATACGCGATCAGAGCAAATGACGCAGCGTGCGATTCGGGGAATCCGTAGAGAGCAAACGAGCTGATATTTTGTACGATCGTGTCCTGGGTCTTCACATCGATGCCGTTAGCTGCCATGCCCGCGCGGAGTTTACTTTCGAGATTCTTCATCCGCTCCCAGGAGCGTCGCATTCCGACCGCACGGCGCAGTTCGTCTGCTTCCGCGCCCGTGAAGTTGGCGACAGTCATCGCGATGCGCAGCAATTGCTCCTGAAAGAGCGGCACACCGAGCGTGCGTTTTAGGACCGGCTCAAGGGACGGATGAGGATACGTGACCGCTTCTCGCTTCTGCCGCCGCCGCATGTAGGGGTGCATCATCTGGCCCACGATGGGTCCAGGGCGAATGATCGCCACTTGGACGACAAGATCGTAAAATCTCTCAGGATTGTTTCGTGGTAAAGACGCCATCTGCGCCCGGCTCTCAACCTGAAACATCCCCACGGTGTCTGCTTGTTGCAGGGTTCGGTACACTTCATCATCCTGCGGCAATTGCGCGAGATCGACTTGCTCACCGTAATGTTCGGGGATTAGTTCGAGACAGTCTTTCAGCACTGCCATCATGCCAAGGCCTAACAGATCCACTTTGATAATGCCCATATCGGCGCAGTCTTCTTTGTCCCACTGGACTACGGTGCGGCCTGGCATGGACGCTCGCTCCAGCGGGACCACCTGATTGAGTTGGCCTTGGCAGATGACCATGCCACCCGAGTGCTGCCCCAGGTGGCGGGGCAGGTCCTGAATCCGCATCGAGAGTTCCAGATACTTGGCGATGCGCGGATGCCGGATGTCGAAACCGGCGTGATGAAAAGAGTGAGCCATCGTATCGGTTTTGCCTCGCCATTCCCACTGACCCACGAGGCCCGACAAGCGTCCCAACGTATCTTCGTCGAAGCCCAGCACCTTGCCCGTCTCCCGCGCCGCCGACTTGCCGCGATAGGTGATGACATTGGCGGTCATGGCGGCGCCGAGTTCGCCATACCGCTGATACACGTACTGAATCGCCTGTTCACGTTTATCCTCCGATGGCAGATCGAGATCGATGTCCGGCCACTCATTGCGGCTCTCGCTCAGGAAACGCTCGAAGAGCAATTCCATCTCGACCGGATCGACGGCAGTGATTTCCAGGCAATAACACACAGCAGAGTTCGCGGCGCTGCCACGGCCCTGCACCAGAATGTCATGCTTCTTGCAAAAGCAGATGATGTCCCAAACGATGAGAAAGTATCCTGCGAAGCCGAGTTTGGCAATGAGCGTCAGTTCGCGTTCTACCTGTTTCTTTGCCCGCTCCATCTGATCGCGGTCATTCTTCGACCCATATCGTCGCTCGACTCCTTCGGCAACCCGCTTGCGCAGGAAGCTGTCCATAGTCTCTCCGTCCGGCACCGGATAACGCGGAAATTCGTAACCGAGATCGCTCAGTGCAAAGCTGAGTCGGGACGAAAGAGCAACAGAATTCTCAACTGCTCCAGGAACATCGCGGAACAGCGTTGCCATCTCTCTCGCACTTCGTATATGACGCTGGCTGTTGATTGCCAGCAGTCGGCCAGCTTGGTCCAGTTCGACGTGATGGCGAATCGCCGTGAACAAATCCTGAACTTCGCGGTCATACGCGGTTGCGTAGCGGACGCCGTTGGTAGCAATCAGCGGCAGATTTAGCGAGTGAGCGACGCGGATTGCAGCTTGATTGCGCCACTCTTCCTCGCGTTCCCGATGGCGCTGGAGTTCGATGTAGACATTTTCACGGCCGAAGATGCGCGTCAGATGCTCGACCATCTCGCGGCCCGCTGCTTCGCCGCCGCGTGTGAGCGCCGCAGCCAATGGACCTTCCTCTCCTCCTGTCAGGCAGACCAGTCCTGATGCATACTGGCTTAGATCGCCGGATGTTGCCGCCCCATCACCCTTCGTCGCCTCACGCATTTTGAATTGTGTGATGAGCTGACAAAGATTCTGGTAGCCGGTACGCGAAGTACAGAGCAAGGGCAGTCGAGCAGGCTCGTTCTTGTGCTGATGCGGCAGCCAGGTCGGAGGCGTCAACCGGGGCCCGAAGTTTGATACGGAAACCTCCGCTCCAATATGCGCACGCATCTTGTTCCGTGTCGCACTGGTATGGAAACGGGCAGAACCATATACACCGTTGTGATCGAGCAGCGCCATCGCCGGCATTTCCAGCGCAACCCCGCGCTCGATCAAATCTTCCGGCTGCGATGCAGCCTCAAGGAAACTGAAGGCGCTGGCGGCGTGCAACTCGACATACTGGTCAGTCATACAAACCTACCATCTGCCACTGCTCTCGCAGGAGGTCACGGATGAGGCAGCAACAGAGCATTGCGCCATCCTGGGCACTGGCTACCAAGTCCCATTGTTCGCATCCCCAAAGCGTCGAGTTCCACCACTCACCTCCAGTCAGCCAGGGGCCATACACGCGCTCAACGGTGTAACGCCGATCACGAAAAACAAACGCCTTGGGCATTTCACTCTGGACTGTGATAAATATCGCCTCTGTAGGGCGCAGCCGCCGCATGGCTGGATGCAACGGAACAGGTGGGGCTTCTGATGAAACCGCAGACGAAACGCTGAACGGTTCCATACGGAATCCATCAGGCCGATGCGTGTCTGTGAGTACGGCGCTGCCAACATTATCGTCGCCCACAATTGCACGAATGCGCGCCAGCGTCACGTCAAGGCGCGATGGCTCCGGCAACTGCGGCGAGAACAAGCCGAGTTGTACTTTGCTAGTGCTACCCGACTCCGCATCAAGAGTAACGGCCAGAATCGCACCCTGCGGAGGATGGGCTTCGAGATCGAGATGCAGGAGTTTGAGCCAGAGCTGTCGATCGTTGCTGGGTAGTGCAGGGTGGACCGATCGAGAGTATACAGCGCCGCCCTCTAACGCAAGGGTGATACTGACCGAAGCGAGTGCCAACACGCGTGCCGTTGCGCGGCGGATCACTTGATCTAGCATCAGGTTCACGACGAACAACAAGGCATCGAGAATTTCTACGGGTGAGTCCAATTCCATCCGCTCTGTGAGTGAGAACGCAGGCTCCGCCGGCTGAAACAAATGCGGCATCTCGCCGCGCGCTATCTGGCGAAGTAGCTTGCCGGATTGTCCCATCCTCGCGATCAGTTCCTTCTCGGGTAAAGCACCGAGCATTCCAAGGGTGCGAATCCCCCACAATGAAAATGTCTCAGCCTGGTCAGCAGCGAGATCGAGCACCGCCAGCGGCAACTCTGCCAGCGCCGTGCTCTCCTCGCCTGTTGGGACGACTCTTACCGATAACGGCAACGGCGCCTTGGCAACGGCAACCGCCGCGTGAAAATTTGCGCACACTGAAATGCTGGCTGCAATGCCGATTGCAGTTACGCGAGCGAGAAGATTTCGTGCCAGTACTTCTGGCGGCCCGAACAACGCTTTTGTCCCGGCGATGTCGATCACAGCGAGAAACGCACCATTTTCACTGCGATCCTCGACCCGTGGCGAAAACCCACCCGCACATTCAAGCAGAGCCGCTTTCGTGGCAGCCTCTTCGCCGTGCGAGCGGAGCAGCACGGTGACGCCGGGAAAAGTATCAACCTCCACCCGAGTCATGCTATGCACCAATCCAAACGAACGCGCTTTTCGATTGAGTGAGCAGACCTGCTGCAATGGAGGCTCGCCCTCCATCACCACGCACGGTTGCTCGCGCAATTCCGGCCGCAGTCGGAGCAACGCCTGGGCGGGAAACTCCGTTGCATAGAGGCAGGCGTAGATTTCGGTAGGCTTGCTCATCGGGTACCTATCCACGTAGTTTGGCTTCTCCAGTGCGCCGCGCTCACTCGGTGTGGCGGCTTACGCAGTGGAACCACATTAGTCTGCGAAGCAAACCGTTGCTGCTCGATTTCCGCATAATGCTCGATTCCAGAAAATACCGTTGCCTCATCCCTACACGCGGCCCCCGGTTGAAATCGAAGCAACAACTCTCCGCTGCTCTTGGCACACGGGTACTGTGTCAGAAGCAGCACGCTTGCCTGAGTTCGTTCCGCAGCGGCCCGGTAGCGAAACCAGGTCGCCATTGGCACGCGCGAAACGTGTTCTGCCGCGAGGCCTGCCATGTCGAGCACGATGGCGCTGAACCCGCCAGCCTGCAACAGCAGATCAGTAACGCGTAACGCCTGCTCAATGCGTGTCCACGGCTTGCTGGGACGCACTCGCAGGTTGGCTTGCGGTGCGGATGTTTGTGGCGGCGGCGCGAAGGTTTCTTTTTCCGCTCGCACCCTCGGCTGTGGCTCCGCGCAACGTGGCGCAATCGCCTCTGGCCGAAGCAGACCGCTCACAGCATTGGCGAGCCCCTTGACTTCATTGCGTGGATGCCCGCCACAGCCTCCACCGTGCAGGCCATGCTTCACCGGTGCAGCCACGAAGTACTTCTCGGGAAGCGCAAATTTGTATTCGGCAGAGCGCTGCGCTCGCTCCGCAGGAGCTGCGCATCGCACCCAAAGAAGCCGGGGGAGATCGACGCCCTCCGCTGCCGCCGATTCAGGATCGAAACTATCGGAAACGTCTACCCATGCGCATACGCTCCCTGAACGAGTAAGGCTACTCACGAAAGAAAGCGCTGCGGCGCTGCGTCCGCTGCACTCCGGCCCTGTCATCTCCGAGATGGCTCCGAGCGGCAGACCGCCCTCCAGTAGTTCATCCAACGCGGCGACTCCGGTAGGCGCGACAGGGCGAACGATCCTTGGCCGCGGAGTGAGCGCAGACGGAATGCGATGCGCGAGCGCGGTTTCGATCTGGAGCCGGATTGTGGCGGCGGAGGGCATCTTTCTGTCTTCGCCTTATTTTCGCTTTTCCTTATATGCACTAGTCAACTCGGCTTTGCACCTAAACCGGTGCAACTCTGGGTTAAGTCATTCAATTTGAGTGAAAAAAGAAAATCTCAGAGGGGTTCTGGCGGCGCGGGAAGTAGCATAATTTCATGTGCGGCAGGTATGGACGGCAAGCGGATAAGCAGCGGATCGCGGAATGGTTTCGCACCCACAATACCAATGTGTTCGACGATCCAGGCCTGGCTCCGACCTACAATGCGGCACCACAAACCTTCCAGCCCGTGATCCGGCTCAATTCGGAAACGGGTGAGCGGGAGATCGCCATCATGAAATGGGGCTTGGTGCCGTATTGGTCGAAGACAGTCAAACTGAAATACAGCACGATCAATGCCGATGCCGATAAGTTGACGACCAGCGGAGTATGGCGTGAACCCTTCAAGCATCGCAGATGCCTGGTTCCTGCCGATTGGTTCTACGAGTGGCCTGTTGTCGATGGCGAGAAACAAGCTCGCGCCTTCAGCCTCAAGGACGGTAGCCCGTTTGCCTTCGCGGGCATCTGGGATCGGTGGAAGGACAAGGAAACCGGAGACGTCCTAGAGTCGTTCGCCATCGTGACGGTCGAGCCAAGCGAGTGGATGGCGAAGTATCACGACCGGATGGGCGCCATCCTAACGCCGAGGGATTACGAGCGGTGGCTGGAAGAAGGCGAGGAGCATAACCTGCCGCTCGATCTTCTAAGACCCTATCCAGAAGAAGAGATGAAATCGTGGCGCGTAAGCGACCAGGTGGGGAACACCAGAAACAATTGGGCCGAGCTGATCGAGCCGATTCCCGAGGGAAGGCCGAAAAACGAGAAAACTTCAAAACGCGCGAAACCGAAGAAAGAACCGCCGCCCAAAGGACTGTTTGACTGACCTCCAAGGGATTTTCCTTAAAGCCCCTTAACACAGTTTCAACTAGGCATACGGCTCGTTAATATCGAAAGCTACCGGCACTTTACACCGCCCACCTCAGTGCTCATAAACTCCAGCTATCAAGCCGTTCGTGGCAGATCATGTTGTCGAAGATTCGGTGGCTCGATCCATCGTCCGCCGATCCAGCAGGCTAAGACTATCAAGATCACCAAGAGGCGTCCGCCAACGGTAGTGACGGCGATCTCTCGAACCGATGGACGAGGCGAGGCGACGCTTACAGCGCAGTATAGGCAGACGTCATTCGCACTCGAACCTTGAGTCTTCCCTGATCCCGTTAGAGCGTTCCACATCGTTGCGATAACTTCCTTCGTCATCCTCATCCTCGCCTTCGTCATCCTCGGCATGACTAGGGTCAATTTCTTTGGTTTCCGCTGCTGCGTAGGCTTCCCGCTCGCGCTTGTCCCGCCGGACATCCAACAGCTGCTCTCCTACCGTGTGTTTTGGAGAAAAGCAGTATTGCACGTACGCTTCGAAGAGGGCCTGATTCGGAATACCGCGCTTCAAGACATCGCCATGATGCTGCTTGTACAGGCTCATCAGCGCTTCGGGCGTGATGGTGTAGGTTCTCCGCTTGCCGCGGCATGCGATTGATGCCTGGAGCCATCCCTTTTCAATCCAAAAGACGACCTCCGCCTTTCGAACACGGAGAGCGCTAGCAAGACTCTCCACTGAAAACAGATCGCACCGGATTTCGCGCAAGCTGAGATGGTTTCTCTTGAGCATGTTGCGGATCGCCTTGGGTGTCCGGTTGACTTTCTTTGCGACCTCTTCGATTGATCGCTTCACAAGCTCCTCGCGAACGACTTCAAATTCGGTCTCGGTCCATCGTCGATGGTCTTGTTGTCCTTTGATTCCGTACTGAATGATGAAGCGCCAGCAGGCTTCCTTTGGGCGCCCGCTGTGGCGCTGTAGGCGGACTACAAGCTGCTCAAGTTTGGATCCAGAAAGCACCTTGGCCTGAGCAGCCATGGCCATGGCTTCCGCACTCCACTCGGGGGAGCGCTCCGGCAATTTGGGGAGAGTTGCCATACGCGCCTCGATAGCGATCTTCTGACGGCCAAGAAGATCATTTTCGAACGTGTTTGAAATTGCGGCACTATCAGACCGGAGAGTCCTTGGTCGTTCCGCCGACGTCTCGCCAAAATGGCGAATGCCACTACTTTTTCTGGAGTGAGCATTGCTTCTGTCGCGTTGAGGATCATTCCGTGCCGCCGGATCCCTGGGGTCTCGTTCTGGTTCCCCTGGGGTTCTGCATAAAGAGCCCTCTACCTGTTAAAGGCACCCCAGAACGAGCTTTGTGGCAGAGAAATGACATTTTACCGACACTTAACGCCGGAACGTTCGTCTAAACTGCGAGTTAACTGGTGGTCACCCCCCTCGCGCCCACACACGCGTATGCCGCCGAATCGTCGTAAGAGCAAGGAGCTGACGTGGAGCTGGGCCTATTCGACCGGCCACCCGGCTTCCGATCAGAAGTTGGAGGCCGCTGCTCACGCAGCCTGGCCATACGCTTCCCTGTGCGCATGGACTTACCTAAATGACCACGATGCCGCAGTCGATTTGATGGACCACGCCGTTCATAATGCGTCTCAATACCTAGCCCGCCATGACAATCCTCCCGAACAAAAACTGACGGCACGCATCATGAGCGTTATCCGGCGCCGCGCCAGGCAACTCGCGGCGAAGCGCAGCCGCGAATTGCCGTCTGGGTCGATGCGCGATATGGAGCAGATGCTGGTAGGTCATTCGGAGGCAGAAAAAAGAGCTTACGCGAATGAGTTGTTTTCGCGCCTTTCCTCAACTGCACAGTCGATCTTCGACTGGCGCTGGCTTGGATATTCATGGCGGGAGATCGGAGGAAAACTAGGGATGGACCACAGCGCGGTGCGTCGTGCATACTTTCGAGAAATGGGATTGGTGCTCAGCAGTCTTTCCTCTCCTGGAGATTCCCCGAAATGAGGCTGAGTCGGTTTAGGCCCTCGCGCGCCGAGGACCGTTTCGAATCGTGGCTTGCGCGGCGCCACGAGGAGCGAGTGCTTGCCGGCGACACGACCCCTGTCGGTCCGTGCCCTGACGAAACCTTCCTCCGGGACCTGGCTCGAAGAGCAAAGCAGATCGAACTGTCGGACCCGAGAGTCGGTCACGCGGCAAACTGTCCAGCGTGCATGAGTCGGCTGCGTGCCTTCCGGCACGAGAATCGCTCACGCCAACGCAAACTCGTGCTAGCAACCGCTGTGGCCCTCTGCCTTGTGATCGCTGCGACCGTCATAACGATCGCTCGATATGGAATGCACGAGCAAATCCCAACAGCGAATTTGGCCGCTGTCTCCGAAACGGTAAACCTGTGGGATGCGGGAACAATTCGAGGAAACCAGCTCGGCTCGCTGCAATCTGTATCGTTGCCGGCTGCATTTGTTAGGCTGACGATCATCCTCCCACGCTTCAGCCCTGCTGGCCAATACGCTGTGGCCGTTACGCAGGATCAGAATGGAAATGGCATCGTTGCCCAGCGAACGGCGCCGGCGACGGCCAATGGCGACCACGAATCAGTGTCTGTCGAACTAGACCTGCGGACTGCCAAGGCTGGAGCATATTTCCTGGCCACAACGCACGAGCAAGATCAGGCGTCCTACTACTACCCTTTGCAAATTAAATAGAATTCAACGACAGCGACCGACTGCCAAATCTCCGCGCGGTTCGTTTTCGTTCGGCAATACGAGAGATGCCTCGCATACTGGGCAGATTGCGAAAAGTCGGACACTGCTTGATCCCATTGCCCCATTCGTTCGTACACGCCCGCTCTTATTTGGTAAAGCTCGTGAAGATGTCCAGCAAGATGGTAGGCAGAAACCTTCCGCAATTCCTCTGCGGCGAGTGCCAGCGCGTCATTGTTATCTCCGAGGCCGCTGAGAGCTTCAATCTTCGCCGTGACGGCTATCGTTGGATAAGCCGCCCCGCGAGTTTCCCCGGCGACTTTGATCGCCTCATTTAACGGTCCAAGGGCCTCTTGGTACTTGCGCATCTCCACCAGGCCTGCGCCATACAGGCTCGCGTATCGGATGTGAGCACCCGGATCGGCGACCTTGGCGACCGTCCATGCTCTCACCACATTTTTCTTCGCGGTTGCAATGTCGCCAAGCAGGAAAGCTGCGACGCCCTGTTCCCCCATCGCGCGCGCCACCAGCAAGTAATGATGCTGCTCGCTCGCGAGTGCCTGTACCTCCGTCCAGGTCTGACGCGCCATTCCAGAGTCGTAATTCACTTCGAGCATCCCCAGAACGGTCAGGATGCGAAGACGTGTTTCAGGATCCTTCGCTTCCGGAAGATCTAGATCCTTTCGAAGCAGAGCAATTTGGCTTGGGATCGAAGTGGAGGATTCGCTGTGCGCCGGCATCTGGCTGACACGCGCGTAGAGGGCCTTGGAGAGCTGATGCCTTTCAGTGAATTCCTGCTCGGCTTGCCGGTAAAGGGGTTCCGCTTCTATCCAGCTGTTTAGCCATGACATATCGTCGGCTTGCTTTAGCAGCGCCTCTGGAGCGTAAAAACTCGACCGCCGGAAAACTTGATACCCGACAACACTCAGCAGGATCGCCAGCAGCAAACCGGTAGCGATGCGAAGGGTAGGGGAGACGGCGATTCGCATAGCAACCCATTACTTTGCCTTCAATATTGCCAGAATCGAGTGGGCAGATCAATGCATATGTATTCAAGTTGCAGATTATACAAGAGTTGAGTGCTCTTTGGTCCAACGCTCTTCTCTCGGTTCTATGCAAAAGTAGCTCGCATAGGCTATGGAAAGTGGCCTTCGTGCGAATCGCACAGCAACACGGCAGAACTCCTTGGTCACAGCCCCTCACCGGGAGACGACACGATCGCACGGTGAGGGACCACGAACGAACCGCCTCCGGCGGTGCCGCCTTCCTGTTGCAACTGAAAGCTACGCACTCCTGTCGAAAGCTCACCGTGAATGTGACGCTCCCGATTGTCGTTCGCCAGGCATGGCGCGTAGCGCGTAAGTGCAACCGAGGTGGCTGCTGACGAGGGAGGATTGGGGCAGCCACCACGATGCACTGTGACGTAGAGTCCAGATCGATGAGATGGCAGGTTTCCAGATCTAGAAGCCTTGTCCACCGGTTGGGACGTTGGACTACAATCGCGAGTGATACCCATGGCTACCCTCCCGCAAACATTAGCTGCCGTCCCCACAATCTTTTCTGCCTGCAAGCCCAAGGACGACGTTCTCCAGGGCACAATGGCAGACGCAGAGTTTGCCGCGGACCTGGCACAGGTTCTCCGGGGCAATGCTCCAGCTCAGTATGCGGACCCTGCGCGCTTCTTTTCCAACACCTATCCAACCCGTGGATTGAAAGACCTGCTCTTGAACGTCTGTGGCCGGTTGAGTAGCGGTAAGGGGGTTGCATCGATCTTCCGCTTGGACACCTCCTATGGCGGTGGTAAAACGCACGGCCTGATCGCCCTGGTCCATGCAGTTCGAAGCGGCCGGACCGTTCCCAACATCAGCGAGTTCGTAGACCCGTCGCTGCTGCCCGCTGGAAACGTCCGCATTGCCGCTTACGACGGCGAGAACGCCGACCCGTCCAATGGGCGGAGGATGCCGTCCGGCATTTTGGCGTATACCCCCTGGGGAGAACTTGCAGAACAGTTGGCTGGCTCTGCGGGTTATGAGCGTATCCGCAGGAGCGATGAATCTCGTACCGCCCCCGGCTCCGAGACTCTTCAAGAGCTTTTCGGCGGAGAGCCCACGCTGATCCTTCTCGACGAACTGTCTGTATACCTGCGTAAAGTCCAGAGTATGCCGGCAGCGCGGGACCAGTTGACAGCCTTCCTAACGGCCTTGTTTAAGGCGGTCGAGAGTACCCCTAATGCGGTACTTGTTTACACATTAGCGGTCGGTCGGGACGGCAAGGCGCAGGATGCCTATACCCAGGAGAACCAGTTCCTGGCGGAGAAGATGGCCGAGGCGGAGAGTGTTTCTGCCCGAAAAGCTACGCTCCTCAATCCCACGGAGGATGATGAGACCGTTCTGGTCTTGCGTCGCCGCCTCTTTGAGTCCATCGATGAGAACCTCGCTACCCAGGTCGTTGACGCCTACCGCGCCTTGTGGTCTGCTCAGCGCGATTCGATCCCTGACGAAGCCATGAAGCCAGAGATCGTCGAATCTTTTCGCCGGTCCTATCCATTTCACCCGGAGGTTCTCGACACTCTCACAGGCAAGACTGCAACGCTGGCAAATTTCCAGAGAGTGCGCGGTATGCTCCGTCTCCTCGCCCGCACGGTGGGCCATCTCTGGGAAAAGGGCAATCAGCCTTCCGATGCAACCGCTATTCACGTTCACCACATTGACCCCGGCTTCGGCCCCATTCACCAGGAGTTCGTGACCCGGCTAAACCTGCAAATCTACAACCCAGCCATCCGCAACGACATATCTGGTGAGGGCAACCGCACGGCTTTGGCCCAGGAGATCGATTCCAGCTTCTACCGGGGAATGCCACCCTATGCCACCTATGTGGCGCGAACCGTCTTTCTCCATTCCCTTGGTTTCCCGTCTCAAATCCAGGGAATCACTCCCGACCATTTGCGATACAGCATTCTGGCGCCATCGCTGGATATTGGCTTCATTGAAGATGCTCGGAAGCGCTTCCAGGAACGCTCTGCCTACCTCGATGACAAGCCGGGTGCCCCGCTCCGTTTTCTCACGGATGCGAACCTGACGCAGATCGTCGAGCGGCAGATTCAACTCTGCGACCCCGGCGAGGTTCGATCTGAATTGTCCTCTCGGATTCGTTCTCTCTATCTCCAGGGCGAGTTTCAGCTTATTCCGTTCCCGGCGGCCCCGGTCGATGTTCCCGACGAAATTGGGAGCGGCAAGCCCCTGCTTGCTCTCATGTCTTACGACAGCGTTTCCGTCGGCACAGCAGTGGACGCGGTGCCCGAATTGATAGCCCGTATCCACAAAAACGTCGGATCTGATGGGGCAGGATTCCGCAAGTTGCGTAACAATTTGATCTTCGTCGTTGCGGAAGAAGCCAAGATCAACGAGATGCGCCGGGAAATGGCCCGTTACCTGGCTTTGCAGGAGTTGATCAAGCCTCAGCGCATGAACGAACTGGCACAGCACCAGCAAAACACTTTGCTGGAGTGGTCTCGCAAGGCGGGCGGGCGAGTGAACACAGCTATCCAACTCTGCTACCGCCACATCTTCTATCCCTCCCGCCAGCCACTTTCGCCGGAGACTGAACTGGCGCATTCGGCAATTGAGGTCACCCAGAACGATACTCTCGATAATGGCCAGCGTCCTCCTACACAGGTACTTCGTGAGACGAACAAGCTGCGACTCCCCGAAGACGCTCCTGATTCACCCAGCTTTGTGCGCGACAGGACACCGCTGCGCAAGGGGCAGATCAGCACCTTCGATCTCCGCGCGGAATTCAGGCGCGATCCTGCTCTGCCCATTCTTGTCGGCGATATGCCTTTCACGCGAGGCATCCAAAACGGCGTAGAACGCGGTGAATACGTGTATCGCTTCCGGGAACTGCTCTTTGGACCGGGCGACCCCTTCACCCACATCACCATCAGCGACGACGCCTTTGTCTTCACGATGACGTATGCCCGCGAGCATGGCATATGGCCGCGTCCCAAGCCGGTTGCCCCCGAACCTCCGCTACTCAGAGGACCGACCGGGCCAGTGACGCAGTTCCCCGCGACCGATGGAACAGTGCAACAGCCGATAACTCCGGGACTCAACCCACCAACCCAACCCAGCTCAACGACCGCCGGGCCGCGATCATTCACTCACGAAGGCGTACTGCGCGAAGCTCTCAGGATTCTCTGGGAAAAGACGCGGACGTCCGGAGTTAAGCAAATTCGGCTGTTGACCATTCGGCCTTTTGAGCAGGTAGATGCCTTCAAGATGCTCGCTTTGGTAGGCGGCATCCCTGGTGCCAAGGTGAAGGTTGACTTTGAGGGCGAGTACGGCACAGAGGCCGGAGGCGAATTCCGGTTTACCTTTCAAGGGCCGGTAGAAGATGCCTTGCCCGTCAAAGATTTCCTCGGACCGCAATACCGCGCCGCCACTGAGCGCGGCTTGGTCGCTACCTTCACTCTCAGTTTTGCCAACGGGCTTTCGCTGGAGGGAGATGCAGCCGATAAACTGACGGAGAGGCTCACCCAGCAGTCCATGGGCGCATCCTACGTCACAGCATCAGCAGAGGCACAGCCATGAACAGCACAGCCAGGATTCCCCGCCTTCGCCTGATCGAGACACCCAAGTCCGTTCCTCAGTACGAGGTGCGCATCCGCCATCACGGCCTCGGCGATACCGAGATCGAAGTCTGGCGTATGCCCTCGCCGGCCACGCCCCAGCTCACCACACCTACGCGTTTGGCTGGCTTGCGCGGAGAGGCTTTGGAACTTGTCGAGCATCGTGTTTTCAAACAGATGCAGCGTGCCGGTCTCCGCATCTCCTCGCTGCGCCCCGTGCCTACCCGGAAGCAGGTTCAGAGACAGGTGCAGGGGTATAACATTCCCGAGGAGTTGGCACTGACCCTGGGGCTGTTGTTCCGGGTTCTGGCGCCGATGCGCAGCCGTCCCCGGATGCGGCAGGTGGCCGAGGGCGTCGAAGCTATGGAGAAGGAAGAGGCCAGCTACTGGCTCAGCATGGCCATCCACCGAAAGAACCCGCGGCGTGTGCTTACTGCGCTCCGTTACCTGCTAACCGACCCCCTCCGATAGGCATCTTGGCACCCATCCTGAAATTGTTTAGTTCATTCTCGGGTTTCCGCCTTAAAATGATGATGCTCTTGCGATAACGGCGGCGGCCTCTTCTTTCCCGTGATGCGTGGCATGATTTTAGGCCCGTCGCGGGAATCGTTTATGCTCTTTCGTGCGTCTATCCCATAGAGAGGTCGAGGCTTATGGCGCGCAAACCAAAACAATCCGGCGAGTTCCGCTTCACCATCGACGCCTTCACGCCGAGTACCATACCCTTGCTCCGTCTGGCCGAGTACATGCAAGATTTCGCCATTCTCTTAGGGAATGAGAAGAGTGTCCACCCCGGTGACCGCCTTGAAGTTGGCAGCACGATCCTGGTCGCGAAGGTCGAGTGGGAAGCCGAACCCAAAGTCCGCGAACGACTCCATGCCGTCCGGAGCCGAAGCGCCAATGACCGCGCCATGGAAGCCGCTGCCCGGCTAGACGACCGGCTTGCGCAGGACAACGCCAAGGGCGCAATTGCCGATCCATCCGGCTCCAAGGTGATTGAGTTTCCCGGCAGAGACCGCTTCCAGATGCCCGCCTTCGGTCCCATCCAGCAGCCCGGCTCCTTCCAGGGAGTTCCCATCAAGATCGGCGGAGAGAACGATCCTGTCCCCGTCCATCTTGAAGACGGCAAAGAGAAGTACATCATCCATGCCAAGCGGGGTCTCGCAAAAGAGATCGCCGGGCATCTCTTCACGGATGTGGTTCGCGTAGAGGGTGCGGGCAGATGGACGAGAACGGCGAGCGGCGCATGGGAGATGCAATCCTTCCTTGCGCATTCGATGCAGATCATCGAGGATGCTGACATTCAAAAGAACATCGGTCAGCTACGCAGTATCGAGTCCGGGTGGAAGAAGGCGAAAGACCCGCTGAAGCAGCTTGAACAGCTCCGTCGGGGCGCCAAATAGAATGCAGGCAAGACTGAATGGTTGCGATCGACAACACGACCCTGGCGCTCCTTCTGCATCCCAAGGCCAAACCGCCCGACGATCCGAAGACAAAGCGGCCGCTTGAGAAGTGCCGGGAGCGAATCGAGCAGCTCATCCTCGATCTTGATGCGGAGAATGAGCGGGTCGTGATCCCCACTCCCGTACTAAGTGAATTTCTGATTCTGGCCGGCAAAGAAGGGCCAGAGTATCTGGAAAAGATTCAGGCCGCCAAGACGCTCCTGCTACGCCCCTTCGACGAGCGAGCGGCGATTGAACTCGCTGCAATGGAATTGGCCGACAGAGGCAAAGGTGGAAAGAAGGCCGGTTCTGACGCACCCTACCAGAAGGTCAAGTTCGATCGACAAATCGTAGCTGTGGCCAAGGTGAATGGCGCACATACCATCTACTCCGACGACGACGATGTGAGGAAGTTCGCAACCAAGGCAGGAATGAAGGTCGTCTCAACCTGGGAACTCACAATTCCTCCAAGCAAGACCCCGCTGCTGGATATTCTCGATGATCTTCCCGAGCCAACCACAGCACCTCATGACGGGAAGAAAAAGAGCTGATGAGCGAAAGACGATTGATAGAAGAGTGGCTTCCGATCGGGGCTTTGGGCGAAGAAAGTGTTCGCGAGCGCCGGTCGATGACGGCTCTTCCTCCGACGTACTACCTGCATGTTTGGTGGGCGCGACGACCGCTGGTCGCATCGCGAGCGGCAGTGTTGGCATCCTTACTACCGGCCAATGCCGATCATGATGAGTTCCTTCATGCAATCGGTATTCATGGTGATCCAGTTCTTACGAAGCGGAGAATAGACGCTGCAAAGCGTACAGGCGAAGATCTCGGCTTAAACCCCTATGGATACAGTCGCGCCTTTCAGTACACGCCAGACGCGAAAGAGAAAGCGATCCTGAGCGATGCAGTTGGTGGAGAGATCGCCAATATGCTTGTGCTTGACCCAACTGCGGGCGGGGGAAGCATTCCCTTTGAGGCTGAACGTCTCGGAGTCCGGGCTTTTGCCAACGATCTGAACCCAGTAGCCGCTCTTATTCTGCACGCAACAATTGACTATCCTTCCAAACATGGAATGTCGTTGGTGCGGGAGTTTGAGGAACTCTGCAAGAGGTTTCTCGTCAAAGTCGAGCCACACTATCAGGGCATATTTCCAACGGAGCCGGAAGGAACGATTGTTCTTGGGTATTTGTATGCCCGCACCGTTCGCTGCCCCTATTGCGATGGGCTGATCCCACTCTCGCCAAACTGGAAATTGTCATCAGATGGATCTGGCGTGCGGCTCGTGCCTGACCAAGCATCCGGACCGCTGACGCCGGGCCGGGTATGCAGCTTTGAGATAGTGAAGAAGTCAGATCAGCACTCTCTCGGAACGGTGAGCGATGGAGACGCCCGTTGCCCCTATCCGGACTGCAATCGCGTAGTCGATGGCAACGAAATCAAGCGCCAGGCACAAGCCGGGGAAATGGGGGACCAACTTTATACGACTGTCTACAAAGAGAATTGGGTGGAACCGGGGAGAATCGGCGGGATCCAGTCGAAATGGATTCGTGGCTTTCGCGCTCCAGGGGAGGCGGATGACAACAGCGCCTTCATTCGCAAACGCCTCGCCGTCAAGCTCCCGGAATGGGAGGCGAATGATATCGTGCCTACCGAAGCATTCCCTGAGAACACCAACGACGACCGACCTATTCAGTATGGAATGCCTCTTTGGCGAGATATGTTCTCTCCGCGCCAGTTGCTTTGCCATGGGACGAGCATTGAAGTTTATCGCGAATTATTGGAGACGGACCGTGCCACCGGGGCATTAACCGATTTGCGGAAAGCAGCGTACGTTTACCTTGCGCTGAGCATGGATAAACTACGTGACTACAACTCGCGAATGACTCACTGGCACGCGAATCGAGAAGTGGTTGCCGGTACTTTTGATCGCCATGACTTCGCCTTCAAGTGGTCCTACGTCGAGATGGCACCTTTGATTGTTGGCCGCGGCTACGACTGGGCCGTTGGACAAACTGCCAAATGCATAAGAGAACTCGTTGCACTTGTGCGCCCCGAGGAAGCGGCCGAAGCCAAAGCGATTGCGAAATCAAGCAAACGCGGCGCGAAGGGCGTAGAGCTTTTCTTTGCGGATGAGGATGCACCTCCTTCAGCAGCCTACGTGCCGCCCTCCGTGACCATCACCTGTAAATCTGGGGATCACCTCGATCACATTGATAACAACACCATCGATGTCGTGGTGATGGACCCGCCGTATTTTGCCAACGTGATGTACGCCGAGCTGTCGGACTTTTTCTACGTCTGGTTGAAGCGCACGGCTGGCTACGTGGAGCCGAGCCTCTTCCGCCGTCAACTTACCGACAAGGACCACGAAGCGGTCGCGAACCTTGCCCGCTTCAAAGGGCAGAAGGGCGCGAAGGTACTTGCTGGCCGCGACTACCAGGAGCGCATGTCGGCGATTTTTACCGAATGCCGCCGTGTCTTGAAGCTGAACGGCGTCCTTACGCTGATGTTCACCCACAAAGCCACCGAGGCATGGGATGCGCTCACTACCGGCTTGATGAAGGCCGGATTTACGATCACCGCCTCCTGGCCGATCAACACTGAGGCCGAGGGCAGCCTTCACATCAAGGACAAGTCAGCCGCTAACAGCACCATCTTCCTCGCCTGCCGCCCTCGACCAGAGAAGGCCGCTACATCTGAGAAAAAGTACTGGGAAGATGTAGAGCCTCTGGTTGCAAAGGCTGTTCGCGAACGCGTACAGAAGTTCCAGGATGCGGGGATCACTGGCGTCGATACTTTACCTGGCCAGCTTTGGACCAGCACTAGAAAAGTTCTCCGAGTTCTGGCCACTGGAGCGTGGCACACCACGTCCGCTGATCGAGCTGGAGAAAAAGCGCAAGAAGCAGGCCGAACTCTTCCCGGAGGAGATTGATCCTTACGCAGTGACCCCGGAAGATGCGCTCACAGCAGCACGTCGCGAGGTAAAGAGTTGGCGTTTGGAGCAACTGACTCACCGCAAGGCCCGCACCGATATGGACCCCGTGACAGCGTGGTTTGTTCTGGCTTGGGACGCTTTCGAGGCGCCTGTCTTCCCCTACGATGAAGCTCTGCGCCTTGCGCGCGCCGTGGGGGTAGACCTTGAGAAGGACATTGTGGGCCGATTGGCAACCAAAAAAGCCAGCGATATAGTTCTATTGGACAGTCAGCAACGGGCGGCCAAGATGTTCCTGGGGCCTGGAGATGGCTCGCGGGCCATGCTTGACGTTCTTCACCACGCAGCGCACGCAGCACGTTCGCGCAGCCTTGAGGCCGCCCGCGAGTTGCTGGAAAAGGGCGGCTGGCTCATGGACCCGGCGTTCCATGTCGCTCTACAGGCCGTGCTTGAGGTGTTGCCGGTTTCAGCGACGTTCTCCAAGGTTGAGTTGACACCGGCGCTCTCCGGCTTCGGTAGCGACTTCGAGGCCCTTGAGAACTTGCGACGACTCGCTTTCACGGAACAAGTGGATGAACCGACGCTGTTGTCGAAGCTGCGTATCGAGGAGGCACTCGTAATCTAATGAGCCTGCTGCCAGATCTCAAATGGAAGCTGAAATACACACCGGAGGATGGCAACCTGGTGCAGTGCTTCTATGTTCCGGCGCTCAGGTGTGCGAATAGGTACGATCGTTCGACGGGGTTCTTCTCAGCGACAGCATTGACCCTGGCAGCGCGCGGCATTGAGGGGCTTGTTCGCAACGATGGGCATATGCACCTAATCGTCGGTTGCACCCTCCATGAAGAGGAAGTTGAGGCGATCCGCAAGGGCGAAGAGCTGCGGACGACGGTTGAAGCGCACATCGGCAATATGCCGCTACAGGCAGATAACGCCGACGAACACGATGCACTCGAACTCTTGGCATGGATGGTAGCCAAGGGAGTTCTCGACGTGCGCGTTGCTGTGCCGTGCGATCTCAAAAGGCTACCGATAGCCAGCAATGGAATCTTTCACGAAAAAGCCGGGATTGTTGAGGACAAAGCCGGTCATCGCCTGGCTTGGAATGGCAGCCTGAACGAAACCGTCTACGGGTGGCGGGAGAACTGGGAGAGCATCAACGTCTTCCAGTCATGGGAACAGGACACGCGTCGTGTGGACGAGGAAGAACAGAACTTTGCGCGCATCTGGTCGGGCACCAGCCCGCACCTCATCACATTGGATGTAACTTCGGCTATCGAGCAGAACCTGCTGCGCTTCCTGCCGGAGAATGATATGCCTGTTCGTCTGGAGAAGGCGGACGCGGTCGATCACCAGATCAAGGCTCCTGTCTTTTCTCAAGACAGCGGGCTTGATCCCGCTGAACTGCGCCGATTGTTGTGGGGTTACATCAAGTACGCGCCTTCCTTTGACGGGCCAGGAGCGGAGCGTGTGGGAGAAGCCACAGCCGCAATTGAGCCATGGCCTCATCAGATCAAAGCCTTTGAGCGTATGTACCGCCAGTGGCCGCCCAAGCTCTTGATTGCTGACGAAGTAGGACTGGGAAAGACGATTGAAGCTGGACTATTGCTGCGTCAGGCATGGCTGTCTGGACGAGCCAAGCGTATTCTGATTCTCGCTCCGAAGGGAGTGTTGAAGCAGTGGCAACTGGAACTCCGCGAGAAGTTCAACCTGAATTGGCCGATCTATGACGGGCATCGCTTGGAATGGTATGAGTCGCCGGCGCTTCGGGGCAAGAATGTAAAGAGTGTCGATCCAGACAAGTGGCACGATGAACCCATTGTTCTGGCTTCCAGCCAACTGATGCGGCGAACCGAACGTGCGCGAGAGATTCTGGATCAAGCAATGCCTTGGGACCTGGTCATCCTCGATGAGGCGCACCACGCACGGCGCAAGTCTCCTGGCTTGGCAAAGAGCCGGGGACCAAACGCCCTATTGCGTCTGATGCTGGGACTTCGCGGAGAAACTAAGGGGCTTGTGCTTCTGACGGCGACTCCTCTGCAAGTACACCCTGTAGAGGTTTGGGACTTGTTGAACTTGCTGGGTATGCCGCCGGAGTGGACGGATCAAGCATTTGTCAGCTTTTACGATGCGTTGGCAAAGCCCTCGCCATCACATGAAGAGTTTGAATCGTTAGCCAGGCTGTTCCGCGTGTTTGAGGGACGGTACGGTGAGGTTTCGGCTGAGACGGTCCAGACAGCGACGCAGACCACTCGACTTACAGCCGTGCGGCTGCTGCGAAGCCTTCGCGATGAGGCAACAATGCCTCGCAGATCCCTTTCAGCCAAGGATCGCGATACGGCTCTGCGCATTCTTCGTCAGAATTCGCCGGTTGGCAGGTTGATCTCCAGGAACACCCGTGACCTCCTGCGCAGGTACTACAAAGAGGGCCGCATCTCCACGCCAATTGCCGACCGCGAAGTGGATGACCGCTTCCTGAATATGAGCGATGACGAGCGCCATATCTATGAATTGGTCGAGGTCTATATTCGTGAGACGTACAACAAGGCTTCGGCATCAACGAAAACCGCCGTCGGCTTTGTGATGACGATTTATCGCAAGCGTCTTGCCAGCAGTTTCTATGCCTTGACCAAGACATTGGAGAAACGTCTAGCGGCGATCAAGAAAGGGGATGGGTCCATCTCCGGAACGACGGATGAGGATTTGCCTGACGACGATCTCGCTGAGGAACTGCTCGACACCGACGAAGTCACAGAGATGGAGCGCGAGGCGCTGAACTTTGAAGAGCGTTCTTCGATTGAGGATTTGCTCCTTCGCGTAAGCAGCCTCCCACCTGATACCAAGGCGCGTGAACTGCGAACCGTAATTGATGAACTGCGAGCCAGCGGTTACAGCCAAGTGATGGTTTTCACGCAGTTCACGGATACGATGGATTTCTTGCGAGATCAACTTCGGACCGCGCCGGGTTTGAAGATGATGTGCTATTCGGGAAGGGGCGGAGAGATTCCGATCGGTGACTCTGAGTGGGAGCAGATACCGCGGGACCAGGCAAAGCGCAGGTTCAAGAACGGAGATGCCGACGTTCTGTTGTGCACCGACGCTGCCGCCGAGGGTTTGAACTTCCAATTCTGCGGGGCGCTCATCAACTATGACCTGCCGTGGAACCCGATGCGAGTTGAACAGCGAATCGGACGAATTGATCGCGTCGGGCAGAAGTACCCAAAGATTCGGATCGTGAACCTTCAATACGATGACACCATCGAGACCGCTGTATACCGGGTGCTTCAGGAGCGGATAGGATTCTTCACGTCCGTCGTGGGCAAGCTCCAGCCGATTCTTTCCAGCTTGCCCCAAAGAATCGCGGCGGCTGTTTTGGGTACTGATGCCGCATCTGGCGATAACCGCCTTGTAAGCGATATTGAAGAAGCCATTGCAACTACGGAAGCAACTTCGTTCGATCTCGACAGTTTGGTAGTCTCTGAGCTCGAAATGGACCGACGCCCGGAAGCTCTGTATGGTTTGGGAAATCTCCGCGACGTTCTAGCTCGCAATGAAGTATTCCTTCCCGATGTCAAAGTGGAACCGACACACAGCAGTGAATTCCAATACGTTTCTCCTGGAATGAAGAAGCTTCGCATCACGGTCAGCCCGGAGTACTTCGACACACACGCAGGGGATGTTGAACTCTGGTCGCCAGGCAGTCCGGCGTTCCCTGAACCAATCGACGTTGTAGATCGAAATGCGGCTGGGCAGGTGACCCTTGCATCTCTGATTCCATAGCGCAACGAGATGATGGTCAAGTTGGTCCAGTGCTGATACCCACACCGAGGCTACGCGGGCTCACGGGGGACGCTTTGCGGCTGTTGGTATTCAAGCGGTTTACCTTTCGGCGACAGTTGACGAGAAGCACCTGCCGTCTTTGTGGCTTCCTTGTAGTGGTCTCAAGCGCCCCCTCAATATTCATCGGGAAATGAGTGACGCACCGGGCCTACTTGGTCGGACGGCTGCCTGGTCATCGCGTTACGGAAACATCATGGAATTGGGCAAACATCGCGGTGGGGCTCTTCGATGCGTAGCTAACCAGATCAAAGCCGAATTCAACCAGTTTGAGTCGCTCACCCTCGGCCGGCATTCTTGTTGAGAACCCGGGCCAGACCATGAAATGAAGCGAGGCCGCCACCGGTACTCCGCTCGGCATGCTCGCGCACTGCCACATCTGAAAGGCACCGCGTTGCTCGCCCAGCGAAATGTCACGCGGAGTGCTGACAGCGCCCTGAGCATCGACGATTCGGCTCATCATGGCGTCGGCTTTACTCACAAGACAATACTGCCGATCGGCACCGAGATTGGTGACGAGCGCCGAGCAGACCAGACCCTCAGGATCAGTTCGACAACCGCTCAGCTTCACTTCCAGTTGTCCAATGCGTTTCGTCTCACCAACCGGTGGGGATGGATGATCAGTCTTCGTCGACTCCGCGCTCTTCGGTTCTCCGGTCGGGTTCGGCGAAGCGGATGCCGGATGATCTTGCGGACTGCATCCGCTCTCGTTGAGCAGAGCGCGAAGGTCTCCGGTGTAGGGGATCTCCGCCACGTCGCCGCCAGTGATCCGCCCGGTCTCGACATCGAGAAGCTGCACCGCGATGCTGATCGTCGCCGCCGCCGGCTGGATCGTATAGCTCCCGCGAATTAGTGACTTGGCTCCCATCTGTCTTCCCACTTTCGCGAAGGTCGTCGCATCGTAGTTCTTACCGAGGGCCAGATTGATCTCTTTGAAGACCTCCTCGACACGCTCCCGCGTGACCACGTCAAAATCCGTGTTCCCGCGGACCATATAGATGTTAAATCGATCGACAAGATAGCTGCTGAATGCCGAACAATAGGTCTCGCCATTCACGAAGGATGTAATGGCAACTGGACCCTTGCCGCGCTGCTTCACCTGCGCCGTCAAGCTGGTTGCCAGGTCCTTTAGCTCCCGATCCTGAGCAGGACACAAGGCAGCAAAGAAACAAACGAAACTGATAAAGGCCGTTCTTGATCTCATGTTCGCTCTCACAAAGTTTCCAGATTGTTTAAGGTCTTTTTGACGCGTTCCATTCTTTGTTTCGCAACATTCCACTTCCGGTCTTGGAGCGCTTGATCGGTCGCAGCTAAGTCGGCTTTCACTGTCCCCAGAGCGGCAGCGATCTCTGGCTTTAGAGAAAGACCCCCCAGATCGCTCGCTCTCTGCATGATGGACTGATTGACGGCAGAGAACCGTTCCTTTAAAGAATCGTATTCAAGGCTTAGCGATGCGCCTTGAGGATCAGCCGGAGGCGCCTGAACTCGCGGATGTCGACCCAAAGGGGGGCTCGCCGGAGTCTTGCTCACTGGCTGAGCGTTGACCTTTGCAGATGTGGATGGGTCCAGTGTGGATGTGGTCGTCGGGGGTACATTGGAGCTGGCAGGCCGTTGTTCCGGGGCAAATCTGTCCATCAATCGCTTTCCAACCAGATTGCCGAGCGGCGTAAACAAGACGGCCGACACCAGAGCAATGGCCAAACCGGCGACTATGTACCCGAATGTACTTCTCGAGTAAAAGGGTTCTTTTCCCCGCATCGAAGGCCCCAATTTGTTTCCGTTCATCCTTTATACTGCATTCCCGGTTCATCCAGAAAAGAAAGGGCTGCGAGACTCTGCCTGGCCTCTACCATGGCTCTCGACCTAATCGCCAAGAAGCCTGTTGCTTACCGGGCGGAATAGATTGAGGCGGTTGGACCGCCACTCTGGACCGGCATATCGCCGTTAGTTCGAGAGAACCCCTCGTGGTCGCGCGCTTCACACTTCCAGAAATCTCGAGCGAGATGCTCGAGCATAAGGCTGCTCTACTCTGAGGTCAGCATTACGCAGCAGAGTTTGCTGAGAGTGTGGTGGATTTTGTGCCGTAGCTAGTTCAAAATCAGTAGTAATTGGTCGCAATCCGGCACAAATGGAGGGGAGGGAAGATGGTTGTAAGCTGCTAATCTGTAGTGACTTATCCCAATAGGTAGCAGCTCGCAATGACACTGCCCGCATGGCTTCTAAGGAACTGCTCGCTCTTGCAGTTCCTTACCGCATTGCCCGGGCACGAGCCGGGCTGGATGCTGTTAACCGAACGCCTCCAGCTCCAGCAACCTCCAGGAACTACGGTTCTTGTTAGGCGGATTTGTTTGGTACAATTTGAACAACGGAGTGGTGACAACTTCGTGGTCCGCATCGGCTTGGATTGGGACAGGGGCCTTTCGTTTTTGCTTACTGTCCATACTGTCCATTTCTCCTGGAATTCGGTTATATCCGGTGGAAAATATGGAAGCAAGCGACGGAATGGACAGTAAGAAGAGACAGTAAAATCTGCAATTTGCGCTAAGCGATTGAAATTGCAAAGGGGACGTAGCTCAGTTGGTTAGAGCGCTGCCCTGTCACGGCAGAGGTCGCGGGTTCGAGCCCCGTCGTCCCCGCCATACATTCCAAAAGACTTAGGAGTGTTTGGCAAGAAAAGTGACAAGCAAATCTGGGCGCGGTATGGGCACAATAAGCCCCTACCGAGCATTCACGGCTACTTTCTCAAAACCGGATGTGCCCACGTCTGGCAAAACTGTGCCCAGGTTAGAAACCATCATCCGTCCAACTTTGCTCTGCGCTGCTCGCTTGTTCGAGGTCACTGCCTGGGTGTACACATCAAGCGTGATCCGACTGTTTGCGTGCCGCAAAAGCTCCTGCACGGCTTTGATGTCCTCTCCGTTAGCCTTCAGCAACGTGCCGACGGAGTGGCGGAAGGTATGCCAACCGATGTT
>JBEKPF010000060.1:0-35245 GCA_049521035.1 Occallatibacter sp. | reverse complement strand
CGAATTCGTATTTGATTCGGCCGACAAAAAACGAATACAAAATCCGTCTCTCCAGCTTTATGACCAATGCGCATACCTTCCGCAGTTCGGAGGGAGAGTGGACAACATACATTATGAAGATGAAAAGAAATTCCTGCCTCTCCAGGCAGCCGATCTCCTTGCTTGGCAGATTAGGCGCAGATTTTCTGTGGAGGGTGACATGCGTCCGCAATTCGAGATGGCTCTGAATGCTCCGGCCGAGCGCCCTTACGAAGTCATAGTTGCCCGCAAAGATCTGGAGCGCTATGGGGAATTGATGGACAACAATGCTAAGGCTCAGTGGGCCGCTAAGGGTTTGCCAGAAGAATTGCGACCATGGAGACGAGGGGGAAAATGAACCCGCCGGGTGCCCCATCCATCGCGCACTTTGCGATGGGTGGGAGTGAGCCAAGCCTACGCCACCACCTGCAACCGCACCCCTTCATGCTCCTGCAAGCAAGCAATAATGTTGAACAGGTTCGCCGCCGTAGGATTCCCCTTCGGCCCGAACATCTGGTGCAGCGTCTTCACATGAATCCCGGTCTTCTCGGCCAGTGCCGGAAACCCCAGCGTCGCATTGATAAAATCACGCAGAATCTCCCGGCCCAGCGCCGCCTCACCCGCCAGCAGAGCCTCCACGGCATCGCTCAGCAATCCGCGCCGAAAATCCTTGTCGCTCCGCACGCGCGCCTGCACCGTCTCGCGAAAATCCCGTGTCAACGCCATGGCTCGCTCCTCTTCTGCTTCTTGTAGTCCAGCCAGCAATCGCCGGCAAATGCAATATCGCCCTGCTGCCGCTTCTTTGTCCCGCCCATAAGCAGGATCACGATCCGCTCCCCGTCCTTGCCGAAGTAGACTCGGTATCCCGGCCCAAAGTCGATGCGGTATTCGAAGACTCCGCCACCGGCACTCTTCACATTTGAGAAGTTTCCAAGTCCTAATCGGTAAAGAGCGACTGTCACCTTCCGTGCTGCCTCAGAGTTGAGTCGGTCAAACCAATCTCCGAACAGTTTGCGTCCGTCCCGCCCGAGATATTCCCGGAGGTCCATCGTTTATCTGATAGTAACATATATTTTCCCATATGATCGTTGACTCGCCGAATGCCAGGTTCCCGTGCTTCGCGCTTCTTACGAACGGTGGGAGGGAAGAACCACTATGGCGCCATCGGCTTCCTTGCACGAGCCAATTCAGGCATGGGGTAGTATTTCCCAATGCGGGATCGTTCAAATTTCACAAAGCGGCGCGCGGAGATCCATAGAAGGTTCGACCCCATCCTTCAAGCGCGCGACAATACCCGTCGCGAGAAAAACGACATCCTGGAGCAAATGCAGAACGAGCTGCAGAAGATTACCGACGACGAAAATCGTTATACCGATGCAAGGTTATTTACCAAGGCGACACGCCTCGATATAGAAATCCCCTCTTTTACAGAAAGCGAGTTATGGCAGCAGACCGGTAAGTCGCCAGTCTTAAGCACCAAAGGCCGGCTGGCCCTGCGCAGAGCGATTGACGAAGAGAAAACGCGACGGCGTGATGTTGCATCCTGGTGGTGGAAGACAGTCGTCATCCCCGGCCTCGCGGCGACAACAGGATTGGTAGGCGCACTAACCGGCCTCTTTGCAATCCTCCACCACAAATAGTTTCTATCGCCAGGCGCCCCAGGTTCCGCTTCCGGGTCCGGGGATAGCACGTAAGCCTACGCCACCGCCCGCAACTGCACCGATCCCAAAACCCGATTTCCACTTCCGGATAACCCAAACCTCCTCATTCGCAACTCTATATGCAGGAGGAATGACTGAAATGAAGCTCATGCTTTCAACCGTCTGTTGTCTGGCTCTCTGTTGCTTGACTGCATCGGCACAAAAGACCAAGGCCGGGCCCCTGACCGACCAGAAGTTCCTTGACATGGCCGCTCAAACCGACATGCTCGAAGCCCACTTGGGACAGATGGCCGCGAACCAGGCCGCGAGCCGGGACGTCAAGAATTATGCGCAGATGCTGGTGGCCGATCACACCACCGACTATCAACAACTCACCGCTCTTGCATCCAAAGCTGGCCTGACAGTTCCCACTGGACTCGATGCCGCCCACAATCAAATGATCGCGCCGTTTGAAAAGCTGCATGGTGCTGCGTTCGACACGCGTTACATTCACACCATGGTTGCAGGTCACACGGAAGCGATCGGGGTCTACACGAAGGAATCCACCAACGCGCAAAACGCAGACCTGAGGGCCTATGCCGGAGCTACGCTACCCACGCTGCAAAAGCACCTGGACGGCGCAAAAGATCTTTCGAAGAAACCCGCCGCACAATAATGTGAACCGCCCGGCGCGTGCCCTGCCATTCGACTGAAGGACTCCGCAAGGGGTCCTTCTGCCGTTAGGGAATGTTGATGGGCATCAATCAGGACTCGGCCGCGACACTCGATTGCTTCACGAGGTACACCTGCATCAGCGCCACCAACCCTGGCAACACCATGGCAAATAGCGCCACCACATGCAGTGCCTCGATCCGTCCCGCGGTCACATAACGCACTCCATGCACGGCGTAGACAATCACCGGCAACCCGGCAAATCCAGAGGTTACGCTGGATGCGACTCGCTTTCCCCGCCAGATCAACCCAGCTCCGCAATACACCAGAAACGTTGTCAGCAGCCACCCAAAGTAGTTCCTCAGCGGCACGCCAAAATACGCCCCGCCTTTTTCCCAGATCCAATTGCCTGCGGCAGCCATTCCGGGGTCCATCACCGTGTCCCACGCTGTCATCACGATTGCAGCCACCAACGCCAGCGCCGCAATGCCGGCGGCAGACTGCGTGTTCATCCCGCGCAGCAGCGCCCGCGCGGTGACCCATGATGGATAAATCATCATGAACCAAGCCAGCGGAATCAGCACCGGAACGTGCCCCAGCTTCGGCCCCAGCATGTCGCTGTAGTGGTAAGACCCATAGACGAGCCCTGTGCGCACGCCCGTCTCTTCCAGCAGGTAACTGACCACCGCCGCCGTCGCAAAAAACAACCCCGTCCGCCGCCAGCCCTCGCACCGCGCGCAGTGCAGAACGGCGAACAACACAAACATCAAGGTGAAGCCAATGTTTCCCAGCCCCGGCAGACTGAACCAAGGCTGCACGGCCTCAGAGGCAATGAGATAGACAACCGTTGCAAATAGCAGCCAAATCATAGCTTCAAGTTTTCGGTTCATGCCGCCATTTTAGCCTGCATGAAAATAGCCTGAAGCCAATTTTCACCAACTCCTCCAGTTCGGCCTTCGTTGGAGTTCGGTACACTTATTTGTTCTCGGGAGGAACAATGAAAGCGTTATCAAATCTGTACGAATTCTCCGTTTCCAGGATTTCACGCCACGCGCTCGTCATGGCCACGGCGCTTGCTTGCACCACACTCGCCTTTGCCGGTCCCATCCATGACGCCGCGCGCAAAGGCGATCTGAAGAAGGTGCAAGCTCTCATCCAGGCCGATCCATCGTCGGTAAACAGCAAAGACAGTATGGGCGATACGCCCCTGCATCTGGCGGCACTTCACGGTGAGTTGGCCGTCGCTCAGGCCCTGGTTGCCGCGGGCGCGGACGTGAACGTCAAAAACCTCGCCGGGCCGTTTACGCCAGGCGACCTTTGGGACGTCATTTCCGGCCAGAATCATCCGGATCCCGTGCGGTTGCTCACCGTTCACGGCATCATCCAGTCGGACATGAAAAACGGGTATACGCCGCTCGACATGGCTTCTTTCTCCGTCCGCTACATGCCCATGGTCAAGTTCCTGATCGAGAAAGGCGCGGACGTCAATGCGCAAGCTTCCAGCGGAGCTACGCCGTTGTTCTGGGCAGTGATGCGCCAGCAGAAAGACGAACTGCAATACCTGATCGATCACGGTGCGAATGTAAATGCCGCCGACGCCTATGGTGACACCATCATGGACATGGTGCTGCACATGCAATACACCAGCATGATCCAGATTCTTCTCGATCACAATGTCGATCTGAATGCTGTCGACCAGAGTCAGCATCGCGCGTTGTTCTATGCGATGCAAATGGACGACCACAGGTGGGCGGATGTGCTGAAGAAGCACGGAGCCCACGACTAGAAGAACTGGAAGGGGCTACGCGGCAAGCAGGCGTGCAGTCCACTTACCGGAAGAGATGCAGCACCTGCCAAGCGCCGTAAAGAACGATCACCACAGCAGCCTCGAAGCCCAAAGCAACCAGCATACCCTTGAAAGGGTTGCCATCTTCGGCGCTTGATTTCGGCGCTATCTCCGTCTCCCTTTCGAGAGCAGGAGACAGCGCCCGGTAAGGCGCCCATCCCGGACCAGGAAGAATGTTCCGGAGCATAAACACATTGGGTGATTCAGTCTGAAAGCGGTTGAGAGCTTGGCTCGCCATGGTGACTCCTTGTTGAAGGTCCGAATCGGCGTCGCGTCGATCTGTGTGACCTCAGGTCCGAAAATCAAGTACTTGAATTCGGATGAGCTATTCTCCCCGCACTTTCGCAGAAAAGATGTGATTTGAATCACCTATTTTTAGGAAATATCTCACTCCCCATTCTTACTTCTTGCCCGTACCACTCGCACCTGAAGCGTGGGCCGTCCAATTATCATGCCCATGGAGAACTAACCTCATGAACCTCTCGGGCAACACCATCCTCGTCACTGGCGGCGGCTCCGGCATCATGTGGGTTTGCCGATCCTCAAGGAAAACACAGATCCCACAGGCCGAAACAAGTGCGTGATCACAAGGGGGATGATGAATAGATGAAGATAAACGCCGAGGACCTTGCCCAGCAGTTTGCCAGTGACAACTACTCCGGAATCTGCCCTGAGGCATGGGCCGCGATGGAGAGCGCAAATCAAGGCCATGCTGTTGCCTACGGCGACGATCCGTGGACAGCGCGCGCTGCGGAAGCCTTTCGAGATCTATTTGAAACCGATCTGGAGTTGTTCTTCGTCTTCAACGGCACTGCCGCCAACTCCCTTGCGCTGGCGTCGCTCTGCCAGTCGTATCATGGCGTCATTTGTGGAGACCAGGCGCACGTTGAGACGGACGAATGCGGCGCGCCCGAGTTCTTTTCCAACGGATCGAAGTTGCTTGTGGCCCGATCCGAGGAGGGAAAACTTACGCCTGCTTCCATCCATGACCTTGCCACCCGCCGCACAGATATTCACTATCCCAAGCCGCGGGTTGTAACCATCACCCAATCGACGGAAACGGGCCAGGTTTACACGGTGGAGGAGGTGCGAGCCATCTCCGCGGCCTGCAAGGCGCATGGGCTTTCCCTTCATATGGACGGAGCCCGTTTCGCCAACGCCTGCGCCAGTCTGGGACGCAGCCCTGCGGAACTCAGCTGGAAGAGCGGGGTGGATGTGCTCTGTTTCGGCGGGACGAAGAATGGGATGGCTGTCGGCGAGGCTGTGCTCTTCTTCGATCGCGGCCTGGCGACCGATTTCGACTACCGTTGCAAGCAGGCCGGACAGCTCGCGTCGAAGATGCGTTTCCTGGCCGCGCCGTGGGTCGGTATGCTGGAGAGCGGTGCGTGGCTCGCCAACGCGCAACATGCCAACCACTGTGCCCGCTACTTTGCGGAGCGGGTCGCAGCCATCCCCAATATCACGATTGCATCGCCCGTCGATGCCAACACTGTCTTCCTCAGCGCTACCGACAAGATTCTGGATCAACTGCGCGAGCGCGGCTGGAAGTTCTACACCTTCATCGGTGGCGCGGCGCGGATCATGTTCGCATGGGACACGGATCTGGCCCGCGTAGACGCTCTGCTTGCCGACCTCAAAGCCTGCGCTGCCTAGAGAGTGCAGCGGGTTCCTACTTCGGCCCCGGCAGCGTGTAGGTAGCTCCAAAGGTGAACTGGAACGAGTTCGCCTTGGTTGGTGGCGTCGTCACCGGCGGATCGTTCAAGTACGAATCCACCGTTCCCACAGACAGACCCAGTCGCTTGTAAACCGGCAGGATCAGCGTATTGTTCTCGGCCGCCGAATAGGCATGCATATTGTTCCATGCCGGCAGATACGCCAGCTGCTGATTGAAGACCATACCCTTGGGCAGCTTGCGCATATAGTTCGCTCCAAAGGTCGATCCAATCAGGCTCTGGTCCGGAGCCGGCGTTGCCCCCGGCACGCTTATACCCCCCAACAGAAAGCTCTGCCGCTCATATTGAATGGTGGCCTTCAGGTCCAGTGTCTGATTTGACTGCTTCACAATTGTCCAGCCCAGGCCGCCTCCGTAAATCTGCTGCAGATCCAGGCTTTGTGAGAAGTTGTGGTCGAAGGCGACCTGTGCCAGCGCATAAAACCTCGGCGAGAAGTATTCGTCGCGCTCCGCGTAAGCGTGATAGATCGCGGTCTTCTCCGTGGGTGTGTCCGGCTCAGTGATCTTTCCATAGGAACCCAGGAAGCCGAGCAACGTACGGTTCCGAGGGTCGAGCCACGCCACCGCAGGCACTGCGCGCACCAAGGCCACGCCACCGTTAAAGGTGTAGGTGTTTTGCGTTGCCTCCACAATGGTGGCACCACCCGTTGCATTCCCCGTCCATGCCGAAAAGAACCCCGCTTCATGTCCCAAAGCCTTGTCGAAAGTCGGCTGGTCGATGACATAGTCGACATTTGCCAGTGGGATCGGCTCGGGCCGTGTTCCGTCGCCAGGTGTCAGCTCAATCTGCTTGTTCTCGACGGCCAGGCTTCCCGATGGCAGGTGCGCCGGCAGTGCTTTGTGTCCGGGATGGAATCCCTTCTGTAGCACGACAAACTTCGACTCGGAATGGATCTCCTTAACCTTGTCCCAACTCACCGTAACGTCCCCGGCAATGTCGCTGTGGAAGACAGCATTGCCTCCGACCGAACGCAGAAACTTGCCCGTTAACTGGTCTCCGTTGTTGAAGACGATCACATCCGGCGGAGGAGCGGGCTTGGCTGGCGGAGCGCCCGCCGGCGCCTGGGCCGCGACGGGCAGCGGCAAGCCCGAAAGCAGAGCCGCGCAAGCAAGTACCAACCGACCACCCGCGGCGCTCGGTAAGAGGCGTCGCGTGCCGGCATAAGACGATGTACGAGTCAGAGACTTCAAAGGAGTCTTCATGGGGGAAGTAAAGTTCTCCTTGGGGAATTGAACTTTCAAAGAGCTTGCTTGCGCGGTCCTTTACAGTCGGGCTGAATCCGGTCGCCACAAATACCAATCGAATCTTCATTATACCGTTGAGGATTCTCCAGGCCACTGTCACTCTTCTCAGTTCAGGGCCATGGCCCGTTGGATGCAATCTCTGCGCGAGGTATCGTGCGCAGTCACAATATTTTCACTTCTGCCCGTCTCCGCTCCGTTTCCGAAACACCACCTTCAATTCCCGTCGCCAATGTTCGCTCAGTGCGATCAGCTCCCATTCCACCTGCGGAGAGAAATACCGCAGCACCGGCTCGTTGGCAGGATGAATCCGCAGCGCCGGACCGGCCAGCAACAGCCGCGGCGGCAGCGGCGAAACCTCTGCTACGACAAAGTAACCCTGCCGCTCAAAGGCCGAGAGCGGCCGTCCACCCGCCACCGGTTGCCGATCGTCGTTCAGCGCGCGCACGCGGATCCAGTAGTCCAAGGCCTGCAGGGGCAGATGAAGGTCTTCGTCTGCCTTCAGCTCAATCACCACCAGCCGCCCATTCCGATCCAGCGTCAGCAGATCCAGCATTCCACGGTCGCCCTTGGACAGCGCCGGAACCTGCGTGTAGAGCAGATCCTTCCTCAAGCCGGGCAGCAACTCATCGATACCCGCCCGTAGTTCCGCCTCCAGCCATCGTTCAGGTTGCAGCCGGAACAGCGGATCGGTGTGCGTTCCATCGCGATGCCTGCTCAAAAACAGCCGCGCGCACAAACCGCGGCAAAGCGCCTCGGTTTCATCGGTCAGCAGTGTCTCGTTGGCTCCCGCGCCAAAGCTAAGTTCGTCCGCATGGGCAAAGCTGTTGCTCGCAGATCCATGCCGCACCCGCGCGAACTCCAGCCCATGCAGGTGCAGTCCCACCTCGGTTGCAGAAGTCGCCCTCACCTCGACATGCTCTTTCGTGGTGGGTGGCACCAAGTTGAGCAGTCGATCGATTCCATCCTGACACCGCTCCTTGGCTGCGGCGGCTGAGAAGGCATGGACCAGTCGTGAATCCAGATTTCCAGTATCGCGAAAGTCCACAACCGCAAGCTCTTCGCTTCGCTCGTCCAGCGTGAAGAGCTGGAAATCGGCAGCCTTGTGATTCAGCCAGGCCATCCGCTCCGCCGTAGTGCGCCACGCCCCCACTGGCACAATTACTTTCAATCCGCCAAAGTGCCTCCGCCCGTCACCCTTCTGCCGACAATGATCGAGCCAGAGAATTCCCAGCGTCAGCACGCCATCCACCACAGCAGCCGACTCCGCCTCACCTACCCCGATCACCGCGTCCGCAGCGGTACCACGCAGCAGTCGCCCGCGCACATAAGCCGGCCCAAAGCTATGCTCCAGGTCCATCGCCGACCGCAACCCATCCACCTTCGATCCGATAAAGCTCCGCGTCAGCGCCCGCTCCAGTACTCGCTGATAGCTCTTGCGAGCCGCGTCGCGCGCCGTCGGCGTGCGACGGTCGTTCGTCGGCACCAACTCCAGCGCTTGCGCTTTGGACGCGCCCATGCGCCGCGTCGTTAGTCGCAGGCACTGCGCGCGCTCCTGCGCATCCACCACCGTCCGAATCAGGTTGCGCTCTTCGCTCCACAATTGCAGCAGGCAACGCCCATGTTGCTCCGTCACCGCATAGTGTGCCGTGCGCATGTCGAACAGCACTCGGCCATCCTCAAGGATCGCCGCCGCCGGGTGGTCTGCCAGGTACTCTTCAATTGTTTGAGCAAATCGCGCGGGAGAGGCAGTGGTCTCGGCAGGCATCAGCAGCCGCTACCAGCCCATGCGCCCGCGCAGGCCGGAGATGTGCGCGGTATGGTGGCGCGAGTGCCAATCGTAAAGCGCCAGCGTCGTAGCCAGCTTTTGCCGGCCCATTTCAGGATGCACGAATCCCTTCTCGAAATCTTCCTCCGTCATGAATTCCAGCAGCGCAACCCAGCGCTCATGCATCGTCTCAATCCACGAGAGCGAAATGTCCACGGGCAGATTGCTATCAGTCAGCTTCGCCCATGCGGCCTCGTCATAGGCCTTGATCGTCGGCCAGTCCTCAGTTAACGCAAGTTTGAATCGGACGTAACTATTGGCATGACTGTCAGCCACGTGATGAATCACCTGGCGCACCGTCCAGCCGCCTTCTCTGTAAGGAGTGTCGAGTTGCGCGTCACTCAAGCCTGTCACAGCCGCGCGCAAACGCCCGGACAGCAAACGTAGCGTTTGGATTTGCGTGGAACGGTCCTCGGCGGTGCTCTTCACCGGCGGGATGAAGCGGCCAATTGGGAATCGGAGGCCTTGAAGATCAGTCATGACACGAAGCCTACCACGATTCCAGGTCCGGGACCTGTCGGAGCGTTACTTAAGAAATGACCCAAGCGGCTCGGCCCTTGCAGTTGCGCTGCCTCAGGGCCGAGTCCCGTCTTAGGCGTGTGAGTGAGAAGCAGGGTGATGGTGATGGTGGTGATGGTGATGGTGTCCGGCAGCGAACGCCGTGCTCGCAAACACCGTCAGAAGCAGGGCAGTGAGGAGAATCTTTTTCATGGCCTGAATGTAGCACGATCAATCGGCAATGTGTAGGGCACGGATCACACCGAATCAAGAAAGCAAATGGGGACCCAACCTGCGCGCTGATCAGTAAACAAGCGTAAAATAAAGCGATAATGACCAATCCGGCTGCTTCCCCGCTCCCGAGCCATAAGCGTTACTTTTTTGAAAAATTCGGCATCACTGAACGGCTTTTGGAGCGCTGCCTCGGCGAAGCGCTGGACGCGGGCGGCGACTACGCCGATCTCTATTTCGAGTCCGTCACCGCAACCTCGCTGGGCGTCGATGAACAGATCGTGAAATCCGCCAGCCAGGGAACCAGTGCCGGCTGCGGCATCCGCGTTCTCTCCGGCGAGCGCACTGGCTACGCCTACACTGACAATCTGAGCCCCGAGCGCCTGCTCCACGCCGCCCGCACCGCCGCGCTCATCGCCTCCGGCCCCGCCAAGCAAACGGTCCAGGGATTCACAGAAGCTCCCAACGCCGATCTTTATCCGGTCCCGCTCGGTGGTTTCGATCTCGACCTCGCCGCTCGCCTCGAGCTCATTCTGCGCGCCGATCGCGCTGCCCGCACCTACGACAACCGAATCGTCCAGGTCCGTGCCAGTTACTCTGAAGAACTCCGCCGCATCCTCATCGCCGCCTCTGACGGCGCATTTGCCAGCGATACCCAGCCTCTCTGTCGCCTCAACGTCTTCGTCATCGCCAAGGAAGGCGCGTTAACCACCAAGGGCTCCACTGGCGCAGGCGGCCGTGCCGGCCTCGATCAGTTCGTCAACTCAAAAAGCCCCGAGCACCTCGCCCAGGAAGCCGCACGCGGAGCCATCCTGCAACTAGGCGCAGTCCCCGCACCCGCCGGTGAAATGCAGGTGGTTCTAGGCCCTGGCTGGCCCGGCATCCTGCTCCACGAAGCCGTAGGCCATGGGCTCGAGGCCGACTTCAACCGCAAAAAGACCTCCGCCTTCACCGGCCTCATCGGACAGTCGGTAGCCAGCTCCAAAGTCACCGTAGTCGACAACGGAACCATGGCTGGAAGACGCGGCTCGCTCAATGTGGACGACGAAGGTTCCGCCACCCAGGAAACGACGCTCATCGAAGGCGGCATTCTGAAGGGCTATCTCACTGACAAGCTTTCCGCGCGACTAACCGGCGCCGCCAACACCGGTTCCGGCCGCCGCGAGAGCTACCAGTGCATCCCCATGCCCCGCATGACCAACACTTACATGCTCGCTGGCGACGACGACCCTGAAGACATCCTCCGCAGCGTCAAGCGCGGCCTCTACGCCGTCAACTTCGGCGGCGGCCAGGTCGACATCACCAACGGCAAATTCGTCTTCTCCGCGTCAGAAGCCTACTTAATCGAAGACGGAAAGATCACCGCCCCGGTCCGCGATGCAACGCTCATCGGCAACGGCCCGGAAGCGCTGAAATACGTCTCCATGGTAGGCCACGACCTCAAGCTCGATGAAGGCATAGGCACCTGCGGCAAAGACGGCCAAAGCGTCCCCGTAGGCGTAGGCATGCCCACCATCAAGCTAGACAAAATGACCGTCGGCGGCACCGGACGATAGTACGTGCAACCACTTGATCGAAACGATGCAGACCAATTAGAACCCCATCGGGTTTCCACCTGTTGTTCGCGTAAAGTCCGAAGTAACTTCCGGTTAGCCGGTCACTGGCTCCAATCAGACCCAAGAACACTGTGTCATCCCGAACGCAGTGACGGATCTGCGGTTTCCTTTCCAAACTTCCGAATAGGCGATCATACGTCCGGGACTGGGTGCGAAGTGATTGGCGTATATATTTGCAGAGCTGAAAACGCATGGTCGATTTTTCATCAACCGAGACAGCTCCGATTAGAATCTGAAGCGTGATACGACTAACTCGCACTAAGATTCTTTGGGTCACTACAGCGACGGTGCTGGCAGTTGCCTTCTTTCCCGTGCCGCAGGTCGTCGCTCCCGACTGGACGGTCATGACCCTGGACAACACCCGCAGACCCCTTCAGGGCATCACCGTCCGGGAGGAATGGCAGCAGTATAGTCTCGAAGACTCTGCGCACGAAGAGGATCGCTTATCCGACAATAGAGGCGAGGCGCATTTCCCTCGTCGAACGCAATGGGCAAGCTTCGCGGGCCGGTTCTTGGGATGCGCACGACAGATTGCCAGCACCGGAGCTCACGCAAGCTGCGGCCCTCATTCCTACCTAGTAGCGTTCGGCAATGGCGTTGACACAATGGATTGGGAAGACATCGGACAGGAGGATGGGACGACAGCGCCGTGGCAGCGCTCGACTCTGGTCTTGAAACACTAAATTGCCTGTAGCGAGGTAGTGCAGCCATCGAGAGAGTTCCGGTTGGTTGGTCGCCAATTCGGAAGTTACTCGTCTACACGGCCAGTTCCCTAAAAGGCGTCCCGTAGGGCCGCCGTGAAATCCCCCCACATCAACTTCCTCCCTTAGAATTGGGAGAGAAAAGGTGGCTCAATGACCATCCCCATCGAAGAATTAGCAGGCAAGTGGCTCGCCGATCCCGAAGTCAAGCGCGAATACGACGCACTCGCCCCCGAATTCGAAGCGCTGACAGAATCGATCCGAGCGAAACAGGCAAAAAAAGTCAAAGCGGCCGATCTCAAGCCGCGTCCTCAAGACTAACCCGCACCTTCCGCCCCAGCGCCGCCGCAATATTCACCAGCGCGTCCACCGAAAACCGTGCAATCCGCCCCCTGCGTCGTCAATCGCCGCTCCCGCATCCAATTCCAAGCAGCCGCAATCTTCTTACTTCCACAACTCCCCAAGGAGAAATCTCCATGACAGCTTCATCCTCGCCCCGCGTCTGGTTCATCACAGGAACGTCCACCGGTTTCGGCTACTTGCTCGCCAAAGAGCTTCTACGCCGCGGCGACCGCGTCATCGCCACCGCGCGCGATGTTTCCAAACTCAAAGACCTCACCTCCCAGTATCCCGACAAGGCCCGCACCTTCACCCTCGACGTCACCAAGCCCTCCGAAATTGAATCGGTCGCGCAGCAGGCCATTGCCGCCTTCGGCCACGTTGACGTCCTGGTGAACAATGCCGGCTATGGCGTCACCGGCGCAATCGAAGAAGTGTCGGAAGATGAGTTCGAGCCCATGTTTCAAACCAACGTCTATGGCCTCATCCGCACCACGCGGGCCTTTCTGCCTCATTTCCGCCAGCGCCACAGCGGACACATCTTCAATCTCTCGTCCATCGGCGGCCTCATCGGCGGAGCTGGCTGGGGCTTCTACAACACCACCAAGTTTGCCGTCGAAGGTTTCAGCGAAGCCCTCGCTGGCGAAATGAAGCCTCTCGGCGTTCATGTCACGGTCGTCGAGCCCGGCCCTTTTCGCACAGACTTCCTCGGCCGCTCCGGCAAACTCGCCGCCAAAGAGTTGCCCGAATATGCAGCGACCGCAGGCAAAGCCCGTGAGTACCTCAAGTCGCAAGCAGGCAAGCAGCCCGGCGATCCTCAAAAAGCCGTCGAAGCCATCATCACCGTCGCTGATTCGCCTGAACCGCCCGTGCACATTATCCTCGGCAAGCCTGCGCTGACTCGATTCCGTGACAAGCTCGCCCAGTGGCAAAAAGAGATTGCGGCCTGGGAGCCCGTTACCACCGGCGCTGATTTCCCCGACGGAAAGTGAGTCTGAATCACGGGACTCACCGACCCACTTATCGAACCTGGACTGAAAGCCCTGTCCTCATTCATCGCGCAGTCTCATCGTGCGATGAGCGGGGAAGCAGTAAGCCAGTGCGAGCGTCCCGCGAGCGACTGCCGCACCGAAGGTGCTTTTGTTACTGTTGAACCATGTCCCAAGCCGCAGCCCAAGCCGACCAAACCACTCTCGATCTCGAGTCCCTCACCGCCGACGTCGTCGCGCTGGCCATGAAGGCCGGCGCTACTGATGCGGAGGCGGTAGCCCGCGAAGGCGACGAGTTCAGCGTCAATGTCCGCATGGGCGAGGTGGAAACGCTCAAGGAATCCGGCTCACGCGGGTTGGGTCTGCGCGTCTTTCTCGGAACGAAATCCGCGTCGTCTTCCACGAGCGACCTGACCCCTGACGGCATTCGTCAATTGGTCGAAGGCGCCATGGCGCTTGCCAAATTCACTGAAGAAGACCCCTTCACGGGCCTGCCGGAAACGTCCGAGTTCGGTTCGATCCCCGACGACCTGCGCCTCTATTACGACGACGTCTACTCGCTTGATGGCCCGGAGCGCATCGAGTGGGCACGCCGCTGCGAAGCCGCCGCACTCGCGGCTGATCCGCGCATCACCAACTCCGACGGCGGCAGCTTTGACGCCGCCACAGGCCGTAAGGTGATGGCCAACTCCCGCGGTTTTGTCGGCGGATATCGCACCAGTTATGCCGGAGTCTCTGCCGCTCCACTGGCCATGGATGCCGATGGGAAAATGCAGCGCGATGGCTGGTGGAGCGGCGCGCGCCGTCTCGCCGATCTTGAGTCTCCTGAATCAATCGGCAAGGAAGCCGCACGCCGTACTCTTCGCCGACTCGGTGCTCGCAAAGTGCCCACACAGCGCGTCCCCATCGTCTTTGCGCCAGAGGTTGCCCGCTCCCTCATTGGCTCGATTTTCGAGGCCGCATCGGGCGACTCGATCTGGCGGCATGCGTCTTTTCTCGCCGGCAAGGTCGGTCAGCAAATCGCCGCTCCCACGCTGACGATCATTGACGACAACTTCATGCTCCTCCCCACCGGCGCAGGCGGCTTCGGTAGCTCGCCCTTCGACGGCGAAGGCCTTCCCTCGCGCCGCACCGTCGTCGTCGAGAACGGCAGACTTGAGACCTATCTGCTTAACACGTATTCGGCCCGCAAGCTCGGCCTCAAATCCACGCACAACGCGTCGCGAGGATTGGCGGGCACGCCAGGAATTGGCTGCGGCAATCTTTACCTTGAGCCGGGCACTCTGACTCCAGACGAGATCATCGCCGGCGTTCCAGCGGGCCTCTACGTCACCAGCCTCATGGGCTTCGGCACCAACATCGTGACTGGCGATTACTCACGCGGAGCAACCGGACTGTGGATCGAAAACGGCCAACTCACCCACGCTGTGGAAGAAGTCACCATCGCGAGCAACTTGACCGAAATGCTCATGAACGTCACCGCCATCGGCAACGACCTCGTCTTCCGCGGCTCCGTAGCCTCGCCCACCCTGCGCATCGACGGCATGACCATCGCCGGAGCTTAGCTGCTTGTCGAGACCCGCGAGAGGCAAAGAGATGACGGATCGACGTGATATCAAACCCATGAGTTGTGAGGAGTTCCAGTCCCTCTTGCCTGAGCTGGTCGGCGCAGAAGAGGATCCTGCCCGCCATCCACATGTCGAAGGATGCGAACTCTGCAGAGCCTTGATTGACGATTTGAATCGAATAGCGGAGGACGCGCGGAGCCTGCGAGGTGAAGCGGACTGGCTGTGAGCCAATCATTCCAAAGCGCTATGGAGGAGCTGCCGTTCGACCCGGCGAACGCCAAGGCCGCGCTGGCTGAACTTCCCCACGCAGCAGCCGTCTTCGCACTCTATGGTGCAGAAGCCCACGCCGAGCCCTACATCGGCCGCACCCCCAATCTCCGCGCCCGTCTTGAGCGCCTACTGCAGCCATCCGCAAAGCATCCCCGCCGCCTGCAACTGGCCGGCCGCGTCCGCCGCATTGAATGGCGTCTCACCGGCTCCGACTTCGAATCCCTTCTTCTCCAGTTCGAACTCCTTCAAAAAACCTACGGCACGAAGTGCCTAGAACGCATGCACCTTCGAGCCCCATCTTTCATCCGCTATCTCGGCTCCAACGCCTACCCGCGCATCACCGTCACCAACCGTCCCAGCCAGCGCGAGGCCGACTGGTCCTACGGCCCGTTCCAATCCCGCGCCGCCGCCGAGCGCTTCGCCGACGAGGCGCTGAAGCTCTTCCTGCTTCGCCGTTGCACCGACGACCTCGATCCAAATCCGAGCCATCCCGGCTGCGTCTACTCCGAGATGAAAATGTGTCTCGCGCCTTGCTATAAAGGCTGCACCGACGAGCGTTACCAGGAAGAAGCATCCGCAGTTGAAAATTTTCTCTCCACGCGAGGTGACAGCCGCCTCGTCGTTCTCCGCACCCAGCGCGACCAGGCCTCGGCGAACCTCGAGTTTGAATCCGCCGCCCAGCTCCACGCCCAGGTCCAGCGCGTAGAGGGCGTCCGCGCTCTCGCACCCGAGTTGGTCCGACCACTGAGCCAGTTGCGCGCCCTAATACTGCAACCCTCCGCCAACCCCGACGAAGTCTCCGTCTTTCTTTACCAGGACGGCTCATTGCGCGGACCACAAGCTTTCTCGACCCTTGGCATGCGCATCCAGAACGAGCAGTCCGGCTCTTCGTCGCTCTACGCCCAGCCAATGGCCATCGAGCCAATTCCAGAAGCCTCACCAACTGAGTCGGCGGCAAACCTCACGCCGCCAACTCCTCTAAAAATTCCCCGCGGCCTCCTCGAATCCCGCCTTGAATCCGCCCTCGCCGCTCTAACCTCTCTTGGCGATCCTCCGTCTTCGACTCTCCGCCAGGGTCATCTCGCTCTTCTTAAGCGGTGGTACTACCGCCCAGAAGCCCGGCGCACCGGCGAAATCTTCTTCCCAGACGCGGAAGACCGCTGGCCACTCAAGTCCATCCTCCGTGGTATAGGTCGTTTAGCCGCCAAGTCTCTCGCAACAACGCAGCGAAATTAAGTACGGCTGATTCTCGCCGGCGATAACATGAGGTAAGTACTGAGTACGTTATGGTCAGACCACTAACACTAAGAAGCGAACTTATAGAAGGCAGGAATCCACTTGCTCTGGGTCAGGTTTGCACACTAACTCAGCGATTTCTCGGCAAGCCCGAGAAGGCAGGTCAACTTATCCAGTTCCTTTGGGACAGCGATGAAGGCGTAGCCAGTCGCGCAGCCGACATATTGGAGCGCGTCTCGCGTGTTCGTCCGCCGGCTCTCGATCGCATTCTTTCTAACCATAAGAGAGCGCTCCTGGGTCTGCTTCCGGAAGCGCAGCCGAAGAAGCTGCGCTGGAACCTGGCCTTGATTCTTGGGCGTCTTTCACTAACGCCGTTTGAAGCGCGTCAAGCAGCCGCAGTGCTCGAATCATGGCTCAACGACGCGTCCTCCATCGTCAAAACTGCGGCCTTGCAGGGCATAGCCGATCTCACAATGTGCGATCCTGCGCTGCTTCCCGGTGCTCTCGACTTGCTCCGCATCCAGGGTCGCAGCGGCACGCCCGCTATGCGCGCCCGAAGCCGCATCCTGCTCAAACGGCTGGAGTATGCGCGCAAGAGCGAACTTTTACTAAACAGGCGCGGCTGAGGTTCCGTAAATGAGCAAGATTATCCACGATGAGTTGATGTTACCGAAGTCAGTGTTTCTCTCTAACTTGTTGTAAAGATTTCCTTTCCCCGCGTACATTGAGCCGCGTATACTTGCTCCGATTGAACGTGGCGCCGTTCGGTGCTCATTGGGGTTCTTGTCGAACATGCGATATGAGGAGACTCATGCTGAGAGAGGTAGTTAGGACCTGTGTGTTTGCAGGATGCTTTTCTCTTGCGATCTCTGGAGCAGCGGCACAAGAGGTGGTCCATGCTTTCGCCGGCACGGTAAGCGGGGTCAGTGCAAAGACGGGGAAAATCACAGTCGTGGCGAGCGACAACTCCCAGGGAATCTTCAAGCCTCTCGCGGATCCCAGCTCTGCTGCCGCGCTCGACAAGAAAATGCGTGACGGTACGGTCCCCCCGGACACAGCGATAAAAGTGGGAACGTATGTGATCGTCTACTACTTCAGCAACGGCAAGGTCCGGACGGCAATCGCCTTGCGCGACCTCGGACCAGGACCGTTCACAGAAGACTCCGGAACAATCGTCAAGCTGGAAAGCAAGCACTCCTTACTTGTTCAATGTAAGTCGGGGTTGCAGTCGTTCAAGATAGGTCCGGACACCATAGCCGAAACCACTCTTGGTGTGGTGGAGGGGTACAAGTTCCAGCCCGAGAAGGGTGATGAGGTACGCGTGGTGATGAGCGGGACCGATACCAATGGCGCCCTGCTGTTCATTATGAATGATCAAAAACTGGCTGACTGAACTGTCAGCTCCCTTCAACCTGGAGCGTGCAGAACACGCCGTCTCCCCCTTGCCGCAGAAATGTGAAACCAACCCGCCCGTTTCCCCATCAGAGTCAAGGCGTGGCACCTTAACTTGCGGGGTCCGCTGCACCTCGCTGATACACTTGTCCGGTCGGCACATTTCCTTCGAAAGAAACACGCTTCCTCTAAGAACTCTATGGTCGAATTGCTTCCATCCATCCTCTCTGCTGATTTCGCCCACTTGGCAGATGACGTTGCCGCAGCCGAGCGAGGCGGTGGCACGGTCATCCACGTCGACATCATGGATGGGCATTTTGTTCCCAACATCACCATTGGACCGCCGGTCGTCAAGAGCCTGCGCAAAGCCACCAGCCTGCCGCTCGATTGCCACTTGATGATCGAGAACCCCGACGAGTTCATTCCTGCATTTGCTGATTCCGGAGCCAACTGGGTCAGCGTGCATTATGAAGCCTGCCGCCATCTGCACCGCTCGCTACAGCACATTACCGACCATGGGATGAAGCCGGGAGTGGTGCTAAATCCGGCCACCCGCGTCGACTTGATCATCGACATCCTGCCTATGCTCCATCATGTACTGATCATGAGCGTGAATCCCGGCTTCGGCGGACAGCAGTTCATCCCGTTTTCGCTTGACAAGATCCGCCGGTTGGTCGAGTTGCGCAAGAAACTGGGGCTGGGATTTAGAATCGAAGTAGACGGCGGAGTGGCTCACGACACGGTGGCCCAGGTCGTCCAAGCAGGAGCGGAGCTGCTGGTGGCCGGTAATGCCGTCTTCGGCGCAGGCCATCCGGAACAAGACGCGCGCGCCCTGCTGGCTGCGGCTCGCAAGGCTGCAGGCGAGTAGCAAGGCGGGCTGCAGGCCAATGGCATAGTAAGATTCTGGAATATCGGGAAAAGGTGGATGCCCGCGCTTGGGCGCTGCCGTAATGGGGGAGTATGGACAGGTTTTCAATAAAGATTTCCGTGGCTGCATTAGGAATTCTGCTTCTGGCTGGAGCTGCGGCCAACGCTGAAAAGAAACCCAAGAACAAGAAGGCCTATGACCTGGGTGCCAACCCGCTTGCCGGCGTCAACTCCAAGCAACCCGATAAAGAGCTCTATGACAAGGCCATGATCGCCATCAAGAAAGGTCGCTTTGACGTGGCCCGCCTTGACCTGCAAACCATGCTCAACACCTACCCCGAGTCAGAGTACCGGATGCGTGCCAAGCTCGCCGTGGGCGACAGTTGGTTTAAAGAAGGCGGCACCGCTGCCCTCACCCAGGCCGAATCCGAGTACCACGACTTCATCACCTTCTTTCCCAACGCCCCTGAAGCGGCCGAGGCGCAAATGAAGGTGGCTGACATCTACTACAGCCAGATGGAAAAGCCTGACCGCGACCCCAAGAACGCCGAGCAGGCAGAGACCGAATACCGGAACATGATTAATCAGTTCCCTGACTCGACGCTCGTGCCCCGCGCCAAGCAAAAACTGCGCGACGTACAGGAAGTCCTGGCTGAGCGCGAAGCCGATATCGGCCTCTACTACGAGACCCGCGAGAACTACAACGCCGCTGTCGCCCGGCTGCAAACTGTCATCGACACTTACCCGCTTTACTCCAAGAGCGACCAGGCACTGCTGGGTATTGGGGATGCCTATGCTGGCGAAGCCCGCGCCATCCAGAATGCGAAGGTTCCCGGCGCGATTAAAGAACGTATGAGCGCTGTGTACCTGGACCGTGCCGCCGCCGCATATGCCAAGGTCATCACGCGCTACCCCATGGCACCTCACGTAGAGGATGCGCGCGACCGCCTGGTGGCCATGAATCGACCCGTCCCCGAACCCAGCCAGGAGTCTGTGGCCGAGAACGACGCGGAGGAGCGCAGCCGTCAGCCTCTGCACTTCACGGACAAAACTCTTGGGCTCATCAAGCATGGACCCACAGTGGTAGAAGCCGTCCATGTGGGCGAGCCTTCCCTTGACGATCCCAAGCGCACCCTGGCTCCTGATCTCACCAAGGACAACCAGCAGATCTATCTTGCTGCGTACAACGCCGGCAGGCCCGCAGCACCCGCTGGCGCCGTCACGCCCACCGGCCCCAACGAACCACCACGCACCGATGCGCCTCCGACCGCACCTCTGCTGACCGGGCCATCGGGGGGCACAGGTATTGGCGTGGAAGTTGTGAACGCTCCGTCTGGTCCGGCTGCAGCAGCCGCAGATCCGAACGCCGTCATCAAGCCCGTCGGACCCAGCAGCACCGTCGTCCCGGCTCCTGAGAAGCCCGCCGAGGCTCCCGATCAGATCAACGAGGTCAACAAGCCCGGCGCAACCCCGGTTCCTTCCGCGGCCGACGCCAAGAAGAAGAAGCCGAAGGTCGACACCAATGACGAGTCCTCCAGCAAGAAGAAAAAGAAGAAGGGCCTTTCCAAGCTGAACCCCTTCTAGCGATGCCCTTCCACTTAAACCCATCAAGGGCCGCCCTCGTCGGCGGCTCTTGGCATTTGGGCAACCCTCATCTGCTAAAGTGAGGGGTGGTCCCCAGGCTCAAGACCCCCTTTGGAAGCGGGTTCGATGCAAACCCATGGGGGCTCGTTGAAGATATTCATGCCTCACGACCTTCCCAAAGCCTACGACCCCACCGCCATTGAAGATCATTGGGCCGAGTACTGGGTCCGCGAGAACCTCTTCGCCCAGCCCACGCCCGATCCAACCGCCCAAAACGAGGGCCTGGACGGCCAGTCTTCGGCGGCCTTTACCATCCTGCTGCCTCCGCCCAACGTCACCGGCAATCTGCACATGGGCCACATGTTCGAGCATACGGAGAGCGACATCCTCATCCGCTGGCATCGTATGCGCGGCAACCGGGTCCTGTGGGTTCCAGGCACCGACCACGCCGGCATCGCCACACAGATGCTGGTCGAGCGCCAGGTCGTCACCGAAGGCACTACCCGCCAGCAACTAGGCCGCGAAGCCTTTGTCGAACGTGTGTGGCAGTGGAAGCGCCACTACGGCGGAGCCATTCTCGGCCAGATGAAGCGCCTCGGCACCTCCGTCGATTGGCAACGCGAGTACTTCACCATGGACGACAATCTGTCCGTCGCCGTCCGCGAAGCCTTCGTCCGTCTCTACGATCAGGGCCTTATCTATCGCGGCGCGTACATCGTCAATTGGTGCCCACGTTGCCAGACGGCCATCAGCGATCTCGAGGTGGTCTACGACGAGCACAAAGGCCATCTGTGGGAGATTCGCTACCCGGTTCATGCGGATGACGGCAGAGAGACAGGCGAGTATCTGACGGTCGCCACCACACGCCCTGAAACCATGCTTGGCGACACCGCCGTTGCCATTCATCCTCAAGACGAGCGTTATCTCCATCTCCATGGCAAAAAGCTCGGCCTGCCGCTGATGAACCGCGAAATCCCCATCGTCCTCGACGAATGGGTCAGCCGCGAATTCGGCACCGGCGCGGTCAAAGTCACGCCCGCCCACGATCCCAACGACTTCGCACTGGGCGAGCGCCACAATCTCCCCTCCATCAACATCATGGACGAGACCGCGCACATCAACGCCGAAGGCGGTCCCTATGCGGGACTCGATCGCTACGTCGCCCGCAAGCGCATCGTCGCTGACCTTGAAGAGCAAGGGCTCCTCGCCGGCGTCAAGGACCACGTCAACAACATCGGCCACTGCGACCGATGCAAAACCGTCGTTGAGCCGCGCCTCTCCAAGCAATGGTTCGTCAAAATTCAGCCCCTCGCCGACAAGGCCATTGCGGCCGTCAAGCCAGACGCCGACGGCAACAAAGCGATCCGCTTCACTCCCGAGCAATACGAGAAGACCTATCTCAACTGGATGGAGAACATCCACGACTGGTGCATCTCACGCCAACTCTGGTGGGGCCATCGCATCCCCGCCTGGCACTGCGGCACATGCGGCAAAATCACCGTCCCCAAGCCTAACGCCGGCCCCGACCCCACCGTCTGCGCGCACTGCGGCTCGGAAAAAATCACGCAGGAAACCGACGTCCTCGACACCTGGTTCTCCTCCGGCCTGTTACCCGTCTCTGTCTTCGGCTGGCCCAACTTCGGTGCGGCGGGTGCCCCCGGTCCCTCGCACTTGGGGACCGGGGAGGGAAAAGTCGACCGGTCCGATTTCAACGCCTTCTATCCCACCAGTCTCCTGGTCACCGGCTTCGACATTCTCTTCTTCTGGGTAGCCCGCATGATCATGCTGGGCTGCTGGTTCGCCGGCGAAATCCCCATGCCCGACGGGAGTTCACGCTCTCTTGCCGACTCCGTCCCGTTTCGCGAAGTGTATATTCACGCCCTCGTCCGCGACGCCAATCGCGAAAAGATGTCCAAGACCAAGGGCAACGTAGTCGACCCCATAGAAATCGTCAAGCAATACGGCACGGATGCGGTCCGCTTTACGCTGGCGAGCATGGCCTCGCCCGGCACCGATATCGCTTTCAACATCGCCAGAACCGAAGGCTACCGCGCCTTCGCCAATAAAATCTGGAACGCCGCCCGCTTCATCTTCATGAACGTAGACCGCGCCGCGGAGATCAACATTAAGGTTGATCCCAAAGCGCTCGGCGGCATGCCTGTGGCTGCTGCTGATGCACCGCTGGAAGCACGATGGATAGTCGCGGAGTTCTACCGCACTGCGGATAAGGTCAACGAATCGCTGGAAAACTATCGCTACGACGATGCGGCCAACTTCATCTATCAGTTTTTCTGGGGCAGCTTCTGCGACTGGTATCTCGAAATAGTCAAGTTGCGTTTGATTTTCGATGATCCGGCGAAGAGGGGAGAGACGCAAGCCGCGCTTTTAACTCTGGTAAGCGTGTTTGAAGCTTCTCTACGGCTTCTCTCGCCCTTTATGCCCTTCATCACCGAGGAACTCTGGCATGCTATCTACAACAACGGCAACCCGCCGGCCAAGTCAATCGCACTCGGCAGATATCCTGTGGGATCGAAAGACGAATCTGATCGGCAATTCGGTGGAGTGAACTATGATCCATACCTCTTTAAACGCATGAGTGATGTCCAGAATCTCATCGGCGACGTTCGAAACAAGCGCAAAGAGCGCGGCGTGCCCGAAAGGGAGACTGTGCCAATCGAAGTTCATCCTCGCTCGGACACGGTTCGGGAGGCGTTCTCCGAAAATCAAGATGTGATCGAGAAGCTAGCGCGCGTATCGACAATCAAATTCTCCAACACTGAACTACAAGGGCCAGGCGTCTTTCGTTACCTTAACCTCTATGAGGCCAGGATCGACTACGAAGCCACCATCGACGTCCACGCCGAGCGCGAGCGTTTGACAAAGGATATTGCGAAATACGAGAAGCAGATTGCAAGCGATGGGAGTCAATTGAGCGACACGAAGTTTCTCGCGAAGGCTCCTGAGCATATTGTCGCTGGGAAGAGGAAGCAGTTGGCCGAAACCCGCCTCCTCCTCGAAAAAGCCCGCGCCGCCCTCGACGCACTGCCCGAGTGAAGGTAGGCAATGCCCTGTGCCTGCGCAAACTGCCTCCAGCACGCCAGCACCCTCGGCCTCGCCGACAAGCAAGTCTCGAAGGCCGCCATCCGCAAGGCTTTCCGGGCTCAAGCCAAACTCTGGCACCCCGATCGATTCGAGAACGACGAAGTCAAACGGCTGGAGGCGGAAGAACATTTCAAGCAGATTCAAGTCGCCTATCGAGAACTCTGGGAGCACCACGAGCATCCGCGCCAATGGTCCGTTGAAGAACCATTCCCTCAAAGAAAAGCCCCCGACAATTCTCCGCGAATATCGTTCGGCGGCGCTCCCGGTTGTTTCGTCGCTCCAGATTTTTCGCTCCTCGCAGACCGGATCATTGCCCGCCACTTGCCGAACCCGGAAAACGCAATGGCCATCGTCGACCTGTCAGGAAGGGGGTCGAAGGCGAGCACCTTCGATCAGTTCATTCTCTTCACCAGGGATGCGATCCTGGTACGGAATGCGCGCAAGATCATCTCGCTTCTCTGGTACACCGATCTGGGAGAGATTAGCCTCGTCGATCAGCGCAAAGAGGGTAAGCTTGGTTTTTGGCAGCGAACCGCGGAACGAATCTCCGGCATCGAGCAAAAATATGCGCTTGAGATTCAGCGGCGAGACGGGACACACTTTTGCACCATCGTGGGTCAGGTGGATGACAGCGTCAAGAAAGTCATTTATATCTTTCTTCTACAAATGAGATCGCACTCGCGCTTTTGAAACATCGGAATCGGAACTGAAACATCGGAAGAAGAACTATGGATTGGAAGAGCCATCGCATCGACGCACTGTTAGAGCAGGCCCTGGTGGAAGACAAAGCCGCGGGCGACGCCACGACCAACCTCACCATCGACCCCGATCTGCGCGCCACCGCCTCCATCCTCGCCCGCCAGGAATTGGTCGTCTCCGGTCTGGGCGCGGTCCCGCGCTTCCTTGAAATCTTCGCCCGCCTTGACCCGCGTCCTCCCGCGCAAACCCGTTTTGAAGTCATCAGCCATCCTGAAATCTTCGATGGCGTCCGCGTCCATGGTGGCCAGGTCCTCGCCGTCATCCGCCACAACGCGCGCGTGCTGCTCAGTTGCGAGCGCGTGATCTTGAATCTCATGCAGCACCTTAGCGGTATCGCCACACTCACGCGGCAATATGTCGATGCCATTCACGGAACCCACGCCAAGGTCCTCGATACGCGCAAGACCGTCCCCGGCCTGCGCGCCGTCGAGAAGTATGCGGTCCAGTGCGGTGGCGGCACCAATCACCGCCTCGATCTCGCCTCCGGCATCCTCATTAAGAACAACCACATCTCACTCGGCGGCGGCCTGCCCGCGGTGCTCACGCGTGCTCTCGAAAAGCGCCGCAAGGGCCAGCGCATCCAGGTGGAAGTGCGCAACGCGAAGGAACTCGAAGAAGCCCTCAAGTTTGGTGCGGAAGCCGTCCTGCTCGACAACATGACGCCCGAGCAAGTCAGGCAATCCGTTGCCCGCATCAAGGAGAAAACGCAGGAAGCCAACGCGCAGGATCGTCCCCAGCAATGGATTCCCACCGAGGCCTCCGGCGGAATTGTGCTTGACAACATCCGCTCCTATGCAGAAACCGGCGTCGACTTCATCAGCGTGGGTGCGCTCACCCATTCCGCTAAGGCCGCCGACATTTCTATGTCCATCGCCGCGGAGTGAGTCAGACCATGAGTTTAGAAACAAGCTCTGCCGCAGTCACCGACGCATTCGATCTGTCGGCGCTGGACGCCACCCTCGCTGGCACCTTCTTCGCCGGTAAACTTCATTTTTCTCCGGTCACCGACTCCACCAACACCGACGCACTGAGTGCCGCACGCAGGGGCGCGCCACATGGTTCGGTTTACTTTGCCGATGAGCAGCGGGCAGGCCGTGGACGCGGCAATCACGCGTGGCATTCTACTGCCGGCGAAGGGCTCTACGTAAGCGTCCTGCTGCGTCCGCAGATCGCCGTCGCTCATCTGCCGATTCTCCCATTAGCCGCCGGGCTCGCCGCCGCCGATGCAATTCGCACCGCCGCAGACCTCGCAGTCGATCTTCGCTGGCCCAACGATCTACTGATTGGCCTTCGCAAAACAGGCGGCATCCTTGTCGAGTCGCACTCTGAATTAGGCGCAATCGCCTTCGCAGTCATTGGCATCGGCATCAACGTGCGTCAACAAGCGTTTGATCCGGGTCTGTCAACACCTGCCACCTCGCTGGCTCTTGAAGCCGACCGCGCAGTCTCACGTCAGTCCCTACTAGTCGCCCTGCTAAAATCGCTGGAGCGTGAGGCAATCGGCCTGCTCGATCCAGCCGCGGCGGAATCCATCCTCCGGCGTGTCGAAGAGGCTTCCACATGGATTCGCGGACGCGCGGTTGAGGTGCATGGCCCGCAAGCCTGCACAGGCGTAACGGCTGGCCTGGATGAACACGGCTTCCTGCTCGTTCGCACCACCGAAGGACTCATCCGCGTAATAACCGGTGGCATTCGCGCCACGGAGAAAAACTGAACCATGCTGCTGGCTCTCGATGTAGGCAATACGAATACCGTCCTCGGTCTCTACAAGCTCGATGGTGATAAACCCGAGTTAGCAGCGCACTGGCGCGTCACCACCCACCATCATCAGACCTCTGATGAGTATGGTGTACTCTTCGTGAATCTCTTTGAGATGCACGGTCTGGCTCCGAGTCAGGTGCACCACATCATCATCTCTTCCGTGGTTCCCCCGGTTGAATCCACACTGCGTCAGGTCTGCGAGCATTACTTCCACCTGCAGCCAATCTTTGTCGAGCCGGGAATCAAGACTGGCATGCCCGTGCTGGTCGACAATCCCACCGAACTTGGTGCGGACCGGCTGGTCAACGCCATCGGCGCGTTTGAACGCTACGGTGGTCCTTGTATCGTGGTCGATTTCGGCACTGCCACCACTTTCGACGTTATCTCCGCCAAGGGAGAATATCTCGGAGGCGCCATTGCTCCCGGCCTCGGCATCAGCGCTGAAGCGCTCTTCGCCCGCGCTGCACGCCTTGGCCGCATCGATATCAAGCGTCCGTCCAAGGTCATCGGCACCAACACCGTCACTCACCTTCAGAGCGGCCTTTACTACGGCTACATCGGATTGGTCGACGGCATTCTCGAGCGCATGGTCGCTGAACTTGGCAGCCAGCCGCGCGTCGTCGCCACCGGCGGCCTCGCCCGTCAAATCGCAGAGGACTCGCGCTTCATCTCTGAGATCGACGACATGCTCACCCTCGATGGCCTGCTCATCCTCTTCGAGCGCAACCGCACCGTCCGCCCGCGCAGTCGCGCCCACTGAGGCGCAGTCGTGCTCAACTACTTCAACTACTTCACCGAAATCGAAGAACGCTTCCAGCAGCGCCGAGGCTCCATCCTGCTGCTCTCCACGCTCGATTGGGCCCTCATTGAAACCTGGCGCGATGCCGGCATTCCACTTGACGCGGCCCTGCGTGGCATTGATGCCGCCTTCGACAAATACGAAGCGCGCCAGAAGAAGGGTCGCATGCGTCGCGTGAACGGACTCGCCTGGTGCGCGCAAGCGGTGATGGAAGCCGCCGAAGAGCTGCGCGAAGCCGCGGCCGGTACAGCTCCCGCAACCTCCATCGCGAACGAGTCCGGCTTCGAGCATGAACGCGTCGCCGCGCATCTTGAAGCCGCCGCCGCCGCGCTAGAGGTCGCTCAAGTTGCCCACGAAGCCTGCACCGCAACCGCAATCCGTCTTCGCGAGTTAGCTGCGGAAGTTCGCATCACCAATCCTGAAAACCCCGCGTCTCACGATTTGGAAGCCCTCGAACGCACTCTCACCGTACTCGAAGAAAAACTTTTCGCCGCACTCACTGCCGCGGCTCCTGAGGAATTACTGGTCGGCCTCAAGGAGCACGCCGCGCGCGAATTGGCCCCATACCGCAGCAAGATGGGCGTCGTACAACTGCGCCAGGTGGAACATCAGTTTGTCCAGAAACAACTGCTCGTACACTACGGGCTGCCGCGCCTTAGTCTCTTCTACATGAGCCAACAATGAAGCCAGCAAAGCCCAGGCCCAAAGCCCCGCAATCCGACGTGCCGAGACTCGCTCCGGCGGATGCCGCGCAGCGTCAACTGGTGACCATTGAGAAACCAATCTACGGCGGCGCGTTCATGGCTCGCATCGACGGCAAGGCCACATTTGTTCCGCTCACGTTGCCGGGCGAACAGGCGCGCATACGTATTGTTGAGAACAAGCGCGGCTACGCGACGGCAGAGGCAGAACAGATCGTCGCCATCGCGCCCGAACGAGTAGCGCCCAAATGCTCTCACTTTGGCATCTGCGGTGGCTGTCATTATCAACACGCCGACTACGTAACTCAGCTCAATTTCAAGCAAACGATCCTGCGCGAAACCCTGCAACGCGGCGGAGTCCAACCGCCGGAAGAGATTGCGGTGCTTCCCACCCCAGTACTCTCCCAATCCTGGGCCTATCGCAACCGCATCCGACTCGCCTTTGATGCGCGCGGGAACTTCGGCTACCGTGGTCTCCGCTCGCACTCCGTAGTATCCATCCGAGAGTGCCCCATCGCCGCGCCGCTGCTGATAGAAGCCGCGCGCGCTTTTGCTGAGGCCGCCCGTCAATCTTCTCCTCCCCTGCATATCACAGAACTTTCGCTCTTCTGCAATGCCGACGAAACTGCGCTGCTCGCGAGCGTCTTCGTTGCGAGCCTTCCCAAAATCCGCTTTGACGAATTGGCGGAAGCGGTGCACGAGCGTGTTCCCGCGCTACAGGGTGCTGAACTTGTAGCGCAAGGCAATGCGGGTGAGCGTTCTGGCACGCTGGCAAAATGGGGCGCAACATCAATTCCATATCGCGCCGCCGATTTCGACTATCGTGTTGATCACGGCGCTTTCTTTCAGGTCAACCGTTGGCTCGTCGACGCGCTGGTCGACTGCGTCACCGCTGGTCAGTCGGGTTCGCTGGCTTGGGATCTTTTCGCAGGCGTCGGCCTTTTCGCTCGTCGACTCGCTTCCACATTTGCCCGGGTCATCGCTGTCGAATCCGCTTCCTCCGCCATCGCTGCACTCCAGGAGAATCTCGACGGGACATCAGCAACCGCAGTGCATGCCGCAACCCTCGACTTTCTTCGCCTTCCGCGTCAGAGCGGCCGTCCCGACCTCATCGTGGTTGACCCTCCGCGAACCGGCCTCGGTGCTGAAATCACTGGGTCGCTCGCGCAGATCGCTGCTCCCAGCTTGGTCTATGTTTCTTGTGATCCCGCAACCCTCGCGCGCGACCTTAACGCTCTAGTCGCCGCCGGCTACCAGATCGAATCCCTCGCTCTCGCCGACCTCTTTCCCCAGACTTTTCATCTGGAAACAGTGGTTCACCTGCGCCGCTCCTGACGCCGATTCCGAAAATGCTTTAGGCTTGACCGCATAGCACCCTTCCAGATTCGCGGCGCTTCAGCCCAAAGGTCCGATGCGAGTTCAACCGACCACTGCCGGTCAAGTTCACCTCGCGCCGGCCTCCACTGGCCTGAGCGTAAGCCTCTCCTCCGTTCCACTGTTCCATGCTGCATGGCTCTTTGCCACCGGAATTGCCGCCACAAATTGGCTTTGGATGCGCCCCAGTGTGGTCCTTGTCGCCATGACGCTATTCGCTGCACTCTGCGGCCTGGCTGCCTTTCGCGCACAACGTATTGCTTGGCTTCCGTTAGCCGTCCTGTGGCTCCTGCTTGGTGCCTGGTGCGCTTGGATGCAACCCCAACCCGCTCCCGCGCCGGAGATCGCAGCGCTTTCTGATGGCCTGCTGCGCACGGTGGAAGGAACCGTCATCAATGCCGGTCCATTACGCAGCGAAATCGAGCAGAACCTGCCGGAGCCCAGCGAATCCGCCGCACCGTTGCCCGAGCAACAACCTGCGCAGCGTCCCTCACAAAGAGTCGACCTTCGCGTCTCCAACCTCGAACTCGTCACTGATAGCGAAGACACAGAAGTCCCTGTCTCAGGTGCGGTCCGCCTAACCCTTCGCTGGCCTGAATCCACGCTAACTCAGTCCGTAATGCAACCCCTGCAGTGCGGGGACCGCATCCGCGCAGTCGTCCGACTGTTGCAACCGGAGGTCTATCACGACCCCGGCGTCTGGAGCCGCGAGGATTTTCTCGTTGACCAGGGAATCACTTCCAGCGCGACTTTGAACGTCGACCAAGTTGCCCATCTCGAAAAATCGCCCGACCATTTTCTCTCCTGCCGTATTGCCTCTCTCCAACATGCATCCAGCACACGCCTACTCGCGCTGCCAGCTGCCATGCGCGGCTTGCCCGCGCCTCTGCGTCTCACCCAGGACGACGCCATCATGCTTGCCGCAATGGTCACCGGCGACCGCACCTATCTAACTCACTCCCTGCGCGTAGGCTTTGAGCGCACCGGCTCCTTCCACATGCTGGTAGTCTCCGGCTTCCACCTTGCCATCGTCGCCGGATTCATCTTCTGGATCGCGCGCAGCTTGCGCATCCCTCGCGTGCCGGCCACGTTGCTCACGATTCTTGCGTCCCTTGCCTACGCGCTCTTCACCGGTTTCGCCACGCCCGTCCAGCGTTCGTTGTGGATGGTCACTCTCTATCTGCTCGGCCGCCTCCTCTATCGCGAGCGCAGCCCACTCAACACCATCGGCTTTGCCGCGCTCTGCTTGCTCGCCGTCAGCCCTCGCAGTCTCTTCGACTCCAGTTTCCAGATGACCTTGCTCGCAGTCGTCGCCATTGCCGGCGTTGCGGCTCCATTGCTTCAGACCACTATCCATCCCTACCTCACCGCAACACGCGATCTGCGCCTCGTGGTTATCGACAACAAGCTCACCCCGCCGTTGGCGCAGTTTCGCGTCACGTTGCGAATGCTTGCGGCCGCGCTGCAAAGATCATCCAATTCCCGCATTGCGTGGCGCGTCTTTCCGTGGACCGCGCGCTTCCTGCTGCGTCTCGGCGAATTGCTCGTCGTCTCCTGCGTTGTTGAACTGGCTATGACCCTCCCCATGGCCACCTACTTCCACCGCATCACGCTTTTTGCTTTGCCCGTCAATCTCTTCATCCTGCCGCTGCTGCTCGTCCTCATGCCTGCCGCACTCATCACTCTTCTGGTTGCTCTTGTCTGGCCCGCAGCCGCGGCGTATCCCGCCATGCTCGTCGCGTTGCCACTTCACTTCGGCACAGGCCTGGTCAGTCTCTTCGGCTCGTTCGCCTTCGGAGATCTCCGCATCCCCGGCCCTCTTCTTCGGCAATCGGCCGCCTTCGTCCTGTTGCTGGGCGTAGCCGTCGCGCTTGCCCACCGCGCCCTCGCCTCTTGTGATTCACTCCGCCAAAAGAATGAATTCGGTGCCCCATCCATTGCGCGTTTTTTGCGAAATGGGTGGGAAGCGACAAAGGTCCATGGGGTGCTCTTGTCCTGGGCCGCTCTTATTCTTGCCGCGGTCGCCGCCGTTGCGCCCCGCCCCATTGACCATCCCCGCGACGCACTGCTCATGGAAGCCATCGATGTCGGCCAGGGCGATTCGCTGCTAATGATCACTCCGGATGGTAAGACACTTCTTGTCGACGGCGGCGGCTTTGGTGGAGGACCGCGCCAGGCCCCGCAGGAATTCGACGTCGGCGAAGAAGTTGTCTCTGAAGTCCTGTGGTCGCGCGGCATCCGTCATCTCGACGCCGTCGCCCTCACCCACGCCCACTCTGACCACATGGGCGGCTTGCCCGCCGTCCTGCGCAACTTCCATCCCAGTGAGTTATGGGTCGGGAACAATCCCCGCTTCGGCGCTTACAACGCTCTGCTCGATGAAGCCGCTAACCTGCACGTCCGTGTGCGCTCACTCCGTGCCGGTGACGAGCTCACCTTCGGCGCAACCCAGGTCGCCGTCCTCGCCCCATTCCCCAACTACCAGCCTGGTCCCGAGCCCACCAACAACGACTCACTTGTCCTGCACATGACCTACGGCACAACCTCCGTCATGCTCGAAGGGGATGCCGAAGCTCCGATTGAAGATGCCATGCTGTCAGAGTCCGGCCTTCAGAGCACATTGCTCAAAGTAGGCCATCACGGCAGCGTCACTTCTTCGCAACCGGAGTTCCTGGCTCGCGTCACCCCGCAGTGGGCTGTCATCTCCTGCGGTCTGCATAACCGCTACGGCCATCCTCGCCAGGAGGTGTTAGAGGAACTGCAAGCCGCGCACGTCCGCACCTTCCGCACGGACATTCACGGCGTCACTTGCTTCCGCCTCAACGGCAAAACCGTGACCCCGATGCCTGACTGCGCCTCGCGGCAATCGCAGTGAGGCCGACGCTCGGCTACATGTCAGTCTTGGATGCCGCATGGCGTATCGTCAAGTAATAAACCTATGCCGCCTCAAGTCAAGTTCACAGTAACCAAGCCGGGTGCTGATCGAATCCACTACGCCAACGAGGATGATGTACGCGTTGTCTTGGGCCGTATTCCCGCAGAATTATGGGAGCGTCTCCGCGCCATCCATTTCAACGATCGCGCCGGGGGGCCGCGCATCCTCGGTTATGTCAACCGCGGTGATCGTGAAATCGCATTGTGCGCTCTGCCGCCCCGCATAAGCTTGGCCAGAGCCCTCAGGGGTCAGACGTGTGAACACTTTGGAGCCACCCGCGGCAAAAAGTGGCCGACATTAGCCGTTCGCCGATTCATGCTCTACAACGTTTTTCTTCACGAACTAGGCCATCTGCAAAGCGTGAATGAAAGGTCGCGATCAATTCGACTCAAGTTTGCTCACGAAAAGCTGGCCCAGGAATTCGCCCTTAAATGGTGCAAAAGACTTTGGTCAGAACCCTTCCCCCATGCAGATCCCGTTCATAATCCTCCATCGCCGGAAGAGCTTGATTCGCTCAAATCTGAACCATCTACTGCCTAGCTAATGCTCTCGAATCGCCGTAATCGGATTAACACGCATCGCCCTGAGAGCCGGAATATACGACGCCGCAACAGCAATCAGCAACAGCACCACGGTCACCGACAGAACCGTTAACGGATCCATGGCTGAAACGCCGAAGAGCAGCCCGCGCAGGAAGCGCGTGAGCAGCAACGATGCTGTAAGTCCCAGGAAAAGTCCGATGGCCGTTAGTCGCATCCCCTGGTACAACACCAGCTTCAGCACATTCGAACGCGAAGCCCCCAGGGCCACGCGAATGCCAATCTCATGCGTCCGCAGCTCGGTTCTGTAGGCCATCACCCCATAGATTCCCGATGCAGCAAGAATGAGTGCCAGAATCCCGAAGACGCCCGCGAACGTGGCCTCAATCATCGCAAACATGTTTGCGAGCTGCGTGCTTTGCTGCAGCGTGAGAACGTCGAAGACCGGAAGCCTGGAATCCAGTTCGTGAACCGCCTGTTCCACCCGAGGCGCCAGCAGTTGCGGATCACCCTTCGTTCGCACGTGGAAGATCGTTTGCGGCCCGGAGAATTGAAAGTATGAAAGATAAACAATCGACTCCGGCGGTTCATTCATGCTTTGGTGTTTCGAGTTTTTCGCAATGCCCACAACGGTAAACATCTGGCCGTAAAGCTGCATTCGTTTGCCCACTGCGATCTGTCCCGGCCAGAAACGGTTCGCCATGGTCTCATCCACAATTGCCACTTTGGGCGCATCTTCCCGGTCCTGCGCCGTGAAAGCCCTGCCTTGCAGCACCGGAATCCTCATGGTCTGAAAATAGTCTGGGCTGACAGAGGCGTTGCGCACTTCGGTCGACTCATGCGGCTTCGGCACATACCCCTCGGGAAACGCGTTCACTGATCCGCGTGTAAGGCTGAGCGGCACCCAGTCCGACACAGCCACGGATTCAACGCCCGGCAGCGCCTGCACCTTCGCGATCACACTGCGCTCGAATGTCTTGCCCGCTGCCCACGAATAGTTGGCAGATTGAAGATCGACCGACGCCAGCAGCACATGACTGCGATCGAAGCCCGCATCGCCTTCGCTCGTATTTCTGAGCGTCCGCATGAACAGCCCGGCAGTCACCATCAACGTCAGCGACAACGCGATCTGCGCCACCACAAGCCCGCTGAGCAGGAACTGGTTGCTCCTGCCGGAAGACACACTGCCGGCTTCATCCTTCAGAACCTCCGCCGGAGCAACATGCGACGATCTCCACGCCGGCATTGCCCCGCACAAAATGCTGGCCAGAAAAGCAAGAACCATGATGGCCGCAACCACATGCCAATCGAGATACCCGTTAATTGCGATCGGGCTGCTACTCGGCGGAATGAAACGCGCCATGGTTTTTGACGACCACTCAGTCAGCAGTATCGCCAGAACGCCTCCGCCAAGTGAAAGAAACATACCCTCAAGAATCATCTGCCGCATGAGCTGAATCCGGTTCGCGCCGAGTGACTGCCGAATTGCAATCTCACGCCGTCTTGCAACAAACCGCACCAGCATCAGCGTTGCCACGTTGGCGCAAGTCAGCACCAGCACCACGCCCGCAATGGCCAGAAGAATAGGCAGCGAAGGCGCAAGGTAAATATTCGCGCCAAATGGAGAACGCCACAACGGGTCAAGATAAATCGTGTTCACGCCTTGGTGGTCGCCGGGATACTGGGCAACGAGCTGTCGCATCAGCACTTCCAGATCCTCCGTGGCGCGCGCGCGGCTCACATCAGGGCGTAGCCGGCCCGTTACATTGAGCCACGGACGGTCGCGTCCCTGTATCTGCCAATTGAAGCCATCCTGGCGAACCGGGGAAAGCGGCACCCACACATCGGAACGAATGCCTGTCATGCAACCGACAAATCCCTCGGGTGCAACGCCAATCACCGTCAATGCATGCTGGTTGATCTCGACAGACTTTCCAATTATGGCCGGGTCCGCGCCAAAGCGAGTCTGCCATAGCGAGTAGCCGATGACCACGTAGGGTGAACCGCCCTCGCTCGCCTCTTCATCGGGACGGAAGAAGCGGCCTAAATAAGGCTTGATTCCCAGCACGTCAAAGTAGTTCGCCGATGCGTTGACGGCGTAGATGCGCTTCGGAGTGTCGCCGCCAGTCAGCGTCACCCAGTCGGCGTGATAGGCCAGGATACCGTTGAAAGTGCGGTTCCCCTCCCGCAGGTCGCGGTAGTCCGGATACGAAAGCGGTGGCGATGGCGAGGTATTCCAGGCCCCGCGCATCACCGTGACCAGTTCTCCCGTATTGCGAGCGCCAGGAACCGGATGCAGCAGTGTCGCATTAATCCAACTGAAAACAGTCCCGTTCGCGCAGATGCCGAGGGCGAGCATTGAAATCGCCGCCATCGTGAACCAGGGGCTTTTGAAAAGGTGCCGCAATGCGAATCGTGCATCCCGGAGTAGTGCAGTCATAATGACGCCTCCAGACTATTTCGCCGGATTGGGGCTTGTCTGATAAGGATAGTGCAGTTCGAGATCCAAAGATCTTAATCTTTTCAAACTATTCATAATAAAATGCTTACTCTCTATAGTGCGATCATTTTGGTCGGCATTTGCATGTCCGGTTCCGCTGCGCCACGTCCGAATCCGGACACTCTCAAAGCTCAACTACTCGACACACTAAAACCTCACCCTGGCCCCCACCTGTATCTGCCGCTCCCGATAGAAGTCGGTCGCATTCACATTCAAGGGCTGCCCGAAGGCAGTCGTGTTCGCTTTCAGCCCGGTAAGAAAGTTCAGCGTTGGCGGTGCCCCGTCCAGGCTGCCTGGCTCGAGGTAGTAGCCAGTCGTCTCCAACTCTGTCACGTTTTGATGGTTGAAGAGATTGAAACTTTCCACCAGCAGTTCCAGCTTCCGCATAGCTCCCATGTCAAAGCTCTTGCCCAGTCGCACGTCCACCTTCCATGTGGCAGGATACCGATATGTATTGCGACCCACACCACAAACTCGGTTGTCGCCGCCTGAGCCGTTCATCCCAG
>JBEKPF010000059.1:0-36418 GCA_049521035.1 Occallatibacter sp. | reverse complement strand
CTGCTCTTGGACAGATCCAATACCTGACGGACGCAGGGTTGAGTAACTTCAACTCGCTGCAAGTGAAGGTCACCAAACAGACATCAAGGAACACATCCTTTCTCGCCAGCTACACGTGGGGGCACAGCCTGGATAACGGTCCCGCACCGTTCGACGTGGGACTCAACAACGATAGCCCGCAGAATCCGAACAATTTGAAACCTGAGTATGCAACCTCTGACGCCGATGTGCGCCAAAACTTCGCTTTTAGTGGCTCGTACAACCTCCCATTCGGAAAGGGACAGATGCTTGGCGCGCACTGGGGCCCGGCGCTCAACGCCATCCTGGGTGGATGGCGATATAGCCCTATCATCACAGCGCGCACGGGAACCCCGGTGAACGTGATCCTGGGCACCAACCCAACCGGCAGTTTCCCAGGAGTACGCCCCGACCTGGTTGGCATCCCTGTTCTGCCGCATAGCAAACGAACCATCTCGGAGTGGTTCAACACAGCTGCTTTCGCTGCCCCGCCACCCGTTCAGGGAGGCGCCATTGTCACCGGCACCGCGGGCCGCAACTTGATTACTGGCCCCGGCTTCATCGGCCTCGATTCTTCATTGGCCAAGGATTTCGTGGTGCAAGACCGTTGGAAGCTGCAGGTGAGGCTGGAGGCATTCAACACTTTCAACTCCGAACATTTCAATGGTCCGGATGGCAACTTCAACGACGGGACGTTTGGCCAGATCACGAGTGATCAAGGCGGCCCTGGTGCGAGTCGTGTTGTACAGCTCGCTGGTAAATTCTATTTTTAAGCTGCATTCACTGCTCGATTATCCTTGCCGTAGACGGCGGCCTCAAATTTGGCCACCGTCTACGAAGCTCTTATGTGTTCGTTTCGCTTGAATTTGTTCTTCCTTGGAGTTTGATCCATGATTCGCTCGCGGTGGTGCCCCGCGCTATACCTCTCTGGTCGGGCTGCCACGCTCCTGCTCTCTTCTTTCTTGACTCTTTCTATAGTCTCCTTTGCGCAGACCAAATCCTCTCCGCCGGCCCATGCGTTCTATATCGATTGTGCTTCTACGGTTGCGGGTGACGGTTCCATCGCGCATCCATGGAACAGCCTGGCCACCGCGCAGGCGCACACATTTGCGGCAGGTGATCGCGTTGCGCTGGCTCGCGGAACAGTCTGCAACGGTAGTTTCGCTCCTCAAGGCACCGGCGCTGAGAACAATCCCATTCGCTTGACTGCCTATGGGCAAGGACCGCTACCGCGTATCGTTGCGACGGCCAATGATCGCCAGGCATTGCTTCTCTTCAACCAGGAATATTGGCAGATCGACTCACTCGATATCTCCGGCGGTAACAAATATGGAATCTTTGTGAGTGGTGACCGGGGAACACTGCACCATATCGCACTCAAGAATCTCTTCGTTCATGATGTTCAGGGTGGTGAACTGAAGAACAAGGACAATGGCCTTGTAGTGATTGGCCCCAGCAGCCGCGATGTTATCTTCAGTGACATTCTGGTAGATGGAGTGATAGCGGCGCATACCAATCAGTGGGCCGGCATTCTCATCGGCGGCGGCAATTACGCGTATGCGCCAGATGCACCGCTCAACAGTCACGTCACGGTTCGCAACTCCGAAGTCCACGATGTATACGGAGACGGCATTGTGCTCTTCCGCGACTCCAACAGCCTGATTGAAACGAGCACAGCCTGGGAAACTGGAATGCAGCCAACCGAAACCACGGGCACACCTAATGCGATCTGGACCTGGACCTGCACGGACTGCACCGTGCGCGATAACGAAGCATTCCTCACCGACAGCCCTGGAGTCGACGGTGGCGCGTACGACATTGATTGGGACGACACCCGCAACACGGTGGAGCGCAACTATGGGCATGACACTCAGGGTTACTGCTTTGCGGTGTTTGCGGCAGGCTATGTGACCAGAGAGAGCATCGTCCGCGACAACCTATGCATTGATAATGGGCTGAGTCCTCGGTTGGCCGCGTTGCAGGGCGCGGTCTATCTGCATTCATGGAACGATGGTGTGCTGCGCGGCCTGCGAATCGAGCACAATACTTTCGACTGGAATCCGCCTGTCTCTTCGGCCGCTGCGATTGTTGACGACGCAGAAACGGGTGGGGTACCGGTTACCTTTAGCGGCAATCGGATCGAATCCGCCGCACCCAACTTCTATCGCATCAGCACGCCGTTTGCTCCTTGTGCAAATACATACGTCTACTCGGGCACGGGTGAACCGACATTCACACTCGGTGGCAAAAAGGACGTTACGCTCACTGTTCTGCAAAGTGCCGGCATCGAAGCGGCGACAACATTGCAACATGCAACATCACCATCAAAGACCGTAACAACAATGCGTCTGGATGCTACTGTCGATTTCATATTGGATGCCGACGGTCTGCTGGCTCCCGGTGCGCGAGCGCAGTTGATGGTACTGCGCAGCCTGGCTGCACAATACGGACCTGCCGCCCTCGCTGTGAGTGTGCATCTCCACTCCGTTCAAGGTGACACTGGTGCGGAAGCCAATGCATTGCTGGATCTTGACGATGGAACAATTCAATTCGACCACAGCGCGAATCAGCCCGGCCTGCTGCGACTGTTCTCAACCGATGGGCGAATTCTGGTGGAGTGGAAGGGCTTCCAGAACGCAGCCACATTGGGCGGTGCTGTACGTGCCCGATTGGGTGCTCCGCACTTCTCAAACATGCGCCCAGTATCGCTCACGCAGGGGAAGCAATGAACCGGAATTCAATGAGCCTTCGCTGTCTGTGTTTCGCCGCATCCCTGACTGCCTGGGCAGCACGCGCCCAGTCGGAGCCGCGCCCGCCAGCGCTTCAGGCGCCCATTTCGGTTTACAACAACTGGTCGTCGTACGACGAACTCTCCGATAACATTCCGCTCACCGAAACGCTGGCCATGCGTGAGTTGGACGAGTTACTGCGCCTGAAAAAGGCTGGCGTCCGCTTTGATTATTACATGATGGATGCTTTCTGGTTCGCACCGGACGGCGGTTATCGCGCATGGCGCGTAGCCAACTGGCCCAACGGTCCCGATGCATGGATCAAGAAGTGCCAGGACAGTGGCGTGCTGCCGGGCATGTGGTTCAGCACTAATACGCTGGTGAAGATTCAAGCCGCTCCTGCATGGAAGGACTCGCTCAATAAGGACGGCGGCGCCATGTCGTTCTCTGAAGGCGGCTTTTTGCCTGACTTCATGAATGTGCTGCAGTATTGGTACGACCACGGCATCCGCATGTTTAAGTTCGACTTTGTCGATCTCACGGCGGCCACGCCGGCTCAGGCTGCCCGGTTCACCAAAGCTGAAATCAAAGAGCGCAATGCCGATGCATTTCGTGAAGCCCTACGCATCTTCCGGCAGAAGAATCCCGAAGCTGTGCTCATTGCGTTCAACGGATTTGGCGGCGATCTCGACAACACGACGGATCAACTTCCATTTCACGATCCCACGGACCTTCGCTGGTTGGAAGTCTTTCAAATGGAGTACACAGGTGACCCGCGTCCCTCTGATGTACCTGAAGCCAACTTTTGGCGATCGATGGATATCTACAGCGATCACATGGTGCGACGCTTCGAGCAACTTGGCTTTCCTCTGGAGCGCATCGACTCAACTGGATTCATGGTGGGGAAGACGGGCACCATCTACTACCGCGGCATGAACGCATGGAAAGGGGCTTACCTTCTGATGATGGCGCGTGGCGGATGGGTGAACACAGTGCATGGCAACCTGGAACTAATTCAGGGCAAAGATGCACAGTGGATGGCGCGCGCGCAATCGCTCTTCTTCGAACTGCAAGGCCTCGGACGCATCCACAGCTTTGGCGGCATACCCGGCGACATTCAGACTTACGGTTTTGGCGGAGTGACGACGCGTGGAGCAGTTTACGTTGTCATGAACCCTACGCAGGCCATTGCCACTGTCACTCTGCCGCTGCTTGCGTCCGGCCAGCAAGCTCTAGACAAAGGAAGAATTCAGTTTCGAGATGCCGGGTTCATCCCGCAATTGAGCGGCAATCGAATTACCCTTGGACCGGGACAAATGGCCATGGTCGGCTACGGTGCGTATGCTGCGTCCTCTTATGACTTCGGCATCCAGGACGACGTGGTAATTCCCGTCTCGATTCAGCCCCTCACAACGGAGTTTCACACTACTGCACCTAGCACCATTGAGGCCAGCATCCAGCCGCTTACGAAAGGCGTTCTGCGCGTCATCCTGCGCGAGAGCACTCCCGATGGCTACATCCGCCGCACATGGGCTGGGGGTCCTCCCAATGGAGAGAACATGGCCAAGGTCTTCACCATCCAGGCCACTCAGAACGGCCGCGCTGTTCCTGTAGCAATCGACTACGACAAGATCATCTGGAGCGGGCTTTCGTGGGCTGTGGGTGAGATCAAGGCGGCCGATCTGGCGCCGAATGAGCCTGTCATCGTCCAATTCTATTCCACGGAAAAGGATCAAGTGAAACTGGATGGAACAGCATACCAAGTTGTGTATTGAGCACCATTGAGACTGTTTTGAATCGCGATCTTGCAGAACCGGCCTGCGTAAGTTGAACAGTGAAACGAGGACGATGATTCGATTGACAGAACAAAAGTGTTGGATCAAGCGGGCAGGATACGCGGCGCTCGCTCTCGCCGCATGCGCAAGCTCGGCATTCGCTCAGCAATTTGCCCTAAAGGATGGCGATACCGTAGTGTTCTACGGTGACAGCATCACAGCGCAACGACTCTACACAAGGGACGTGGAGGAGTTTCTACTTACACGCTACCCCAAATTGCATCTTCGCTTTGTAAACGCAGGAGTTCCTGGCGACTCAGTGAAGGGCGGCTATGCGGGCACACTGGAAGAACGTGTCAAGCGAGATGTTGTGCCGCTTCATCCCGCCATGATTACTGTAATGCTGGGAATGAATGACGGGGGATGGGGAGAGGAATCTCCGGAGATTGATACGGCTTTCCAAAAGGGATATCGCGAGGTGCTGGCTGCATTGCGCAAAGCCGCTCCGGATGCAGGTATCACCGTGATTTGCCCGACTCCGTATGACGAGATCTCCCATGGGACAGAGTTCCCAGGGTATTCGCGCGTGATCGACAGATTCGCAGACGATGTCTCCCAGATCGGCACGCAGTTGCAGGTGTCCGGGGACAAGCAGATCCTGGTTGCTGATTTTCATCGGCCTTTGACTGACGCGCTGCAGCAGGCAAAGACGAACTTTCCTCAACTCGCGCCGCTCATTGTTCCAGACCGCATTCATCCTTCGGAGACCGGTCACTGGATCATCGCCACCGCACTCATGTCCGCATGGCATGTGAATCCAACCGTAAGCAGCTTGACGCTCAATGCAGTCGATTCCCAGGTGCTCGACAAGGACCGTACCACCGTGACGGATGTCGAAAAGTCCGCAGACGGACTGAAGTGGACACAGCTCGACGGCGCGCTCCCGCTGCCTTTGGATTTCAACAATGCAATGACTCCCATGCTGCTGGCTATTTCAAACATTGCACAACTCGATCAGATGATGTTGCGTGTCGAGTCGCTCGCCCCAGGGCAATACCAGCTATCCATCGACGGCAAGGCAATCACCGCTTTCTCACACGAAGAGCTGCAGCACGGAGTCAATCTTGCGCTCTTCAAGACGCCAATGCTGCAACAGGCGCGTGGTATCGACTCGACTGAGGATCAGATCTCAGCACTCGACCGGGCACGCTTTATCCTCACCACCGATGTAAAGGAGGGCGCAAACTCGGCCATAGCGGAAGCAACGCTGCAGGATGCGGAAGACCAACTTGAAGCGGCAATTCGAAAAGATCTCGATCCAAAACCGCACCACGTTGAGTTGCATCGGAAGTGAGAGCCTCCGGCCGGCGCATTCTTAAGAATGTAAATTTGCAAGATTGAACATGGGGGAACAGATGATTAGTAGAAGAGGCTTTCTCGGCGGCATCTCCGCACTCTCCGTCTCCAGTCTGGCAGTACCGAAATTGCCGGCTGACGCGGAGCCCTTACCGGCCCGGGATGCGCCGGCACAGCCGAATGAGGTTTCTTCAGACCGTCCTGCACCCGATTGTGGAAATTCGGAAATCCGCATTTCGATAACAGGATTGAAATCAAATTTCTGGTCGATAGAGCATCGCAAGAGCGGTCAGATATACGGCTTTGCGCCGCCTTCGTTCCCCGTTGCAGGAGGAGCAGTAGAAGGAGCTCTGACAAATGTGAGGGCCGATGGCGCGCCAGAGAAACTGAAAAATGGAGTGATTGAATATTCGTTTGCGGGAACTCTGGCGGCAACTTCTGAATTAAAGCTCCGCATGATTTTCCAATTGGCGCCGGACAATCCGATAGTGCGTTTTCGATATTCGCTCGTGAGCAATGATGAGAAGGGATTCACGTTCGATCCGGCAGCTGGTTCTCTCACCTATCTCAATACGTCGCTGGCAAAATTGGAGCGCGTGACTCAGGTCCAACTGTCCAATTGGAATGCGTTGCTCCATAGCGACACGCTCGGTGTGCTGGATGTTCCCGAGCGTTTCTTTCAGGACTGCATAAGCATTGCCGGGCCCATTCTTGTCGCAGCAGCGGAGGACAAACGCGCACTCTTGCTGGCCTATGAGCATGGTTCGCAGATGCCCAACACGTATCTGCACTATGATATCGAGCCGGATCGCAGCGTTAAGTTAGTAGGCCTGAAGGCCAATTATGTGCGCGGCCAAGTAATGCGCAGCTTCGACACGGTATGGATGGAAGCATCAATTTCCAACGCCGGTTTCGACGGCCTCGCAAAACAGTTTCGTAAATTTGTCCGCGAAGCAATGGACACAAAGGGAGGCAGCAGGCATCCGGATCTTTATTACAACATCTGGAATCTTCAAGAGCGTGACAAGTGGTGGAACCATAATGAGTATCTCAGCAACTACACCACTGAGAAACTTTTGACGGAGATCGACATTGCCCATCGCCTCGGGATCGAAATCTTTGTGATGGACACCGGGTGGCACTCGCAGACCGGCGACTGGCAGGTAAATCTGGAGCGCTTTCCACAAGGCCTCGCTCCGATGAAGGCCCAACTGGATCAGTACGGAATGAGACTCGGTCTGTGGTTTAATCCAACCATGGCGGCGGTATCTAGCAAAGTGCTCGCCGCGCATCTCGGAGATCGCTGTACTTGGATGGGCAAGATTGCTCCGCCAAACGACGTGTGGGGATCGGAAGCCAGCTATCCTATGTGCCTGGTCAGCGACTATAGCGAAGTCTATGCGGATACATTGATTCGCGTCGCGCGGGAAACTGGGGCGCGTTACTTTATTTGGGACGCGGTTTCGCAGTACGGATGCGACTCGCCGAACCACTGGCATGGGACGTCCGCCAATACGCAGGGGGAGCGTTCCGAATCGTATGCGTTTCAGCTTCCTCTGCAAATGGTCCGCATCGTGGAGAAGGTGCGCAGCGTTTATCCGGAGATAATTTTTGACTTTGATATTACAGAAGATGGACGCGCAGTGGGGCTTGGATTTCTCTCAGCGGGAAGATTCTTTCTCGCCAACAACGGGCCCTACCTCGCGGACTACGATCAGCCGCACAAGGATGGCGCGCAGAACGATAACATGTTCTTCTTTCCCGGTCCGGCTCGAACATGGATCTGCCGAAAGCCGATGAACTACGATGAATGGATTCCGTCCAATCTCTTTCTAACTCACTATTATCCGGATGATCCAAGGTTGTCGCAGTTGGTGAATATGGCCAGCCTGGTGCTGGGTCAAAACGGTATCTGGGGGAATCTCTCCACCGTTTCAGATGCGGGCATCGAGTGGATGAGTCAGTTTCTGGGACGCTATAAGAAGGTGAGGCAAGATGTCCTGGTGAGTTATCCCATAACCAGCGGCGCCGTTTCATCGAGCTATGAAGCGTATGAAAAGATCAACGAAGATACGGGCAAAGGAGTCGCAGTTCTTTTCTCGACGACACCGGGCAGAATGGTCTATGTTACGGAACACATTCCCGTGCAGCAGATATGGGCAACCGATGGAACCAAAGTAAGCTTCGACTCCGGAGGGCACGCCGTGATCGAAAGCGAAATGGAATCAGGGGCGGCTATCGTACTGTTCGGCGCACATTAGCATCAGTATCACAGTCAGGCAGAAAAGAGAAACAATGAAGCAGCTATGCAGTAAGAGGGTTCGCGTCCTGACTGGATGCGCGCTCATGGCTTGCAGTACCGCTGCCGGCGCTCAGAGCACGCGCGCATCATCTGCAGGCCCCGACTTGGATCTTCCTACGGTGCTCTACGGTACCGCCTACTATCACGAGTACATGCCGTATGAGCGGCTGGACAAGGACGTGGCCCTCATGAAGGCCGCTGGTCTCAACGTGGTGCGCATGGGCGAGTCGACCTGGAGTTTGTGGGAACCTGAAGACGGCCATTTCGAATATGAGTGGATGGACCGCGTCGTAGATGCCATGGGCAAGGCCGGTATCAAGGTGATTCTTGGCACGCCCACATATTCCATTCCGGCATGGATGGCTCATCAGCATCCGAAGATCATGACGCGACACCTCAACGGGAAAACCTTTGGCGGGCCCGGTATCGAGAGCACCTATGGAATGCGCCAGAATATGGATACTGATTCGCCGGCTTTCCGCTTTTATGCCGAGCGGCTCATCCGTCACATCGTGGCTCACTACAAGGGCAACCCGACGGTAATCGGCTGGCAGATTGACAACGAAACAGGAAGCAATGATTCCGTCGATCCCGATGTTTTTATCGGCTTCCAACACTATCTCGAAAAGAAATTTGTCACCCCCGCAACACTCAGCAAGGCATGGTTCCTCAACTACTGGGGCGAGAACATCCACACCTGGGAAGACCTGCCTACCCGCGACGGAGCGCAAAGCACTGGATACAAGCTCGAATGGACGCGCTGGAGTCAGCTTCGAGTTACCGACTATCTCAGCTGGCAGGCCGCGCTGGTGCGCGAATCCGCTTCACCCCGCCAGTTTGTCACAACCGATTTCAGCGGGATGATGCAGCGTGATGTGAACGAGCAAGCCGTCAATGATGCTCTTGATGTCCCTTCCCTCAATAACTATCACGGGACGCAAGATCACTTTGATGGTCATTCTCAATCGATCCATGAGGACTTTGTTCGCTCACTCAAGCACTCGAACTTTCTGATCACTGAGACCAACGCTCAATCGACCGATTGGACTTCCGCTTTTCAATATCCTCCTTACGACGGTCAGTTGCGCGAGGATGTCTACACCCACCTATCGAACGGCGCGAACATGGTCGAGTATTGGCACTGGGCATCGATTGCCGCCAACCAGGAGACGTATTGGAAAGGCGTGCTCTCGCACGACCTGGAACCCAATCGAGCTTATGCGGAGGTAAGCCGAACGGCGCACGAACTCCAGAAGATCGGGCCCCATCTTGTCGGCCTACAGATTCACAACCAGGCCGCCATCCTCTGGAGTCGGGACTCGGACAACGCCATCGCCTTCATGCCCTTCACTTCTTCAGGGCCTCAATGGAGTTTTGCCCCACCAATCGCCGACTATGCCTCGCTTGTCCAGCAGATTCACCACTCGCTTTACGATCTCAATGTAGGCACTGACTTCGTCTTCGCCGACACGCAGGATTTCTCTGCATACAAGCTGCTCATCGTGCCCGCGCTCTACATTGCCGACGACGCATTGCTTCAGCGCATCTCGGATTATGTGAAGAACGGTGGCCACGTGGTGATGACGTTTAAAAGCGGGTTCGCAAATGAGAATTCGGCTGTTCGATGGGTTCGCGCGCCGGGTCCGCTGCGCGAGGCGGCAGGTTTCAGCTATCAGGAGTTCTCTAATCTTGAGCATCCCTTGGCACTTAAGGGCGATCCATTCCATGTGGGTGACGACAACAAGGTTCAGTATTGGGCTGAGTTCCTGATGCCCGATCATGCCAAGACTCTCGCAACTTATGACCATCCCTTCTTCGGGAGATGGCCTGCTATTACCGAAAACGAGTTCGGCTCGGGCACTCTGCTTTATGAAGGGACCTATCTCTCCGATGCGCTACAGACGGCCGTGCTGAAGCGCGCGGTGAAAGAAGCAGGACTTAATGGCCCCGACGAGTCATTGCTCGCTCAGGTCCACGTGCAGCATGGCATCAACCGGCTTGGCAGATGCCTGCACTACTACTTCAACTATTCCGGCAATGAAGTGAGGTTCACCTACGCCTATGCGGCCGGAACCGATCTGCTGAATTCCAAGCCCGTGGTCAACACGCAAGAACTGACGCTGGCGGCGTGGGATGTTGCCATCATTGAGGAATCTAGTTCCGGTCCATCTGGCTCTTCCAAACGGAACTAGAGTGATTGTGATCAATGCACCAGCGAGCCCATGCCCAGCGCCCAAACCGTCAGCACTAAGGCGTCTTTCAGGATGAGCAGCAATACGTGTCGGCACGTCGGCGCCAGCCAACCGCACTCGAGATGCGTGCTCTTAACAGAGTCGTCAAGCAGTACGGTTTCTCGAATGACGAAGCGGTTTTACCAAGTTTCAGTTATTGAAGCCAATCGATAAGCATCACGGTGGCCCTCAATATTATGGCTGAAGGTGGCCAGTGTACCCAGCGGCAACAATGTTGCTCTGAACTGCTTCCATGGCTCGCGCATTGGGCATTCCCCTGGTCATCACGCCCTCGAAGAAGTAGCCCTTGGCCCAATTGCTGTTGTCGCCCCCGATGCCGAGGATGATGGCTCCTTCCTGCTGCATGGGCTGATAGCCCTTCGGAAGAGGAATCGTGCCGGTGGTGGTCAAGGTTCCGGATTGGGCGTTGCCCTGATAGATGGCATAGGTGTGCTGACCGTCGCTGGCACCCATGTCGGTAACGAAGGTTGTGCCAGGGCGCACCTTGAGATGGCCGTAGATGCCGTCCTCCATATCCAGTCCCGCATCGGGTCCGCATGGGGCGCTTTGACACATGATATTGATGGCGTCCATGTGGCCAGGTTTGTTGTCGAGATTGTTTGTCTCTGCGTTGCCGAAGTCAAAGCAGCACTTGTCGTTGAGATTGAGGGCGGAGGTGACCATGTAGACGCCTTCGGGCTGACCGTGGACCGCAGTGCCTGCAGGGGCGTCGTTACGGTATCCGATACCAGGGGAGACGGCGATGCCGTACACCTTGTGTCCCCCGACGGTTGCCGGGAGTGCGTTGGCAACGGCGGGGATGTCGTATCCATTGGGGCCGGGACCACGCGCTGCGCCACCGGGAGGCGCAGGCGTAAGGTCATTATGGTTGGGTGACTGGTCGAAGAGCCTGGTGATGACACAGGAGGTGTTAGCGCAGAAGGTGTCCTGGGCGACAGCCTTGGCGTAGCCGTCAGGGAGGACACCGATGTTGGCGTGAATCTTATCTGACTGCCGCGTGACCTGGTAAAGCGGGCCGGTGTAGCTGCTGTACAGGGCGCGAGTGGTGCTGAAGGCTGCAACGCAGGGAGTCGCGGATGCGAAGAAGTCACACGGGCGGGGCGTGACCGCCTGCGCTGAAGCGATGCCGACCGGGGCGATCGCGAAGGAGAAAAGAACAATTGAGGGCAAGAGGATTCTTTCGAACAACGACCGCGATTTGAGTTGCATGAGATGGTCTCTAGCTCCTTTGCTTCATTAGTTTCGCCTTTCTACCTAGCGGTTCGTCAATCACTGAAAGATTTTGCTAACTGATTTGCGCCTATTGGATTCCTACGCTGTCTTTAGTGCCATTCATAAGTGGAAACGGAACCTGCACTCAGCGATGTAGTGAAGCTGCTGCCATGCCAGCTCACTGAGAAATCCTGAGATGTACCGGCGTTGTTCAATACCAGAAGGACGATGGAGCCATCAGTGTTTTGGAAAGCGACGGTTTCAAGGCTGTCCTCACTCAGGTCGCTTGAGTCGATGCGTACCGCTCCCGGATGCACAAAGCGGCTGGCGTGGCCGATGGCATAATAGTCAGCCGAATACGTGACCGTGTGCGGTTCCGCGCTAAGGTCCACGGTGACGAAGCCGCGGCAGGTGGCGCAACCACCGGAGTTCGGACCGTTCTTTTCATCGAGGGCCAATCCCCATAGCACCACGGCCTTTGCCCATTGGCGTGTCGACTCGATCACGAGCTTCTCCGTGATGGCCAGCAGGTTTCCTTTCTGCCAGGTGCCGCCGGAGCACTCGGTCATCCACAATCCCTTGTCCGGGAACTGCTCATGCACTTTTCCCTGCGCGGAGACGTTGCCACCATAGCAATGAAAAGCGGAGCCGGGAACGTATTGCGCAGCGGTGGGATCGGCGAGGATTGTTTCGGGATACTCGGGGTGGTCCCAGTTGTGGTCGTAGGCGAGGATGCTGGTGTTGAGGCCAGCCTTTTTGAGCGCGGGACCGACGTATTTGGCGATCAGTTCTTTTTGCTGGTCTGCCGGCATCAGCGTACCTGGATAGTCCTTAGTTTCATAGAGCGGCTCGTTCTGCAGGGAAAGATACTTCACGGGCACGCCGGCTTTTTGAAAGGCGCTGACTGACTTTACGAGATACAGCGCAAAATCTGTCGACGCATCTTCGCGCAACTGTCCGCCAATCAGAGAGTCTTTGGTTTTCATCCAGCCGGGTGGGCTCCATGGAGTCACCATGATGCTGATGGATGGGTTGAGCTTGATTGCCTCGCGAAGTGCCGGTAGGATGTACTCGCGATCGTGATCGATGGAGAACTTCTGCAAGCCTGGATCGCGCTGGCCGGGAGGCATGTCGTCGTAGCTGTAGTGATTGCGCGCAAGATCCGACGCGCCCAGCGGAACGCGCACGAAGGTGATTCCGATGCCGTGCTGAGGGTCGAAAAGTTTACGCATGACTTCAGTGCGTTGAACCGCGGACAATTGCTCTTCAAGCAGCCACGCGGAAGAGTCGGTCATTGCGGCGCCAAAGCCGTCGATGGTCTGGAACTGGCGGGAGTCATCGACAGTGATGATTTTTCCGGCGGTGGGGTTGGATGCGAAAGAAAGCGCGGGGCCCTGCTGAAGAGCCTGCTTGAGGTCAGGCGTGGTTTGATACACGGCGACCGACTGGGTGTGGGATTCAGCAAGACAGAATGAGAGCAGAAAGCAAAAAAGAATGAAGCCGCGGTATTTTGTGCGCATGAGCGTATCCATGATGCGTATTCAGAAGCGAATCAAAACTCTCGAACGGAGCAGCAGCGAAATCATGCCCGACATCGCCGCTCGTTCGGAAGAGAAAGAGTCGGCGGGGAGTCAAAACAGAATTTGGCGCCTAGGTCTGCTTGAAGAAGGATACGGCACGAAGCTGTGAAGCTCCGTGCCGTACGGCTGTCAGAACGAGATGCGAGCACCAAGCTGAATGACGCGCGGACCGCCTGGGCCTAACTGGCTGTACACGCTGGTCGGCTGCCCGAAGCCGGTATCGAGCGAAATCGACTCCGGCGTGTAGGTGCCATTCCCGTTGTAGCTGGGCAGCGTGACGTTCGCGCCAAAGTCCTTGGTCGCAAAATTGGGGTGGTTGAAGATGTTGTAGGTTTCACAGCGCAGCTGAACCGAGCGCTCCTGCTTGCCGGGCAGTGGGATGTTCTTGAACAGCGACATATCCCATGTCTGCATTCCACCCGCGCGCAGACGGTCCGGCGTGCCGGGGTCAGGATGACCGATGGCAGGCAGAATCGGCTTCATGTTCGTGTCGACGCTGAGGGTCACAGGAGGTAGCTTGCTGTACTGGCGTCCGCCGTCGAACTGATTGGCCGGAATATAGATTTGCGTCCAGTTGGGAGTGCCGGTCATGAAATTCGAGACACCTGAGAGCTCGTAGTTATCCGTGAGCAATCCGAGCCAGTGCGGCCCGCCAAAGTGTTTCACCACGCCAGGAATGTCATAGACGTAGTTGACGGCCGCCACATTCCTGCGATCCCACGACCCGACCTGGTAGTTATAGAGCCGCGGGTTGAAAGGATCGACGAAGCCGTTGTCGTTCGACTCCGTAGTCATCGACTTCGACCACGTGTAAACCGCGCCGAAGGTCAGGCCCCTGCTGAAGCGGCGCTGCAGAGAGGCCTGCAGGCCGTTGTAGTTGGCCGTACCGTTGAACTTGGTGAACGGAAGCTGGTCGTAGCCCCAGTAAGGAGCCAGGTAGTCAGACGCATAAGCATACTGGCCGCTGAAGCTGTAGCCGGCAGCAGCATACTCGGGCGGAAGGTTTGGTTCCACATTCGGCACAATGCCGCCAGGGAAGTTCGCAGGGTTCTGCGCTGCCTTGCTGAATGCCGTTCCATAGGGAATCGTGTTGATGTCGTAGTTGGTGATGAGGTGGCGCGACTGCGTGCCTACGTAGGCGATGTCGTACGTAACACCCCAGCCTGCCTCGCGCTGCACACCGAGAGAGTAGCTATACACAGTCGGGACCTGACCGCTTCGCTCCACACCGGTAATCGAGCTAAGCGTACCGGGCGAAGACTGCGGCGCATTCGAAATCTGGCTGAAGTTCAGATATGTCGGCGAACTGATCGACGGCGTGGTTTCAATCAGCGGGTTGTTGAAGGCCGGGTTGAAGACCAGGTTGCCTTCTTCGCGGTCATGCGACATGCCGAAGCCGCCGCGCACCACGCCCTTGTGGTCGCCGGTCGGATCCCACGCAAAGCCAAGGCGAGGTTCCGGCATGACGCCACGATCATCCCATCCGCCTTTCGGAAGGGTGTTATTGGAGGCGTAGGCCATACCCTCGAGAGGATTGCCCGTGCCAGGAATCGGGTTGCCGCTGCTGGGATCAATGTGGATCGCACTCGCCTGCACGTATGATGCGGGGTCGAAGAGCGCGATCTGATTCCTTTCGTCATATTGCGGGGGAATCCACACGAAGCGCACTCCGTAGTCGAGCGTGAAGCGCGGCGTGATCTGCCAGGTGTCCTGCAGGTAGAACTCAAGCTGGTTGTATCGGAAGAAACCGATGGGCCGCGAACTCGACTGATCGAACGACTGGAAGTCGCCGAGGAGCGCGCTGGCAAAGGGAGAACCGAGGTTGGAAGCGCAGTTCGTCGGACTGCTCGACGTGGCGCAGTTGTTAAAGCTGAACTGGCCGTTCGAGTTGCCCCACGCAATCTGGTCTTTGCGGTTGCGCTGGTAGAAGACACCAAACTTCATCGTATGGTTCGCCTTCACCCAGGTCAGGTTGTCGTTCACGTTGATGGTTGTGTTGGCCTGATACCACGGCGTGGCGCCAAAGTAAGACCAGGCGTAGCTCTGACCGTTGCCGCTGTAGCCCACATCAGGAATCGACGTGGTGCTGGTCACTGGGAAGAGCAGCGGCAGATTGATGTTGTTGGCGCCAACGGAGAGGTTGCCATTGTTGCCGGTGGTGTCGGAGCGATATTCGCTGGGTCCGACGCTGACTTCGTTCAGCAGGTTGGGCTTCAGAGTGCTGGTCAGATCGACGGCCAGATTCCAGCCGTTCTGCGTGTTTAAGCAGCCGCCGACAATCTGAATCTCGCCATCACAGGGTAGACCGAGCTGTCCCACCGGAGCGACGGTCGACTGGTAGTTTCCGATCCAGCGCGCAAAGATGCGCTCGCCGGGCGTGATCTGGTAGTCGGCGCGGCCAATGTACTCGTGCCGAGGGTTGTCGAACGAAAGTGCGTCCACGCGATTGTAGGAGTCCTGCACGGTGCCGTAGCCGGACACATTCGGCTGAACGTAAAGGTTGTACACCGCCTGGATAGCCGGGTTGATGTCGCTCGAAGTGATCTTGTTGCCTGGGTACGCAGTCCCTGTGCCGGGTTTATAGATGGTGAGCGGATTGCCGCTGCTGTCGATGCTCTGCGAAAAGTCGCCCGCGCGTTCGGCCGTGGTGGGCACATAGTAGGAATTTGTGCCACCGGGAACGAGCTGCTGGTAGTGCTCCGTCGAGAAGAACCAGAAGAGCTTGTCCTTCTTGATGGGACCACCGAGAGCAATGCCTTCCGTGTTGTAGCGGTAGAGTTCCTTGGGAATGTCGTTGAAATTGTTGTACCAGCCGGTGGCATTCATGCCGTCGTTGCGATGGAAGTAGTGGACGTTACCGTGCAGAGTGTTGGTTCCACCAGCGGAGACCACGGAAATCTGGCCGCCCGAGGCCTTGCCGTACTCGGCCTGGTAGTTCGAGGTGATCACCTTCACTTCCGAGATGGCGTCGGGGTTAATCGTCACGTGCGTACCGCCGTTGTTGCCGGTATCCACGTCGGAGGCGCCGTCGAGGGTGAACTCGTGCGAGTTGGCGCGCGTGCCATTGATGTTGTAAGAGTCGATGCCACCGGTGCCCGAGGCTCCGAACTGGCCGACACCGGCCACGCCGGGAATCAGCCGCAGGTAGTCGAGCACGTTGCGACCGTTGGTGGCCACCTCTTCGAGTTGCTGACCGGTAATCAGGTCCGAGCGCTCGCCGGAGTTGGCCTGCACCTGCAACTGGCCGTTGTCGGCCGTAACGGTAACGGAGCTGGCTGTCGTTCCAATTTTCAGGGTAAAGATGCCGGCGTTCAGATTGTCGGCCGCGTTCAGGATCACTCCCGACTTGGAGAGTGTTCCAAATCCGGGGGCTGTCACGTCGAGAGTGTAATTTCCGGGGGGCAGATTGGGGAGTGAAAACGTACCGGTGGAACTGGCGGTTGCAGTGCGCGTGATTCCTTTGGAAAGTTCTGTAGCTCGAATTGTCGCAGTGGGAATCAGGGCCCCGGTGGGATCTTGTACTGAGCCGAAGATCGTGCCTGAAGTCACCTGCGCCCGCAAAGCGGGAACCAGGCTGAAGGTTGCGGTCAAAATCAGGAACAGGCAGAATACCCGCCCGATCCAATTTCTGTGCGGCCGCACCAATCTATGGGAAGCCAGTGGCAGCTTGCCTTTCTCGTACGACATATTTCCTCCTGCTGCGTCATTCGTAAAATGCAATTCAACTTCGACTTCGATGACATTCATTTGATTGGCCTTGGTTGCGGGTCCCAGCGCCTTTGCCGGGGAATCGGCAACCGGATGAAGCTAGGCCTCAGACGAAACGATGGTCTTGACGGCATTCCGAGGAAACTCTGATGATTTTCCGATGAAACGCAAGTTGCTGAAATATAAGGTCTTAATTGCTCTACTTCCCGATGGTAAACTTAATGCGATGCCGGTTGATCTGCCTTTAGAGGGGAAGTTTTCGGTTGCCGACTGGACTGTCGAACCCGAGTTGAACCTGATCTCAGACGGCAACAGGACCATTCACCTTGAACCGAAGGTGATGAGGGTCTTGGTGCAACTGGCAACGTCTCCAGGGCATGTTCTGACTAAAGAGCGTTTGATTGAGACGGTTTGGCCCGATACCTTCGTCAGCGATGATGCGCTCACCAGGTGTATTTCAGTGCTACGCCGCGAGATGCGGGACGACTCGCGTTCTCCTCGATATATCCAGACCATCCCCAAAGCGGGTTACCGGCTCGTTGCCGAGGTGCGCCGTTTCGACTACGCGGCGCAGGACGACACGAAACTTTCATCCGCAATACAGGCAACCGCAGTCCAGGCGCCAACGGCTGCTCCTACTGAGGATCTCAGCACGAGTCCGCTTCCCTTGCCCATTCCTGAAATGGCAAGCAGTCCCCAGACGAGTCCCGGCGCACATCCAAGAATTCCGCGAAGTCTATGGTCACTCGCAGCCATTCTGGTTCTGGCAGTGGCCACGACTCTCGGGTACCTGGTATGGCGAGCGCGCGCTCACCCCGCGCTTCCGGCATTCAGCGTCATTCCTCTCACCTCGTATACCGGACAGCAGGATCAGGCTTCGTTCTCACCGGGCGGAACGAGTGTCGTATTTGTTTGGGAGAGTGCCGAGGACGGCAGCCGCAACCTGTTTATCAAGCAGATCGGCAACGAGACATTACTGCGCCTAACCCATTCGCCCGAGTCGGACTACTCACCTGTCTGGTCTCCCGATGGAACCAGAATTGCTTATTGGGCGGACACCGGCAAAGGCCTGGGTCTCTATTCGATCTCAAGCCTTGGAGGGCAGCCGCAGAAGCTCTACACACCGCAAGGGAGGGCGCATTGGGAACAGCGGGCGCTTTCCTGGTCTCCCGATGGCAAGTCTTTGATTTTCCCGGATGGCGGGCCGTCGTCCATCTATTTGCTCTCATTGGGCACGCTTCAGGCGCATCCTATCACCACTCCGCCGCACGTTTGGGATGGCGATGTGAATCCCGCCTTCTCTCCCAATGGAAGTCAGATCGCGTTCGTCCGCGCCATCGAGGGCGCGGTCCGCGATATCTATGTTGTTGCCACGGCGGGAGGTGTTCCGCGGCAGATCACCCACGACCGGCGACTCGTCGAAAGCCTGACCTGGACTGCGGACGGAAGCGGAATTATTTTCTCTTCGGACCGCGGCGGAAAATTTGCACTCTGGAAAGTATCCCTGCGCGGCGGGGAGCCGCAACGATTGCCGGTGGGCGCAGAGGACGCGTTCCAGCCCGCAGTTTCCCCCAACAATCATTCCCTGCTCTACACAGAGAGTTCAGCGACGTGGGACGTCCTCGGCCTGCGCATGCACGCAAGCCGCGAAGCCGGCAGGCATCGAGAGGCGGACAAGGCCGCTGCGGTCGTTTCTTCCACGCAGCAGGACTCCGCGCCGTCTTTTGCTCCCGACGGTTCGCGGTTTGCGTTTCAAAGTTGGCGGTCGGGAGCGCAGGAATTGTGGCTTGCCTCTCGCGATGGTCTAACCCTGCGGCAGCTCACCTGGGGCGGACGCGGTCTCAGCGGCAGCCCTTCCTTTTCCCCCGATGGTCAGCAGGTGGCTTTCGACTCCAGGCCTGAGGGTCATTCGCACATCTTTGTTATTTCGGCTGCCGGTGGTGCGCGGCGAGAGCTGACAACCGGTAACTCGAACGACATTCTGCCGCGCTGGTCGGCCGACGGGAAGTTCATTTATTTCGCATCAAACCGTGACGACGCCTGGCAAACGTGGAAGGTTTCCGCTGCCGGCGGTCAGCCACAGCGGGTCACCGTGAACGGCGGATATCTGGCCATGGAATCGCCTGACGAAAAGTGGATCTATTTCACGAAAGCTGACGCCTCTGGTCTTTGGCGAATGCCTTCGGGAGGCGGTCAAGACACGCGCATTTTGCCCCAACCGGCAGATGGCTTCTGGGGATACTGGGCCGTCACAAATTCCGGCATTTATTTTCTCGACGCCAGTCAGCCGATATGGCATATCCAGTTCTATGAGCCGTCAAGCGGCAAAATCTCCACGGTCGCAACTCTGAGCCGGCATCCCCCGCCCTACTCCGGAATCACCATCGATCGCAATGAGGATCAGTTGCTGCTCACTGATGAGGTGAACGCAGGCAGCCACATCACCCTCGTACAGAACTTTCCCTGAGGCTGCAAGCCCGCATTGTCTCAATGCCTGCTCTCTAATGCCTCGCGTTCAAAGACGTGGAGGATATATTCTCCTGCGCCGTATCCCACCATAGGCAATGCTCCCGTGGGGTCGCCCACCTTTCCTGGGAACAGACGGCAGGGCACGGCAACATACATTTCAGGAATGATGTTGTGATCTGCAGCTGCTTTCGAAACGATGCGCTTAAGAATCGCGGCTGCCTCGGCAGTCCTTCCCAGCCGCCGATACACTTCCGCCAGGCTGAAATCAACAAACAGAAACTCCTCCTGTTCGTACCAATACTCAAAGATGGCTGGATCTGTGTAAGTGCCGCGGACTCGCCGGTAGCCGCCGGATGCCACTTTCAAAAGCTCCATCCTCTCCACCGTGTCGCGCACAATCACCGGATCCGTCACAACCCCGAAATTAATGATCGCCAATAGAGCGCCGTCAATATCGTTCTTCACTCCTTCTTCCAGCGTTCCGTGCAGCTTCCCGTCTCGGATGAAAGCAGCATTGAACCCCTTTTCAAGCTGTGCCACATGATTCTGGATCTCGCTCATGGTCGCTTCGTCTCCGGCAAGGCGCGCAACCTCAGCGAAGCGTTTGAGACCCACAATGGCCATGGCCGTGGAAAACGCGAAGTGCTTTTTGTCTTTCTGATGCTCCTCCCAAATCGACGTGTCGGCGGCAACGATCAGGCCATGATCGTACCTCTCCAGGTTTTTGAAAAGCGGTTTCACCACGTAATCCCTGGCGCTCTCGTACAACGGCCCCCGATAAGTCGGGATCTTCAGCAGCCCTGGATCGTCGTATTTATGCAGGTACTCGCCCAGTACCCACAACGCAAGCCCCCAATCGTCGAACTCGATATTGGTAGCGCCCTCCTCGGTAAAGAATGGCTCTTCGGTTCCGTCTCCGAAGTAGCGAACCACCGAAATCTGGTAGTCGGCGCCTGCGGTTTCCGCACGCATTTTCCCCGTAGGCCGAGCATTGAAGTAAGCCAGCAGCCCGGCCCTCGCCTCGCTCTGGTGTCCCATGCGTGCCAGTGCAACCACCGCGTACGCCATGTCCCGCACCCACGGCGTGAAATACACGCCGTCCGGCAAACACGCCACGATCAGCCCGTTGCCGTATCGACCTGGACGATTGGGCTCGCGGCTTTGCGCCATACGAAGCATGACTTCACTCTGACGCCAAAGGTGCCGTTCTTCGTCCCCGGTGAATTGCACCGCCGGCTTGGTCCGCCAGCGCTCCATCTCCTCAATCTCCCGTTTCGCCAGTGCCTGCAGCGTCAATCCCGCGCGCCAGCGGTTGAACTCTCCAGCCGTCTCTTCCAGTTCGCGATCACTTTCAAGTGAAATGAGAGCCCACCCCAGGCTGGTGGCCAGGATCTGTTGCGGCTGCGTTGGCCCGGCCCGCCTTTCACCCAGCGGAATCAGCAACAAGGACTCCTGGATACCCTCGAATTTCAGCAGACGCATTTCCATGCCAAACATCTGCACCGCTCGTTGAGAACGGATCGGTCGGCTCCATTTCAGATGCAACCCGCCTCGCCGCGCCTCTGCGGAACCAGGTTCCCAGCTTAGGATGAGAGCTGTCTGTCGCAGACCGAACGGCATAAAGCAAAGACCTTCGCCATCGCTTCTGCGAATGCGGATGACCTGCGAGTCGTCCTCGTACTCTGCTGATGCGTCTTTTCCCGCTCCGTCGCCCCACCCAATCTCTTGAATGAAATTCGCGGTTTCCACACCTTCGCTAAGAGGTTTCAGGCTGTCTGGTCTAACAAAACTGTAGGGATGCGCGTAGAACTTGGTTACCGTTCCGGTCTCCGGCGAAACCACTGCGAATCCAAAACCATTTCCAGTAACCAGATGAGAAGCAGCGGCAGGCAAAGCTGCCAGGAAGCCGGCACAGACTAGAGAGGCAAGAGATCGAGCGATGCCCATGGCCAACTAAGTTTCGACTATGCGCCCCGAATTCTGCAACTCCCGTGGCGATTCCTGCCTAGTAAACCGACAAACTGATCGCTTACAAATAGTTTGAACATCCGTGAATCGCAGCCTCTTTAGATGAGGGCATGCTCGGCGTAGGCCAAAAATGCGTGCATGCGGCGCTCGGCTGTTTTGCTCGTGGGTTGAGCGAAGCAGCCGGGGCGAAGAACCTGCGGCAAGAAACAAAGTTGTCATTTTTGCACTGCGTTTCGCGATTGAAAGTGGCCCTGTGAGTTCCGTCAACGCGGTTGGCAGATTGGAAGTTTTTCAGGGGACTCAAGTTAGTTTCCCATCCAGGTGGCCAACCGTCTGAGCGCCATTGCTCGATTACGTCTCGCCGAGAGGTCCGCGGCGATTCGAAATACGAGCAAGCCGACATTCTGCCGATTAAGGCGGTTTCTTCTTCCTGCATGATTCCGATCGCGAAGTATTGGGCAGAGAGATAACTTTCGAATTGGATTTCGTTGAAGCGAAGGCCGTTTCGTGTGTCGGCTCTGGGAGTCGATCTCACGAATCGCAGATCATGAAGGTGCGCGGTCAGGTACGTTTCGCGTTCACGTTTCCTGTTCCAGCGCCGGAATTCCACCTGAAGCTTCGGAACATAGGACCAGAATAGTCCGGTTCGTAAGTATCGAAACGAACGATACTGAGCATGTGCAGAACAGGAAGGCCCGCGGATCTGCCCACCAGCGGGTGCACCCCCAACTGGCGATGTATCTGTGACGGCCGAACAGATCTGCAATGGAAAAATGGCAACTCGGAAAGCCGTCGCCAGCCAGATGTTCCTCCAGTCTGCCTCGAAGACTGCATCATTGCCGGAAAGCCTCGCCGGAACTGATTGCGCATCCCCGAGCTCAATGGCACTTGAGGCAACGATTTTGGTGGAACCCGACGGAGATGCAGGGCTTCCATGACGGGGACCAGCACATAAGCGGCAAAGGCCCCGGCCTTCGAGCTATCTCACTCACCCGGACGTATTTCGCCTCTATTCCATTGGTCAGCCAGGTCGTGCGGGTGTTTTCCCCGAAAGATGCATCTACTTTGTGTCAAATTGCAAATCGAGACCGGGTGAAAAAGAATGGGTCTTGCTCGAGCTTTTCATGAAACTAAGTCGATTCACTGAGCTATATTGACCTGCTCCTTTCACTCGTTTATGCGACGCTAAAGCAGCTGTCCCTGCAGGTGAGCCATTTGTGCGCCCGATATTCCATTTTGGCCAGTTCTTCCAAGCGAGGTTTCGACAACCGAGCATGAGCTTGTCGTGGTTGCGGCATCCCTCATCAAAACCAGCAGCCTCGAACTTGCGCCACGTTTATTGCCAAGATGCAAAACCATTTAGTGGGAGCGCTATTGATGTTTGAGCATGAGAAGCCCGCATTCGATACAGACACCTTTTTGGCAAGTGCCGGGCTTGGGCGCACTATCGTCAAACTACTCGAAAAGCAAACCTTCTTTTCGCAGGGAGAAGCTGCCAATTCAGTCTTCTATCTTCAGAGTGGTAAGGCAAAGCTGACTGTCGTTGCCAAGAACGGCAAGGAAGCCACAATCACTCTCGTCTCCCCAGGAGAGTTTGTGGGAGAAGAGTCGCTGGCAAGCATCGGCGCTCTGCATTTGGCCACGGCCACTGCCACAACCGACTGCACCGCCCTCAAGATGGAGAGGGGGGAATTACTCCGCGTGATGCACGAGGAGCAGCCCCTAACGGCTGTATTCGTTCAATTCCTTCTTGCTCGTGGTATGCGCATCCAGTGCGATCTTGTCGACCAACTCTTCAACTCCAGCGAGAAACGTTTGGCGAGGACACTTCTGTTGATGGCGGAGTTTGGAAAGTCAGGCAAATCAGAAGTGTTGATTCCCGATGTCTCCGAGGAGACTCTGGCGGAGACCGTTGGCACCACGCAGTCCATGGTCAGCTTCTTTCTGAACCGCTTTCGCGACCTTGGTCTTATTGATTACGACGGTCGCATTCGAGTGCACGGATCTCTACTCAACGTGATTCTGCACGATAACTTTCCGGATGACAATTCCACAAAACCGCTAATCATCGACATTCCGCGGACGCAATCAAAGTCTGCCAAACCGACCACTTCATTAAACTGATTCACCAGTTGGCACGCCGTGGTCGTTCTCGGATAGTTGCGTCTTGCAGACTTCATTAGATCGCTGGCAGGAACTACTTATTCAGCGAGTAATACAGTATATTTGCTCAGTTCGATCTCCTGGTAGGAGTCCTTCGTTACGATGGAGTACCTCAAATTCAAATCGTTGCTTCGCCGAGTGATTGTGGTTCCCATAGTGGTCACCGCTGCTCTTGCTGCCCTGCTTTTGTGGGAAACTTTCGACTTGAACAAGTCCTTGCAGTGGGTTGACCATACCGATCGGGTTCTCGATCAATCGGGACATCTTCTGAAGCTACTAGTAGACATGGAATCCGCGAAGCGCGGGTATCTCGTAACTGGAGATGAGAACTTCCTTCGTTCTTACGTCGAGGGCACGAAGCGATTTGATCCCGAATTCCAGGCCTTGTATCGGCTGATGGACGACAACCCTTCACAGCAGCAACGTCTGAAGCAGGTTTACGCCGGCTATCAGGATTCCGAAGAGTACGACAGCCGAGTCATCGGCCTTCACCGCGCGGGAAAAGCTGATCCCACCCTCATTGAGGACCAACAAAGAAAATACAGACTGGATTCCCTGCGAGAGCAGATCGCAGCCTTCCAGAGTCTGGAAGAAGCGTTGCGCGTTGAGCGCGTCGAAGCCGCGCACCGTCGATGGATGTTCATGATCACAAGCTGCCTTTTTCTTTGCTTGGGATCAGGGATCTTTCTTGCGTTCTTCACTCGATACCATGTCGAAAAGCTGGGCACCAAGCTGTTGCAAAACGAGGAGCGATGGACCGCTACTCTGGGCAGTATTGGTGAGGCTGTTATCGCAACGGACAGCGTGGGCCGAATTACCTTCCTCAACCCGATTGCAGCTGCTCTGACAGGATGGCAGCCGAAAGAAGCGTTAGACCAACCAATCGGAAATGTACTCAGGCTCATCAATGAAGCTTCCGGCTTGACCGCAGACAATGAAGTGCTCCGCGTGCTCAAAGAGAAGCAGGTTTTGGCAGTGGCTAACCATGTGGACCTGGTCACAAGAGATGGCCGGGAGATTGCGGTCGAGCACAGTGCCGCGCCAATTCTCGCAGCTAAAGGTGAAGTCATAGGTGTCGTGCTGATTTTCCGCGACGTTTCGGAGCGGCGGCAGGAGCAGATAGCGCTCGCCGAACAGGCTGCGCTGCTTGAGCTCACGCAGGACTCCGTCTTTGTGATCGACATGGAGGGAAGAGTTCTGTTTTGGAGCCGCGGTGCAGAAGCGATGCTGGGCTACACCAAAGCCCAGGCTGCCGGCAAGATTGCGCACGAGATGCTCCAAACCGAGTTTCCGCATCCGTTCGCTGAGGTCAGAGATGAATTGACGCGCGTAGGACACTGGGAGGGAGACCTGGTCAAGATCGCGCAGGACGGCAGGCGTGTTGTGGTGGCCGGTCGCTGGGCATTGCAATGGGGCAAGCGCGGAGAACCTCCTCGCGTGTTGGTGGTGAACAGCGATATCACTGAACGAAAGCTGGCGGAACAGTCGCTTGTCCTGCAAAGAGAACAACTGCGCGCGCTGGCAGAGCGCCTGCAACTGGTGCGCGAAGAGGATCGCAAAAGGGTCGCACGCGATCTGCACGATCAAATCGGGCAGATCCTGACCGCGATCAAAATGGACATGACCTGGATGACTCGTCATCTTCCTGCTTCGGAAGACAAAGTGCTCGCTCGAATAGCGGAATCTATTCAGTCTATCAACGATGGCGTCAAGGCAGTGCGCACGATTTGCAGCGGGCTGCGTCCTGGAGTTCTGGATGACCTCGGCCTAGCGGCAGCCATTGAATGGCAGGCTAACGAGTTCGTTTCACGCAATGGTATTCAGTGCCAGGTTTCAGTTCCCCCCGTTGATTTACACTTGGATGGTGACCGGGCCACTGCGACTTTCCGCATCTTCCAGGAGTGTCTGACCAATGTGACTCGGCATGCGCAGGCGAAGTCGGTGCGCGTCGTGCTGAGCCAGGAAGATGAAAACATCCTACTGACTGTTGAAGACGATGGAATAGGCTTCTGTGAGTCCGACCTGTCAAACTCTCTTGGGTCTTTGGGACTCCTGGGCATGAAAGAACGCGCACAGTTCTGCGGAGGCGACGTACAGATCTCAAGCACGCCCGGCAACGGGACGACAGTTACTGTTCGTGTTCCCATGGACAGTCCACGTGCTGAGAGGAGTGAAGTATGCACATCCTGATTGCGGACGATCATGGCGTCGTGCGGCGCGGGCTGAAAGAGATCCTGGCGGATGCTATTCCTGGGGCGGATTTCTCTGAAGCGGGTAACGGGGATGAGGTTCTGAGCCACCTGGAGAAAACCAAGATAGCGTTGCTCGTGCTGGACATCAATATGCCCGGGCGCAATGGGATGGACGTGCTGCGCGATGTAAAGCACACGTATCCGCGGCTACCCGTAATCATACTGAGCTGCCACCCTGAGGACCAGTACGCCGTGCGCTGTTTGCGAGCTGGCGCAGCCGCCTATATCAATAAAGAAAGTGCTCCCGAAGAACTGGCGATCGCGACGAAAAAGATTATGAGCGGCGGGCGCTACATCAGTACGAGTCTCGCGGAGACACTGATCTCTAGTCTGGACGAGCCTGTCGACAAACCCTTGCATGAGCTGCTCTCGGACCGCGAACACGAAGTTATGAGGTTGATTGCCGAAGGCGTTTCCTTGACGGAGATCGGCGACAGGCTCCACGTCAGCGTGAAAACGATCAGCAGCTATAGGGCTCGCATAATGGAAAAGATGCACATGAAGAGCAACGCCGAACTTACCCGCTACGCCATGACGAACAGCCTGATCGATTAGGTCGACCTGTTGGTGTAGGAATAACCCTACAGACAGAACGTGAAAGCCCTACAAGAATCACGGGCTTTGCTGATGCCAATTCCTTCTGGTGTCAGGTATTGTAGTTTCAAGGTCGAAGTTGCGGCCAGACACAATGAATACAACGATGAATATTCTGATTGCAGACGATCACGCGAACGTGCGGCGCGGCCTGAGAGAGATCTTGGACGATGCATTTCTGGGCACCCACTTTTCTGAAGCCTCGAACGGAGACGAGGTGATGACCCAGTTGGTCAAATCTCAACATGACTTCCTGTTGCTCGACATCAATATGCCGGGTCGTAATGGGTTGGACGTGCTGAAGGACGTGAAGCACATCTACCCTCTTCTCCCAGTGATCATGGTAAGTGTGCAGCCTGAAAACCAGTATGCGACACGCTGCCTGTTGGCTGGGGCCGCAGCTTACATCAACAAGAACAGCGCTTCAGATGACCTGGCGCCGGCGATTAATATGATATTGAACGGCGGCGCGAAGTTCGTGCGGAATCCCGTCGGAAACTAGCTATAGGGCTTAATGATTCCGCTCCGGAGCATTCGCATGAGAACTTCCATGATCGAGCTAAATAGGAGCGATGGCTCAGCTCGCTTCGAGGTCCTCCATAAAAAGCCTTTCGACCTTCCTGATGCCTGAGCACAATCCCCGGCGCCTATCGAACCACCATGACAAAAGAAAAGACATAGGCTAGGTCGAAGGCGATGGCTGCGCTATGGCCTATATGTCACATTGCTAGATCACGTGCTCGGCGTAAGGAAAACCCTACACAGCTCACATGCCAAAGCCTACATCATTAATAGTGTTCACCGATGTTATTCGTTTTCGGAACCCGGTATGTTGGTTATATCGACATTGCAAGGATGACACTAATTCAGACACTTGCACTCACTAAGTAAGACTGAAAGGTACCGATCATGGCCACAAGCTGCGAAATTATGACGAGTACGGCATCCAGGGTTTCGCTGGACCACTCCTTCCCTTTGCCTTCGGCTGAGCATCGCAAACTGAAGGTCGTCTCCAACCAGGCTAGCGCTCTACCGGTGCAAGGGAGTGCAATCGATCTTCAGATTCCGATCAACAGGCTAGTAGCCGGAAAATCGCGTTGTGAATATCTAACCGGTGAATCGATTTTTTCGCAAGGCGACCCCTCTAATGCGGTTTACTACATCCAGAGCGGCAACGTGAAGCTTACCGTTGTTTCGATGAGTGGCAAGGAAGCGGTAATCGCCCACCTTCCAACCGCCAGCTTCTTCGGTGAAGCCTCTCTGGCGGGTCAGTCCGCTCGCGTTTCCTCTGCCAATGCACTCGATACCAGCACAATTATTCGCATCGAAAAGAAGGTCATGCAAGACCTACTGCATCGTGAGCCGGAGTTTGCCGAGCAGTTTCTAGCGCACCTGCTTTCGCGCAACATCCGCATGGAAGCGGATCTGGTTGACCACCTATTCAATTCGAGCGAAAAGCGTCTTGCCCGGCTGCTCATGCTGATGGCTAACTTCGGCCAGGAAACGAAGCCTATACCGGTTATCGCCAAGATCAGTCAGGAGACCCTATCGGAGATGATAGGCACCACCAGGTCCCGGGTCAGCTTCTTTCTCAATCGCTTTCGCGAACTTGGCTACATCGCCTACAACGGCAGTGGGATTCAAATAAACAGTTCACTTGTCAACGTTGTTTTGCACGACTGAGCGGCAATCTTGCGCCAAGGGGATGGGCTGCCAATCGGTAGGGATGAACAACGCATCTGGCGAATTGCATCGTTACCCGCAGTCATGATGGATGCGAATTGACCTTTGTTCATCGGGAAGGATTTGTAGAGACCATGAGTCACACCGTGCTGCAACAGATTCCGCTTGCTAAAGCATACCTTTGTCAGGACTGCAACGTCGTGGGCAATTGTGCAATGAGCTGTCCAGCTTGCGCGTCGAGGGTATTGATGGGCCTGGCGGGAGTACTCGATCGTGAAGAGTGCGAGACAAAGTCGAGTTGGCCCCGGTTCTCTTCCCTGGCGGCATAAAGGTGCACCGAGATCAGACCACTCGGTGATAGACGATCTGTATGTGCCCTGCTTTCCGCCGGCGCCCGATGACTTCTGCATCATAAGGAGCGCAAAAGCGAGCGTTACTCCCGTCGAGGTCACTGTCTTCATCTTCATCGTGGAAACTCCGGTACCAAGTATAGTCCGTTTAAGATTCACTAATATCGATCGGGATCCGCTATTGCTGAAGCGCTGCTTCTCCCACTACCAGGTCGATCTTGATCTCGGGCGGGTTCAGGAAAGTGTTATGAATCAGGCAATGATGCACGGATCGCATCGCTCCTTCCGTCTGCTCTTCAGTCAGCGGCCCCGGGCAAGATAGATGAATTCGGAAATCGCCGAGCCTGGCAGGCTGCTTCAGTTTCTCCGCGGTTACAGAGACTTCGACTCCACGATCGTCGAGATTGCGGGTTCTGAGATACTGAACCGCATAGAATGCCGCGCAAGAACCCAGGGAGGCGAGCAAGAACTCCGGGGGTGTCATGCCTTCGTCAGTCCCCCCATTCTCGGCTGGCTGGTCGCGGAGAATCGAATGTGACCGTGAATGAATGGAAAACTTAACATGGTCCAAATGCCTGACTGTTACTTCCATGGCGATACTCCTCTTCAGTAGAAGAAAGACACAAAAGGAGCATTTCGTTACAGATACTTACAAATTTATTTTGCGGCGGACACTACCAGCATGCGCAGGTATTCCCGCGTCAACATAGCGCGCAGTCGTGGCGATAGATCTGAGTTGCAGGGAAGGTCCAGAGAGCGGCAGCGATCGATGGCAGCGCGGAGGTCGCGCAAGAATGCCACGCAGGATGGGCAGGCCTCGATATGTGTTCTCATCTGCTCGCACGGTACAGGCTCCAGCTTTCCGTCCATATATTCTGAAAGATTCGCAAACAAGTCGCGGCATTCATCAGGCCGTTTCTTGCGACTGGATCCGCGGACACTGGGCCTTTTCGCGTTTGACTCAGCGCGATCCGAATTCCCGGCTGCGCCATTCAGGAGTTGCTTCATCACCTTGCGTACGGTCAATCGTGCGCGATGAAGACGAATCCGGACCGTTCCCTGTTGCAGATCGAGAATCTGTGCCACCTGCTCGGTGGTCAACTCCTCCATATCGTGAAGCACGAGAACAATGCGCAGAGGAGCCGGAATGCGTAGAGTCGCCTGATGCAGCAGCAGGTGCTGCTCGGAGTCGAGCAGGCTCAGTTCCGGGCTTATTCCTCCGTCCTGAAGCAATAGCCCGATCTCCTGGTCGCTCGGCATCAGTTCGTCGAGCGAGAGCATTCTGGCCGGGGCGTGAGCCGGCTTGCGGCGCATGCGCCAGCAGCGATTTCTGGTGACGGTATAGAGCCAGACGGCAAGTTGCTGCGGATTCTCGATTTTGGCCAAATGCCCGAGCGAGCGAAAAAGCACCTCCTGCATTGTGTCTTCGGCATCCTCAGGATGTCCGCAGACCTTCATGCTGAAGGAATAGACCGTATTCTGAAGCAACCCTATCGCCTCTTCCACTCCTTCGGGAGTGTTGAGACGCAATAATTCTGTAGCCCGTATGAGTTCAGGTCGCATTGCTCGGGATCTTCCAATTTACATACCAGTATAGCCCGCATGCGCGTTACGACCGTTCCTCGAGAAGGACAACCGAATGAGTGCCTGCGGATTCAGAGAATCAGGGACTACACGAATGCTCAGGGCCGACACTTCGGAGCGCGGACTCAATCATCTCCATGCAGATGGGAGACACCTTCTTGAGCCAATCTCGTTCCTCGCAGTCGGAAGGTCTTTTGTCAAAATCCATCCATGCGCGCAGTAACGTCAACGCAAGCTTTATCTCGGCACCGGCACGCCGTTCCTCAAGACGGAACATCTGCCGATAAACCTCGTCCTCGATTCGCTCTGCTTTTGCTCCCCGGATTTGTTTGTGCTGCGCCATAGCCTCAACTTCTGGGACTGCACGCCGCATCCCTCAAGCCGACGGCCCGCAGCATGAGCATCGCCGGACACCAGTTGGTGAATGCCGATTGCAGCAGATTGAGCCCGACAAACACCGTCAGCCATAGCCAGTAAATCGACACAAAATGCGCAAGCCCGATTGATATAAGCACCATCGCGCCTCCCATCAGGCGCACTCCCCGCTCGACCGTCATAGTGAAACTCCTTGCTCCGTTGTGATCGCGGTCTCGGCGCCGTCTCCAGCCCCGCGCCGCGAGTGGACCGCGTAGTAAAGAACCGGAACCGCAAGCCGGGCCAGGAGCGTTGAAGCCACCTCCCCGGCGATCAACGACAGCGCCAGCCCCTGGAAGATTGGGTCCGGCAAGATGACGCTTGCGCCCACCACGACCGCGGCTGCGGTCAAGAGCATCGGGCGAAACCGCACCGCGCCGGCATCGATGACCGCTTCCGCCAACGGCATTCCCTGGCGCTGGCGTACACCGATAAAATCAACGAGGATGATTGAGTTGCGCACAATGATGCCCGCTCCGGCAATGAAGCCAATCATTGAAGTTGCGGTAAAGAACGCACCTAACATCGCGTGCGCCGGCATAATGCCCACCAGGGTGAGCGGAATCGGGGCCATGATGATGAGCGGCGTGATGAAGGAGCGGAACCATCCCACGACCAGCACATAAATGAGGACCAGTACCGCCGCGAATGCCAGGCCCATGTCGCGGAAGACCTCGATGGTGATATGCCATTCACCATCCCATTTCATCGAGTAATGGTCCGTTGACTCGGGCATGACTGAGTTGTATCGGGTCAATGTGTATCCGGCCGGCAGGGTGAGGTGGTCGAGATCTTTGTTCATTTTGAAGATTGCGTAGACCGGGCTTTCTACAGCCCCAGCAACATCTCCGGCGACGTAAACCACGCGGCGCAGATTCTTGTGATAAATACTCTGCTCGATTGTCTTGTGTTCGACCGTGACCAGTTCGCGCAACGAAACCATGCTGCCGTCTGCGCCGGGCAAGTGAATATTGTCCAGTCCCTCTTCGGATGAGCGGTCTGCGCGGTCAAGCTCGACAATCGCAGGCACGGGCTCGCGCGCTGTCTGGTCGTGAATAAGGCCAACTTGCGCGCCCGAAGTGGCCAAAGCCAAGGCGCGGGCTATGTCGGCAACCGCGATGCCATGCTGTGCCGCCTTCACTTCATCGACCCGGATCGACAGCCTGAGTTGCGGGTCCTCCACATACCAGTCTGTGTCTACGACTCCCGGTGTATTTTGGAAGATCGACTTGATTTGCTGCGCCACCTGAGTCTGGCCGGCCAGATCCGGACCGTAAACCTCAGCGACCAGCGTTTGAATCACCGGTGGTCCCGGCGGCACTTCGCTCACCTGGATTCGCGCGCCATAGGCGCTGCCGATCGCGTCCAATACCGGGCGAAGCCGCTTGGCTATTGCGTGGCTTTGGACGCTGCGCTGCTTTGCCGACTGCAGATTCACCTGGATGTCGGCTTGGTTCGGCTGGCCGCGCATATAGTAGTGGCGCACCAAACCGTTGAAGTTATAGGGGCCTGATGTTCCCGTGTAAGTCTGATAGTTGAGCACGTCCGGTTGACGCGCAAGCTCGTCGCCAAGCGCCTGGGCGACCCGCGCAGTCTGCTCCAACGGCGTGCCATCGGGCATGTTGATGATGACCTGTAGTTCACTCTTGTTGTCAAACGGCAGCATTTTGACATGCACCAGTCCCAGGGGAACCAGCGCCATCGAAGCCAGCAGCAGAATCACGACTCCGATGAAGAACAGAATGCGATAGCGTGAGGTGCGGATCAATGGAGTCATGACGCGGCGATAAAGCCGCGTGTGCCAGGTCTCAACTGTCGACTCGGGCGCCGCCTCGGCCCCTTCGAGATGCCGGCCAACCAGCCGCAGAGCAGCCCAGGGCGACACCACAAATGCAACCATCAGCGAGAAGAGCATGGCCGCCGATGCGCCCACGGGGATGGGCCGCATGTAAGGCCCCATCAAGCCGCGGACAAAGGCCATCGGCAATACTGCTGCAATGACGGCGAAGGTAGCCAGAATCGTGGGATTGCCCACCTCGGCTACCGCTTCCACAGCGACAACGCTCATCGGACGGCCGTGATTCTCCGGCAGCCGGAAGTGGCGCACAATGTTCTCGACAACCACGATCGCGTCGTCGACGAGAATGCCGATTGAGAAGATCAAAGCGAATAGCGTAACGCGGTTGATGGTGTAGCCCAGGAAATAAAACACCGACATGGTTAGCCCGAGCGTAACAGGAATGGCCAGAAGCACTACGCCGGATTCACGCCATCCGAGGAAGAGCGCGACGAGCAGAGTAACGGATAAGGTTGCGAGCAACAGGTGTTCGAGCAGTTCGTCCGACTTATCCTTCGCCGTCTGTCCATAATTCCGTGTGGTTGTCACGGTCACATCGCCGGGAACGGTGACGCCCTGCATCTCGTGCACGCGCGTGAGCACGGCATTCGAGATATCCGTTGCATTCGTTCCCTTACGCTTCGCTACGGTGATCGTCACGGCCGGATATTGGCGCGCTCCGGCTTGCGTTCCCGCAGCGGCATTAGTGGTGCCGAAGACGACATAGTTGGCCGGCTCCGCTGCGCCGTCCGCGATTGTTTCGGCGACGTCGCGCAGGTATACCGGATGGCCGCGAACAACGCCCACAACGACTGCTTCGAGATCCTCGCGGCGATTGAATAAATTGCCCGCTTCGACCCTGACCTCCTGGTTGTTCTCAGAGAAGTTTCCCGCCTGTACGCTGGCATTTGCCGCTTGCAGATGTCCTACAATCGCTATCGGCGACAGACCGTAGGCACTCATTTTTTCCGTGCTCAGGACCACGCGTATACTGCGTGGAAGTCCGCCGATGATCGTAGTCTCGGATACATCTCCAATTTGAGCAATGTTGTGCTGCATCTCGGCAGCAATTGCACGCAACTGGTAGCCGTTGTAGTGCTCGCCCCACAGAGTCATCGCCAATATCGGAACATCGTCGATCGAGCGGGCTTTGATCAGCGGCTGAGAGACTCCGGGAGGCATGCGATCAAAGTTCGAGTAAAGCTTGCTGTAAACCTTGATGAGTGCGTCTTCCTGCGGCGTGCCAACCAGAAAGCGCACAATCACAAGACTCTGCCCCGGCGACGATGTCGAGTACACATATTCGACGCCCGATATCTCGTGCACCAGTTGTTCGATAGGTAGTGTGACGCGCTCTTCAACCTCCGCCGGAGATGCGCCGGGCATGGCAGTGGTTATGTCGAGCATCGGAACAAGGATCTGCGGCTCCTCTTCGCGAGGAATGATGGTTACCGCGAAGATCCCGATGGCCAGTGATGCGGCGATGAAGAGGACTGTCAGCTTGGAATTGATGAATGATTGCGCAAGCAGTCCAGCGATTCCGAGGTCTTGCTTCATGGTCTAACCCCTGCGCCAGCTTCAACGTGCTTCCCGGCCAGATCGCGGTCAGACGGTGCGTCAACAAGTTTCTCGCCAGCGGAGATGCCTGACAGCACTTCAATGAGCGTGCCTTGCCCCGCGCCTAACGTGATGTTGCGGAGTTCGGCGATTTCATGCGCGTCAAGGACGTACACACAATTCAGCGAACCGCGCATGACAACAGCGGAACGCGGAATGAGGATTGCCTGGCGAACGCCATTCGCGAACTCGGCCGTTCCATACATACCCGCGCGCGTTTGGTTCGAGGATGGCAAATCGATTTTGACTAGAAAGCTATGACTCGATGGATCGGCCGCCGGAACGATCTCTGCCACCGTCCCCGCTAAACTCGATGCCGCCCCACCCGCTGTCGCTCCGGCGTCGAGAGCCACTTGCACCTTCATTCCCTTATGAATCGCACTGATTGCGGACTCGTCGACGGCAGCCTGCAGTTGAAGCGCTCCGGCTTGATCGACCTGAAGCAGAGCCACGCCCGGCGCAGCCATCGTTCCCGGATCAGCCATGCGGGCCGTCACCACGCCGGCAAATGGAGACAGCAGGTGCGTGTATCCGAGCATGGTTCGGGCTCCGCTTTCCTGCGCGCGCGCTATGTCACACTGCGCACGGGCTTCGTCGAGACTCGCCGCGGCTGCTTCCGCCCGCCGTGACACCTCATCCATCTCCTGCGGGCTTACGCTCTTTTGGGATTCAAGCTGCTTGTACCGGTCGAGTGTGCTCGTCGCCAGAGCAGCATTTGTCTGCGCAGCAGCTTGCGCATGCTCGGCAGCCTTCACGCCGGCTTGCGCCTGATCTACTTGCGAGTGCAACGCCGCATCGTCGAGCGTCACCAGGGTCTGTCCAGCTCGAACGGTATCGCCCTCGCGCACCAGAACCTGTTGTATGCGCCCCATGACCTGGGCCGAGATTAGCGCGGTTTCTCGCGAGTGCACCGTTCCCGTGGAACGCAGGTCTACGGGAATTTCTTGCTGTCGGCTTTCGACTACCCGTGCCTGCACGGTCTGCGGAGTACCGCTCGTAGCGGCAACTTCACCGCCATGGCAGCCCGCTGTCCCTGCAGCGGAAGCGACAAGCATGCTTACCCATAAAAGACTCTTCATTGCAGTTCCTCCGCGGCATCGGGAGACAAGGTTCCCGTGGCGTATAAAAGTTCGCTGTAGGCCATGGCGTCTGCATACACCGCATGCCAGTAGTTGGATTGGCTCTGCCGCTCGGCATCCTCGGCGCGCAGCAGGTCAGTGATGGTGGCCAGGCCCGCCGTATAGCGGTTTTTCACGATGCGGAGACTCTCCACCGACTCGTTCACCGCAGCTTGCGCAGTATCGAGTTGCAGCGCGGTGGTCTGACGATGAATGTGCGCCTGGCTCACTTCAAGCCGTAGATGTTGTTGGGCGGTGGCAAGCTGCGCGTCAATCTTCTGCTTCGCCGCGCTCTCATTTGCCAGTTGTGCACGCTTGCCGAAGGGAAGAATATCAACGCTGATCTGAACGCCGGCAACCCAGTTATTACCGCCCGATCCAGCGAACGACGTGCGGTCTTCTTCCCAGTTGCCATACGCGCTCACGCGTGGGCCGAAGTCGGATTTCGCCGCTCCCACCGCGGAAGCCTGTGCCGATTGCGCCTCACTCAACGCCGCCAGATCGGAGCGCCTCTTTTGAGCGGTAGCTATCTCGTCTTCGAGCACACCCTGTGGAAACAGGTGCGGCTTGATCGACTTCAACTCAGACGCCTTCAACTCCGGCGCACCTATCGCCTCGCGCAACGACGCCCATCCAAGTTCCACGTCCCCTTCGGCCGCGATGAACTCCTCTTTTCGCGCGGCCACATTGACCTGAGCAGACATCCGGTCAGACTCGACTGCAAGGCCGGCCTTCACATGTTCGTCCACCGAATTGAGCAGCGCCGCCGCAGTCTCCTGCTCGTGTCGGCTCACTTCGATCTCTCGCTGCGCGTATAGAACTTGCTGGTAAGCCGCCACTACGCGGAAAACGATCCGTTGGTCGACAGCCCGTGCCGATGACGACGCGCTCTCCTTGGAGAGATCCGCACGGCGAATCTCCTTCTGCGTTTTGAGAGAATCGAATGCCAGCCACTGCCCCGAGAAGCGCGTGGAGAAATTTCCTATCGGCTGTGGAGAGTTAAGTGCATTCAGCGCAAAATCAGCTTGAGTGAATTGCCTTTGCCGCAGACGTGTTCCAAAAGCATAGACCGGGTCGTTCCCGCGGGAAATATCTTCAGTAAAGCCGAGCTTCGGCAACAGCATGGTACGAGCGCGGCTCACGGCCGCTGTCGCATCCATAACTCCGGCGCGCGCTAGTGCTGTCTCGGGGTTTTGCCCCAGGGCCGCATCGATAGCTTGCCGCAGCGATAGAGGTTCCTGCGCACCGGAGGCCCATCTCCCCATCAATAACAGGAGAAACAGGCCCAGAGATCGAGAAAAACGTGAACTCATTGGGTCGGATGTCCTTGTGTGGTGCTTTCATGGGAATAAAGCCACGAAAAGGGCAATCCGTTACAAGAGGCGTCAGAATTCTTCTCTGCACCTGCACGTTGCTGTCATCGGAGAAAGCCACCAT
>JBEKPF010000058.1:0-36528 GCA_049521035.1 Occallatibacter sp. | reverse complement strand
CTCCAAGTCGCAGGCATTCATGCCTTCTACGTCCCGGTCGACGACCGCCGCGGCATTGTCGATCCGGACGACCCTTCTCTCTTTGGCAACCACATGATTACCGCCATTGAGATTCCCGCCGGCGTCGACGACCCGCGCCTCATGGCCATCGTCAAAGCCAAAGACGGCAAGCGTTATCTCATCTTCGATCCCACCAATGAGCGCACCCCCGTCGGCCATCTGCCCGCCTACCTCCAAGGCAGCTTCGGCACCCTTGCTGCGGGCGCCTCAAGCCAGATCATCGCCCTGCCCGTGCTGCCCCCGGATGCAAATCCAAACAACCGCAAAGGCTCCTTCGCCCTGGCTCCCGATGGAACCCTCACAGGTTCTGTCGAGTCCATCCGCTCCGGCAGCGGCGGTGGTGAACTCCGCAATATCCTTAAGTACTCCGATGAAAAAGAACGCCGCGAAGCATTGGAGACCGCCGTCGCACACGATGTCCCGGGCGTCGTTCTCAATTCATTCCACTATGTCCAGCCCAGCGACCTCGACAAGCCTATCGAAATCCACTACGACCTCACTGCCGGTCAATATGCTCACCAGGCTGGTCCGCTGCTGCTGGTGCGCCCGCGCGTGGTAGGCTCTGACGTGTTGCCTTTCGACGACAAGCCCCGCACCGTTCCCATCGATCTCAATGCCACCGGCCACTGGCACGACTCCTACGACATCACTCTCCCTCCTGGCTATGTCGTCGATGAAACTCCAGACCCCATCGATGTCGATGTCGATTTCGCAACCTACCACTCCACCACCACGGCCAAGGGCAACCTCCTCCATTACGAGCGCGACTACATCGTCCGTCAGGTAGAGATCCCCTCCGAAAAAGCCGCATCCTTCCGCAAACTGGAAGGCGCCATCCTCACCGACGAAAAAGGCACCGCCGTCCTCAAGAAACAGTGATTGCGACAAGACTTGTGACCTTCGCCCTTTGCTGAGGTCGAATACGTTGACAACGCGGCCTGAGCAATCTACCGAGTGGGCTGCCGTGTCTCCAGAGATTCTGTATGACTCGTTCTCTTGTTCGGCGATGGACAGCCCTCGCTGTCATCGCCCAGATGGCTCTGACGCCAAGCTCAAATCCGTATCTGGGCGCGCAGGATGTCACGCTGCATGCAGACGTGAATCTGGTCAATGTCTTTGTCGACGTGACGGACCGGCACGGTGCCATTGTGGGCGGTCTAACTCGTGATGATTTTTCCCTTGCCGAGGACGGTAGAGCGCAGCAGATTGCAATTTTTGAGCGGCAATCGGACCTGCCATTGAATCTGACCTTGGCTATCGACACAAGCGGGAGCGTCGCGAAAGACCTGGCGGATGAACAGTACGCGGCGCGGCGGTTCGTACATACAATCTTGCGCCCGCAAGACCGGATTGGCCTGTTGGATATCACATCCGCGGTGTCGGAACTGACACCACTCACCAACAACGTTAGCAAAATCGAACGCGGGATTGCCGGTTTGCGCGGAGGCGGAGGCACAGCGTTCTACGACGCAATCGTGCTTGGTTCAAAACAGCTCGGTCACCGACATGGACGTAAAGCTCTGATCGTGGTCTCGGACGGCGACGATACGGTCAAAGGAGCCACTTATGCGCAGGCATTGGAGCAAGCTTTACGCAACGAGGTCATGATCTACAGCTTGATCGACGTGCCCATTGAGTCCAGTGCCGGGCGCGATCTGCGCGGCGAACACGCCCTCATTGCACTGGCCGAGGAGACCGGTGGCAAGAGCTTCTATATAAGTGCCCATGGGCTGAATAAGGCCTTTGCTAAGGTGGGCGAGGCCTTGCGAACGCAATACTTTCTGGCCTACTATCCGCACAATCAGGAGCCAGGTACGAACTTTCATCGAATTCAATTGATCATCCCAAAGGCCGAGGCCGACCACTACAACATTCGTTACCGCACAGGCTACTACACGGATTCGCTAGCCCAATAAGAATCAAAGAACCTCGATCGAGTGTGTAGCAAGAAGGCCCTGAGAATCGGGCTAGAAGGCATTAGCCGCGGCCAGACACACACGAACCATCACCGCGCTCAGATCTACCGTTTTGACGCCCGTCGAGCGCCGCTCCGGATAAGGATCAACACAACCAGCCCAACCGCAACAGCGAGAAGGGCAATCACAAAATAACCGGCCCCGTTCGAATTACTCCTCGGGGTGTCGAGTCCACTGCTTTGCGCCGCGGCGACCCACTCCATCATCGACATCACAAAATCTCCGCCCTTCCCAATGAGAAACGGCAAAGTCTCCGCAGGTTGCCTTCGCCAGCGTCACAGCTACTCCTCGATCCCGAGACGATTCTCCCGTCGAGCCGCAAGCAAATCACGCATGGAATTGGGTCGCGGCGGTACTCTCTTTGCTGGCGAACGCTCTCCGACCCTCGCTTTATGTCGGAAATTCGACGGGTGAACTGCACTCCCGTTGGCAACCTCGCACCTCCGAACTGCATCTACCGACTAAGTTCTATAGCTAAGGATTTTGACTTCCCACCGTAGCCAACAGCCCCTCCGGGCAGTTGTTTGGATCCGAACCGCTCGGCGTTAGCGGAGGTAAGACCATTTGAAAGACGGAACAACCGCAGCGACTTCCGGTTTAGCCTTCCAACCCGTCAAAGACGATATCGGCCTCGAGCATCCACTGCGTGACTATCGGGAGCGGTTCGCCTTTGCTACCGAAGCCGCAGGGATCGGTTATTGGTTCTGCAATCTCCCATTCGACCGACTCATCTGGGATGAACGGGTGAAGGCGCATTTCTGGCTACCGCCTGACGCCAACGTCGATATCGATCTCTTTTATGCGTGCCTGCATCCAGACGACCGTGAACGCACTCGTCAGGCAATCCAGCTGTCCATTGGCACCCGCACACAATACGACGTCGAATACCGAACGGTGTCTCCGGATGGCCGCGTCAAGTGGATTCGTGCGATTGGCCGCACCGCCTATGATGTGGCCGGCGAGCCGGTCCGCTTCGATGGTGTCACATGGGAGATCACGGCGCTGAAAGAAGCCGAGGAGGCCCGGGATCGTGCCCAGGAAGCGCTAATGCGCAGCGAGAAGCTGGCGCTCGTCGGACGTCTGGCGGCCACTGTTGCGCATGAGATCAATAACCCGCTCGCCGCCGTGACCAACCTGCTGTTCCTCATTGAACAATCCGTGACCGATGCGACCACGCTGAACTACGTGAAGCGTGCTATCGATGAGGCCGAGCGCATCTCCCACATCGTCACGCATACGCTTCACTTCAACCGGCGCAGTGATATCCCGTCATGGGAGCGAGTCTCGCAAATCCTTGACTCGGCTCTGGCGCTCTACGACGGTCGTCTCCGCCTCTCCGGCATTACATTGCAGCGTGACTACACGGAGGCCGACCGTCTCCTCTGCCTCTCCTCGGAGCTGCGCCAGGTATTTGCCAATCTTATTGCGAATGCTTTAGACGCGATCCAGCGCGACGGCAAGCTGATAATCCGCACGCGACCCCAGCCCCACCCGCAAACAGCAGAAGCGGGCCTGCGCATCACCATCGCCGATACCGGCCACGGCATGGATCGGGATATTCTGCGCAGGCTCTTCGAACCCTTTGTCAGCACCAAGGGCGACAGAGGCACGGGCTTAGGCCTGTGGGTGAGCCGCGAGATCCTGAGCAAGCACCGCGCCATCATTCGCGTGCGCAGCCGTCAAACGCCAGGCGCCAGCGGCACCGTGTTTTCCATCTGGATTCCCGTGACAACCGCTGCAGGGGTGGCCGAGCCACTACCTGCTGCTTCCTTGACAGCTTCAAACGTCGTCCGCGCTTGATTGGCCGAAGAATCGACCTGCGCTTTAGCCCCGGAGATCCATCTTCGCGGACCGGACCGCGATCTTCTTCCCAAAACACCAGAAACTGTCTACGTTTCCCGAATCACCTTAACAAAAACCCCATCCGGCAATTCCCCCTCCAGCAAATGCACCACCCCGCCCTTCACATACCCTTCCAGCACATGTCGGGTGCCTTTTCCTGAAGCAGGCGGTGCAGCCGTCGTTGCGGCCCCGCTGACTTGCTGAGTCGCCAACCCGCTCATGGGCTCGCTCGCTGACTTGTTGGCTCGCTGACCTGCCAATCCGCCCGCCGGCTTCCCCATCCCCCGATCCATAGCCTCGTTCGCCAGTTGATCGGCTTCCTTATTCCCCCCCCGCAGCGTGTGCTGCATTTCAAAGCGTTCCAGCCGCGCCGCCATTTGCTTGGCTTCCTCCCAAAGCGGCTTCAGCGCTGGACTCGCCACCTTGTACTGCCCCTTCATCTGCTTCACCATCAGCTCTGAGTCAGACACCACGCGCAGCCGTCTCGCGCCATTCTCCATGGCCCACCGCAACACCGCCAGCAGCCCTGAATATTCGGCATGGTTGTTCGTCTGCCGGCCCAGAAATTTGCTCAGCCGCGCCACGGTCCGTCCCTGCGCGTCTTCAATCACCGCTCCATACCCTGACGGGCCAGGATTTCCCCGCGACCCGCCGTCGCAGTGCGCCGTGAACCACTCATTGCCGCCTCCGGCAGTCAACGCATCGTTTCCAAATAAGTTTCCAGTCATCGATACCCAGTTTACCGGTTCCCATCCCGTCCGCACCGCACCCAATCCACCCCACGAGACACCTCCTTCCTTTGCCAACCTGCCAAACCACTCGCCCAATCCCCAAAAATGCTCACCAAAGCCCCCTTGGAACGTCTTTTCCAATGCGGACAACTCCATATCCTCCGGAACGGAGATTTAATGGCAACGGATGCGGTGATTCATCCCACTTCCCCGATTGCAGGCCCGGCGCGCGTGGCATGGCCAGCCAGTGGAAGGGTACAATCCTTCCCAGGCATGGTTGCGACCACCGCAATGGACGGACCAAAGAACGGCAGCGCGCAGGAGCGTCTCCAGGCGCGCGCCCCGGAGATGGAACTCATCCGGGAGGCCCAGTCCGGTTCCCGGGCGGCCTTCGATGCGCTGGTTCGCCAGTATGAACATCAAGTTCTGCGCCTCGCGCTTCACCTCACCGGCTCAGAGCACGATGCGGAAGACATTTATCAGGAAGCCTTTTTAAAGGCCTACCGGTACATCGGCAATTTCCGGTTTGAGTGCTCCTTTTATACCTGGATCTACCGGATTGTTACCAACCTTTGCCTCGATCAGTTGCGGCGCAAGAAAACCAGGCGCGAAGATCACGCGGTGGTCGTAGACCACTCCGGCGACGAGATTGACCTGCTGGCATCCGTCTCCGACGACCGTTCGTTCTCGAACCCCGCAAAGGAACTCGACCGCAAGGTCCTCGGCCAGAAGATTCAAACCGCGCTGGGTAAGCTCACACCGCGCGAGCGAATGGTTTTTGAGTTGAAGCACTACCAGGGTCTCCGCCTGCGCACCATCGGAGAAATGCTGAACACCACGGAAGAGACCGCCAAGAACACGCTCTTCCGGGCGACCAAGAAATTGAGAACCCAGTTGGCGGAGTTGCGTTAGTGCGCCTTTGGCAATCCCCCAATGGGGATGCGGATTTCTTGAGCGCGATGTGTCAGAGATTTGAGGCTGGAAGGACGTAACCATGAATTGCGATCTTGCACATGAAAGGATCGTCGCGGCGGCATATGGCGAGCTGCCCGATGAACAAATCCACGAGCTGGAGCGGCATATGGCCGGCTGCCATGAATGCCATGCGGAACGCGAGGAGTTGCTGGCGCTGAAATTGCTGGCCGCCGCGCACCCCGTCATCGAGCCACCTGCCAACCTGGTAGCCCGGTCCCGGCAGCGCCTTGAAGAGGCCCTCGATGCTCTCCCTCCCAAGCGCTGGTATGAGTGGCTAGGCCAGCGCATGATGAACAATTTCGCCAGCTTGCAGGCAGCTCCCGTTGCAGCTTGCCTTCTGCTGGTAGCCGGCGCAGGTGCAGGCATTCTCGGCAGCTACGAGGTTGCGCAAAACCGTGCGGCCCACTCGGCAACTTCCATCACAGCGGCAAACGCAGCCGAGCCTTCCGCACCCGCACCCGCCGAAATCGCCAACATCTCCAGCATCGTCCGCCAGCCCAACAGCGAGATGGTCGAAGTCCATTACAACCAGGTTGTACCCCGGCAGATGGAGGGCTCGCTCGACGATCCGGCCATCCGCCAGTTGCTCATGCTGGCTTCTGAGAACTCCGCATCCGCCGGCGTCCGTGACGACTCCGTGGGACTCCTCGCCGCCGAGTGCCGCGCTGGTCACAGTTGCCAGGCCGCCGGCATCCGTGACGCCCTCATGGTCGCCCTGCGCTATGACAAGAATGCCGGCGTCCGCGAGAAGGCTCTTCAGGGCCTCTCGCCCTACGTCGCCGAGGATGTTCGTGTCCGGGATGCGGTGCTTGAGGCCTTGCTCAACGACTCTGATCCGCGGATCCGTACCGCGGCCATTAACATCCTTGAGCCCGTCGAAGCAGACACCAGCGTAAGACAGGTGTTGCATTCTGTTGCTAATTCAGACCATAATCCCCAAATCCGGACAGTTTCGAGAGAAGTCTTGAGCCGTGTACCGGAGATTCAGTAGATCTGCCCAACCTTCCGGCAACTGCACCGTCTCAAAGAGTGCGGGCCGGGGGTGAAGGATATGCAGGAGAAGGACAAAATGAAACACCTTTTGAGGCCCTATCGCAATTTCGGATCGTTTCTGTTGGTGGGTGTGGCAGTAGCCATCACCCCTCACGGCTCACAGGCGCAGGGTAACGGGATCATTGTGCTGGTGCAAGAGGGCAGCCCCCTTCTTTTGCATTCCACCGCTTCCCAGGGTTATCTGGGCGTTGACTTGTCAGATGTAGACCAGGACAAAGCGCAATCGCTCAAGCTCAAGGAAGTCCGCGGCGCGGTCATTACACTAATCGATCACGATGCTCCCGCCGGGCAAATCGGCCTGAAAGTCAACGACGTCGTCATCCAGATCAATGGGCAGGATGTCGAGGGTGCCGAACAGTTGCGCCGCCTGCTCAAGGAAATCCCCGCCGGTCGCAAAGTCAGTCTTGAAATCAGCCGCGATGGCAATATCCAGACGCTGGCTGTTCAACTCGCCGATCGCCGCGTCATGGAGCATGAAATCTGGAGCAAGATCGGCAAGAACGACGACGTCTTCGCACAGCCCTCAGGCGGCATGGGCATCCTCAAGGGCGAAGGCGATGCCGGCGTCCCCGGAGCCTTGCGCTTGTCCATCTTCGGCAGCACGCTCAATGTTGGCGCATTCGTCGAGCCCCTTGCCGCGCAAATGGCCGAGTACCTCGGCGTCGCCAACGGCCTTATGGTCAAGCAGGTCGCGCGCAAAAGCGAGGCTGCCGCATCGGGCCTCAAGATGCACGACGTCATTCTCAAAGTCGGCGCCGACAACATTACCGATCTCTCCAGTTGGGACCGTTCCCTCCGTGCTAACCAGGGCAAGCCGGTGCAGGTCACCATCCTGCGCGACAGGAAGCAGCAGGTGCTGACTCTTCAGGTCGACTCCAAGCACAAGTGAGTTGCAGGAGCCCGATCATCTTCGGTGACAGCGCGATTGCCCCCTTGTTGTGGAACTAGTTAGTGACGCTGCCGCTGCCCCGGAAGTGGTATTACAACTCAGCCATTCCTTATCGATTCGCAGCGAACGCGTCTCTGTCTCCCGAAACCTCTGCGAATTTTCGTCATCAGATTCGATCAAGAGGGGCCAGGGCTCAAGTCCCCTTTAGTACCGTCACCGACTGGGGTTTTGACCGGATACAACCTTTACCTCAGGTAAACTGCTCAAAGGAAAGGCGGCTTCCCTTGCGTTAAACAGGACAGGGAAACCAATTGGGGGGCACCTTTGGAAACAGAAGAAGCGATTCAACTTCACGGAACCAAGCGGCGTGTCGAGGCCATAGACGCCGATCTCTCGGGGTCCGCGTTCACTGATGTGAATCTCTCCAGCGCAACATTCACCGATGTAAATCTGGCCGGGGCCACCATCGAAAACGCTGACCTGTCCCGTTGGCGCGTTCGCAATGTCAATCTCAGCAAGCTCCACATCAACACCGCAGACCTGCGCCACGCCGTGATCGAAGACAGCTTGTTAGACGGCATGACCATCAACGGTATCGCCGTTGCCGAACTCCTGGCCGCTCACCGCATCCTCAACTCGGACCACATCCGGTAACCTACTTAACGCCTTTGGCGGGATCCCACACGCCCTGAAGCTTGCGCACATAGAGTATCTGCCCTATGTGATAGGCGTTGTGCGCGCCCACGTGCGCAATCAGCGACGCGTTCTCGGACAGCTTCTTGTCGTCCGCCGTCTCAACGGCCTTTTCCCAATCGGTCATGACCTGGTCCAGCTTCTTCACCAGGTCGTCCCATTGCGCGGCGGTGAAGTTGTCGAACGTCTCGTTGTTGTTGCCGTCGAACGGCGCTGACTTCTCACCTTTGAAGCGTTGCAGCGAGCGAGTATCCCAGTACCACAAGTGGTAGGCCAGTTGCCCCACCGAGTGGTTCCCTTTCCCCGGACTCCACATCGCCTGCTCCGCCGTCAATCCCTGCACGGCGATCTTCGCCGGCACATACCAATCTTCCTCATCGTGTGATTGGTGTAGTTGTTCCAGCAGCACGCCACGCAGTGTTGTCGGTGGTGGCGGGCCATTCTGGGCGCGAATAGCGAGCGGAGCGGCAAGCAGCAGCAGGAAAGCCAGCTTTTTCATGAGTCAGAACCTCGAGGGGAATTGCTTTGCGGGCAGTATACCGGCCTACATGGCTGAAGTTGTCTCTGAATTGTGACGAATCCACAGCCAAGCGTGACCAAACATAGTTGGTCCCTTTTCCTATCGATACCTGTCATCGTGTATCGGGAAGCATACTGCACCCCATTCATCGCAGCTTTTCGCGCTCAGTGGGATAGCTCCATCTATCTACGGTCTCTTATGGTTCTTTACAGTGCTTAATAGTTCTCTCTTCGTATCTATAGTTTCGTCGTCTTGAGCAAAGCCGAAGGACCTGCTGTTTATCGCCTTTTATAACTACCTGCCATCCTGAGCGAAGTCCACCTACTTCATTCCCACTCTCTCCAGGCTCTCTCGATCCCAATTGCCGAGTGTGGCCCCCGCCTCATACGTGCTCCGGCAAAACTCCAGCAACGCGCCGCTAGGCGACGCAGCCTTCCGCACATCCTCATACATCAGCACAAACTCCCCAAGCTTCTTCTCATAGAACCCGGTATCCGGCCGTACCCGCGCTTCCTTGAACCCTTGCGGTTCGGGCGATGTATACGAGTAAAACGCCGCGTCCGTATACCCGGCGCCAGGCCAGAATCCCACGCTGCACACCTCATGCGAATACGCTTCCCGCGTCACCGCGTCCGCCCCGGGGCGTTCCGGAGCCCGCCTCCCCGAGAATCGGCTCACCGCCAGGTCGAAGCTCCCCCAGAAAAAGTGCACGGGACTGCTCTTTCCTTCAAACTCCCCTCGGAACCCGTTGAACACTGAATCCACTGACAGCAATATCCGCCAGAACCGCTCCACCGCCTCCGCATCGTACGAAGCATGTTGCAGATCCTCGTCAAACGCAATCGGATCGGGAATTTCAACCGGCATCCGCCAGATCTTCACTTCAATCCCCACCGACCGAAGCATCTCCAGCACTTCCTGGTAGAAATCCGCCACAGGGCGCGGCACAAGCGCCAGGGTTCTCACCACTCCCTCACTCGTCTCCAGAACTAGCTGATGCCGCAGAAAATCGAACCAGATTTCAAACGATCGTTCGCCGTAAGGTATCCGCGACGTAGTCAGTCCTCTCGCACTGACATAAAGCGGAACATTCCACCAGTGGTTCACCAACGGCGTAAACTTCAGCCGCACCTTGCCCACAATCTGCGTCCACATGTGCAGTGTGGCGTAAGTCTCTCTCCATGAATCCAGAGGAAGCGCAGGCCAGCATTCCGGCAGATCGGGCGCCGAAGTCAACATGCTTGGCATTCTACCGAATCTCGTGCTCGTCCAAACGTCCGTCCACGTCATTTTTGTGACGTCAACTCTTCCCATCAGAAGGCCTGCGCCTGCAGCGAGTCGTTCAACGATCCCCATGAGTATCAGAACCCCACTTTATTGTTTATCACTCGGTACAGCGCTGAGAATTCCGTTCAGCAGGTCGCCAAGGTTCGCATCGGTGGCTCCCGGCTTCTTCGGAGTGGGCTTCCAATCGGTCTGCGCCACCGTCAGTTGAACCGAGTCAATGTCCGAATCGCCCAGCATCACATCCGTTGTGTCGCTTCCGTACTTCCGCAGAATCTCGGGATGCGGAAGGTTCATTCCCATAAAGCCAGTGCCGCTGCCGGGGGTATTCTTGCCGTCCGCTGCATCCGCCACTGTCAGCGTGTAAGTAATGCCCTTCGGAAGATACTCAAAGTGGAAGCTGCCATCGTCGCGGATTGCGGCCGTCATCTTCAGTGCCGGATTGCTCTTGCTGGTCAGCGTTACACTGCCCACGTTCAGGGTATGCGCATCCGACTTCGCAACCACATGGCCGGTAATATTGTGCAGTGCATGCGCGGGCACAGTCATATCTACCCCCGTAAGCTCGTCGCCTGCCCCCACTGACACCGGCTTTGCGTCGGCACGACTGAAAGTATTGCCGGTATACACGGCCAGGCTGATGCCGCTGCCTCCATCGCCAATGTTGCTGCCAGTCACCCCGATGGGCATTGCCGCCAGCGTCGCGCGCAATGCGTACTCTCCGCCGGCAAGGCCCGTGATGCGAAAGTGACCCAGGTCGTCGCTCTTCGCAATCTGCACCGCCCCACTGATTGCCAGCGCCTGGTTCATCGTCACTGCCGCGGCTTCGGCAGCGCTGTCTGGCGTCCCCGGCTTCACCACGGATACAGTCCACCCCGAAGCCGGGCTCCCATCGTCAAAGAGAATACGGCCGCTGATCGCGGCGCCGCGCTCCAGGCGAAGCTCGGTGTGTGCGGAGTCTGTCCCCGTCACCGTAATCGTGGGAATCTGCGCAATGCGTGCCCGGACCGCAGGGTCGGTACTTGCAAAATCCTCATCCGGTATCTGATCGAAGGGATCAATATAGCCGGCATAAATGGCGTGGACATAATAAGTGCCGGGCTTGACACCGGAGAATTTGAATTCCCCGTCCAGTCCAACCGTCGACGCGTTCATCATGTCCATCGCCTGCGTCATTCCCTTTGATGCGGCAGCCAGGGCGTTCTTCTTGTCCTCTGTCAGCGGCTTTACCGGCGTGGCGTCCGTGCCCGTCTTTTCCGCCATCTTCCCCATGTTCTCTTGAAGCTTTTTGATGAAGTCGTCTCCGCTATTGCTAGCTGTGGTCGACTTCAGCAGCACCTTGGCAAAGCGCGCAGGCGCGTTGCTATCACCACAGAACACGTGTCCAGTCACCGTGCTGCCGACGACATACGGTGTCTGCTGCGCGTGTGACACATGTGCATAGCTCGCAACCAGCAGCAGTATGAGTGCAGCCGCAAAATGAACTTGCTTTACCTTAAGAATTGTCATCTCAGATCTCCATGAGTTGATCCGTCGTTGTTGAGCGGGAGCCCGTCCTGAATCCCCCTTCGATTCTCCACTGCGCAGGATGTTCCTTATCTCAGCGCCCTATTGCAAATTGAGCGGCTGAATCAGTACCTGAATCTCCACTTTCGTCTCGTGCAGCGCATCTCCCTCCGAATAAACCGTTGCCAGCTTGCCAATCGGCAGCGTGGGAGAAATGACGTACCGGTGCGAACGCAAAATTGGCGGCACTGACACATCGTCCGCAATGCCTTCCATCGAAACGCGCAGCGTCAACTCCACCAGGCCCTTCCGCTCTCTGACGTTCTGGATATCCACGTCCGTGTTGTAGTTGAAGTATTGCGTTTCGCCCTTTGTCCCGCTCTCGGTTTTCTCTTGATCTGTCGCTGCGCCGCCCGGCTTGCGCCCGATTGACTGATACGGAATGCGGCTGTCATCGCGGATTTGCGGATCCGCCAGGTTGGTTGTCGCCGTCACCGTGTAGGTTTTTTCAATCGTGACCGTTCCATGCCGCCGTTTCACAAAGCTGATCGTGATTTGCAGTGGATCACCGTCCGCATCGAATGCCTTTCTCGTTTGCGCATCGTCCTGCGCTTGCGCGGGCAAGTTCTTGACTGCCGCCTTTTGCGTTTCAGCTCCGTGCGTCCCCGCTTCCTGCGCGCTCAATATCGGCGAGAGCATCAGCAGCCCAATCAAGACAACTCGTGGCATCAACATCCGTATCTCCTAATGCGTATCTACTAGTTCAATGCTCGAATCTGTATCTGAGCAATCGTGATCGGGTTCAGCATAATCGGCTCCAGTGTGTCCGGCTTCAGCGTGCCCGCATCGTCCGCCCGTGGCCTCTCCTCGACAGCCACAAAGTTCCTGCGCTCCAAAGGCTCAGGCCTCGCGTTCGCCGCACCCTCCAACTCCGCGGTCTCCCCAATGCCAACGCGCCCACGCAATGCGGGAGTCCGTCGCGCATGCCGCGTCCCCAACGGAGCAGCCTGCAAAGATGGCCGCACCTCGCCAATCGCTGGCCGATGAATTTCTGTACTGCGTACAACCGCCGTCTCCGGCCGCACCGTCCTGAACCACACCGGAATCGCCACCAGCGCCAAAAACGCCGCAGCGGCAGCCAAAGCCCACACCGGCCTCCAGCCCCATCGATATCCGCCCCGCTCAGCCTCCGCCGCGGCAATCCGAGACAAGACGCGCTGCTCCAGTCCAGCCCGTGGCTCCCGCTCCGTGTAGCTGTCTAGCGCCTGGTCGATGATTTGATCCAGCCTATCCAACCCGTCTCTGTCTGTCCCGCCCAGCCTATCGCTTCCATCCATCACGTCCCCCTCCTTTCTGCCAGTTCTTGCTTCAGCTTTTGCCGCGCCGTATGAATTCGCCGCCGAACCGTTCCCTCCGGCAGACCCAGGATCTTCGCAATCTCCACCAGCTTCAACTCACCCAATGCGGCCAGCGCCAGTGGCTGTCGCAGCTTTTCGGGCAACGCGTCGATGCGCGCATGCAGCCACCCTTCCAGCTCCGCATCCATCGCCGCGTCCTCAGGGCTGGCCTCGTGCGACCGCATCTCCAGCGGAAGCTCCTGCTCCAGCATCCCCGGTTTGCGCCGCCTGACCGCCAGCCTCCACGCCACGCGCGCCAGGTATCCCCGCTCGTCTTCAACTTCCTTCCACCGCTCCTCGCGATAGAGCTGCAGAAACGTCTCCTGCACCACATCCTCGGCATCGTGCCTGTTGCGCGCCACCGCCAGTGCAATGCGATAAACAAAATGCGAATGCCGCTCCACGAAGTCTGCAAACGACCCCATTGCGTGAAACGGACCTGCCCCACCCGTGCCTCCCTCAGCTCCGCCGGGCACAGGCTTTTCCCGCTTCGCGATAAACATCGCGTTTGGCATTACTACAAGTAAAGAGCATGCAATCGGAAAATCGTTCACTAATTTCTTTAAATTAGCCAGTCTCTTCTCTTAGTTGACCCTGACGAAATGCAAGTAACCGATCTGCGCCCCGGTGACCTGTCTCCCTCCCGGATTCGCGAGACATATCGGTCCCTCCATCTGCAATCCCCCAATTTCACCCAATGGAAATGCCCTGTAATCCGCTGTCGCGCCGTAGACAGAAGCGTTTCAAAATCCTACACTCAACTTCGAGCTTGGATAAAGCTAGACCGCTCTTAATTCCCCAAGAGTCAGGTTCATGTCAAAGCTGGCGAATCAGTACCGCATATTTGTCGTCGATGACGAACCCATCATCGCGTCGACGCTCGCGGCGATATTGAAGGGTCAGGGCTTCGACGTGACCTCCTTCACCGATCCTCTCAAGGCTCTTGAAGCCGTCCATTCCCAGTCGCCCGATTTCCTCATTGCGGATGTAGTGATGCCTGGAATGTCGGGAATCGATCTGGCCATCGTGATTAGAGAAACCTGCCCAACCTGCATGGTGCTTCTGTTCTCAGGCCAAATCTCCACTACTGAAATGCTCGAAGCCGCCAGAGTCCGCGGTCACAATTTTGATTGCGTTGCCAAGCCCGTCCCTCCAGAAGAGATTCTGAAAAGAGTTTGCGGCGCGCTCGGCATCGGCTCCGGCAATGATGGATCGAAGCCCATCTTGCCCTCGTAAAGCAGTCGCCGCGATCTTCCGCCCAAGGTTGATTCAGAAAGAGTCGCATCCTGAGCAAGTAATAACCGTGCGCCCATGTCCAGGGTCCCCACGGCTAGGTCTTCGTTCGCCAGGTGGGGTCTCCCCTTTCAGACATGGGAATCCCCGCTGACGCATCAGGAGTATTTGAATCTCGCGCTCGCTTGTCTGTCCGCCAAAGGCGACGGCCATCTCACTCGCATCAACGACCGACTGACAAACGGGATCGAATCTGAACGGCAGCCCGGCTCGCAGCCTTATTCAAGTCGATGACACAGACCGCGCGGTGCATCTGCAGATCGCTTCTCGCACGCTCCATCTCCACAACGTCATAGGCGGCAAACCTGCTGCTGACGCTGCCATACAACGACGACCGAGCCCGGATGCACTCGGTATTCCAACCTTCGAAGGTTCGTTCAAGACGCTTGCAAATTGGGCAACCCACAACTTCCCCCTTCGGCCTTCAGTCAGGCCTGCGGCAACTGAGATACGGGCTCTTCAGCGCTCGTGGATTTGGAGCTCGGCGCGAAGCCAGTCCTGCACGTCGTGGCCAGGTTCGCTGCCGCGGTCTTGATAAATATTGAATGCCCGCTCCCTGATCTTTTCGTGCGCAGCGCGGACCTCCGGCGCTGCCGACTTACTCGCAGGCGAAGTCTTGGCTTTTGGCTGCTTTTGACTATTGGAAACTATCATGGGGGAACCTCACACATATAAAAGGCTAAGAGAGTTATTACTTCAGGCTAACTGCCTTAGTTCAGAAAACCTGAAAGAGGAGATATACGTCTCATCCCTATCTTCAAGTTATTCTTATATGTCACAGGAGTCAACCGTAACTTTCCTGTCACTAACTAAGTAATCGTCGCTCTTAGCTGTGAACCGTTCAACTTATAAGGCGTGCAACTTATTAAGTTGCTCCCTCCGGCAGCGGGACAAGTCTGTTCGATTCCGGGCATCGCAAGCAACGCATGGGGCATAGCGAGATTAGGACTGCACTCAGCCCAGCGTTTCCGAGGCGCCGCGTGTGCCGACTCCCTCATCCTGCCCTGAGGCCACTCGCCGTGGCTTCGGCGTTTTGGCTCACGTCGAAGACCTTCGCCGGGTCGCATACGTGGGCGATCTCATACCTGGCCAGTTCGGAGGCCTGGAACTCCCTTGCCACTCTGAGGAAACAGCGAGAGCAGATGGACTCGGTGGTTCCGTCCCGGTTCGATCGGTGATAGAAATGGATACGGCGGCTCAGGCACATTGTCTTCCCTTTCATGTCCCGGAGTGGTGAGTTACTTGAATGCTACTCACAGCGTGGCTTCTGTCTGGTCAATCCGGCTCGCTCTCATGATTTTTCGCCGCGCGGAGCACTCCCCGCGGCAATGCTTGCGCGCGCAGCTGAAGTAGGCGAGACGCGAGGGAGCGAAGCAAGCACCCTGTATAGGCTCAGCCACTGCTTTTTCTCTAGTCGGGTTGTATCTGTTGGTCTTCGAGTGGGGCTGCCATTGAGCTACTTCCCGATTGTCGACAATCCGCCTGAAGGCGGAGTTCCAACGCAACTTCACCAAAGATTTATGGAGCCGGCAATATTGTCAGCAACGCACAAGCATAAGCTCTCGGCCGAAACTGGGTCGGCAGGAACAGCAGCCGAGCCTTCTTCATCCCGCCATCACTGATTCAAGTTGCGCCGGCAAGCCGCGATCTTCCAACGGAGTCGGTGTTCCGCCTACTCTTGGGGGCGGCAATTTGGCAAAGACCTGCACAATGCGCGGATCAAATTGTGTCCCCGCATGTGTGAGCAGTTGGGCGATAGCCTGTTCATGGGTCATCCCTCGCCGGTAAGACCTGTTGGTAGTCATTGCGTCATAGGCGTCCGACACGTGAATGATGCGCGCATCGACAGGCGTCTCCTCGCCCGATTGGCCTTTCGGGTATCCGGTACCATCCCAATTCTCGTGGTGCAGTTCCACGGCATCGATGTAAGGAGCAAGGCCCTGCACTCCTTCAAGAATCCGGCGGCCAATCACAGGGTGTTGTTTGAGGATTTCAAATTCTTCGTTTGTGAGCAAGTCAGGCTTTTGCAGGATGCTGTCGTCGATGCCGATCTTCCCGATATCGTGCAAAAGCGCGCCCACGCGAATCCGCTCAATAAGTTCGGGGACCAGGCCCATCGCCGCCGCCGTTGCACTTGAAAGTTGGCTGACGCGATAACTGTGACCTGATGTATACCTATCCCGCGCATCAAGCGCGTTTGCAAGAGAACGGACGAACTCGACGTAAGCCCTTTGCAGATTCTCCTGTCCGTTTCTCACCGATCCAGCGGCCCGCTGGTAGCTCTCGGCCAACTCGCGGATTTCCCTCGTGGGCGAAGGATTGCTTGTGAAATCGGGCAGCACGCCGGTTCGTTCCGCGTTGCGAAGATGCGAGACCACATGCGCGATCGGTTTCACAATGGAGCGGGCAGAGACCATGCTGAATAAGAAAGCGACCAGCACGGATCCGAATGCCATCGTCAGAAAAAGATTGCGCAGTTTCGATCGAACTGGGCTCGTTGCCTCGTCCACGTTTTCAAGACTCCATAAGGTATATCCGCCGCCCAGGTCCTGCAGGGGAACCGATATCCAGTGGGCGCCTCCTAATCGAAAATCACATTCCGGTTGGCCCGCACAGCCGTGGAAGGACGCATCCGCCTCTCTGCCGGAGACATCCGGAATGTTGACGTCGATCACTGCGCCGTCATGAATCAGGACTGCTGGAGTAGCGGCCCCTGGGAAGTCAAAATACTCTCCCACTGAAAGGACGCCGATGTTTTTTTTACCCTCATCTATCGGTACAGATGCGAACCGGATGATTCGGCTGCCGATCACAAGCAGGCCCTTTTCGCCGTGTTCAACCAGAAGCCCATTTAATGGGACAAGTTGGCTTTTCCCGCCTGGTACTTCTCCCGCTTGGCGGACGACGCCGGCAAGAGGCGCTCCGTTGGGCGCAGAAACAGAAAGGAAATCGAAGCCCATTTGCTCGCCAAGCCCGCGCAGCTGATTTTCCATCGCACCACGTGCGGTACCGGACGCGGAATTCGGCTGATCATCCTCATCGGACTCCGGATTAAATAAATGCACTGCGGCCTTCAGAGCCGCGCTTTCCCCGGCGATTTTTAGAAAGCGGCTATTCTGAAAATCGGCTTTCGACTGCTCACGTGCCATCGAAAGCTGGTTTTCGCGCAGAGATGCACGCAGTTCGCCGCGGACGGTCGATTGGACGAGCTTCTGGGCTATCAGGAAACTGGTGGCTAGCAAGACTGCAAAAGGCACGAAGCTAAATAGAAAGGCGCGAGTCTGAAGGCGCATAGGCATCATTCGTTTCCTGCTTCGTGCAGCTTCTCTTCGTTCAAATGGTACCTCTATTTTTCTGAGACTGTTGACAGTCGGAGGGGCAACAATTGCAATCAGATTAAGTAGATAAACCCAAGCCTTTGTGAGCTTTCCATCGTAGCACTGATTTTAATTACGTGTTTGATGCAAAAGTTACCAATTGAGGTTGCATGTCCTTTTTCCGGCGACTGCTGGAACCTTTGCAAACGCGAGGTACACTCACTCGAGCGGGCAGGTGGGGTTTGCTGCGCAGGCTTGATTTTATGTTTCGGATTATATCGCACACTGTCCGGCCTGGAGCGCAAACAATACACAATAAAAAGTTTATACCAGCTCTATGAATACACAAAAACGGAAAGGCTCCACTTATACCACCGCCCCACTTGAAATAAAGCACTTACAAGCGGCAACTCGCCAGGTCGCTATTAAAACCCGCCGTCCACATCACTCATGAGTCCGTGCATCCCCGCCACCACAGTTTTTGCCGTGTCCCCAGCCACGCAGAGCTGAGCAATGTGAGCTAATAGCTAAGAGCTGTCTTGTCGTGTTTCAATAGTAGAGATGGACGCTCCCCGGAGATCGACGCTGCGCGGCCGCAGAATCGCTGCTTCGCGCAAAGCCCGCGAATACGCCATGGTCTTGCGCGCTCTCGCCTCCACCAGCCATCCCGTCCTCGCCCAGATTATCCCCGCTCGCTTCTGCAACTTGAGCTGCGGCTACTGCAACGAGTACGACAAGGTTTCCGAGCCCGTCCCCCTCGACGAAATGATCCGCCGCATCGACCACCTCGGCCGCCTCGGCACCGCCATGATCGGCATCTCCGGCGGCGAGCCCCTCACCCATCCCCACCTCGACGACATCATCCGCCGCATGCGCAAAACCGGCGCCATCGCCGGCATGATCACCAATGGCTATCTCCTCAATGTAGAGCGTATTGAGCAACTTAACGCCGCCGGCCTCGATCACATGCAGATCTCGATCGACAACCTCGTCCCTGACGAAGTCTCCAAAAAGAGCCTCAAAGTCCTCGACAAAAAGCTCCAGATGCTGGCCGACTACGCCGAGTTCCACGTCAACATCAACTCCGTCGTCGGCGGTGGCTTCAAGGATCCCAACGACGCCCTGGTCATCGGCAAACGCGCTCTGGAACTGGGTTTTGAGTCCACCATCGGCATCATTCACGATGGCAGCGGCCAGCTCAAGCCTCTCAATGACGCCGAATCCAAGGTCTACTTCGCCATGACCAACCGGCGAAAGACCAACTACGCGCAATTCGACAAGTTCCAGGAAGCCATCGCACAGGGCCGCCCCAACGACTGGCGTTGCCGCGCCGGTTCACGCTACCTGTACATCTGCGAAGACGGCTTGGTTCACTATTGCTCCCAGCAGCGCGGTTATCCCGGCGTCCCCATCGCCGACTACACCACCCCCGACGTCAAGCGCGAGTTCCTCACCGCCAAAAGCTGTGCCCCCAACTGCACCATCGGCTGCGTCCACAGAATCAGCCACATAGACCACTGGCGCGCCCCGCAAACCAGCACCATCTCCCCCGGCGCACAGGGCGCAGAGGTGCTGGTGAATATCCAAACGGCGGACTGAGCAGTGACTACCGATGCATCGCCACGGCGGAAACGACCAGAGCAATAATCGCGACGAAAACTCCAAGACCCCACTTCTCCATGAATGGGATGGGATCTTCGTTCGCCGTGGGCGCTAGCTGCAGCTGGTTCTTATCCACAATCACACCCTGGCTACACACGCTGCATGCGGCCAGATACTTTCGGCTCGTCACGACACCGAATATCCAATACAGATGAAAATTGCTGTACTTCAGGAAGGCGCGAAACGGACGTGCAATGCCGCACCGTGCACAGGATTGTGTCCCCAACTCACCGAGCGGAATCGATTTGGTTTTCCAGCCATAGAAGATCATGAGGCCGCCGTTCTAAAGAAGATGCGCAAATTGTAGAGAACCTGGTTTTGTCCCGTGAATTCCCCGTTCGGGGTATACCGGGACTGAATTCATAGCCGCTTCACGGAAGAATCACGAACGCCATCTTCGGCCCCTCTCGGAGTGAGCCGCTTTAGAAAAGCAAACGATAGAGGTCATACCTCTATACAGGCGTCGTCTGCCATAAAAATGCAATTTCACCATAATTTTCGGCATTGTTCCTTTCTTGATTGACAATTCCAGATTGAAATGACTAGACTCCCCGGCTGAAGTGGTCTGACCATTTCAACTCATCCCCCGCAAGACTCAATTCCCCACAGGAGGTTCCCCTATGATCAATTTCCGTGTAAGTCGATTCCACGCCGCGGCGGCCATCCTGCTTTTCGCAGCTTCGGCCAGCGCTCAAACCTACGCAACCGGCGACCCCCGCAACCCTTCCGAGCCGCAAACGCCGGGGACTTGCGAGACGCTTGACGCGCAGTTCACCTCCTCGCAGGTCGACGTCGCGAGCCCCCCCACCAGTGACGACACCTCCCGCATCCAGGCTGCGCTCAACTCCTGCGAGAACAGCAACGAAGCTGTGGTCCTGCACATCAACGGTTCAGACAACGCCTTCCTCAGCGGCAAGCTCACCATCGGAACCGACGAAAGCCTGGTCATCGATTCCGGCGTCACGCTCTACGGCAACAACAGCTATAACAGCGAGTCCGAGTTGATCGATGTTACGAGTAGCAACACGGGGATCTTCGGTTCGGGCACGATTGACGGACGCGCCAACGTGCATACCTTCAGCGATACGCCGCGCCTCGTGCAGACCAATAACGCGAGCAACTTCAACATCGCCAACATCACACTGCAGAATGCGGCGCACCCCAACCTCTACATCCAGGGTGGCAGCGGCGCCACGGTGTGGAATGTCACCATCAACACCTCGCCCAACCAGGCGAACGCCGACGGCATCGACATCGACAGCATCAGCGACGTTACAGTGGCCAATTCCAACATCACAGCTGGCGACGACGGCATCGCTGTCAAGACCAACGAATCGGCAGCCTCGAACATCACAGTGAAGAACACCAACGTCTACGGCACCCACGGACTGTCGATCGGCAGCCAGACCTTCGACGGCGTGACCAACGTGCTCTTTGAGAACAACTATGTGTATGGCAAGGATTCAGCCGGCACCGCTTCCACCGACGCCAACGCCATCAACATCAAAACCGACATTGATTGCGGGGGGTTGGTGAAGCAGGTGACCTACCAGAACACCTGCATCCGGTACGCCAAGCACCTGATCATCGTGAACGCCAACTATGGAAGCTGCAGCGGTACCTCGGGTACTCCGAAGTTCCAGGAGATCATCGTCAACGGCGTCAAGTCGGAAAACTCGGTGTCCGGCGCGTACGAGACGTTCGCAGGCTACAACTCCAGCAATATCGGGCAGATTTATCTGGGCAACATCGATCTCGACAGCAACACACAGAGCGGCGACCAGTACTTCAATACCTACCTGGACAACGTGAACGGCCTCGATCCATCGGGCACGGACGTGACCAACGGCACTTGGAGTGCGAGCGGCAGCGTGCCAAGCTGCTCCTTCGCTTTCTGATCGCAACCGCATCCCGCGATTCCGCCTGTTGCACAGCGCAACGACGCAACAGGTGGATCAGGCGGATATCTACGGCGCATCCGGTTGGGTGCGCCGCTTTCTTCTTAACCGGAAACCGTGGAGCCGTTTGCTCTCTATCGAGTCCGCGGCGGCATTGCTTTCGTGTCCGCCATAGCCCTGTCGATATCGGTATAAAGATCGGTCTGCGGGTTCTGAACCTCAATGAACGGCGCGCCTTTGCTGTTGGAAGCAACAATGAAGATGGTTGGTGTTTTCCCGATCCCGGTGCGCTTGGCCAACTGGTTGTCTGCTTCGACTTCAGCAGTCAGTTTGCCTTGCGGATCCATTGCAAATGGCAGCGCGATCCCATGACTCCGAGCGAAATTCGCGGTGAACTGGCTCAGCATCCCTGTGTTGTAAATGGTGGCCTGATTCGCGAAGACCGCGTCGCGGTACTCGTCGCCCAGGGCCTTGCTCTTCAGGTCGAACCACCGCGCATTCACCGCCGCCACCGGGCTCCAGACGTGGGAAGGGATCAGCAGCTCGTGGCGAATCCAGGGGATTTGATATTTTGCCGCGGCGGCTTTCAGCACCGGGTTCGCGGCCGCGCAGGCTGGGCATTCCAGATCGTCAAATTCCACAATGGCGACGCGCGCCCCTGCCGGTGGATGCAGTGCGGAAGCATCGTGCACCTGGGTCGTGCTCGGTGCACCTCCGAATTGGGCCTTTGACTCCAACCCTGACGCCAGTAAAAGCGCGCCGCAGGCAAGCAGAAACAAAGCGCAATGGTGGGCGCGTCGGACTGAAACGAAGCGGGAAAAGCGAAGGTAGTTGACCATTCACTTTAGACGGCCCATTTCGCGTCGCGGTTATAGAATATTTGCATGAATCGCAACTAACTGCGCCACGGGTTCACTTCGATCGGGTGTCATCAATCGCCTGGTCGATCAGCTGATACAGCTTGGTCCGGTCCACCACTTCCACAAACGGTGCGCCTTTGCTGTTCGCCGTCACCACCCAGATCGTCGGCGTGTGCTCAATGCCAATGCGCTGCCCCAGCGCGTAATCGGCCTTCACCTCGCTGATCAGCTTGCCCTGCGGGTCAATGGCAAACGGCAGCGCGATCCCGTGGCCCTGTGCAAACTTCTGCGTAAACTGGTTCAGCGCATCAAGGCTAGTGATCGAGGGCTGGTTGGCGAATACTTCGTCGCGGTACTCGTCTCCCAGGGCCTTGCTCTTCGTGTCGAACCAGCGCGCATTCACCGCCGCGTTCATGCTCCAGTTGTGGAACGGCAACGGAAAATCGTGGCGGACCCAGGGAATGTGGTAAGTGGCCGCGGCCTGTTTCAGCACTGGATTCGCGCGTGCGCAATCCGGGCATTCCATGTCTTCGAACTCCACAATCGCCACGCGTGCTCCCGCAGGCGGACGCAACGCCGAAGGGTCGTGGACCTGTGTTCCAGCGGACGGTGCGCCGAATTGCGCAGAGGCGGCCGTCGCCATCAACAGCGCAGCGGCGGAAAGGACCAGGCGAAACCCCGCGCGACGAATGCCGGCGGAGAAGGAATTGGCAGGGCGAACAAAGCGATGCATAGCGATTGGACGGCTCCCTGAACCTCATTGTAACGGGAGAAATTCCGGAGAGAGCTTTTCCGTTATTGCCGATCCCGCTTACGCGCGGCAATCCACTGCCGCCATTTGTAATCGGCAATCAGCGATGCCACGATCACCACAATCACCACGATGCCCAGCACCAGTTTCATCGTCCAACCACCAGCACCGTAAAGGTCCCTGGAACCATGGGAGCTCGCGGCCTTGGATTCTCCGGAGTCGCAGCCGGACGTGGCCCAAACTCCGCAGTCACAAGGTAGATCCGGTCGGTGCCGGCGTCGTAAGCCATGGTTCGCGCGCCGCGCTGGGTTGGCAAGCTCTCGATTGTGGGATAGCCTGCAGTCGCCGTATCCACAACGGTGAGAATTCCTTCCCCGCAAGATGCGAATGCAAGCTTATGCGCAGCATCCCATCCTGCTGCGTCAGGTCCGTCGCCAATGCCTGGCGTGGCCAGAGACTTCCCCGTTGCAGCGTCCGTTACCGCCATCTTCTTACCGTCGCAGACGGAGAAGAGCCGCCCGCCCGGAACGTCGAACGCCAAGCCGCTCGGACTGTCGCAACCCACCAGCGGCCATTCAGCCGTCAGCTTGTCAGTCTTTGCGTCCAGTCGCACAATCTCGTTCTTGTCTTCGATGTTGTCGAATACAATTCCCTTGCCGTCGACCGCTGGGAACTCCGGCTTCCCCGGCAACGCAATCGTTGCAGCCACCTTCCGCTTCGCCGTGTCGATCACTGACACGCTGTTACTCCGGCCGTTAAAGGCCCACACCGTCTGCGTCCTCGGCTCAAAAACAATGCCATCGGGATTCTGCCCGGTCGGAATCGTCGCTACCGTCGCCAGTGTCGCGCGGTCGAACACAACAACCGCATTACCACCGCCATCGGAGATGTATCCAAACTTGCCCACCTCATCCAGTGCGATTCCGTGCGTGCCATGCAGCCCTGCAATGCTTCCCACAATCTTGCCTGTTTGCGTGTCCACCGCATCCACGCGAGCGCCGCGCGTCAAGTAGAGCCGATGCGCCGATGAATCCACCAGTAGGTAATCCCAGCCCCCCTCGCCGCCCAGCTTCCAGCGATCCACAATGTGATAAGGTTGCTGCGCCGCAAGCAGACACGGCAAGCCAAGCACGCTGCAAAGCAGTGCCGCAGCCATACGAGACCGGATAGAGAGATCTAAACGAAATTGCGTCGACATGAATTGCTCCTCTTGAATTTGCGGGATCCAGCTTCTTCGCCGCCGTTGGAAGTTTGCCACAGCAGCATCAGGATTTGCCCAGAGCGCTGCTGAGCCGGCGCAGCCCCCCGTCAATTGTTCGTGTCAGTGGCAGCCGCACCCTCGCTGTCGTCCCTTGATGACGTTGGCTGGCTAGCTCAATAGTCCCGCCGGCCTTGTGCGCAATCGCCTTGCAGATCGCCAGCCCCAGCCCCGTTCCTCCGGTATTGCGTGTTCGCGAAGGGTCGCCCCGGAAGAATCGGTCGAAGACATGCGGCAGCGCTTCCGCATCAATCCCGTCGCCATGATCTTCAATCTCCAACACCGCATCATCTCCGTCAATCGACAAACGAATTTCCACTGTCGATGCCGGCGGCCCGTGCTGCAAGGCATTCAGCAGCAGATTCGAAACAAGCAAAGTACAATCTTCCTCTGCCACTGCGATTTGCCCATTGGCGAACTCCGCATGTGTCTCCGCAAACACCACCTGAACCTCGCGCAACGCGGCAACGGAATCAAGTTGACTGATGACATCCCAAATGCATCCGGTCAAATCACCCGCTGGCGCCGTCCCCGCCACATCCCCTGCGCTCTCTTCTCGGGCCAGCGTCAGCATCTTCGCCACAATCTCTTCCAGCCGCAGGCAATCCGCAAGGCAGCGCTCAAGCCCCGCTTTGTATTCCACGCCCGTGCGCCGCTTCATCGTCAGTAGTTGCAGGCTTGACTTCACCACCGCCACCGCCGTCTTCAGCTCGTGAGCAGCGTCGCTCACAAATGTTTTCTGCTGCACAAACGACCGCTCCAGCCTCTGCAGTACGCTCTCAAGCGCCTCCGTCAGCGGTGCCAATTCCGGGGTATTTCGCGCGCTGGCAGGTGGATCGAAATGCCAATCGTCCACTGAAACCTCCGAAGCCATCGTGGCCAGTTGCCGCAGCGGGAGCAGTCCGCGATGGAGCAACCAGGCAATCAGCGGCCCGGTCACGATCAGCAGAAGGACGCTGCCCGCCGCATAAAATTCCACCGCACCCCTGATCGCATTCCACACGTGCTCAGTGGGCGCGCCATACAGGATAGTGACCTTGCGCAGCTTTCCCCCACCCGGTGCGCCGGGGTCCACTGTCCTGAATCCATGAATGCGAATTACCTTGTACTGGCGGCCGTTCACCGTCAACTCCGCGTATCCGTCCTTCGGAGCAGCAAACACGTCCACGCCCGCTCCCTGCCAGTTCGTTGAGCGCCCCAGCAACCGCCCATTCTCGCCATAAACCTCGTAAATATCATCGTGTGGCAGATGCAGGTCCGCCTGGTCCAGCATCACGTTGTCCGCCCCATCTTCCGCGTCCTGCACCGCGCCCAGCACGGAGTCTGCACGGCCATGAATCAGAACGTCGAAAGCTCGAAAGTGCGCATGGCGCTCATAGCCGAAAGAAAGAACGACCACCAGCACTGAAGAAACCAGTTCCACCGCAAGAACTGCGACGATCAGATGGAAGGCGATCGAACGCGGCTGCGGAAACAATCTCATTGCTGTTGATCCGGTTCGGCCGCTAGCGCCGCATTCGGCTCAGGCTCCCCGCGCCCTTCAGCCGCCATCCGATATCCACGCCCGCGCATCGTCTCAATCACAGCTGGCGGCTCAATCTCCGACGCGCCCACCGCCGCGTCCAGCTTTTTCCTGAGGTTCGAGACGTGCGCTTCGATCACATTCGAGTGATGCTCCCAGTTGAAGTCATAAAGGTGCTCCAGCAGCTCTCGTTTGCTCACAATCACGCGTGGTCGATGCACAAGGTATTCAAGAATGCGATACTCCGTCGGCGACAGGTCCACAAACAGGCCTCCCCGGTGCACAGTCTGCTCCAGCGTGTTCACCTCCAAGTCGAGGATCGAGAGCGTCGGATGCGCCGCACCCTTCCCGCGCCGGATCAGCGCCTTCGCCCGCGCAATCAATTCGCCCAGGTCGAAAGGCTTCGCAAGGTAGTCATCGGCTCCCGCATTCAAGAGCTGAATAATCGAGTCCGCTCCGTCTTTTGCGGTAAGAATCAGCACCGGGACCCGATCCTGGCGCGCGCGTAGCCTCTTCAACAGTCCCAGGCCATCCAGTTTCGGCAGCATCAGATCCAGCACAATCAGGTCGTAGTTCACTTCGCGCGACAGGTCGTCGCCTGCCTCACCGTCTTCCGCCCAATCCACCGCGAATCCTGGCCCATCACGCAGCGCCGCCGCCAGATTATCGGCCAACCGAACTTCATCTTCCACTAGCAGTACGCGCATTTTTGTGCCAGGCTCTCCCCATCCATTATCTTCTCCGTTACGTTAAATGAAGCTGAAGTGGAATGGCATTTGCCTGTTGCTGATTGTCTCCGAATAGCAGGTGCGCAGATTCCGCCCCATGCTTTAACCTCGCCCAATGCATTACCCTCATAAGAGCCATCCGCGGCCCAGGGGAATCCACTCTTGCGCATTGTTCTCTCGAACATCGGCACCTTCGGCGACATTAATCCCTTAATCGCCATTTCATTGGAACTCAAACGCCGCGGCCACATGCCGGTCATGGCCGTCCCCGCCGTTTTCGGTCCGAAGATCATCCCCCTTGGCATTGAGTTCCACGCCGTTCGGCCTGACATCGATCCTGAAAACACGCTCATGGCCGAGATGGTGTACGACGTGCGCAAGGGCACCGAACGCGGCCTGCGCGAGTTTCTTTTTCCGGCCCTTCGCCAGACCTACGATGACCTGCTCGACGCCGTCACCCGTCCTGAGCGAGCCGACTTGATGCTACTCGGCGAGCTCAATTACGCCGGTCCAATCGTCGCTGAAATCACCGGAATTCCCTGGACCAGCTACGTCCTCGCGCCGCTCTCATTTTTCTCGGCCTTCGACCCGCCAGTGCTGCCCATGTATCCCCGTCTTGCGCGCGCTGACAAAGCCGTACCCGGCATGGGACGCGCCATCAAACGCCTCGCCCGTCTCGTCAGCCGCAAGTGGCCCGAGCCCATTTACGATCTCCGCAACCAACTCGGCCTTCCAAAAGGCAAGAACCCCCTCTTCGATGCCAAGCACTCGCCGTACCTGGTTTTGGCGCTGTTTTCTCGTGCACTGGGTGTAGAGCAGAAGGACTGGCCTGACAACACTCTCATCACCGGTTTTTGCTTTTACGATTCCGACGCGGGAAACGCCAAGCTGCCTGACAACCTTGAGAAGTTTCTCGCCGCAGGCCCTCCACCGGTGGTCTTCACTCTCGGCTCGGCAGCCGTCTTAGCCGCAGGCAAGTTTTACGAGCACTCGGCGCGAGCGGCCATCCGGCTCGGCATCCGCGCAGTCCTGCTCATTGGCGGAGACCCGCGCAATCGCCTTCGGCAGGAGTTGCCTGATTCTATCTGCGTTGCCGAGTATGCGCCCTATTCCGGCCTGTTTCCCCGGTCCGCCATGGTAGTTCACCAGGGTGGTGTCGGCACCACCGCGCAATGCCTCAAAGCCGGCAAACCTATGCTCATCATGCCTTACTCGCATGACCAGCCAGACAATGCGCGTCGTATGCGCCGCCTCAAAGTCGCACGTGTCATTCAGCGTGGCAATTACACGCCCCTCCGTGTCGCTCGCAAGCTCAAAGCCATGCTCGCCGAGCCCCTCTTCGCCCGCCGCGCAGAAGTCGTAGCACGTCGCCTTGAACTGGAAGATGGCGTCCGCTCCGCCTGCGACGCCCTCGAACGGCTCTACCGGCAGACACACAAGTAGCGATTCAGTAATTTCGATACGGTCCAGCGCTCTATCGCCGCGGATACTCCTTCGTCTGCCCTGTCCGCGAGTTAGTCACCGAGAAGCTTCCATCCGCTGCGGCCATCACTTTCAAATAGGCCCCGTCCGCTCCGCCCTTCACATTGGCAGTCAGCGGCTCTGCGCTGTTATGCGCCGCATCCGAGTCCTCGGCGGTGTGCAGCATCCACAGATCTTCCAACCCGGGACTCTCGTGCACCGTCTGCCATGCTTCCGGACTACCTGCCTTGTGTGCACCGTTATCCATAATCGCCACCCGTGGGCGAATTGCATCCACAAAAGCCTTCGAGTTGGAAAGGTTGAACCCATGGTGATTCACCAGGTAAAGATCCACCGTCCTAATCAAATTCTCAGGGCACACCAGCGGAATCTCCTTGGCCTTGGTCAAATCCCCCAGGTCAAGAAAACGGAACTTCCCAAAGCGAACCAACACGCCCGTCGAGCGCGGATTTTCTGTCGTATCCAGCTCCCATTTCGGTTCCGTGGCACAATACGGATTCGGCTCCGGCTTGACTCCCGGAACTGCGACAATGTGCTCTCCGTCCGCCGTGAGCACAATGGTTTCGAGTCCGGGAATGGAGATCGTGTCGCCGGGATGAACAATCCTCCGCGGCTTCCCTTCGATCGCCTTCAAATACGCGGCGTAGTCATGCCGCGTAATGTCGGAGTCTTCGCGATTCGGTCCGTGGTCCAGAAACTCGCCAATCGGCACCCGCTTCACCAGCTCTGGCACCCCGCCCACGTGGTCCGTATGAAAGTGGGTAATCAGCACGTGATCAATTTTCGCAATCCCAGCGTCCTTCATCGCCTGTTGAATGCGGTCTGCATCGCGCCCATTGACATTGGGCCAACCCGTATCCACCAGCAGCGACCCTCCGGACGGCGAAACCAGCAGAGTCGCCTGTCCGCCCTCCACGTCGATCGAGTAGATCAGCAGATGCTTCGCCGCTTGCGCCCACAACCTGGGCATCGCGCAAAGCAGCAGCACAACGAAGCAGACAGAGAGCAGCCCATTCCACGAGGCCACAGCACGCCGGTCCTGGGTCCGGCTCTTAAACGAGAACAATTGGTTTTCGTCAGCAATTCGCATGTGCCCGCCAGTTTACTCGGTTCCTATCCGTACCCACAAAGCCCCTCAGAAACGGTTGCGCTGGTGTAAACTGGTTCAGACCCCAAAAAGCCGGTTCGCCCCTGCGAACCGGCTGCATTATGTCGGGACGTGGCTCAGCCTGGTAGAGCACTCGCTTGGGGTGCGAGGGGTCGGGAGTTCAAATCTCCCCGTCCCGACCATTATTAGAATCAACTGCTTACAGAAGTTTGTTTCCGTGACCAGTATCCTACGCGAGGGGTCTTTTTCTTGCAAGGATTTTCGGCACGGACAGCGTGACGGCCTTCAGTCGCTATGTGACGCGCATAACCGAATGGCTCCCCGATAGAATGGAAGTCACCCAAGGGGGGCCGACATTGCAATTGCTTGAACACGTAGACGACATGCGACCGCAAGTTGCACCGGGCAGTGCTCGGAACCAAAAGTCTGCGTTGGGCCAATTCATGACCGGGGAAAACGTCGCCCGGTTCATGGCATCGCTTTTTGAGGACCGCCCCCAAGGAAATTGCCGCCTGTTAGACCCTGGGGCTGGAATGGGCGCTCTCTCATGCGCATTTCTGGATAGATGGGCCGCTGGCGAACTTCACTTCGATTCCGTTGAACTCCACGGTTATGAGCTGGACCCCAAACTTGGCGGACTATTCTCCGAAACGCTCCGTCGCTACGAAGCGTACCTCAAGCTCAGTTCGAAGATAATTCCTGGCGATTTCATTGAACATGCCACGACTCTATTCGCCCCGTCTGCGTGCGAGTTCACGCATGTCATAATGAATCCCCCGTATAAGAAGATCAACAGCAACTCCCATCACCGTTCGATGCTCCGCCAAGCAGGTATTGAAACCGTCAATCTGTATTCGGCTTTCCTCGCTTTGGCGGTCTCTCTTGCCGCGCAAGGTGGGCAGATTGTGGCTATCGTCCCGCGCAGTTTTTGCAACGGCCCCTACTACCGCCCATTTCGTGAGTTTCTATTCAAGCGAGCGTCAATTGTCCGGATGCACCTTTTTGAGGCAAGGAATAAGGCATTCAAAGACGATGATGTCTTGCAAGAAAACGTCATCATCAGCCTGGTGCGCGGACAGAACCAAGGCGACATACAAATCTCGACTTCCACCGATGCCAGTTTCAGCGATTTACAGCTTCACACTTACCCGGCCCAGCGCATCGTGTTCTCTGACGACCCAGAACGCTTCATACACATCCCCACGTCTCCAACATTGAATGGGGTTGAGCTGTCTTCTGCGGTGCGATGCTCGCTCGCAGAGACGGGCTTGAGCGTTTCAACTGGTCCCGTAGTAGATTTCCGCCTTCGCGCATACACTCGGAAAATGCCGGAAGCCGATACGGTGCCGCTCTTGTACGCGGGCCACTTCAACGAGGGCGGAACAGCCTGGCCAAAACAGGATTTCAAGAAACCTAATGCGATTGTGCGGAACGCGGAGACAGAGAAATGGTTGTATCCTTCCGGCCATTATTGTGTCGTCCGACGTTTCACTTCTAAAGAAGAGAGACGCAGGATCGTGGCCCGCGTAGTCTCTCCGGCAGACTTCGGAGATGCACCGATGTTGGGATTCGAGAATCATCTGAACGTATTTCACGAAAACAAGCGTGGACTGTCTCCGGTCCTTGCTCACGGTCTCGCGGCCTTCCTCAACATGACGGCGGTGGACGAGCAGTTCCGCCGCTTCAACGGCCATACTCAGGTAAACGCTACAGACTTGAAGATAATGAAGTACCCAAGTAGGCAAGCACTCTTGAGCCTCGGGGAATGGGCATTGCAGCAGAAAATCCCTTCGCAGGAAATGTTAGACGAAAGGCTGGGACTGCTCACGGAATGACACGCAAAGAAAAGGCCCTTGAGGCTGCTTTAAAAGCCATAATCTCGCTTGGATTGCCGCGCGCACAACAAAATGAGCGCTCGGCATACTGCCTTCTGGCGCTCCTCAATCTCACCCCGCAAAAGCGTTGGGCGCAAGCCGAAAACCCGTTAATGGGTATCACTCCAATAATGGATTGGGTCCGCGACAACTATGGAAAGGAATATGCGCCGAATACGCGAGAGACTTTCAGAAGACAGACGATGCATCAGTTCGTAGATGCTGGAATTGCTTGCTACAACCCCGACAAACCGGAACGCCCCGTGAATAGTCCCGCAGCCGTCTATCAAATCGAACCGTCTGCCCTTGCGTTGCTGCATACTTTCGGGAGCGCAGCATGGCACGGGCGTTTGACCGCCTACCTCGCCCAGCGGGAGACTTTGGTTGCTCGGTACGCGATGGAAAGACAGCAGAATCGTATCCCCGTCACGATAGCGCCCGGCAAGACGATAACGCTAAGCCCTGGAGATCATAGCGAGTTGATACGGGCAATTATTGAGGACTTCGGGTCACGTTTCGTGGCGGGCGGAGTGCTCATCTACGCAGGAGACACCGGGGAGAAAATGGGATACTGTGATGCCGTCTTGTTGGGCCAATTGGGCGTGACGGTTGATTCTCACGGCAAGATGCCCGATGTGGTGCTGTATTGTCCCAAACGGAAATGGCTAGTGCTCATCGAATCGGTCACAAGCCACGGTCCAGTAGACGGCAAGCGCCATTCTGAATTGGAGCATCTTTTTTCGACGGCAACTCCCGGCCTTGTATATGTCACGGCGTTTCCGAACCGCGCCGTCATGGGGCGCTATCTCGCCGATATTGCGTGGGAGACTGAGGTCTGGGTTGCGGACGCACCATCGCATTTGATCCATTTCAATGGCGAGCGTTTTCTTGGGCCATACGAATCCTAGTGTTCAAGGCGCACTCCACTCATAGTCTGTAGACCTATAGACATCTATTTCCTACCATCCAGTCGTGCCCACAAGACGAATTGAAGACCCCCGAGTTGCGTTCGGCCTCGCCTTGCGCAACCTTCGGTTGAAGCACGGTTTATCGCAAGAGAAACTGGCAGAATTGGCTGAAGTCCACCGCACCTATATAGGTGATGTAGAGCGCGGCAAAAGAAATATTGCGCTCGTCAACATAACGCGGCTGGCAAAAGCGCTCAAGGTCACACCAAGCGAGCTTGTTAGGGCGATGGAGGACTTCCTTTGAGCACCAGACCGCCTGTGGTTGATTCGCTCCATGCGTCAGATGAATTTCGCGAGAAGTGCGCACGTCACAAGAATGCACAAACAACACGCAATCGTGCCGCTTTCTACCTTTGCCCTGAATGCGCGGTACGCTTGAAACGGGAAGCCCTAAATGACCGCGCTCCTGTGTACATCGATGCACCATTTCGCGGCTGCTGCGAGATGTGCAACGAGAGTAAACAGGTTCGGCTGGTGCAGTGGTACGTCTGTCCTCGTTGCAGGCCTGTAATTGACGGCTACGCCAAGACAGAGGTGGCAAGCAGATTCTTAAAGAAGTTTTGGACAGAGGAGATTCAGCCGAGTGTTCCAAACTTGATCCTCACGGAGACCGAGCCGGTAAGATGGGAAGCCTTTGAGCCAACGAAGAGCAGCCAACGAGCAAAATCAGAATTGGTCGGTGTACTGGATTTCGCAGTGTCCCACAAAAAGAAACCTCAAGAGGTCCTTTTCCACATCGAGATGAAGGCCGGACCTGGTGCGATTGACTCTATGAAAGAGTTCCAACTCGACCTCAACGATTCCAACGACATCGCACGAGTTTGCAACAAGACGATGAGACCTACCTATCTACTCCACGTGCAGATCGTGGAGCAACAAGATGGTCCCACACGCAGGATAATCGCGAAAGACCTGTGGTGGACAGACTGCTTCACGATGAATGAAAAGTTCAAGACATCGAGGCAGCGATACGGCGAGGACAAACAAGCAGGCTACTACCACTTGTCTGCATTCAGGAAAAAGGATGAATTTCTCGCTGAGATTAAAAGTGGGAATTACAAAGCTCTAGCCAACCGGCTGGTGAAATCGCCCCTCCCGATACGGCCCAACGAAGCTTTGCCGAAATCCGAAAAGCTCTTACGGATGTTCAAACGACTTAGTGCGGACGACAAGCGGAGCTTCTTGATCAGTGTCAAAGCCGATGCCAAAGAACTGAGGATGAAGGAAACTCGGACGGAGAAGACAAAAGCTAAACTGGTTGGTACAGCCAAGTTTTCAACGAGGACGCATCGCAAATGATGGGCGGCCTGTTCACGCCCGCGTGGGTGCGTAGCTGTAAAGTGTCTCCCGGCTTATGCCAAACTCGCGTGCTAGGGCGGCTTTCTTTTCACCGGAATCCACACGCGCCCGAAGTTGTGTAATACGCTCCGGGGTCAATGACGGCTTCCGGCCCTTGTAAACTCCCGCTTTCTTCGCTAGGGTGATGCCTTCACGCTGGCGCTCACGGATAAGGGAACGCTCAAATTCTGCAAACGCACCCATGACGCTCAGGAGCAGCTTGGACATGGCGTTGTCTTCGGTGGTGAACGTCAAGTGCTCTTTGACAAACTCCACCACAACGCCCCGCTCCGTCAGCCCCAACACGATTTTGCGGAGGTCATCAAGGTTGCGGGCTAGCCGGTCCATGCTATGAACCACCAGCACGTCACCATCACGAAGGTAGTCCAGCGCCGCTAGCAACTGAGGGCGCTTGGTGTCCTTGCCGCTCGCCTTGTCAACGAATCGCTTGTCTAGCTGGACACCGTCAAGCTGCCGCGATTCATTCTGGTCCAGAGTTGAAACCCGCACATACCCGATTCGCTTCCCACTGCGCCTTGCTGCCATCATGTCCAAATCTCCATGTGTCAAGTTGGACTCTAAGACTATTCGGACACACTGTCAAGAAAAAACTAAATGGACCCTATTCTGACATGGAAAGTGTCAAGTGAGAGTGTCGGTTTGGGCTATACCTCAACTTGACTTAGGGGTCTGCCGTTTCTTTTCCTGCCTACACGCGGCACTGCAAGTGATGGTGTCGTTTCGTTGCAACCCCGGCCCACGGCCAACGTAGATGTATTCGCCGCAACTCTCGAACATCTCGCAGCGACGCTCTTCAATTACTCCTGATACAACACGGGCAAAACAGAGCCACATGAAGGCCAGAAGATTCGTAGGCCGGAGCGCCAAGTGCAAATCCGGTGTCACGATGCACGCGGTTGTGTGGCTCGGTGTCTCAGTGTCGGTGAAGGCGCTCTGTATCTCGTATTGCAAGGCTTTCCGCGCAAGCGGGACTATCTGTCCAACGGGATACTTGGCTACATCCTTGCCCATCACAAGAGCCGGGCAAGTTGTGTTGTCGGACTTTCGCTCAAGCGGGTGGTGCGCTCGCCAGTAAAGAATTGCACTTGCTCCCTTGGGGCGGGTGAAGAGCCGTTGCATTTCATCCTGCCCCCCTGGAGCATTGATCCGGTCCCACAGAACAACGGCCCGGCGCATGTGCTCGATTGCGCGGCACCACGTCTCAAGCGTTGCGTTCTTTCTGATTATTTCCACCACTGTGGTTAGTCGCAGCCGGTCATCCTCTGGCCTTGCGATGATGTCTCCATAGGCCTTTGCGAAGGATTTGATCAGCAACGTTTCGTCCGATGTGTTGTCGCCTAGACTGGCAAAGGCACGGAACAACCCTGGGTGCGGCACGTATTCCGTCCACTCGCCTTTGGCCCCAAACAGCGGAACGAGGTACTGCCTGCCTCTCCATGTGCCCCCCTTCCGCTTCCACTCATAGCCACGGGGTTTTTCCGGGGTACCCGGTCTGCACCACGTAAACACTACATCCACGGTCGCTTTCGCCACTTTGGCTCCTCTAATGTCACGGATAGTGTATTCCATAAGTGTGACACCATGGCGGGTTATTTCTCGAACTGTGGCATTGTTGAAATAGCACGATCAGCAAACTAAACGCGCCTAAGCGCCGCGTAGCGCGGCTAAGGGGCCTTGTGCGCTCAACAATCAACAGCAACCAAGAGGAGAAGAAGAAATGAAAACCACTGACCTTTACGACAGCCGGGTACCCGTTATCAAAACTGAGGGGCGCAGTTTTTACGTGTGGACTTACACCAGCCTCACAGGAGACGCGGTTCCGTTGCGCGTGGACGCGGGTTTCGGGCCTGAAGACCCGGACCATTCACGCGGCTATGTGCGGGTTGAGGTGGACCGGCGTGACCCCGGCTGTGGTGGGGGGATGGCTGTTCAAGTTTTGAGGGCCGCTGCGGTGCGGGACGGTTCGCTGAGGGATGTCTTAGAGTTTCATTCGCGGGGTGACTGCGAGTCCGAATCTCTTGCGCGTGCCTTGATTTTTGCGGGCACACAACTCTTGACAGCTATGGGCGTTGGGCACACACAAGGAGAAAACAGCACGCCCACAGAGAGCGGTGTCTTGCACGACTCGCCTTCCGGGTCTGTGTGGCAGGAGCAGAAATGACCTTCCTTCAGATTGCTTTGCATTGCATCCGGCGCGGATGGTTTGTCTTTCCGTGCAAGCCCAAGAGCAAGGAACCTCAACTTTACGGTGCCTTCCACAACGCCAGCACGGATGAGTCACAGATACGGGACTGGTGGTCCAAGTTCCCCAATGCCAACGTTGCAATTGCACTGCGCAAGAGCGGGCTTGCCGTCCTTGACTGTGACCACGGCAACGTCACAGAAGCAGACTTTTGCACGTGGGCAGGGGCACACATGCTACCCGAGACATACACGGTGCGGACGGGCCGCCGCGTCAATTCAAAGACCGGAGAGTCTGAGTTCGGGACTCAGATGTACTATGCGGCGGATGACTTGCCAACCGCGCCATGGGTGGACGGTGCGCACGGAGGTGAGGTCCGGTGTGCAACCGGGCACGTTATGGCAGCCGGTAGCGTTCACCCGGACAGCGGCGAGCTGTACGAGGTCCTTGCGGATGTGCCGATTGTTCCGGCCCCTTCGTATGTCCGCAACCTGAAGGCGTACAGGCTGCCAGTGAAGGCGGGGCCGATGGAGAAAATACCGGAAGGTGGCGGGAGACATGCACAACTCACGTCCGTTGCCGGGAAGCTGCGTGTATCCGGGCTGGATGCGGATGCCATCCATGCGGCCCTCATCCCAATCAATGACGCCATCTGTGCTGACCCGGTATCGGACGCGGACCTGGAGCACATCGCAGAGAGCGTCTCACGGTATGCTGTGCCCGAGCCGGAAATTGCGGTTGTGATTGGGGGTAGCAAGAAGACTCAGCCGGAACCTGCCAAACTGCCGGAGCGCGTGCGTCCCGTGTATCCGATTTCCGCTTGGGAAGGGACCATCATTGCGGAGTTTGCAAAGCTGTGCGGAGCTGACAACAACATCCCGCTCAAGATGTATGCAGAGGCGTTCCGCTGTGTGCTCGGGGCTGTAGTTGGTGACCGTTTGTCGTGTCCAAGCGTTGACGGCGGATTACCGCGCACGTACACCGTCATAGTGGCTCCCAAAGGAAAGGGGAAGGGCACTGCCATCCGCCGTGCTGTCCGGTTCTTTAATCAGCCTTGCGATGGTTGGAGCGGGAGCTTGAACGGTAGCGGTAGCGGGGTCCGTTTGTCTTTTACTCACGGTCTGCTTTCAGGAGAGCGCGATTTTGAGTGGAAGCCAAAAGGCATAGGCGCACACATGGCAGCCGCGTCCAGTGTGCCCGGCATGGCCCGGTTGTGTAGGGACCTGGATTCAACCATCAAGAACAAGCCGCAAATGACGTGGGGCAATACACTGCCGCGTGTCCTCAGCGTTCATGAGGAAATGAAAACCTTCCTCAGTACGTTGTTCATTGAGGGCGGA
>JBEKPF010000057.1:0-36806 GCA_049521035.1 Occallatibacter sp. | reverse complement strand
CACTTCGGATTCCCCTGACCGGATCCCGGCGCAGTTTTTGCTATCCCCTTTCTGGTAGCATCCCAATTGGAGACTAATCAGTATGGAAGCCTTGAACGGTGCGGGCCTTGGTGCCCGCCGCAATGAAGATATCGCTCTCGATCTTCTCAAATTTGTCGCGGCCTCAGCTGGCGTAGGTCGCACCACTGTGCCCTCCACGGGATTCAGTGGCGCATCCTCGTCCAAGACGGATGAGCACGTGGCTGAACTGCTCGCACTCTACGGCCGTTGCCTGAAGTTTGTTGAAGGCAAAGGCTCGGTAACAGAGGTTTTAACATAACCGGCTTGCCCATTCTTCGTGTTGCCGTCGCCGGAGCAGGCGCATTTGGCCGCAATCATCTTCGAGTCTACCGTGAGCTTGAAACGGCTGGGTTAGGCGTCGCTCTTGTAGCAGCCGTCGAGCCTGACTCAAGTCGCGCGGCGGATACCGCGGCCAAATATGCAATTCCCGTCTTTGCGACAGTTGACGAGCTGCTGGCCGCCGATCTGCACCTGGACGCGGCCACAGTCGCCGTCCCCACAGTGCATCATCACGAAGTCGCCTCGGCACTGCTAGATGCGGGACTCGATCTGCTGGTAGAAAAGCCATTGGCCGCAAGTCTGGTCGAAGCCGACGACCTCATCGATCGCGCCGCCAGTTACAAACGCATCCTGCAGCCCGGCCACCTGGAGCGCTTCAACCCCGCGATTCTTGCCGTCGAGCCCAAACTACGCAGGCCCATGTTCTTTGAGGCTCACAGGCTGTCCGTTTTCACACCCCGCTCGCTGGATGTGGACGTGGTGCTCGACCTAATGATCCACGATCTGGACATCGTGCTCACCTTTGCCAATTCGCCTGTGCGAGAGGTGCGCGCTGTCGGCTTGCCGATTCTCTCGCCCAAGGTGGATATCGCCAACGTGCGCGTCGAATTCGAGTCCGGCTGCGTGGCCAACTTTACGGCATCCCGAGTCTCCACCGAGCGCGTCCGCAAGCTGCGCTTCTTTGAGCCGCGCCAGTATGTCTCCGTCGATTACGCGCGGCGGGATCTGCTGGTCATTCGCGTCGACGCGGGTGCAGGCCAGGCTTCACCAGTCGATCTACTTGCGTCGCTGCCGCCGCAGGTTGCCGCCATGCTGCCGCCGGGCATTGCGGATGGAATCGCGTCGGGCGTAATCGACCTTAAGAAGATTGACCCCGCAATGATTGCGCAGTTCGCCGCTATGGCCAAGATCGATCCGGCGATCATTGCACAGTTCACCAATTCATCTGAATCGAAACCGGGGTTGAGTTTTTCCAAGCCGGAAGTCACGCCCGGCGAACCGCTGCGGCTGGAAATTGAGTCGTTTCTAGATTCAGTCCGCACCCGCCGCGAGCCGCGCGTTACAGCACGCCAGGGCCGCAATGCGCTAGCTCTCGCCCTCGAGATTCAGGCCGCGATGGAAGCCCACGCATTACGCGCTGGCCTCGAAGATTTCTTCGCGCACGGTGTGTAAGACGGCGAACTCAGTCGGCACGTTTATCTGGGTTTCCAGGCGGCTTCAGAGATTCAGGATCTTTCCCAGCTTGAAGAGTGCGGGAATTAACGCAACCAGAGCACCGGTTACGCCGATGCAAAATGCGACGGCCTTCCAGCCGGAAACGTATCCCTCCCTCAGTGCATATACCGCCAGTAGAGTGAGTACCGGCAAGTTCAGTAGCACGGCGGTTGCGACTCCAGGCACGTAGCAGCGCATCGCGATAGCTACTGCCAAGTGTGGAACAAGAACATTCGCCAACGTGGCGGCGATACATCCAAAGGCCAGGTAGGTCCAGACACTTTGTCGGCCCGCCATCACGCTCAACCAGGTGACCGCATAAGTCAGGAAAGTCAAGACCACCGCGGCACATCGGAAGGTCCGCGGGGTAACACGTCCGTGCCAGATTCCCGACCGCTTCCACCAGTCTGGAAGCCATATCGCTTCTTCCGAATTGTGAAGAGTGACAACGATCGGGAACAGCCACTCCAATGTCCGAAAACTCAATGTCCAGGGACTCACTTCAGTCTCCTCACACAAGGGTGCACATGGCTTCGCGAGGCAAGCCCGTCGGAGTTAAGCAATCCCGAGCACGCGGTTCACAAAGCCAACGACGTACTTCCACACCAGGTAATAGCCGGCAAGGGCAGCCAGAAAGCACGGTGCAATCCACACGTATGGCACATACAGTGCGTGGAACCACGTGACTCCCTGCGAACCCAGTGCGAGTACACCAAGACAACTCGCTACCAGTGTGCCGGCAGGCAAAAGCACGAACGGCAACAGCATGCCGTGGACCGCGATGGGTAAATGAGTGTGCATATGTGATCCCAGCCAGAGCATGTTCCACAGCGCCCACAGTGTGGGTACCAGGGCCATCGGAAACACCAGGCCACGTTCGATTGGAAACGGAACCTGAAGCATCAGCCGGAGAACAACAAATCCAGCCAGCATCAGTGGAAGAATGAGTGTGGGTACAAACGCCCCAGCCAGGAACGAACGTAAGTACGGATGGGTGTTCATCGGAATCTCGCTTTCTGCGGACGGGCACGCCCGCGGTTTCTAGAGGTAGTAAAGAAGCACCGGGACCGAAGCCGGTAAAGCGGCCGCAAAGCCAACCAAGCCCACCAGGAGTGCCCAGTCGAACCAGGGCGGCGCTTCGGGCCTCTGATCTAACCTGCGAAGCATCGCTGGCCATAGGTCGCGTTCCAGCTCCGTTTCGCCACCCACCCGCGGCAGTGCCTGCTGCAACAGCTTCTTCATTCGGTCCTGATCGTTTTCATTCATGGTCTGATCCCCTGGGATGCCAGATCCTTTCTCAGTAAGCGAAGCGCGCGAAAGACGCGCAGTTTTATAGCTGCGACAGAAATTCCCAATGCCTCGGCCACTTCTTTCTGTGGCAGCTCTTCCACCACCGCAAGAACAGCCGCAATCCGCAACTTCGGCGGCAGTCGCCTAAACGCAAGCGCCGTTTTCCGCCGAATTTCTTCCGTGATGGCCGGGTCTGCAATGATCGGAGCCGAAATATCCGCTGGCAACTCACACTCCGTTCGCCTGGTCCGCAGCCAATCAAAAGCCGCATGTGTGGCGATTCGTCGCGCCCACCCCTCAAATCCACGCGACGGGTCGAAGCGGGCATGCGCCCGATGAATGCGCCAGAAGGTTTCCACGGTCAGGTCCTCGGCTGCCGCCGGATCCCGCACAATGCGCAGTATCCAGCAGTAGACAGCGCGCTGATGCTTGCGAAAAAGGGTCTCAAAGGCGTCCTCGAAGTTCTCGGGGCTGCCCTGCCGAAACGCGAGCAGCTCTTTCGGGCCTTCCCGTCCGTCCTCGGCAGTTTCAGCGATACCGTTCATCGCACGCCTCTATTTCGCTTTACGGGGGAACTTTCCAAAAGGTTACACCGTATCAAATCCCGAACGGCGCAGCGTCGCTTTCCGTCGAGCGCCGCACCTTGGCGCGAACCAGGTCGCTTCACAGGAGGTATCCACCGATGATCCACCTTCTTTTCCTCTTTGTGCTCTACTTTTTGCCTGCTCTGATCGCAGGCGGACGCAACCTGCATGAGCGCACGGCGATCACCCTGCTGAACCTCTTTTTGGGCTGGACGTTTATCGGCTGGATCATTGCCCTCATCTGGGCCATCGCCGCCCCCGCGCCTTACCTGGTCTATGTGCATCCGCCCTACCCGCCGCGCTATCGTTAAGACCGAATGAAGCGATTTACCTAAGCCGATCCCGCATCTCGCGCGCTTGACTTAGGTCTCCCCGGGGCTTTAGCTTTGGCTCTCGAAGAGCGGTTCAAAAAACTCCTGTCGCCAAATCCTGAAGGAGCCGATCTCAGACCGCCATTGGGAGATGGAATGAGGAAGCTTGCCACTCATCTGGCCGCGTTCACAATTGTCTATGCCGCGAGCCTTGTCGCCAGTTCAGCGCAGCAAGCGCCCAAGCCCGCCTATCTTGATACCAGCCTTCCGGCCGAGCAGCGAGCAGCGGACCTGGTGAGCCGGATGACGCTCAATGAAAAAGCAACACAGCTTCTAAACCAGGCGCGCGCCATTCCCCGCCTCAACGTGCCAGCGTACGACTGGTGGAGCGAGGCACTGCACGGCGTCGCGGTGAATGGGACCACGGAGTTCCCCGAGCCCATCGGGTTGGGCGCCACCTTCGATCCGGCGACCATCCACGAGATGGCAATCGCAATTAGCATTGAAGGGCGCATCAAGCATGCGCAGGATGTGCGCGCAGGCCACAGCAACATTTTTGAGGGGCTCGATTTCTGGTCGCCCAACATCAACATCTTTCGCGATCCGCGCTGGGGACGTGGCCAGGAGACCTATGGCGAAGACCCATTTCTGACAGCGAGGATGGGCGTCGCGTTCGTCACTGGCATGCAGGGCGACGATCCGCATTATTACCGCACCATCTCCACTCCCAAGCACTTTGCCGTGCACAGCGGTCCGGAGACCACGCGTCACTCCGCCGATGTGACCGTGAGCAAGCACGACGAACTGGATACATATCTGCCAGCCTTTCGCGCCGCGGTGATTGAGGGCAAGGCCGATTCGGTGATGTGCGCCTATAACAGCATCAATGGGCAGCCGGCCTGCGCCAACGAGTTTCTCCTGCAGGATCAGCTTCGCGGCAAATGGGGATTTCAGGGTTATGTTGTTTCCGATTGCGGTGCAGTGATCGACATCTTTGAGGGACACCACTACACAAAGTCACAGCCTGAAGCATCGGCGATCAGCCTGAAGCGTGGCATGGACAACGAGTGTGGCGACTACATTGCGAAGGTAACGGACGACCACGATTACAAGCCTTATCTCGATGCTGTCAAGCAGGGATTCCTCAAGGAGAGCGAGATCGATGTTGCGCTCACGCGGCTCTTCACTGCGCGCATGAAGTTGGGCATGTTCGATCCGCTGGAGATGGTGCCGTACACCAAGATCGACGAGAAGGAACTGGATAGCGCGGCGCATCGCGCGCTGGCTCTTAAGCTCGCCAACGAGTCCATGGTGCTGTTGAAGAACGATGGCACGTTGCCGCTTAAAACCTCCGGAATCAAGATCGCCGTGATTGGGCCGCTCGCCAACCAAACGCGCGTCCTGCTGGGCAATTACACCGGGATTCCGAATCACACGGTTTCGATTCTGGAAGGTTTGCGTGCGGAGTTCAAGGGAGCACAAATAAACTATGTGCCGGGCACGCAGTTTCTCAGTAGCGAGGGCGGCCCTGTGCCTCCGGAACTGTTAACCACGGACGGCAAGCCCGGAATCAAAGTCGAATATGCCATCGGAGCTTTCGCGGCGAAGCCGACGCCGCTGACCACGCGCGTAGAAAACGGCATCGAGCTTTCTCCCTCTACTCTGCCGAAGGAAGCCGCGGGCAAGACGTCTTTATCCGTACGCTGGACAGCAACGCTGACTCCGAAAGAAACCGGCGACTACAAGATGGGGATGCTGGGCCACGGATTCACCCGCGTCTTCGTGGATGACAAAATCGTCGCCACGTCGCGCATGACCAATGAGTCGGAGGCAAAGCTGGGCAAGATCCACCTGGAGCAAGGAAAGACCTACGCGCTCAGGGTGGAATTCAGTGCGCGCGACGAGAGCGCACCCTTGGCGCGTCTGATCTGGTCGAAGGTTGACCTTCGCCCATCGCCGGAGGCCGTGGAGGCAGCACGAGCTGCCGATGTAGTGGTGGCCGTAGTGGGAATTACCAGCGAGCTTGAAGGCGAAGAGATGCAGGTAAATGAAGTGGGCTTCAAAGGTGGCGACCGCGTCAGCATCGACCTGCCCAAGCCCGAGGAGGATCTGCTTGAGGGAGTAGCCGCTGCTGGCAAGCCGCTGGTAGTAGTGCTTACCAACGGCAGTGCCCTCGCTGTGAATTGGGCCAATGAACACGCCAACGCTATTCTCGACGCATGGTATGCCGGTGAAGAAGGCGGGACGGCTGTTGCGGAAACACTTTCCGGGCGCAACAATCCAGCCGGTCGTCTGCCGGTCACTTTCTACAAGGGTGTGAGTCAACTACCGCCTTTCGAGGATTACTCGATGAAAGGCCGCACTTATCGGTATTTCGAGAGAACCCCGCTTTATCCATTTGGCTATGGCCTGAGTTATACAGAGTTTGCTTACAGTGGACTTACCGTTCCCACAGATGCGATAACTGCGGGTAGCGCGGTGAGCGCCGAAGTTACTGTCACCAACACCGGCAGCAAAGCCGGCGACGAAGTCGCCCAACTTTATCTCACCTTCCCCACTGTTCCGGGAGCTCCGCTGCGCGCCTTGCGGGCATTCCAGCGGGTTCATCTGGAACCGGGTGCCTCACAGAAAGTGTACTTTAAGCTACAACCGCGTGATTTGAGCATGGTGACGGAAGCGGGAGAACCCATCGTCGCCGAAGGTCAATATGGCGTGTCGGTAGGTGGCGGCCAGCCGAATACAGGCGCACAGGTAGTGAGCGCGAACTTCAACATCAAGGGTACGCTAGCTCTTCCTGAATAACTTGCGGCTGCGTTCAGAAAACAAGGGGCGCTTTCTCATTGAGAAAGCGCCCCTTGTTCTGATAGATACAATTATCTAATTGGCAGAAGCTACCGCGGAATTCTGCGTCACTTCCTTCATCTTGAGATACACAGCGTTGCTCCAGCCAAAGCCGACTTGGTTGGTCTTGTATCCGGTGCTCACCTGCACGTTGGAACTCCCTGCGACGACGTTGAATTTTTCAACGATTGTTCCGTCCCTGGCGAAGCCGGCATCTACGGTGGCATCGAATTCGCGCGCGATCCGCCGTGCATCCTCGCGAAAACCCATCGCCTCCAGTCCGGCCACCGCAACCCAGTTAGTCGGCGCCCAGCCGAATGGTTCATCCCATTGCATTCCAGAGTTAAAGTTACTCATTGAAAGCCCGCCGGGACGCTCGAAGAGGCTGAGTTTCGCCACCATCTGTGTAGCTTCTTCACGCGTGGCCACGCCCGCCCATAAAGGATAGAGTGACGAGATATACGCATAAGTTGATGTCTTGGCGTGATAAAAATCATAGTCCGCAAAGACGCCGTCCTTCGATCGCCATAAGTAGCGCTGCATGGCCGCGTCGCGTACCTTGGCGCGATGATCCCAGCGTGTCGCGTCCTCAGGCTTGATGAGCAAATGCGCAAAATGCTCCAGGTCTTTTTCGTAGCGATAGAGCAGGCTGTTCAGGCACACCGGCGCATAGTGGTGCGTGGCCCCGTCAAAGGGGCCGAAGCGAAAGCTGGGATCGAAGCCCGACTCACGCATCGCGCGGTCGCCTTGATAGAAGTCGTGGCTAAGCCGGTAGCCTTGAGCCCATGCCCGCATGCAGACCACGCTCGCGTAGATGTCGCAACTGGTTAGTTTCAGTCGCGTCCCTTCCGCCGCATCAGGATGTTCGGAGCCCTTCACTAGAAAGCCTGCGGTCGCGGCTTCGGGATGCGTCAAAAGCCAGCGGATCACATCCGGATAATAAGTGCTGTCGTCCGACTCCTCAGGCACCGGCCCGTTCGCAAAGTCGAAGTAGCGCGTTAGTCCCGTCGTACCGGCTTTGTGCTCCGGCCGCGTCCAGGTAGAGTAATCCTTCTCCGCCAGCGTATACGCGCGTTCCAGCCATACCCTGGCTTGGGCGCGGCCCGCAGGGGTGGCAGGGAAGCTGGCAGGATTCTCATACACCGCCCGTATCATCGATGTTAGAAATGGAGGCTGCGAGCGAGTTAGATAGTAAGTCCGGTTGGCGTTCAGCACAGCGCCGTAGTGCTCTATCTCGAAGAGGAAGTTATCCACCATTCCCTTGGCAAGGGCTTCCCGATGGTCGGCCTCCAATCCAAGAACAATGAAGTAACTGTCCCACCCATACATCTCGTTGAAGCGTCCGCCGGGAACAACGTAAGGGTTGGGCAGATAGAGCAGCCCCGCCGCGGTCAGTTCCGCGGGACGCACGTCTCCCAGTTTCTCAATCCGCCGTGGCAAAGCAATCACGCGCACATTGCATTTCTGCAGAAGCGCGGTTACTTCGGGCGGGGCCGGTGTTTCTGCCGGCATGTAGAGTACCGGGTTGGCGGTGACCTTGATGTCTACCAGCGAGTGGCAGTCGGTCATGGAACGCGTGAGCGTATCCCACGCACCGTGAATGTACTGGAGAGTGGCTTCCGGGTTGGGTCCGGGCGCGGGACCAGGACTAGCTTCTTGCGCCTGAACATTTGAATTTCCGATTGCGGCTACTGCAAGGAATAACAAGTAACGCAGTTTCATACCAACTCCAACGTGTACCGTTGTGAATCTTCTGGAGTGTATCGCACAAAGTAGAGATTTGGCGCAACCCGGGAACAGTTCTGCAGGAATCGGTGTCTACACAAGCACAGTGGTTCCGATTGGGATGAACGGAGATGACTTGAGCTTCGCTCCCCGCGCCCCAGATCGCACGTAGATCGAGCGCGCAGAGCGGCCAGCCCGCCTGCGTCTTGCAGAAGGACCTCCTCTGACTCCCGGCCGGCGCGGCTGAATTGATGATTTCCGGGAGGCAGGCCATGTTTGAAGACTCCACTTTCGAATCCACAGGCAGAATCCGCACCCGTAGCCGCAACTGGATGGTTGCGGCATTCATCTTCAACGGCGCCATTTTGCTGGCGTTGATCCTGATTCCGCTCATCTACCCTGAAGCGCTGCCGCGCCTGGAAATGCCCTGGCTGATGACAGCCCCGCCTCCGCCGCCGTCCGCTCCACCAACCCAGCCGCACCAGCAAGCACAGCCGACCCGCGGAATGACTGAGATGCCTGGCGGCAAAATTCAGGCGCCAATTCTCTTTCCACGCGAGCCCTTCATTTCCAAAGACCCTGAACCAGCGGGTCCAACCGATGTCGCCGAATTGGGACCTGGTCCTGGCGGCCCGGGTGGTCCTGGCGGCGTCTTTCCCGGCCAACCCGCGCCACCGGTCATCCGTCTGGTACAGAACGCTCCGGTCCGTCTTTCCGGAAAAGTCGTCGAGGGATTATTGATTAACAAAGTCATTCCGCGATATCCGCCCATGGCCATTGCAACGCATACGGAAGGGACGGTCGTGTTGCAGGCGACAATCTCCAAGGCCGGAAACATTGAGAATTTGCGCGCTGTCGGTGGGCCGCCCATGTTACAGCAGGCTGCGCTGGATGCAGTGAAGGCATGGCGCTACCGGCCTTATTTGCTCGGTGGCGAACCGGTTGAAGTGGAAACCACGGTGAATGTGGTCTTCAATCTTGGTCGTTGATCAGGGAGGTTCTCCAGGCTGAGATTGTCAACTACTCGCCAGCTTCTCGCGTGTCAGCTCGTTCCATGTCGCAATCGTCTCCGGCATGGGCGGGCTGACCGCACCGGGAGCTACGGCTTCAATCACCTCTTGCGGATTCACGGTGCCACGGGCGTTGCGCAGTGCGCCTTTCACCCAACCTACTGCCGCCAATCCTTCGCGGCCTGTGAAGGTTTGTTCCAGGTAGAACCAGCGCTCGTCCCAGCAAACCAGGCGGGAGCCCAATTCGAATGAGGAGAATAGCGGAAGGGAGCGTCTGTAGGTGATCCACACAGCGCCGACCAGCGGCTGCCAATGCGACCGGATGATGTGTTCAAGAAGCCGCGTGCGTGCCAACAGATGGGTTCGCGCGTAGTCCATGATGCTCAGGTAGCGAGCGTTGTTCAAGTGCAGATTGAGGTCGATATCATTTGGCCAAACGTGCATGCGCAACCGGTCTTCTTCGAGCATGCCGATCGGAGGAAGCGGCGCGAGATGCTGGCGAATGGCCAGAGCAGGAATGCGAACGAAGCTGATGAAGTGAGACAAACTGCTCCTCGATTACGACCACCGCCTCCAGTGTAGAAGAGCGTATAACTGCGGCATCGAGATTCTTGAACTGGCGGCATCCAAGCCCCATCGGCGACAATCTCATTTGCCATGGCAAAACTGTCTCGCCGCAAATTCCTCAAGACCGCTTCCGTTGCTTCAATCGCCGCAGCCACCGTTCCCAGTATTGCCGCCTCCCGCAGCGAACGGGTTTTCGTTGGCTCCAATACGCCCGACGGCATTCTTGCCTTCGACTGGGATCCCACAACCGCTGAGCTGATTCCTGCCGGTGTCGCCGCCAAACTCGCCAATGTGGATTGGATTACCTTTTCTCCCAATCACGAGTTTCTCTATGCCGCATCTGAAGTGGATTCGTTCAACGGCAAGCCGACCGGCGAAGTGGCCAGTTTTGGTGTGCACGAGGGGCGGCTTCACCCGCTCTCCGCGCAGAACTCGGCCAGCAAAGGCACCTGCCACGTGGCCCTGGACCACACCGGCCATGTGCTGCTATCGGCGGATTACGGTGGTGGCAGCGCGGCGGCGTTTCTCGTCAACGATGGAAGCTTGAGCAAGGCGACGTGGACCGAGCACTACACCATTCACGGCCCCAATACCGACAGGCAGGAGAGCGCGCACGCACACTTCGCCTCCTTCTCGCCCGACAATCGCTTTGCCTATATCAACGACCTTGGCGGCGACATGATTCACATCTATAGTCTCAACGCTGACACGGCGATGCTCACCGCCGCGGGCGCCTACCATGCAAGGCCTGGAGCCGGCTGCCGCACGCTGCATTTCCACCCCAACGGTCGCACCGCTTATTGCGTCAACGAACTGGACTGCACCGTGGATGTTCTGGAGTGGCACAAAACCGATGGCAGCCTGACGCTGGTGACGCGCCTGGAACTACTGCCCGCCATGCATAGCGGCGTCAATACGGCATGCGACACGGTCATCTCCAAAGACGGCCGTTCGGTATATTTCGCCAATCGAGGCACAGACTTTCTCTTCACTTGCAAGGCCGATGCCAAGACCGGCGCCCTGACCCCAATGGGTCGCTCGAGTTGCGGTGGAAAGACTCCGCGCAACTTTACGCTCGATCCGACAGAGCATTGGATGCTGGTGGCTAACCAAGGCTCAAGCCAGATCAGTGTATTTGCCCGCAACCCCGAGACCGGAGCGCTGGCCGAACAAGGGAAGAGCTTTGCGGCCGCCGCACCCATGTGCATTGTCTTTGAATGAAGAAGTGCGGAAGGGAAAGAGTGAGAAGTGAAGCGGGTCTTTATGCGCCCATCAAGGCCGGGCTCGTGAGAGCGTTGTGGGCGAGTGTTGCGGGCTCCTTCTCGTCCTCCGATGAAGTCACCATCGGCACGTGAGCAAGCTCCCATGCTGAGCGGTCCTTCATCAATCGCGAAACCAGGGCGGTGTGCATCGCGTGCCCGGCGCGCTCGGCCACCACGTGGCCCTCGATGCGCCGTCCCGCCAACGCAAGATCGCCGATCAGGTCCAGCACCTTGTGCCGCACATACTCATCGTCAAAACGCAGCGGGCCATTTTCCGGTCCTCGCGCTCCCAGAATGATGGCATTTTCAGGTCCGGCGCCGCGGATCAGACCCATGTCGCGCAGTCGTTGCTCGTCGGCCTTGTAGCCGAAAGTGCGCGCAGGAGCGATAAGGCCGCCGTAGGTCTCAGCAGCCAGGTCGATGCAGGCTTTTTGATGGCCGATGGGCGCGGGGAACTCAATAGCATACTCAATCTTGTAACCGGAGCCGGGATAGACGCCGATAAACTTCTCGCCCTCGCGCACCTCAATGGGGCGAAGCACGCGGATGGTCTCGCGGCGGCGGCGCTGGGTGCGGATGCCGCCACTGAGAAAGGCCTGCACGTACGGCTGCGAGCTGCCATCCAGGATGGGCAGTTCCAGGTTGTCCAACTCCACAATTACGTTGTCAACGCCCATGCCGATCAACGCCGATAACAGATGCTCGGTGGTGGAAATCAGCACACCCTGGCGCATTAAGCTGGTCGCATAACTAACTTTGGCTATATTGCGGCCGGTTGCGGGAATCTCAAAGTTGTCGAGGTCGGTGCGGCGGAAGACTATGCCCGATCCGGCAGGCGCGGGTAAGAGACGCATCGTAACTGGAGCCCCGGAATGAAGGCCAACCCCCGTAAATTCGAGGGGCTCTGCAATCGTTTGTTCCAGGTGTGCTGGATGTACCAAATTACGTTCTCCAACGGTGCAAAACCGGGCGCAATTGCTAGATTAGACGGGAAACTGCTTTCGGACACTGTGGCATTTTAGCCACACCGTGCGCCTTCCGAACGATTCTGCGAACAGCAAATCCGGCCCCTCAGCCAGCCTTAACCGTCGTAGAATCATTGAGTCTCTTCGGTCCGCCGGTTCACTCACTGCGGAAAGGTCTTTTTCATGTTTGTCGATTCCGACTCGCCAATTCCCATGCGCGCCCTGCTGGCCGGAGCGCGGCGAAAGCAGTCAGCGCTGCTTGACCTAATACAGAAACTGGTGCGTCAAGAGTCGCCTTCTGACGACAAGGCTGCCGTGGATGCCTGCGTTGCACTGGCGACCGCGCGCGCCAAAGCTCTGGGTGGGCGCGAGAAGTTACACCGCCAACGCCGGTTTGGCGATGTCTTCGAAGCGCGCTTCGGTCCAAAGACCAAAGTCGGCTCCGCAAAGCCTATCCTGCTGCTCGGCCATTTGGACACGGTCTGGCCGCTCGGCACCCTCAAGAACATGCCATGCCGGATCGCTGATGGCCGGCTCTGGGGACCGGGGACGCTGGATATGAAAGCGGGCGTCGCCATGGCCTTCACCGCTATTGAATTGTTGACGGAAGCGGGCCTGCTGGAGCGCGAAATCGTGCTGCTGCTCAATAGCGACGAAGAGGTGGGCAGCCCCATCTCGCGGCCCATCACCGAGCACCTGGCAACCGAATGCGCCGCAGTGTTTGTTCTGGAGCCGGCGCAGGGGCTGGCCTACAAGACCGCACGCAAAGGCACCGGCAACTGGCGAATCGACGTGACCGGTGTCGCGGCCCACGCCGGCGTCGACTTCGAGAAAGGTGCCAGCGCGATTCGAGAGTTGGCCCGCGTGGTGGAGACGGTGAGCGGATGGACCGATCTCAATCGTGGTTTGACAGTGAGTGTTGGCTTGGCCGGTGGAGGAAGCAAGACCAACGTGATTCCTGCTGAAGCGTGGGCCGAAGTGGATGTGCGAATCGCCCGCAAAGCCGACGGCGCGCGCATGGAACGCAAGTTTGCCGCGCTCAAGCCCTCGGGCAAACGCTGCTCATTGGCCGTCAGTGGAGGCATCAACCGTCCGCCGATGGAGCGAATCCGCGGAACCGTCCAGCTCTATCATCGGGCGCAAGCACTTGCAGCGGAATTGGGTTTCTCGCTGGACGAAGCGGCAACGGGTGGCGCCTCCGACGGCAACTTTACATCAGCGCTGAGAATTCCCACCCTCGATGGGATGGGCGCGGTAGGCGAAGGCGCGCATGCACGCCATGAATCAATTGTCGTGGAACACCTGGCGACGAGAACTGCCCTGCTGGCGGGAATGTTGGCGCGTTGAGCCACCTGCGGTGGGGCAGAGCGGTGCCTGCACGCCATGAAGACTCTGGTCGTTGGCTTCAGGCCGGAAAGCCATCTACGGATGATTTAGGTAATTCTGCAAAAAGAAATACCCTGCCGTCACAAATCCGATGATCGCCACACTCCAGCGCATTACTCTCTGGTTAACTCTGCGGCTGTAGTGCGCGCCGAGATAGCCGCCCAACCCGGCCAGAATCGCCATAATCAGGCAAAATTGCCAGGCCACGCGCCCCGCCAGCATGAAGGTAACGGCGGGGATTCCAATAGAAACGGCCGCTGTGAGCACTTTGAGCGCGTTCATCTCGTGAATGTCGTGGACGCCGCAGAATCCGAACAGCGCCATGGCCAGAAAGCCTCCGCCCGCGCCAAAGTAGCCCACATACACGCTGACAACCACCATGCCGATGATCAGCGATTTGTTGTAACGGCGCCCGCCCGACATGCCGGCCAGCCATTTTCCCAGTGGAAAGCTGAGCACAAACAGGACTGCCGCGAACAGCAGCAGCCAAGGCAACAGCTCTCGAAACCGCTTGTTCCCGGTATGCAACAGCAATTCGCCGCCCATCCAGCCGCCGACCCCGGAGGCGATTCCCAACGGCAACAGCTTCCAGCCGTAAGCGCGCAGTTGTTGGCGAAAAGCCACCAGCGAGGTCAATTGCCCCGGCCAAAGCGCGACCGTATTGGTGGCCTGCGCAGAGACTGCGCCAACGCCCACGGCAGCAGTGCTGGCAAGCAGAGCCGGTAGAGACAAAAACGATCCCCCGCCGGCAATCGTGTTAAGCACGCCGGCAAAGAACGAAGCTGTGGGGAGCCATAGAATGCGCAGAAGATGCAGGATGTTAGGGGCCACTCCTTAATGTAAATGCCGCTCACATAAAGATGTATAAGGGATTGGCCGACCACGCAGGGGGGGGCGGCGATCCGAAAGTCGATTCTGCGGGTCCCCGCGCCTGATAAACTCCCCTCAAGAAACTTTGGAGTTTAAATCAGCAATGAAACAGACTCTTCTAGTATTTTTTGTGGCGGCAGCCGCGGCGGTCGCAAGCTCACAAACTCCCGCAAAGCCTTCCTCAACGCCCGCTCCGGCCACCGCAAAGGCTGCTGCTCCGGCGTCGAAACCATCAGCGGCAGCCTCCCCGATAGTCGCAGCATTCATCAAAGCGCCCGCCAGTATTCCGCAGCATAAGGGGATTCAGAAGCCGGTCTTCACGGTTGCTTTGCGCTACCAGGATATCCAAATCGGCACAGGTGCTCTGGCCGAGCCGGACAAGCAATACAAGATCTTCTACACCGGCTACCGGGCTGCCGATGGCGTCAAGTTTGACTCCACGAGCGACCATCCGCGGCCTCCTGTGAAGGACAAGGACGGAAAGCCAGTGCTGGGCGATGATGGTAAACCCAAGCTCGGCGATCCTCAACCCTTCCCATTTCATCAGGGTGTTGGTGGCACCATTCCAGGGTTTGACCAGGGCTTTGTCGGCATGAAGGTCGGCGGCAAACGCCGCATCTTCATCCCCTGGCAACTCGCCTACGGAACGCGCAACATTCCAGATCATGGTCCGGAGCATCCGGGGATTCCTTCAAAGTCAGACCTGATCTTTGACGTGGAACTCGTGGACGTCGCCGATGCGCCGCCTCCTCCACAGATGCGTCCGCCAATGGGCGCGATGCCTGGTGGACGGCAAATGCCCCCTGGCGGGGTCCCTCCGCATCCTGGAACGCCGCCGACCGGTGCAGCGCCGTCGTCAACGCCTGCCGCACCGGCCAACCCTGCAACAGCCACGCCGCCCCCTGCGTCAACAGCTCCAGCGCCGCCGCCACCATCGGCTGCTCCCGCTTCACCCGCCACGGCCTCGCCACAACCAAAGTAGGGACAGGTTGATTGTGGGGCAATCAGGCCACGCCGGCAGGTAACTCCGGCGTGGCTGCAATCAATTGCCGGGCATACGTGGTCTGGGGATTGTCGCACAGCGCTACGGCTTCGCCCATCTCTACCAGTCGCCCTCGCTCCATCACCGCAATGCGCGTGCTCAAATAGCGCACCAGTGGCATCGAGTGCGAGATAAATAAATAGGTCAGCCCGTGTTCTCGCTGCAACCCACGCAGCAGGTTCACAATCTGCGCACCCACGCTCACATCCAGCGCTGAAACCGGTTCATCCAGAATCAGCAGCTTCGGCCTGAGCGCCAGTGCGCGGGCAATGTTGATGCGCTGCCGCTGCCCGCCAGAAAACTCGTGTGGATGCCGTAAGATCGCCGATTCGTCCAGTCCAACTTCATGCAACAGCTCCACTGCTTTGGTCCGAAGCGTGGCGCGATCTGTCTTGATCCCCATTTCGCGGCGATGGATCACAAGCGGCTCGGTCACAATCTGCAGCACGTTCATGCGCGGATTCAAAGCCGCGTACGGGTCCTGAAATACCGGCTGCATTTGCCGCCGCAGTCGGTGCAACTCCTGCGCTGAAGCGCGGGCCACGTCAATCCCTTCCACGCGCACCGTGCCGCGGCTTGGCGTAACCAGCCCCAGGATCATCCGCGCCACAGTTGTCTTGCCCGAACCCGATTCACCCACCAGCCCCAGCGTCTCACCGGCCTCAATCGTGAATGAAACCCCCTCGACGACGTGCTGCCACTCCGTGCGCAACCCCGTTCGGCGGGGATAGCTCTTCCAAACCGCGTCCACTTCCACCAGCGCCATTCTCAAATGGTACATGCCATCTGCGGTGGGCCCGACAGTGCGCGTCTACGAGATCGCCTTGCAATCGTTGCGGCTAATCCAGCTTTGGGTGGAGCTTGTGGAACTCGGTTGCCTGCTGATACGCCGATGCAAACGCTGCCAGCTTTGCTTCCTGATAGTGTCCGGCTAGGAAGGTCAATGAGACCGGTGTGCCCGGCCCGCCGATGTCGTCGCTGTCGCCATCGTCGACTTTGGGCGGCCTGGGAGCATCCATGCCACGCAAGCCATTGGGCAGGATCAGCGCCGGATGCCCGGTCAAATTCGTAGCCACTAGTTGTGTCCCAGTTGTGGGCGTGACTATGATGTCCACCTGCTCGAAAAGCGCCGAGACTTGGCGGATGGCGAGCGTTCGCGCTCGGTTGGCCTGAATGTACTCGACCGCCGGGTAAAAGCGGGCAGTGCGGAAGAGATTCGGCCAGTCCTCCGGACCCTGCTCGGTCAACAGGCGGTCGCGGCCGGACATCGTCAGGTCGTCAAATGCCGCAGCGCCTTCTGCTGTGAGCAGGGGCACCATCGCGTCGTAAGGCAGCTTGGGCAGTTCTACCGGAATCAGGTCCACACCCATCGAGCGCAGCTTGTCCAGCGCGGCCAACTCATAGCGCCGATCATAATCGCGGCGCGCGCGAGCCACTTTCGTCGCCTCATTTGAGTCTTCGCGCTTTTTCTTTTCCTCAACGGTTTCGTTCGCTTTGGGTTCAGCCAACTTCAGCGACTCCGGTGGATCAAATTCGCTTTTCAGATAGCCGATGCGCAGCTTCTTCCAATCCATTCCCGGATCCCAGCGGAAGTCGGCCGCGACGACGGAGGTATCCTTGCCGTCCGGTCCATGAATCGCGGCCAGAACCAGTGCGCAATCCTCCACCGAGCGGGAAATCGGGCCCAGCTTGTCCATTGTCCAGCTGAGCGCCATGGCGCCCGTGCGCGGCACCATGCCAAAAGTAGGCCGCAGTCCTGTGCAGCCGCAGCGTGTGGAAGGCGACGAGATCGACCCCAGTGTTTCAGAGCCAATCGCGAACGCCACGCATCCCGCGGCCACCGCGCTTGCCGAACCCGCCGAGGACCCGCTCGAACCCTGTGCTGGATTCCACGGATTGCGCGTGCGTCCGCCGTACCATTTATCGCCCATAGCCAGCGCGCCCAGAGAAAACTTCGCCACCAGCACCGCCCCCGCCGCATCCAGCCGCTGCACCACAGTAGCGTCTTCATCGAACGACTGATGCTCAAATCCTCCCGCGCCCCACGTCGTTGGATAGCCTTTCACAGCAAGCAGGTCCTTCGCGCCCCAGGGAATCCCCTGCAGCTGCCCGCGATATTTACCTGCGGCAATTTCCTCATCCGCTTTCTTCGCCTGAGCCAGCGCGCGCTCTTCAGTGAGCGTAATGACGAAGTGCAGTTGAGAGTCGTATCGCTTCAGGCGGTCGAGGTACATCTGTGTGAGGGCCAACGACGTGATCTTTTTCGTCTGCAAAAGCGCAGCCAATTCAGTTACGGTGGCAAAAGCTAAGTCCCCGATGTGCGCCGGTGGCGACGGCAGGCCATCAACAGTGAATGCGCCGGGTCGCCGATCGCCAAGGCTGATTAGGCCATTGGCATCCGCTTCCCACTTCTTGGCCGGGGTGGGCGTTGCCGCCGCCAACGGATGAAACACAAACGCCGGCGGCACGGAGTTGGGAATCTTCAGCGCCCGTATCGGCTCATAAGAATCCCGCTGGTCATTCAGCCCATCCAGCATCATCTTCTTTTGTTCCGCGGTAAACGGCCCCACCCCGGCCAGTGTGGAAGCCTGGTCCAGCATCTCCGGCGTAATTTTCGCCAGTTCCTTGTGCTCGGCGGCGGGGCTGGCCTCCTGCGCCTGCGAGGCCAGCATATACAAGATTCCCGGCAGCAATGCCGAAGTAATGCCTGCGCGGCTGCAAGCAGAGAGAAATCCTCGACGGTCCAATGTCATTGCCAGAGTTTCCTTTGCGAAGAAGAATGCCTTTCGCAAACTATAACTGAATCTGGCGAAGTGACCGCGTCACCCGCCGTCCTATTTATTTCATCGCAGGAGTCAGTTTCAGCGCGTACGCGTACTTGCAGGCCGCGCCGGCCGGCAGCGTCACGATGAGCGCGTCCTCGCCTTGAGTCCAGGTCACCTTACCAGTCGACCCTAGCAACTCAACTGAACCAATCGGAATCGATTTCCCCTCATGCGCCCAGCCCAGCGAATGAATGGTGGCCTTCGAGTCAGTCGGGCAGGCCATGCCGATGGCGTACACCGTAGTCCCTTTGGCGGTGAATCGAAAATCGTCCGCCGTATACGGCTTGGTGTCGGTGTCGTGGAAGGCTCCGCCCTTCACCTGCGTCGGCCCTTCGCCGAATGTTGTCCATGGCGTGGTGTCGTAGATGGCGTCGCCGTTCACTTTCAGCCATGCGCCCATCTCAAGCAGCGTGCTCCGAATCTCGTCAGGAATCGTTCCATCTGACTTGGGCCCAAAATTCAAAAGCAGGTTGCCGTTCTTGCTCACGATGTCCACGAGCTGGTGAATCAGAAACTCCGGTGACTTGAACGTATCGTGCTCAATGTAGCCCCAACTGCCGTTGCTGATTGAGGTATCAGTCTGCCAGTGATCCGCGAGAATATGGTCCAGTTGCCCACGTTCAAAATCGCGTGTGCCGGCCTTCCAATTGAGCGAGTAGTCCTTGAAGTCGATCACTCCCTTGTAGCCGTGGGCCTCGGCAAAGTTGTAATAGAACGAGGCAAACTGCGTCACCGCGCGGCGAAAGTTAGGCTGACCGATCCACCAGTCGAAATAGACAACCTCCGGCTTGTACTTCTCCACCAGCTCTGTGTCGCGTGCCAGCCAATCGCGCGTCCACGCCTCGCTCACATACGTCCAGTCGTCATCAAGCCCGTGCGCGTCACCAGGTGCAGCGAACCACTGATGCGCAGGTCCATAGAGAGATGCGTATTTGGGATCGTTCACATCGGAGCGAATGGCACGCCCGCCGTCATAGAAGAAGTTATGCTCGGCGCGATGCGAGCTCAGCCCAAAATGTAGCCCCTGGCTGCGAATCGCCGTGGCTAGCTCAGCCAGCGTATCGCGCTTCGGTCCCATCTTGACCACCGTCCAATCGGATAGTCCCGAGTCATACATTGAAAACCCATCATGATGCTCCGCCACCGGCACCACGTAACGCGCGCCCGATTCCTTAAACAGCTTTGCCCACTCGTTGGCATCAAAGTGTTCTGCGCGAAACAGAGGAATTAAATCCTTGTATCCCTTCGCATCTTTCTCGGCCGGATCCTTCGAAGCGAAGCGTTCCTGAAAATCCTTGTATGCGCCCTCGCCGGGCCTGTACATGTTGCGCGGGTACCACTCGTTCACTGCGGCAGGCACCGAATACACGCCCCAGTGGATGAAGATGCCAAACTTCGCGTCCTTGTACCATTGCGGCTGCTGGTACTTCATCAGCGTGGCCCAGTCTGCACGATACGGACCGTCGTTTTCCTGTTTCTCCTCGATCGCCAGCAACCTGTTCCGTTCAACGTCGTATTTGCTCACCGATTGCTGCCACTCGCGGTCAATCTCCGCAGCCGACTTCACGCCTTGCGTGGGCGCCAGCGGGTCGGTGGCGGCAGTCGGAGCCTGCGAAAAAACGAGCGGCGCGGCCAGAAATAAAACACAAGGCACAATGCGGACATGATTTCTCATAAGCGCGCATCGTAAACGTTTTCCATTGTTGAGTGCAAACGCTTCGCTTCAGTTTCAACGCTGCATCGAATTGTCTGGGTGCTGAAAAAGTCTCTTGACATATTCCCATATAGACATGTATTGTCCCGTTCATGGCTCGCGCCGCCACCACTACCGATGCTTTTAACGCAGTCGCCGAACCTCGCCGCCGGCAGATTCTCAGCTACCTTGCGCCTCGTGAGCGCCCGGTGGGGGATATCGTAGCCGCCCTGAATCTCGACCAGCCCTCGGTTTCAAAGCACCTCTGCGTACTGCGAAGCGTAGGCCTGGTTCATGTCCGGCGCGATGGCCGGCACAAGTTCTATCGAACCAACGCCGAGGCAATCCGCCCCTTGCACGAGTGGGCGGGCACGTTTGAGCAATTCTGGCGGCACCAGTTAAGCCGCGTAAAACAGCTTGCAGAGCAAAAGATGAACGAAGTGCAGCCGATTCCGAAGCCCGGAAAATAAACCGACCCCGAGGAGGATCCATGAGCACCACAGCACTGAGCATTGAGAACATGACTCTTGATATCAAGCAGGAAATCCACGTCAATGCGTCCCTCGCAGTCACCTTTGACGCGTTGCTCGAACAGATCGGCCCGCACAATGAGCGAGGACCAGGCGACCCCATGCCGATGAAGATCGAACCCTGGCCCGGAGGCCGCTGGTATCGCGACCTCGGCGACAACAACGGCCATCTTTGGGGCCATGTGCAGGCCATCAAGCGGCCAACATTGCTTGAAATATGCGGACCCCTATTCGCGTCTTACCCCTTCGTCTCCAACGTGCAGTACAGGTTGAAGGAAGTAGATGGCGGAACCTTGATCGCCTTTCGCCACACCGCGCTCGGCTTCATTCAGGATGATCACAGAGGCGGTGTGAGCAAGGGATGGGCATCGATACTCGATCGTATTCGTAAGCACGCAGAAGCCAAGTAGTCTTCACGGACGGTTCGTCGCATTCGCCGTTGACCTCAAAGCGGAGGAAGCTATGTGTCCAATATGCCTCGCAGCCGCAGCGCTGGTCGCCATCAAAGCGACATCGACCGGAGGGCTCGCGGCCTTGGCGATCATTAAAACCCGCGCGAAGACAATCGTGCATCAAACGCCCATAGAACCCGGCACGAAGGAGGATCAAAATGTCCAGCACCATGACAGCGATTGAAAATCCAAAGATCGTCTCGCACCAAGATTGGCTTAGCGCGCGCAAGGAATTCCTCGCGAAAGAGAAGGAATTCACGCGGCTGCGCGATGAGCTAAGCAGCCAACGCCGGCAGCTTCCCTGGGAAAAAGTGGAGAAGCAATATGTCTTCGAGGGCTCTGCCGGCAAGGAGACATTCGCCGATCTCTTTGGCAAGCGCAGCCAGCTTGTGATTTACCACTTCATGTTCGGTCCTGGCTGGAGCGAAGGTTGCCCGAGCTGTTCGTACCTTGCCGATCACTTCGATGGCATGACCATTCACCTCGCCAATCGCGACGTGGCATTCGTCGTGGTTTCGCGGGCGCCCATCGCACAGATTGAAGCCTTCAAGAAGCGCATGGGATGGAAGTTCAAATGGGTCTCGTCCTTCGACACCGATTTCAACTTTGACTATCATGTGTCCTTCTCCCCTGAGGAACGAGCGAAGGGCAAGGTTGAGTACAACTACAAACAGATGGATTTTCCCAGCGAGGAAGGCCCTGGGCTCAGTGTGTTCGCAAAAGACGCGAACGGAGATATCTTCCACACCTATTCGAGCTATGAGCGCGGGCTCGATATTTTTGTCGGGACCTATAACATCCTTGACCACGTGCCGAAGGGTCGTGATGAAGAGCGTCTCAGGCACAGCATGGCCTGGGTTCGCCATCACGACAAGTACACCGACGGGTATGTCGTGGACCCGACGCAGGGCTATGTCCAGCCAGAAATTGTGCAGATCAAGGCTACGGGCTCTTCGTGCTGTTCTGAAGAGCGTCACTCGTAACGATCAGGGGATGCGGGACCCCCGTCCCGCATCTCCAAGTTACATCTCAAAACTACAAGATACCTTACTTGTTCGCTTCGTCCATCAGCTTCAAGGCTCTGGCCATGGCGTCCAGACGATGCTGCTTCTGGGTTTCCATGTCGATGCCTTTCGGCAGCCATTTTTCCGGGGAGTAGCGTTTGATGCGCTCCTCCAGGTGTTCGGCATAGGTTGCGCCAATCTCGGACACCGAGGCCTGCGCTTTTGGCAGCACTTCGTGGAAGTGAGCAATCTCCGCTACCGCGTTTTCAGGGTGGTAGCTGAGCCGGTCGCCGGCCTGCATCGCGTCGATCAGGGGATCGGGCGCATCGGCGGCAGGCTGTGTCTGGTGCATGGCATCTGTGGCGGCGCGCAGTCGGGTCATCGCTCCTGCAAAGCCATCTAACTCGCTCCGCCGCGCAGTCAGCCCTGCCGCGCGTCGCACTTCCACAACTATCTTTGCCGCGACGCTCCCACTCGACACGGGAATCACTGTCGTCAGTGTGTTGCCCTCGAAACTCCAACCACCTTTGCCGGTCGGTCCGGCACGCTTCGCAGCCACGCCATTCACGGTCACTTGCGCTGGCGGCCAATCAGCGGGCAGCCGCACCTCAAAGCCACGCGTTTTTGGCATTGCAGGATAGCCACCCTCCACCGGCCCGATCTCTACCCGCAGCGTGTCGCTCGTTTGCATGGCTTTGATCGGCGTGCGCGCAAACACGCCGTGTTGATATTCGACTGAAACGCCCGAGTCCTCATACACCGAGTAACTCGAGCTCGCGCCAGGCTCAAGCGGCCACACATTCACAATCAGGGGATCTACTGGTTTTTCTCCCGTGTAGTGCATGGGCGGCTGCATAGGCACAATCGCTCCGGCGCGCAGATAGACCGGCGTTTGATTGATGCTGAAGGTGCGTTCCATCGTGGCTGGCCCGGTGAGATGCTTGCCCGTGGGCCACTCGATCCACTCGCCCTTCGGCAGCCAGACCTGCTCGGTGGCCAGGCCACTGGTCTTGTCGGCTGGCGCAACCACGGGGGCGGCCAGCATCGCGTCACCAAAGAGGTACTCACCCTTGCTGGAGTAGGCCGCGTCCTCCTCCGGCCAGTCGTAGTAGAGCGGACGGAAGAAGGCTACACCCGTGTCGTACGTGCGCCGCGCCTCCGTATATAGATAGGGCTGCAAGGCGTAGCGAAGCTGGAACGTGGAGCGCAGGACGGATGAATAAGGCTCAGGATAGACCCAGATTCTCCGCTCTGCTTCAGGATTCTTGGTGGTGTGCGTTCGCAGAATGGGGCTGAAGGCCCCAAACTGCACCCAGCGTGTGAAAAGCTCCGGATCGACGACGCCGGGCATGTGGCCGCCGATATCGTGGCTCCAATAAGCGTATCCAACGTTGGCTGCGGTGGCCGTGAACCAAGGCTGAAACGCGAGCGAGTCCCAAACAGAAACCGTGTCGCCGGAAAACCCGATCTGGTAGCGATGATTGCCCAGCCCTCCCCAGCGGTGAAAAAGCAGCGGCCGTTTGCCCTCGCGCTGCTGGTCAGTGAAATGGACGTAGTTGAGCCACCATGTTGGTGTCACGCCGGCCATTTTGGTGGGCTGTTTCTGCTGCCAGTCCAGCCACCAGAAATCGATACCTTGCTTCTCCAGCGGATGGTGCAACAGGTTCATGTAGTTGGTAGCGAACTTCTTGTTGGTGATGTCGAAGGGCACATATTGTTTCGTCGCCGGATCGATACCCATCGCCTTGGCCATCGCTGGATAGGCCCGTTCCCACGGCTGCACGCCGGACGCCGGATGCAGATTCAGTGTCGTTTTCAAACCCTCCGCATGAAGCTTCGCAAGAAACTGATCGGGGTCGGGAAAAAGCAGCTTGTTCCATGTATAGCCGCTCCATCCGAGCCTTTCACCCGATTGGTCAACGTCTCCTGCGGCTTTAAGCTGTTCTTCGCTCATGTGCCAGTCCATGTCGATCACGAACACATCCAGTGGCACATCGTTCTCGTGAAAACCCTTCACCAATTCATCCAGTTCCTGGTCGCTATAGGCCCAGTACCGTGACCACCAAGCACCGAACGCAAATCGCGGCGGCAGCGGAATCCGTCCGGCCACGCGCACATAGTCACCCAGCGCCTTGCGGTAGTCGTGTCCATAGCCGAAGAAGTACCAGTCCTGGCGTTCACCTGCCGGCCGTTCGATCACCCAAGGCCACGGACTCTTTTCTCCCGCCCTGAAGCTGAAATCCGCCGAGTCGAACAGTGGCCGTGTCGAGTCATCCACCAGCGCCCAGCCGGAACGCGATACTAGCCCCTGTTCAATCGGCTCCTGCGTTTTGCCGCCCAGCGCGCCGTCCAGCGTGCGCGTGGTCCCTTGCAGATTCTCCGGGTCCGTCATCCCCGGATGCCACAGCACCCGCTTGCCGTCGCTAGTTAGTTCGATCGAGAGACTGTCAGGCGTGAACCTGCCATCCCCAGTTGGCTTGTAGGTCAGCGTCAGCGAGGTGGTGCTGATGAGGTGAGTGTTTCCTGCATTGGGCTCGGTGTAATGGAAGTCTGGCACCGGCAGCCGCCGATTCAAAAACACGAATGAAGCATGATCCTCAAACTTCCCATCCGCCGCCCATTCCATGCGGATCAGCTCCGGAGTCAGCACCGTAAACCGCGCGTGGCCCGCAGTGACCACCGCCTTCGGGTCTGCGACTGGATTGTAATTGCCCTCGTCCGGATTGGCCCGCATCGCCTGCGTCGAAGGTGCAGCAACAGATGGCTTAGCGTCTTGTCCGGCATTCTGTGAAAAAGCCTGCATTGTTAATCCGATTCCGAGTGTGATTGCGATTCCGATTGCAGCAAGTCGATCAAGAGAAATGTACACAGTCCCCTCCTGTTTTTACTCCAGCACGAAGGCTATCATCGCAACACGGGAAAGAGTACGGGAAGAAGAGAAGTAGTTTTCTGTGAATGATCAGTTAACTGGGCGTCGGCTTATCGGCCATCTCCTCAATCACCATCACGCCGGCAACGATTTCGCCATTGTGTCCGTAGATTGGGGAGGCGGATAAAGCAACGCGGGTTCGTCCGCCGCTTTCTTTCTGGAAATACACCGTCTGTGCACGGATGGTCTCTCCGTGGAGGATGGCACGGGCAAGCGGATACTCATTCGGCTTGAGCGGCTGATTGTCTTCCCAGGTTGCTGCCCATCTGCGATAATCGGCAATCCTCTGACCGGGCTGAATGGCATTTCGAAGAATGCGATGCGCCTCCTGGTTCGCCATGGCAACATTTCCTTCCGGCGCATCAGCCAGGATCATGCCCACCGGAACGGCGTCGAACGTGGCCTGCAGCCCAGCTTGACATCGCTCCAGAGCGTGCTCCACTGTCTTGGGGCGCTCAATGTCTTCGACTGTCCCGTAGACGCGAAGAACCTCTCCAGACGGGCCAATGACTGCGGAACCGCGCGACCACATCCATTTCCACGATCCGTCGAGGCTCTTCACTCGATATTCGATGTCAATGGGTTTCCCCGTGCGCAGCGTTTCCTGGATGGCCCGGGTGGTGTGTTCCACGTCGTCGGGATGCAATGCCCGCATCCATCCGTCGCCCATCGCCTCTTCCATCTCCATCCCGGTAGTCTTCTGCCATCTTGAGCTTGCCTCGATCACTTTGCCGTCGGCATCCAGAACCCAGGGCGTATGAGGGTTGAGCTCGACCATGTGGCGATAGTGTTCTTCCCCCTGCCGCAGCGCCTCTTCCGCGCGTTTCCTTTCCGTGATGTCAACAATGGCGACCGATACGCCCAGCACTTCTCCTGCCTCGTCGCGCACGGGCCGATAAGACCCAAGCAGTGTGCGCCCGTCGCCGCCGGCGTCCGCGCTTGGCCTGGAAATCTCGACGCCGCTTCCAGACTCCCCTTTCAGAGCACGGCGAATATGAGGCTCAATCAGAGGAAAGATCTCAGGTACAAGCTCCTTCGGGGTCTTGCCGATATGAGAGGCGATCGGCGATCCGTTCATCTCTGCAAGGTGGCAATTCAGGCTGACGTAACGCATCTTCCGGTCAAGGAAGCACAGACCCACTGGTGCGCCGTCGTAGATAGCCTGTAACTGTGCATGCCTTTGTGCCGGCAATGCCTCAAGTCCCATGATGGAATCTGCGTCAACGGGCGCAGGCAGAAATGCAGTGGAGGCCTTGATCACTGCAAGTACCAATCGGGGAATCTCGTCAGCCGGAGCTGGCCTGCCAAAGAGCCATCCCTGGCCAAGATCGCAACCAAGCCAAAGAAGCATGTTGGCCTGTTCCTTAGTCTCCACGCCTTCAGCGACGGTCAAGACGCCAAGACTGTGTCCCAGACCAACAACCGCGGCCACAATCTTTCTGTTTTCGCGCGCTGCGGTCATCGCGCCCACAAAGCTCTTGTCTATTTTCAACTCATCGAATGGCAACGCCTGCAAGTGTTTGAGGCTGGCATAACCGGTGCCGAAATCGTCGAGCGCGAGTCGGCATCCCAGCGCCTTCAAGTCGCCGGCGACTGATTGCGCGCGAGCAAGGTCGTCGACGAGCGCACTTTCCGTGATCTCAAAGGTGACGCGCTGCAGCGAAAAGTTGTTCCTTGAAGCGACGGCTTCCAGCTTTGTTGGCAAAGCGGAATCGAGCAGTTGTACGGGGGAGAGATTCACAGACAGCGTCGTATTAGGAGGCAAGAGGGGACTAACGGCGAATGCCTTTTCCAGCATCGTTTTCGTAAGCCCGTTGATCAGGCCACTCTTCTCGACGACCGGAATGAAGATGTCCGGCGGAATTGAACCCAGCTTCCCATGATTCCATCGTGCAAGAACTTCAAAACCGGCCAACTGGCTGGTTCGCAGTTCCACCAAGGGCTGGAAATGCGGAAAAAACTCTTCCTCCTCAAAAGCACGCAGAATGTCGCCTTCGGGGAAAAACATTGCGTCACTTTACGCCAAAAACCAGCCAAATGCCATGAATAAATGAGAGGATTCCTTGGCGGAACTCCGGAAGAGCTCCTTCAGCGAGCCGCGCCTATTGCCCACAGAATGCCGTTCTCGATGATTCCGTAGAGGATGGGATTCGAATAGTCCTCCTTGTTATGCCCAAGGGCAAGATAGAATTCCCGGCCTCCATCAAACTGGTGATACCACGCCAGAGGCAGGGAATTAGGGAAGCTCGCAACATCAATCTTCAACTGTTCCAGCGCGCTCAGCTTCCCACGATCCGTAACCAGCACGGGGTGTATATCGGGGTTCAGGTGATCGATGAAATAGCATTCATCGGTCCATTCAAACTGTGCCGGAAGGTTCTTGGCCGCAGGGAAGGCCGCGTCGGCAACCCGAACAGTAAATGTTTGCATTTTGGGGTGGGCGGAAAATCTGCCGCCAAGTACTGACCAGAAATAGGGCCAATCACGCTCGGAACCAGACGCGGAGTGAATACCGACAAAGCCTCCACCAGCCTCGATGTACTGGCGAAAGGCGTCTCGTTGCGCATCGCTTGAGAAGGCCTGGTTGTTGCTGTTTGAAAAGACAATTGCGGAGTACTGCTTCAAATTGGCTTGACTGAAAGTGGCGGGATCCTCTGAGACGTCGACAGCAAATCCCTTTTCAGCGCCCATTTTCTTGATTGCCTGTACGCTGGATGCGATGTTGTCGTGTACATATCCCTTGCCGTCGCTTGTGTAGTTACGCGTGTACACTAGCACTCGCGGTTGTGCGGCAGCGGTAAGCGGCGATCCCGCAGCAATCCCCAGAATGACGAACGCTGACAAAACCGCAGTCGTATCTGGGCGTGCAAAGACGCGATGCGCAAAGCCGGAAAACCATTTCGCAGATCTAGGCATGTTCTTGCTTAGACCTCAGATGTCCAAGTTCTTCACATCTAGTGCATTGTCTTCAATGAACTTCCGACGCTTTTCTACGTCTTCACCCATCAGCGTTGTGAAGATTTCGTTGGTTTCGACGATGTCTTCGAGCCTGACTCGCAGCAGGGTTCGCCGCTCGGGGTCCATCGTGGTCTCCCAGAGCTGGGTCGCCGTCATCTCGCCCAGGCCCTTGTAGCGCTGCACATCGTAACCCTTCTTGCCCTGTTCGACAATGTAGGTGAACAGCTCGCGGGCGGTTTGCTTCTCGACGGGCTCTTGTAGCAAGCGGGCGGTTCTGCGGGCCTGAGTGGCCTCTGCCTTGGCCTCGGCACTCTCCGCTGCTTCCCCATCATCTTCCGCAGTCGGCTCAGCGGCTGTTTCGGTAGCGGAGCCTTTGGCTGCGAACTCAATGAGGAACGGTGGCTCTAGGAATTCCTTGATCAGCAGGTACTTCGTCATCATCCCCTTGAACTCGGGGCTGGAAGCGAGTGCCCAGTCGATGCAGCGGTGAGCACCTTGGGAATCGGTAAAGCACACGGACCAGGTGTGGTGTTCCTCGTCCTCGACCGGATCACTGACGGATTTGAACTGCAATGCGTCCTTCTGCTCGGTCAGTTCCGCATGAAGCGCAGCAAGCTTGGGTGGAATGTTGCTTTCGTCTTTCGATGTGAAGTCGGCGCGATGCATGAATTCAATGCGCGCGATAAGCTCCGTCAGCCTCTCGCTGCGAATACGCTTGTCCACTTTTTCCACGAAGTCCAGGTACTCGCTAAGGGTGCTCATGAAGCGCGTGAGGACGGAGCCTTCGATGCGGCTGGCCGCTTCACCATGGCGGACGATCATCCCCTCGGAGGCGCGATTGGTCGCGAACTTTTTCAGTTCTCGATCGTCCTTGATGTACTGCTCGGAGCGGCCCTTCTTGATCTTATACAGCGGTGGCTGTGCAATGTAGATGTTGTCGCGCTTGATCAGTTCCGTCATGTGGCGGAAAAAGAACGTGAGCAGCAGGGTGCGGATGTGCGAACCGTCCACATCGGCGTCGGTCATCAGGATGATCTTGCCGTAGCGGATCTTGGTCGCGTCGAAGTCGTCCTTGCCGATGCCGCAGCCGAGAGCCGTAATCATGGCGCGGATTTCTTCGTGGCCCAGCATCTTGTCGTAGCGAGCTTTCTCCACGTTGAGAATTTTGCCCTTCAACGGCAGGATGGCTTGGAAGCGTCGATCGCGTCCTTGCTTGGCTGTGCCGCCGGCGCTTTCGCCCTCGACCAGATACAGTTCGCAGCGGTCAGGATTGCGTTCGCTGCAATCAGCCAACTTTCCTGGTAAACCGCCGCCATCCAGCGCGCCTTTGCGCCGGGTCAGATCGCGTGCCTTGCGGGCCGCCTCGCGGGCCCGTGCGGCATCGATAGCCTTGAAGATGATCTTCTTGGCAACCGGCTGGTTCTGCTCCATGAATGCTCCCAGCCGATCGTTGACGAAGGCCTGCACCGTTCCGGCAATATCGGAATTGAGCTTGCCCTTGGTCTGTCCTTCGAACTGCGGCTGCGGCAGCTTGACGCTGACCACGGCCACCAAACCCTCGCGCACATCGTCGCCGCTCAGATTCTCCTTCATGTCCTTGAAGAGTCCGAGCTGCTGGCCGATGGCGTTGATGGTGCGGGTGAGTGCGGTGCGGAAGCCGGAAAGGTGCGTGCCGCCATCCACTGTATTGATGTTGTTGGCAAAACTGAACACGCTCTCGGAGTAATTATCGTTGTACTGCAGCGCAATCTCGATCTCGACCCCGTCACGCGAAGCCTCCATCACGATCGGCTTCTCATGCAGTACCTGCTTGCCGCGGTTCAGGTGCTTCACAAACTCGGCAATGCCGCCCGCGTATTTGAACTCTGCGCGCCGTGCTTCTCCGGTCTTGGGGTCAGCAGTGCGTTCGTCCGTGAGCGTGATCTCCAGGCCTTTGTTGAGGAACGCCAGCTCACGCAGCCGCTGGGCCAGCGTGTCGAAGTTGAACTCGGTGGCGGTAAAGATCGTCTTGTCAGGCAGGAAATGTACCTTGGTTCCGAGCCGCTTGCTCGTGCCCGCCTTGCGCAATTCGCTGGTTGCAACTCCGCAACTGAAGTCCATCTCCCATGTGTGGCCGTCGCGCCAGATTTCGACGTTCAGCTCCTGACTGAGCGCGTTGACGCAGCTCACACCCACACCATGCAGGCCGCCAGAAACCTTGTAGTTGGAGGCGTCAAACTTACCACCGGCATTCAGCTTGGTCAGCACCACTTGCACGGCCGGCATTTCCTCGCCGTTGGCGAGCGTCTTCATGTCTACTGGAATGCCGCGGCCGTCATCGATTACTGTGATCGAGTTGTCTACATGGATGATCACGTCGATCTTCGTTGCGTAGCCGGCCAGCGCCTCATCCACCGAGTTGTCCACCACCTCGTAGACAAGATGATGCAAACCCATCTCGCCGGTTGAGCCAATGTACATGGCGGGTCGGAGACGGACATGCTCCATCCCCTCCAAAACTGTAATGTTCTCTCCCGTGTAGCTGCCGTTCTTGTCGCCGGCTAGAGAAAGGTCGGCAGGTGTTTCCGTTGCAATGGGTTTGGTCGCCATAAGTTTAAGTTCGCATTCCTTTCGCTTTTGAGCTCCGGGTCGGCGGTTCCCGGATGCTCGAATCCGGGCTGGAAATCGGGGACTAACCGCTTGAAAGACAGGGGCTTTACGCGAGTTTTACCTATTAGTATTTTAGCACGTGAGTGGGGGTGTCGCGCAGGTAACGATTGCCTCCCTGGAATAGGTAATCACGCCGTTGTTACTTAAGCGGGAGAGTTACTGAGGTAATCAAATGACAGAAAAAAGAAAGACACAGATGAAATAACTGGACTTAGCCGCAATTCTGCACTACCCTCTTTAGTTGTAGACGGGTTGATTTCCCGCCATTCAAAAACTCAAGAGAGGTTACCAAAAATGAAACTTGCTATTCGCGTATTCGCCTTGTCTCTGGTTTTCGCTGGTGTTGCAGCTGCCTCGGTCTCATCTTCCACCACAAATCATGTCCTCGCGAGCCGCCAGGCAGTATCTACCGACCTGCCTGTCCCGATGTGTGGCCCTGGCATCCCCACTTGCCCCCCAGAGAACTAATACACCGCCGGGAACCGAAGTAATCTAAATCTGCGGGACTGAAGTAATGGCGCCAAAGTGCCATAGAATAAATCCCTTTTCTTGTTGAGTGAAAGGGTTCTAGGCGCTATTCTAGGAGAGTTCTCTTAGGATGGTGAAGTCCCCTTATGTCTTCGCAGACCGCAATGTCGTTGTTAAGTGTGACAGAGTTTGCTTTGTGGTGTGTCGTCGCCCTCCTGTTTTGGCGTAAGAGGCTCAGCAGCCGTTTCCCGGCGATGGCGAGCTACTTGGCGCTGCGCGTGGCGTCGACTCCAGTACTTATGGCGGCTCTCTGGGTGTATTCACAGCCGTGGGGACATAATTACTACCCAGCCTACTTCTACGGCTACTGGGCTAACTATACCGCCAGCGCTATTCTCCTCTTCTTCATTTGCATTGAAGTGTTCCGCTCCGCGCTCTCCTCTTTCCCGGGCCTGATGCGCTTTGGAATCGTGATCTTCCGCTGGGCGGTCCTTGCCTCGGTAATCGTCACCTTTTCTTCAATTTCGTTCGCCCACCGTGGCATTCTCATCATCCCGGATGTTGCAGCGGGTCTCATGCGCTCAGTCAGTATCCTTGAGCTGTGCTTGCTCGGTTTTCTCTGCTTGAGCATGAATGCGTTGCGGCTTTCAGTCCGCGACATTGCGTTTGGGGTCGCACTGGGATTCGGGCTGATGTCCGCTAACGATCTGGTGCTCGCGTTGTTCATCAACTCTCACTCCTCGTTAACCGCTTCGGTGCAGTTCATCTACGAGTCGCTGATCCTGGTATCCCTGGGGATATGGGTCACTTACTGCAGATTCCCCGAACGGGTCCGCAAGCCCGTGGTTCTACCCGTCAATTCCACCATCTATCGCTGGAACGAAATCGCTTCGGCGCTAGGCCATACCGGAACTCAGGTGGCTGTGCAGCAGCCCGCCAACAGCTTCTTCCTTACCGATGTGGAGAGAGTAGTTGAGAAGGTGCTGAATAGAAACCTCAAGAACAGCGAGTCAGAAACCTAATAGAACCTGCAAATCCGCAGAAATCGAAGGCCGAACCCCAGGGTTTGGCCTTCTCTCGTTTTGGATACTTTCGTTTTGCACAGCTCGGTTTCACCGGCCAAAAGAAAAAGGCCACGGCAACGCCGCGGCCCTTTTCTGACTTCTTGCCGGTCTTATTCGGCCGCAACCGGCTCAATCGAAGCGAAACGCCCGCGATTGCCGCGGTCCTGGAACTTCACTCGCCCCGTTACCTTGGCAAAGAGCGTGTCATCCGAGCCAATGCCTACATTCACGCCAGGCTTGATCCGAGTCCCGCGCTGCCGAATGATGATCGTGCCGCCGGTAATTAACTCGCCGGCAAATGCCTTCACGCCCAGCCGCTGTGCATTCGAGTCGCGTCCGTTTGTGGAACTGCCTCCACCCTTTTTATGTGCCATTGCCTTGTTCCCCTTCTAAGAGTTTGGTGCGCTGCCTAGACGGCGGCGGTGTAGGTCACGCCGTCGGCCTCAATGGCCTTGATGCGAACCTCGGTAAAGTTCTGCCTGTGTCCCTGCAGCTTCTTGTACTGCTTTTTCCGCTTCAGGTGGAAGACCAGAATCTTGCTGCCGCGTCCCTCGCCCAGTACTTCGGCGGTTACTTTGGCTGTGGCCGGCTTTGACAGGTTGCCTGGCTCGCCCGAAACTGCCAGCACGTCACTGAACTCGACGGTCTTGTCTTCGGAAATCACGCTCTCAATTTTCACAACGTCGCCTGGAGCGACCCGGTACTGCTTCCCACCGGTGCGAATCACTGCGTACATAACAAACCCTCCAGCGCTCCGGTCTCAAAACGAGGCGCATTCAAAATCGTATACTTCATACTGCATTGGGGCGCATACAGAGAGTGACTGTCACGGGCAAGCGGACCGCACACACGCAACTGTTTCAAGCGGTGAGCCCGACACAACCCTGCAGCCTCAAAGAGGTGCATCGCCAAACTCTATAATTCTATCGTTAAAGCGCTATTCGGGTCAATTAGCCGCGGGACGCGGCTCGGAGCGGGTTTCCACTCACCCGCCACACCAGGATCCACCTGAACCAGCATCGCCAAGGGGAGGGTGCTCCCGCCTCGGATAAAATAGGTACGCCAATGAATACAACGTCAATTCGTGCCGATTGGGTGGGACGAGTCATCGACGGTAAGTTCACCCTTCTCCAGTGGTTAGGTGCCTCCGCCTCCGGTGGCACCTTCCTCGCGGAGGTGCACGGGCTGCCTTGGAAACAGGCCGACATCGAGTTTATCCCGGCCGATGCTGAGGATGCGGAAGCCCGCATCGCCGCCTGGGAGCTCGCCGCCCCGCTCACTCATCCTCATCTCATTCGCCTGATTCAAGGCGGCAGATATCAGATTGACACCTCCTTTCTCATCTATAAGGTCACGGAACATCCTGAAGAGGTGCTCTCCGAAATTCTCCCCGAACGCCCGCTCTCGCCTACCGAAGCCGGCGAAATGCTCCTCCCGGTCGTCGACGCGCTCGCCTATCTTCATGGCATGGGCCTCGTGCATGGTCACCTCAAGCCATCGAACATTCTCGGCGTCGAAGATTGCATCAAGCTGTCGTCAGATTGCCTTCAGGCCATCGGAAAACCAGTCGGGCACATGGCTGCGCCGCACGTTTATGCTGCGCCCGAACTCGCCAGCGAACCGATCTCACCGGCCGCTGATATCTGGGCGCTCGGCGTGCTCCTCATTGAAGCTCTCACCCAATATCCCATCTGGGACAGATCCAGTGAGGGCGAGCCGATTGTGCCGCCGTCCATTCCGCAGCCCTTTCACGACATTGCGCAACAATGTCTCCGCACCGACCCTTTGCGCCGATGCGCGCTCAGCGATATCAAGCTTCACCTCAAACCATATTCTGTTCGCACGCAGCCGATCCCCGCTGAGCCAGTTCTGCCCGAACCCGCCGATGAAATACCCATTCCGATTCCTCCCAGACATCGAGGACCGGCAATTCTCGCTGCGGCGTTTTTTCTCGTTGCCTTCATCACCGCTCTGGTTTGGCGCTCTCATCACGTACACCCGCCGCCGCCCGTAGCAGTCCAGCCAACCTTGCCCGCGACAACTCTGCCCCGGCCTCGCGCTTCAGTACCTATGAGTCGCAGCGCCAAGGCTCACCCCTCCGCCGCACCGACGACTCGCACTTCCCAGGCGGGAGCAGCAACCGGCGCAGTCAATGAACGCGCGATGCCCGATTTGCTTCCCAGCGCGGTCCAATCCATTCACGGCCAGGTCAACGTTAAGGTGCGAGTCGAAGTGGACTCCAGCGGCAATGTCTCCAGCGCAACCGTCGATTCGCCGGGGCCCAGTAAGTACTTCGCCAAAATGTCCCTGCAAGCTGCGCAGAACTGGAAGTTCAAACCCGCGCAAGTGAATGGCACGGCCGTCCCCAGCACATGGAACTTGCATTTCAAATTCAAGCAGTCTGGCACTGAGATCATTCCCAGCCAGATCTCTCCTTAAGGCGCCTGACAGCTTCACTCCCCCGTGGACAGAAGACCGTCACGGTTCTCATCTGACTTGCGCCTTTATACTTCCCAAATGCCATCAGTTGCCGTCATTGCCACCGTCCTCAATGAGGTTCAGGATATTGCGCGGCTCGTCCCCAGCCTGCTTGCGCAGGTGCCGCCAGCATCCGAGGTCGTTATTGTGGACGGCGGTTCTACTGACGGTACCTGGGAATGGCTCGTAGACACGGCCAGCAGGCGTCCCACGCTCCGGCCCATCCGCGACGAATCCTGCAATCTCAAGCATTGTCCCGGGCCTGTCTCTCGCGGACGCAACGTAGCCATCGCCGCCGCCACTTCGCAAATCATCGCCTGTGCCGACGCGGGTTGCACCTACGCGCGCGATTGGCTCGCCAGCATCACCGCGCCCATCGTCGCTTCCAATGCCGAGTACGCCCTTGGCGGCGCCTGTCTCGACCTCATCGACCCCACTCTCTGGGACATTGCCTCTGCACCTTTTCTCGGCGTCAAGCTCTCCGCGTCCGCGCCCTCCAAGTCTTGCACTGCCCGCTCCATGGCTTTTACCAAAGAACTTTGGAAGCGCATCGGCGGCTTTCCAGAATCGGTTCTCCTCGGAGACGACACTCATTTCGATCTTGAAGCCCGGCGTCTTACCCCGCCGGCGTTTGTGCAGAATGCCAAAGCCTTCTATCGCCCTCAGAACACGCTCCAGTCTGCCATCCGTCAGCTAGGCCGGTATTCCACCAGCGACGGCGTTCTCGGCGTCCGCCCCGTGCGCCTGTTCCGCAATGCTTTCCGTTGCCTTCTGCAAGTGCTCGCTCTTGTCGCCCTGCCCTTGCTCCAGCTGCCCTGGTCCGTACTCCCATTGCTGTTAGTTCTCGCAATGCAATGCTGGTTAGCTTTTCACCCTGACTGGCCCATCATCCACAGTGCGGGTTTACGCGTACTTCTCGCACGCTTCTTCTTTTCCGCATTGGTTCCGTGGATCGTCACCATCCACCATATTCGCGGCCTGATCACCAAAAAGGAGCCAGGCAACCGCCAGAATCTCGAGCCCTGATCCCTTCAAGACATCCAGTAGTCCGTGATCAACTCAATGATGCGACCCTGATCAGAACCGCGCCGGCACGACATAAAAAAGAACCGCAAAATAATGCGCCGTGCTACCTGCCAGCACAAACAGGTGCCATGTCGCATGGAAGTAGCGCAACCGGTCCAGCGCGAAAAATACAATCCCCGCGGTATACGCAACGCCACCCGCGCCCAACCACAGCACGCCTTGCCAGCCAATCGCGTGCAGCAGTGGCCCGAACGCGAACACAACGAACCATCCCTGAAACAGGTACACCAGTGCGGATGCCACGGCGAACCGCCCCACGGCCACGCTCTTGAAGATCACGCCCGCAATCGCCAGCGTCCACACCACGCCGAAGAGCACCCATCCCACACGTCCGCGCAACGAAACCAACGTGAATGGCGTGTAAGTGCCCGCGATGAGCAAGTAAATAGCCGAGTGGTCCAGCACCTGGAACACATGTCGCGCCCTCGTCCGCACCAGCGAGTGGTAAAGCGTGGAGCAAACGTAAACCAGCACCAGCGTACTTGCAAACACAGTGCAACTCACAACATGCCAGGCCGTGCCGCGTGTTGACGCGACAATCAGGTAAACAGCTCCCACCACCGCTGCCACGGCGCCTATCCCATGCGTAATCGCGTTGGCAAGAATGTCACCCAGTTTGTAGTGAGATTGCACACGTTGATCATAATCCGCGCCTCCGCCAGCCTTCTGAGGCCGAACCGGGATCATCGAGACTAGCTTTCGCGAATCTTCGATAGGGATGGCTTAATCGAGAGCTTTGTGGAAGCGGAGGATGGAGACGGTTAGCAAGCTGAATCCAAGGCCTGCCATGGCTGCCATCTGCGGCCAGAGAATGTCCATTCCTGCACCTTTCAGATAAGTGGCCCGCAACACAATCAGGAAGTAGCGGAGCGGCACGAGGTAAGTGAGATATTGCATCCACTGCGGCATGGTAGCAATGGGAAATCCGAATCCAGAGAAAGCTACCGCTGGCATGATGAAGAAGAATGCTGTGACCATGGCCTGCTGCTGAGTTGATGAGACAGTGGAGATCAGCAGGCCCACACCTAACATACAGGTGATGAACAGGACTGACCCCGCGAGCAACACGGACAGGTGGCCGCGGAATGGGACATGGAACCAGAGAGTTCCTACGACTGCGATCAGAGAGACATCGAAGAGACCAATCAGAAAGAAAGGAAGTGTCTTCCCCAGGATGAACTCGGTGGGGCGAATGGGTGTGACCATGATTTGCTCGAGAGTGCCAATCTCTCGTTCGCGCACCACGGCGAAGGCAGTGAGTGT
>JBEKPF010000056.1:0-38894 GCA_049521035.1 Occallatibacter sp. | reverse complement strand
GGCATCAACGGCACAACCTATCCGCAATCGTCTGTTCCGCCCACCAACGCGGGTAGCTACACGGTCGTCGCTACGCTGACGGATACCAACTACACCGGTACCGCCACTGCCACGATGACCATTTCCAAGGCCACGCCCACTTCGATCACCTGGCCAACAGCCAGCAACATCACCTACGGACAGACACTGGCCTCCTCCACGCTGAGCGGTGGAACCTCCACTCCCGCCGGCACCTTCGCCTTCACCACCCCGACCATAGCGCCCGGTGTAGGCACAGCAGCGCAGTCTGTCACCTTCACCCCCACCGACACCGCCGACTACAACACCGTCACCGGCTCGGCAAACGTCACAGTGAACAAGGCAACACCCACTTCGATCACCTGGCCAACAGCCAGCAACATCACCTACGGACAGACGCTGGCCTCTTCCACGCTGAGCGGCGGAGCATCCACTCCCGCCGGCGCCTTCGCCTTCACCACCCCGACCATCGCGCCCGGTGTAGGCACAGCAGCACAGTCGGTCACCTTCACCCCCACCGACACCACCGACTACAACACAGTCACCGGCTCGGCAAACGTCACCGTCACCAAGGCCACACCCACTTCGATCACCTGGCCAACAGCCAGCAGCCTCACCTACGGACAGACACTGGCCTCTTCCACGCTGAGCGGCGGAACCTCCACTCCCGCCGGCACCTTCGCCTTCACCACCCCGACCATAGCGCCCGGTGTAGGAACGGCAGCACAGTCTGTCACCTTCACCCCCACCGACACCGCCGACTACAACACCGTCACCGGCTCGGCCAACGTCACCGTCACCAAGGCCGCTGCCACCGTCACGCTGACTCCAAGCAGCCTGAACCAGACTTACACCGGCTCCCCGCTCTTTGTCACATCGACCACCAACCCAACAGGTTTAAACGTCACCTACACCTACAACGGCTCCTCCACGCAGCCAATCGCCGCGGGCAGCTACGCCGTAGTCGCCACCATCAACGACACCAACTACACCGGCTCAACCACAGGAACCCTCGTCGTATCGAAGGCCGCTGCCACCGTCACGCTGACTCCAAGCAGCCTGAACCAGATCTACACCGGCTCCCCGCTCTCAGTCACTTCCACCACCGCCCCAGCGGGTCTGACGGTCACCTACACCTACAACGGCTCCTCTACACAACCAATCGCCGCGGGCAGCTACGCCGTAGTCGTCACCATCGTCGATACCAACTACACCGGCTCAACCACCGGGACGCTCGTCGTCTCAAAGCCCGCCCTCCCCACGCCGGTTGTCCTCGTCACATCGAATGCCAACCCGGTCATGGCGCAGACCGCAATCACATTGACTGCCACCCTTTCCTCAACCTCAGGTCAGCCAACCGGCACCGTCAATTTCCTGGATGGCACCACTGTACTGGGCGCGGGAACGATATCTGGTGGCGTAACCACGTTGACCACATCGTCCTTGGCAGCCGGCACTCACTCGATTACAGCGTCCTACAGTGGAGATTCAAACTTCGCTGCAGTCGCCAGCGCTGCCTTAGCTCAAACAGTGCTGGACTTCACTTTGAATTCAGTCTCCGCCAACGGAGCCAGCGGGTCGTCGCAGACGGTCAACGCCGGCGCTGCGGCAAATTACACGCTGGCCATCACGCCAACCTCCGGCAACAACTTCCCCACGCTAACAACTCTGACTGTGAGCGGAATGCCGGATGGGGCAACAGCGACCATTACTTCGTCAACGTGGACCCAGCTCACCGGTACCTCATGGTCCTTCCCGGCAACCACGGCATTCACCAACTTTGGCCTAACGGTTCAGGTACCCGCAGCGGCTGCCACCGTCAGCCAAGCCCATCCCGAACCGCTCAGTCGCAAATTCCCGCCGCTGCTTTGGGGCCTTCTGCTGTTGCCCTTTGCGCGCCGGATGCGCCGCGTCAGCAAGCGCCTGCGCCGCAGCATCACCACGCTGCTGTTGCTGATGGCTGGCTTCGCGGCCATGGCTGGCGTCACCGGCTGCGCCTCTGGCACTGGCAGCGGCACCGGCTTCTATATGCAACAGCCAAAGACCTACACCATTGTTGTAACGGCAACCTCGAGTGCGTTGACGCATTCCACCACGCTCACGCTGACCGTGCAGTAACAAGGAGAACTTGCAATGCGTACTTTGATTTTGGGAAGCGTGCTCCTTGTGAGCGCATGTATTTTGCCATCAACTGCCGCAGCGCAGCAAAGAGACTTTGTGAAAACTCGTCAGTCGGTATCCACAGATGTCGCCGTCTCCTTCACCTTGGAGCGGGCAGACGTGGTGCCCACGCAGTGCTGTTTCTGGCTGAAGGGTGGCGGTGCCGACGTGGCAATCACTTTCTGGAAGGGGCTTGGGCTCGCAGCAACCGTTAATGGCGACCAGGTCACGAACTACGCCTCCGGTTACGATGTAAATAAGATCGCCTTCCTGGCGGGTCCGCGTTACACGCATAGCCTCTGGGCCGCTCCCACTCGCGACGGCGGGTACAAGAATCGTATCCAGGTTTATGGCGATGGACTCATCGGCGAAGTTCATGCGTTCGACGGCACGTTCCCATCTGGCACTGCTTTCAAATCATCGGCGGGATCCGTCGCCCTGCAAACAGGGGGCGGCGTCAACATGCCCCTATCAAGACGCTTCGGCATTCGCCTCATCGAAGCGGACTATGTTCGGACCGTGCTCCCCAACGGCTCCGCAAATGTGCAAAACGACATGCGGTTTGGTTTTGGAGTCACTTACCACCTCGGTCCGGGCCCTCGCCCCTGATCACTGCCCTCGTCCCTGATAACGCCATCGGCCGCTCAGTAAACAACTGCACCAATCAAGCGGCCGTCCCGTTCCCAATCCATCTGCATCGCCCGCGCTAGCTTCGCTCATCAAGCCGCGCCCACCCCCGCCGCTTCCCTGTCTCCTTCGTAGGACGTCCATGACTTATCAAACCCGCCCACCCGCCCGGGCATCTCGCTGTTGTCCTGATGAACCCAGCGGTAATACTGCTCAGGCCATTCGATAGCCCAGGGATTTATCCTCGATAAGCAGCCAAATCGAAAACATGCCAGGCAAACCATTGACTCCAACCATCGACGACCAACTCCAACGCTGCTCCTGGGCAACGAACGATCCCCTCTATCGCGCCTACCATGACCAGGAATGGGGCGTTCCCAATTTCGATAGCCGCGCCCTCTGGGAAACCCTCATGCTCGAAGGCTTTCAGGCCGGCCTTGCCTGGATCGTGATCCTGCGCAAGCGCGACGCCTTCCGCAGAGCCTTCAAGAACTTCGACCCCGCCAAAGTCGCCCGCTTCGAAGAAGCCGACATCGCCCGCCTGCTTCAAGACCCCGGCATCGTTCGCTCCCGCTCCAAAATCGAAGCCACCATCCTGGGCGCGCGCATCTATCGCGACATGCAATCAGCAGGAGAAGATTTCTCAAAGTGGGTTTGGGGCATGGCCGGCAACAAGCCAATTCAATCCACCGGCCCAATCCCCACCCACACCGCTCTCTCTGAAGAAATCTCCAAAGCCCTCAAGAAGCGTGGCTTCAAATTCGTTGGCCCGGTCATCGTCTACGCCTGGATGCAAGCCGTCGGCATCGTCAACGACCACGCCTCAAATTGCTTCCGTCGCACGGCCGTTCTCTCGAAGCCTCCCGCAAAGCGATAAAGACTATGATGGAGAGTCACAACCATCCACAGAAGTATTGTCTTGAAGCGGCCCAATTGCGATCGGAAACAGAGACCAATGAACCAGTCAACCACTAGAAAAATCGAGCTGTTCGACACAAGTCTTCGCGACGGGATGCAACAGCCGAATATCGATATCTCTTTGCCCGGAGCCGTCCGCCTGGTTGAACGCATGGGCGCATTTGGCGTCCACTACGCGGAAATCGGCTTCGCTGGCGCCAATCAGTTCGTCGGCGACCTGTCCGTGGCTCTCGATTCCATCGACACCGGCGCCATGCAACTGGCCTTGTTCGGCAGAACCCGCGGCCGCGGCGTCAAAGTCCAGGACTGGCCCGACATACAATTCATCGTCAACCACAAACAGCGCGTTCCCGTCGCCGTCATCGTCGTCAAGTCCAGGCTGCTCGATGTTCTGATGTCTCTCGAAACCACGCCCGAAGAAAACCTGCTCATGGCCTCCGAAACCATAGCGTGCCTTCAGGACAGCGGCCTCCAGGTCTTCGTGGATTTTGAACACGCCATCGATGCGAATTGCGGACGCCGCGAAAACGGCGCCCCCTGCGATGCCGACTTCAACAAGCGCACCTTGGACTACTTCCACCAGCTGACGGCGCAATGCGTCCGCCAGAATGTCGGCCGCATCGTCATCTGCGACACCACCGGCGGAGCCAGTCCCGAAGAAGTCTCCGAGGTCTTCTGCAGCTTGACGCGTACTTACCCAGGCGCCAAATTCGGATTTCACGGTCACATGGATCGCGGTCTCGGAATCGCCAATACACGCGCTGCCATCTTTGCCGGAGCCGCGCAGATTCAGGGCACGCTTCTCGGAACCGGCGAGCGCTGCGGAAATGTGAATCTCACCACTGTCGTCGGTGCGATGCAACTGCGAGGCGAAGCCGAATTTGTCCCTCCCGAGTCGCTTGCCGGCCTGACCAGCCTTGCATACAACGCCTACGGAGCCTTCTCGGTCGACGTGCCGCACGGCGCGCCCATTGTCGGTACTGGAGCGTTTGGCACCTGGGCCGGAATGCACGGCAGCAGCGAGCGCAAGAATCCCGGCGCATATCTCTGGTGCAACCCAGTTCAAGTCGGCGCAACCTCGGTGATCGGTGTCAATCGTCAATCGGGAAGAGCCAACATCGTTCTTCTCTCGGAATCAATTGGTATCCCTCTCAATTCCGCGCAGGCACAGGTGCTGATGGACTCCAATTCCGCCATGATTGAAGGCGGCGGCTTCACAGCCAGCGAGGTCTCCTTCCGCCTTGCCTGCATGAAAGTCCTCAATACCCTCCAGAATTACTTCAGCGTCAAGAGCTGGCGCGTCATCGACGAGTCCGACGTCATCCGCAACCGCTACGTCCAGGCCTCCATGTTGTTATCCATCGGTGAAACCACAATCGCGGCAACACGCGCTGAGGGTGCCGGCCCGGTCGACGCGCTCACCAAAGCTATGAGGCAGGAGTTGGAAAAGTGGTACCCTGCGATCGCGCAAGTGCGCCTGGGCAGGTTCAGCGTTACGGCTATCGACGTATCCGCGCATGACACTGCCGCCCACGTCCGGGTCACCGTAAGCTTTCACGCTGACGGCCACGAGCCTTGGACAACCGCCGGCGTCAGTAGCGATTTGAATCAGGCCGCTTTGATGGCCATAGTGGATGGCTTCCACTTCTGGCTATTGGAATCCACGATTCTTGAAACTGCAGAGTTGGAATCCTCGGGCCCGGAAACTCTAGCCCAGGCCGCCGGCGTCAGGCAGCCTTTTCCATCGCTGCCCCTTCAGGCGCGGTAGCTGGCCGTGTAGCAGCCCACCAGATCAACACAATCCCCGCCAGAACCGACCCGGCACTGGCCAGTTGCGCATTCGATAACCCCCAAATAATCTTGGGGTTGCGCCGGATAAATTCAACCAGAAAGCGAGCTGCCCCGCTCAGCACCAGGTACTCGCCCACAATTGCGCCCGTCCCGTGCCGTTTCCCGCCCCTCCACCAGAGCCACAGCCCGATCACCAACCCCGCCCCCAGCTCATACAGCGGCGTCGGGTGTACCTTAACAAATGTCGGTTCAATCCCGTGCGGAAACGCCATCCCCCATGGCAGCGTCGTCGGAATCCCATAGCAACCGTCTCCGGAAAGAAAGCACCCGATTCGCCCGATTCCGTAGCCAATCGCCGCCGCCGGAGCCGCCAGATCCAGCGTCTTCAACCCGCCAATCTTCGCCCACCAACCCTGGTAGATAAGTGCCGAAATCCCAAACAGCAGCCCGCCAAACCATGCAAATCCGGCCGTATCCCAAAGCACTCGCCAGCCCAGTTCCTGAAACTCCACCGGCGTGTCGATCACGTGCCACAGTTTGGCGCCCACAATGCCCAGCACTGCGGCAATCGCCACAATCCCCACCGCGTCAGCGTCAACACCCGCACGCTTGAACCCCCGGTCCATCACAAACGCAGCCGCCACGCAGGCCAGCCACAGCATCAATCCGAAGGTCGGCACGTTCAAGTGCCAGATGTGCAAATAAGGCAACATATCTCTTCAAGTATAGACGCCCCGCAACCTGTCCTCGTTACAAGAGGAGGACCTTCCGATTCTGGAGATCTGAATTGTTGTCCAGGCGCCCGAGCCCTCCCGGGGTCCCCGGCGACAGCTCCTCGTCGCTGGGGTGGAGTTCCCGCTTTGGAACCTGGGTCAGCATGAAGCTCGCACCGTCAACTTCTATGTCCACTCGCCGTCCCGTGATTTTCACAACCGCCGCGCACCGTCCTCAGCGTTTCGCGAGATACTGGTTTCATGGCCACAACTGTCTACCGCGACCTTGAGATTCTTTATACCCGTCAACAGATTGCCGACCGCGTCGCCGAAATGGGTGCCCGCATCTCCGAAGACCTTAAGGGCGAAAAACTCGTCATGGTCGGCGTCCTCAAAGGCGCAGCCATTTTCCTCTCTGACCTGGCCCGAACCATCGATGTCGACGCCACATTCGACTTCGTCGCCGTCTCCAGCTACGGCAAAGGCCAGCGTTCCTCCGGCGCCGTCAAGCTCATCAAGGATCTAGACGAGCCCATCGAAGGCAAGAATGTTCTCGTCGTTGAAGACATTCTCGATACCGGCCTCACCCTGGCCTATCTGCGCAAAATCTTCCTGCAGCACCACCCCAAGACCCTGCGCATTGCTGCCCTGCTCGACAAACCCTCCCGCCGCCTCGAAAAAATTGAGGCCGACTACGTGGGTTTCTCCATCCCCAACCTCTTCGTCATCGGCTACGGCATGGACTACGCCGAACGCTATCGTAACCTGCCTGACATCTGTCTCATGAGTCCCGACCATCCCGAGTAGTCTCAGAAACTGTCCTTTGTGAAACCTGCGCTCCGCTCTCAGCTTACAGTCCGCCGAGCGCCTTACAGCCCGAAGGTCAGCGTCGGTTGGCCCGCGGTCAGTCGCAGCCCGTCTTCCTGGATGGCAACATGCTCGCCATCCGAGAAGGCGAGGACTAGCGACAGGCTGAAATGCCATTCGTCGGTATTGCCGATGCCGCCGCTCCATGGCGTCCAGCTCAGCACCAGGCTGCCGCCCGGCTTGACTGCAGAGATGTGCGTCGGATTGAGAATCTGAAGGTCGAACGGCCCATTGACAGTGTTATTGTCGAACAGTCCGTAGGAATCGACGGCCTTGGCGATGATCTCGTCAGACTTGTCCCGAACAGATATATCGAGACTGCTTTCCTTTCGTTTATCGTCGTCGCCCGTCTGAAACGTTATTTTTGCTGACTCAAGTGTGGATGGCATGGTGTATTTTCTCCTCTCGCATAATAGTGAGGCACCTTTGAGGATCGTTTCAGGAGGCCTGTAAATCCTTTCGCCTGACCAAATCACTCATATACCAAACGGTCCGTAAACAGGCCGCCTTGAGGATCCAGCGAATGTCCACGGCCGAGCGGATTGGAAGGCTGTCGCGTCGATGGTCCGGATGAGGTTCGCGATTGGGTTTTACGCACTCTGGACCAACCGATTGGGGCATTCTCAGACCACATCCTTACCTGCCGCAGATCGAGACAAACCCAGACGGACCCACTCGTGTCTGGATCCATTGCTGGTCCACGACCTCCAGAGCAACCTCCGACCCTATTCTGTCGTCAATCATGTGTGCACATTTTGCGATGGCCTCATTGAACCCAACCAGCCCGCTCAGCGGCCAAAAATCTAGACCCGCCTCCCCTGCGCCCTCCGGCCCACAGTTTGTTGAGTCCAGCGGCAAAGACTATACTCATCTTCCGTAGTTCTCTGGTAACCCGCCCATAAGAGCGGAATCCCAGTTGCAAGGAGCATTACCCCATGGCTGCGATCATTCCGATCCGCGAAACGGACCTCGAATTCGACAACGGCACGTTCGATTCCACCGGCTTTGCCACCCACGCCCTCTCCAGTTGGAGCACGCTCGCCGCGGTCTTTGACCATACCCTTCTCAAGCCCGATGCCACCCGCATCCAGGTCGAAAACCTCTGCAACGAGGCGGCTCGCTATCGTTTTGCCTGCGCCATGATCAACCCCATCTGGGTGCCCACGGCCGCCTGCATTCTTGCCGGAACCGGCGTCCCCGTTGGCGTCGTCATCGGCTTCCCCCTTGGGGCCTCGCTCACGTCAACCCTCCGCCACGAGGCCGCCGCCGTCACCCGTCTCGGCGCGCGCGAGGTGGACATGGTCATCCCCATTGGTCAGCTCAAGAGCGGCAATCACCAGGCCGTCCATCACGCCGTCCACGCCGCGGCCACGGTCGCCCATCACAACGGCGCACTGCTCAAAGTCATTCTCGAAACCTGCCTGCTCACCGTAGAAGAAAAACTCCGCGCCGCTGAAATCGCCATCCAGGCCGGGGCCGACTTCCTCAAAACCTCCACCGGCTTCTCCACCGGTGGCGCAACGCCAGCCGATGTAGCCCTCCTCCGCGGCGTAGCCGGCGCACGCTGCGGCGTCAAGGCCTCTGGAGGCATCCGCACCCTCGCCGACGTCCGCGCCCTCCTTGAAGCCGGCGCCAACCGCATCGGCGCATCCGCTTCAGTCGCCATAGTCCGCGAACTGGGAGCCGAATAGAGCCTTTTCAATTCAAGTGTGAACAGAACTCTGGGTGCCCGACCTTTTGTGCGCCTTTTTTGCACAAAAGGGCGAGAGAGTACAAGTGTCCGTCTCTACCGCCAGTCGCTTATGATCAAGTCAAGAAATCCGCATGACCACAGCCATCACCTCACGCCGGCCCGCACTCCTCTGCGCTCTTCTGCTCCTCGTCTGCGCCCTCGCCACATGCCCCGTCGCTGAAATCGGCATGAATGACGACTGGTCTTCCTTCAAATCAGCCCAGGTTTTCGCCCAAACCGGCCACATCGCCTACAACGGTTATGCCTCCCCGATTCTCGGCTGGCTGATCTTCTGGGGAGCTCTCTTCATCAAGCTCTTCGGCGCCACGTTCACCGTCGCTCGCGCTTCCATTTTGCTGGTCGCTCTCGCCACAACATTCCTTGTTTACCTCATCCTTGTCCGTACCGGAATTACTTCCCGCAACGCCACCATCGGTACCCTCGCAATGGCCCTCAGCCCCATCTTCCTTCCGCTCGCTCTCGCGTTCATGTCCGATATGGGCGCGCTCTTTGCGATTGTCCTATGCCTCTATGGCTGCGTCTGCGCTTTGCAGGCGGAAACGGATCGCGCCGTCCTCGCCTGGCTTACCTTTGCCGCTCTCTCCAACGCACTCGCCGGATCCGTCCGCCAAATCGCATGGCTGGGCGTCCTCGTCATGTTTCCCTGTGCCGTCTGGCTCTTGCGCCGCCGTCCCCGCGTCCTCGTCGCCGGCGCGCTCCTCTATGCCATTTCCATCCTCATCATCTACGCCACCATGCACTGGTTCCTGCTCCAGCCTTATTCCATTCCCGAGCCACTCTTTACCGGCCGTCCCGACCTCGCCCAACTCCACCATCTCACCCTGCAGATGCTGAGCCTGTTTCTCAGTTTTGCGCTCTTGCTCCTGCCGGTTCTGTCCGCCTTCGTCCCCGCCGTTTCCTTCAAAAATCGTCGCGCCGCTGCCATCCTGACCATTGGCAGCCTCCTGGTCATCGGCTCCTATACCTTTCTTGCCATTTATCACCGTATTAGTCTCATAACCCTCATTGCCCCATTCCGCGGATTCCATGTCAGCCGCTACGGCCTCGCGCAGACCATGCCAATCAAGGGCGACGAGCCCATAATCCTTACATCTTTCCCGCGCCTGTTCATCACCCTCGCCGTTCTGCTGGCACTCCTCAGCTTCGTCACCGTTCTCCTGGCCAACCGCAGCTCCGCTCCAAGCCCGCAAGCATCGCCATCCAACCGCCCGCCCATCGCATTGAAGTCCCTGGCTATTCTTCTCGTTCCTTTTCTACTCGCCTACTTCGCTTTGTTATTGCCTCGCGGGCTCCGCACCGAATTGTTTGATCGCTATCTCCTGCTCCTGCTTCCCAATACTCTCGTCCTCCTCCTGCGCCTTTACCAGGATCGTGTTCGCTCTAATCTGCCCCTCGTCAGCTATGCCCTCCTCCTGCTCTTCGCCGCCTTTGCCGTCGCCGGCACTCATGACACCTTCAGCGTCTATCGCGCCCGTCTCGCCGCCGTGAACGAGCTCCGCGCAGCCGGCGTCCCTGACACCTCCATCGATGCCGGCCTCGACCACAACGGGTTCGCCCAGATCTCACGCTACGGTCACATGAATGACCCCCAGATCCGCATGGCTCCCTCCGAGTACATCGTCCACACCCCGGTCTTCCCTGAAAACTGCCAACCAGACCATAGCTGGCAAACTCCCGCCCTCATCCCGGGGTACGCACTTTCTTTTGACCCTTCCGCCTGTGGCGGACTTTCCGGCTTCCCTCCCGTCAGCTTCTATTACTGGCTGTACGGGCAGAAGGTGACCGTCTACGTCGTTTACACCGCCAAGCCTTCGCAAGCCAAGCTCTGACTTCACTCGTTCGGACCATCCGGCGTGACTTCGTCCCCGGCGTGCTGGCCGCTTATCATCGAACTAGGAATTCCGCATGACAACCGCTTCATCTTCCCGATGGCCCGCATTCCTTTGTGCACTCATCCTCCTGCTCGCTGCCCTCGCCAGCTTTCCCGTTGCTGAAATCGGGATCAACGACGACTGGTCCTACGTCCATTCCGCCCGAGTCCTTGCCCAGACCGGTCACGTCGTCTACATCGGCTGGGATACTCCGGTACTCGGCTGGCAGCTCTTTCTCGGCGCGCTCTTTGCTTGCCTCTTCGGCCCCTCGTACACCGCCATTCGCGCTTCCACGCTCCTCGTCGCGTTGGCCACAACCTTTCTAACTCAGCGCACCATGGTCCGCATCGGCATCAGTTCTCGCAACGCCGTTATCGCCACTTTGGCTCTGGTTCTCAGCCCTCTTTTCCTGCCCCTCGCGCTCAGTTTCATGACCGACATCGGCGGACTCTTCTGCATAGTGCTCTGCCTCTACGCTTGCCTTCGCGCAGTGCAAGCCCGCACTGACCGAGCTCTTCTCGCGTGGCTCGCTTTTGCTTCCCTGTCCAATGCGGTCGGCGGAACTGTCCGTCAAATAGCCTGGCTCGGCGTCTTGGTCATGTTTCCCTGCGCTGTTTGGCTAATGCGGCGCCGCCCCCATGTAGTTCTTGCCGGCACTCTGCTCTACCTCGCCTCTGTCGCCTTAATCTTCACGTCCCTCCGCTGGTTCTTACATCAGCCACATTCGGAATCGGAGCCGCTCCTGGTAGCCGTCTCCGGACCTGGTCAACTCCTTCATCTCGCGGTGCAATTGCTAAGCCTCCTCCTCTGCATTGCCCTCTTCCTTATCCCCGTTCTCATTGCCTTCGTAACAGCGATTTCGTTCCGCAATCGACGTACACTCGCAATTCTGCTGTTGGGCGGCTTTCTCTGCCTCGCTGCAATCGTCCCCATCTTCCTCTATCATCCTCTGACTCTCAATGCTCTCCTTGCGCCCTTTAAAGGCAATTACGTTTCTCCTTTTGGCATCGCAAGAACAATGCCTATCAAGGGCTTCGACCCCATTGTGTTCAGCCTCGGCCCCCGCCTTGTCATTACCTTCTTTGTCCTGGTTTCAATACTTTCCTTCCTCGCCTTCCTCATTTCCAGCAGTCGCATTCTCCCCCTTGCGCGGACCCAACCTCCCAACCCTCCGACCCTCTCCCAAGCCACGCCCCCGGCCATTTCCTGGTACAGTCTGCTGGTTCTTCTTTGTCCCTTCGTCATCGCTTATCTGCTCCTGCTTATGCCCCGCGGCCTCCGTGGTGATCTATTTGACCGCTATGCTTTGCCTCTCCTTCTCATGGGGTTGATCTTCCTTTTGCGCCTCTATCAGGATCGCGTCCGACCCTGTTTGCCCCCCGCAAGCAGTGCTCTCGTCCTGCTATTCGCTCTCTTTGCTGTCGCCGGCACGCATGACGCCTTTAGCACTTACAGGGCACGACAGGCCGCTGTCAGCGAACTGCTTGCCGCTGGTATCCCTGACAACTCCATCGATGCCGGATTCGAGCACAATGCCATTGCGCAGATCGAGCGCGTCGGCTACATCTCCGGTTCGCACATCCGACCGCCCGCTGCAGACAATGCTGCGCGGTCATCCGGTTTTCCAGACGATTGCCAACCCGACAATTTCTGGCTCACCCCCGTCATCGTCCCAGGCTATGCCTTGTCCTTTAACCCGGCGGCCTGCGGTGGACTCTCTCGTTTCCCCCCCATCTCCTACCGAGACTGGCTGGCACGCGGCAAAGGCGCCATCTATATCGTCAATACCCGTAAGCATGCTTCCACCCAACCCTGAGTGCACAACTACAGGGCTGGATCTGAACCTCATTACTTCGGCCCACGCGGAACACCCGAATTCGCTGGCCCGCAGCCTCGTCGCGTATTCATCAAAACGCTATTGGCGGGTAAGGGCTACCGCGGATGGGGCACGCAAAGATTTCCCCTGAGAAGAGGGCGAACGCCTCACTTACCGCCGAGATGCCTTGTTCGTTCCTACGAACCTTCTTAGGTTGGAGACACATGCGAAAACGAACTCGCCTACGCAACTGCAGGTATACTGGCTCGTGGCCACTAACCCAAAATCGATCTATCAGTTGACCCGTGCCAAGACCCGAAGCTCTTTTGCCTCGGCAACTTATTACAAGATGTTTCTATTTGTGCTGTATTTTGTCGCGGCGTCGGCATCATTCAACGGTTACTACGACAAATGGCATTTTCGCGAAGGCGGCGTGGACGGGGCGTGGGCCCCTGTCCAATTCGACCTGATGGTCGACGGAACTGTGGCGCGACCCTATGCCTACCGGCAAATGCTTCCGGCAACCGCCAATTGGCTCGACACAATTGTGCCGCAAGCCTTCAAGACGTGGTTGTACACGCCTCGCTTCAGCTATGAGAAAGCGTTCCCCTATACTCTTTTCGACAGCTCCATCGCCACAAATCCGGCGTATTCCTTCCGCTATTTGGTCTTATATCTCCTTACTTTTTTGTTCGCCTGGCTCGCGGTTTACGCCATGCATTTGATTTGCAAAGCTCTCCAGTTTCCCCCCACCGCGGCGGTCTTCGCCCCGGTCATCCTCATTCTTTTGTTTCCTTATATTCTGAGCATCGGCGGATATTTCTACGACTACCCTGAACTGGCCTTAATGGCCCTGGCCGCCTGGGTTGCTCTCAAATTCAACTGGTGGTGGGTCATTCCCGTCGCTGCATTGGGAACGTGGAACAAGGAGTCCTTCCTGCTGTTTATCCTGACGCTCTATCCAATTTTGCGACTGCGCATTTCTCGCCTCCACGCACTCTTCGGCACCAGTTTTCTGTGCCTGGTCTGCTTGACCGTCTACTATCCAATTCGCCTGCGGTTCGCACACAACCCGGGCGCTCCGCTGGAATCTCATTGGCTCAAGCAGGCGATGTACTTTTTGCACCCACACCTATTTATCTTTGGTACAGAAAAAACATACGGCCTCATCGTAAGCAGCAGCTGCACCGTGCTGCCTCTGAGCCTGATCATATGGACCGCATGGCGCGCATGGCGGCACCTGCCCTGCGCCATCAAGCGCCACGCGAAAATTGCAGCCTCCATTAATCTTCCGCTCTTCCTGCTCTTCTGCTACCCCGGAGAATTGCGCGACTTTAGCCTGCTCTATATCGACTTCTTGGTAATCCTTGCTGTCAACCTAACGGAGTGGACTGGCACCTCGCAAACGACTGCGACCTAACCTCGCCATCAATATCCAATCCACAATACAGCCAATTCAACCCCGCTTGCTCTGTAACCATTGGTAGGCTTGGTAACCCATAAATATTGATGGCTCCGCCCTTACCCCTCGTGCACAGCTTTCGAGTTGCCCGTGCACCTGAAATCCTATTGACGCAAACTCGCGTTTTCCCCTGGCATCCACCGCCCTCTCACATCGGCCGCCCTCTGAAGAAGTAGAAAAGCTCAATCAAAAGGATCAAGACTACCGTCGCCTCAAGAAAGAAGGCGCGGCTCTGGTTGAACTGCTCCACCATGAAGTCGTACAACTCATCGGCGGTCTTCAGTTTTCGCTCCACCAGGTCCTTGTAATCGGGCACACCCACTTTGGCAGCAGCCAGCTTATACAGCCGCGCAGCGAACATATCGCTCAGAAACTTGATCGCGTTATCGGCACGCTCTGTCAGCTCCGCTACGTCCAGCAGCACCGTGTGCAAGCTCGTTGCCGATCGCGCCAGTCGCCACCGCGCAAACGTTCCCCTCTTCTGTTCCAGTGAGGCATACACGCTGTCAAGAATCCCCGACAACAGCTCGTCATAGTGACGAAATTCAAGAAGCTGCGAGTTGGCGTACTCCAGTAATTGAATCGCGGTTTCCGCCCCCGCTGTGCTGTCGTAAAGGAAGGCGGCATTCCATCCAATCACCGTCACATCGGTTGTGTAGTACGAGACCCGCGATTGAAGCACCTCCGTGCACTCACCGGCAGACAAGTTAAGCCGGTCACCGCGGACAATCTGCGCAATCCGTAGCCCGTTGTCACGGATCAATTCCTCCGCTGCCGGTGCTCCAGCCACTTCGCGCACATGGAAGATGAAGTAGTCTTCGCTGAGCCAGCGCTCATAAGGCTTCACCATCGACGATGCCGCACGCTGCAGCTTCTGTCTAACAATCGGTTCCACACACGAAGCGAAATCAACATCCCAAACCCACCGGCTCGCCAGCTTCACCAGGCTCTCCCAGTCGCCCGCAAAAGGTAGCTGGTAAACAACACTCACCACGCCATAATCGTAGTACTTGATCTCTCCTTCAAGGCGCTCGCCACTCTCCAGAACAAGGGCTTGCAGCGGCTCAACAACCGGCGGCCTCTGGTAGCGAACGTAAGCGGGCACAGTATGCTTCATGCTCGGCAACTGGACGGTACGGGCACTGATCGCTTGTTGAAGACGATCCAGAAGCAGCTCTTCGCACACATCGAACTGGATCAGCACCAATACAGAGCCGCTAATGGAAGACGCAATCGGGGATGCTTGCACAGCAGGCATAGGACTCACTCGGTGCACTTCATTCTCGCCAGCCACAGCCTGCAGAGAAGAAGTGTAGAGCTTCCATTCTATCTGGCGTCGTTACAGAAGTTGAATGTGCCACAACCTTCTCTCCCCTTCTACCAAAGTATTGATCGATACTTTCGTCCAATGGAATCATCCATACGCTTCTGTCCTAATGGCATTGTGATCCCGATTCATTGCAATCGGAATCACGCCATCAGAACTCAGTCAGGAAAGAAAGTCGCCGGGAAGCAACCCGTCATGGTGCAACAAAAACTCAAGCATAAGGCACAACCGTCTGAGTATGAGCAGAATCATATGCCGTGACAAGAGCGACCGTGTTCTCAAAAACATTTGCCGCCCACGCACAAATTCCCAAATCGGACTTGAGCGAAACATCACGGGAAATGTGGTCTGTTTGTTATCGTCGACAGCGCCTTCGACGTATTCAACGCAGCGAATCGAGTCGATAAATGTAAGTGCACCATGAGGTTTAGTCTTTCTATGTTGCCACTAGCCAAGCTCTCCAGCGATCGGCCGATCAGCCTCACGATTCGCTCTTCCCATTGTGCCCTTGTTGCGCTTGCAATTCTTTTTGCCGCGCCCATCACCAATGCCGAATCGGCTGTCTTCTCAACCAGGAATCGCGGCCTCAAGCCTGCCCCGCAGAGTGAGATCATCTACGAGGGAATGACTTCCTTTGGCAATTACAAGGTCTTCGGCGCCGCTGAAAATGCGAAACTTTACACAGCCGGAATCGAATACGATCGGGAACTTTGGCCAAGAGTGATAGGCGCGCGGGTCGATTATGTCTCTGAGATCCTGCCCGTTGTTCTGCTCTCTCAACCCACAAAGACTGATATCTGGGGCAACACCTTGAGCGCAGACCGAAAGACTGTGCCCGGTGCAGGCGTAACGCCGATCGGCTTTCGACTGTTGTGGAGAGACGGAAAACGCTGGATGCCTTATTTCGATGCCAAGGCCAGCGTGCTCGGATTCACACAAAAAGCGCTCTCGCCAAACGCGACATATGAAAACTGGAGCTTTCATTGCACGGGAGGCATGAAGGTCAAACTGGCTGGCCGCTACGATTTGCGCTTGGGCCTCCTGAGCGATCTTCACTTCTCCAATGCTTTTGTTGTGCGCTCAAATCCTGCTTTGGATGTGATGAACGTCGGCGTTGGCCTCGTCTACCATCTGAATGGACGACGCTCGACACACTGATACAGACGACAACCTCGGTGGCCGGACCTCACTGGACCGACCTGCGCTATGCAACCAGTGATCGTCAAGCACCTCGCTTTTACATACAAACATCGCCTGAAGATGATGGATGGATCTGTGCGTAACGTCAGGGCCAACGGTCTCTTTAGTTGCCCTGATGCGCCTTCATACAACCGTGCATTCACCAAACGCGATACTGAGCCTTGTTGAAATTCCACCATCACACACGCATCCAGATGCAATCGTCACTTTTGCGAAACCGACTTCTCCTTTCGTGCATCTCACCCGCAATTGCGTCACTAATGCCTCAGCGCAATCAAGCGAGCAGCGCTGCAAGAACCACGGAAACTCATTTGACGATATAGCCGGGAAGTGGCCGATCTTGTGTCTGAAATGGCGCTTCGACGGAGGAGTTGTCAATTCACCATGTCTACTGCAAAATCGCTCGCCATTCTAATCACCTTCGTCGTGTTCCCCGCAATTGGATCTGGGCAGCGTCTCCTGGCGCCCAATCCACAACCAGCACATATTGCCGGCATCGTCACCGACACAAATGGCGGCATCATTCCAGGTGCACAGGCCATCGCGGTGTCCTCTACGCAGGATCCTCAATCCGCCATAGCCAACGACAGTGGCTTCTTTCAGATCGATAACCTCACCCCTGGAACGACCTACGAAGTCACCGTCAGCGCAAGGGGGTTCGCAAACTGGAAGTCCCCTGAGGTTCAAGTTTCGCCTGGACAAGTCAACGAGCTCAGCGGCATCAAGCTCGCGATCCTGGGAAACGCAGCCTCCGTCATCGTTGTCGCCACACGCGAAGAGTTGGCGGTCGAGCAAGTCAAGATCGAAGAGCAACAACGCGTTCTCGGATTCATCCCAAACTTTTACGTGAGCTACGACAAGGACGCCGAGCCACTTACACCAAAGCTTAAATTTGAATTGGCTCTCAAGGTCTCAATCAATCCCGTCACATTCGCTGGAACCGCCTTTCTCGCCGCGACCAACCAGGCCGCGCACTACCCTGACTATGAGGAGGGAGCAAAGGGGTACGGGCAACGTTTTGGCTCAATCTACACCAACGACCTGACCGACATCATGGTCGGCGGCGCCATCCTGCCCTCACTCCTTCATCAGGACCCTCGTTACTTCTATCAGGGCACAGGAACAACCAGATCACGCTTGTTTCATGCGCTTTCGAGTCCCCTGATCTGCAAGGGTGACAATGGACGCTGGCAGCCTAATTATTCAAGCCTCGGCGGATATCTCGCCTCCGGAGCGATTGCCAATGCATACTATCCAGTGGCAAATCGCGGTCCCGGTTTAGTGTTCAGAACCTTCGGGGTAGATCTCAGCGCGAACATCGCCAACGGAGTGCTGCAGGAGTTCGTCCTGCGAAGGCTCACGCCCAGTGCCAAAGCCCGTCAGTGATCATCGGCCATCACAAACTAACTCGTCATAATTCCTTTTCCGGCCAGCAGAACGCTCATTCATCCGACCCTTCACAACGAACCCCTGTCGCGAGCTTCTTGTACTGCATGCTTCCCTATCATCCTTAGCCCATACCGTTCAATTGCGGCGTTCCAAGCAGACTTCTCAATCCTCTATTGACAGAAACCGTGAAGCATACGACACTGGCATAGTCTAACTATGTCAGCCGTTGAGATTTCGCGAGGTGATCATGAATCGTGACGAAATTCCCCCTGGCACGCTCTACCTCCTGATTCTGAAGACCCTCGCCCTGCAGCGTGAATTACATGGATATGAGATTGCCGAAGCAATTCAGCGCACTTCCGACGATGTGCTCCAGGTTGAAGAAGGTTCCCTTTATCCCGCGCTCCAGCGCATGTTGATCAGGGGATGGGTCACTGCGAAATGGGGAATAACAGCAGGCAATCGCCGTGCGCGTTACTACCAGCTCACCGCAGCCGGCCGCAAGCAGCTGGCCCTTGAAGTATCCCAATTCGAGCGCGTCATCGGAGCAATCACACGCGTAATTCAAACCGCTTGAGGAGATCAAAACGATGGAATGGCTCAAGGAGCTTGGACGCCGCATCGGCATGTTGCTTCACCTGCGTCAGTTTCGCGCCGACCTCGAAGAAGAAATGCAGTTGCATCTCGATCTTCGCCGGCAGCAACAGGCGGAACAAGGAATGTCACTCGACGACGCGCGTTTTGCGGCTCACCGCAGCTTCGGTAACGCTACCGTGCTCAAGGAGCAAAGCCAAATGACCTGGGGATGGAGTTGGTTGGAGAGCCTCGCACAGGATATCGTGTACGGCGTGCGCGCCATGCTCCGCACTCCGGGCCTCACCATCGTTGCCCTCTTGTCCCTCGCACTCGGCGTCGGCGCAAACACCGCAATCTTCACCTTCATGGACGCAGTTATGCTGCGCTCGCTCCCGGTGAAAGATCCAGGTCAGTTGGTCGTGCTTGGAACGGCTAAGGACCACGGAATCACCGATGCACTCGCGGAAACTAATCTTTACTCTTATCCGTTCTATCGCCAGATGCAGCAAAGGAATCGGGTCTTCTCCGAGGTGGCTGCCATCTTCAGCATGACCAACGTTGTGCATGGTTACGTTGCGGAGCGCAGCGAAACCGAGCGAATGCAGGTCCAGCTAGTCTCCGGCACCTATTTCCCGCTGCTCGGTGTGCATGCCATGATGGGCCGCATGCTCACCGACCAGGACGATAACTCGGAGGGCAATCATCCGGTAGCAGTCGTCAGTTACTCATGGTGGACACGCAGTCTCTCCCGCGATCCATCGGTGCTGAACAAGACCCTCCGCATCGGCTCCACCGCCTTCTCCATCGTCGGAGTCACGCCGCCGGAATTCTTCGGCACCAAAGTCGGCGAGTCGCCAGACATCTGGATTCCTTTGTCGATGATGCAGGCAGTCCCGCCGTACTGGGGCAATTACACCGACAATTACTCCGAGTCGCTTCTCCTGATGGCACGCTTAATGCCAAACGTAACTATGGAGCAGGCCTCGTCCAATGTAAACCTCGTCTATCAGCAGATCTCTCAGCAATTCATCGCCGCTGTCCCAAACAACCCGAGAACACAACAAGCCCGGTCAGAGCTGCCGCACAAGCACGTTCCACTTACACCCATGGCTACTGGTATATCGCAGATTCGCGCAGCCTTTTCGCAACCGCTGAATATCCTCATGACCGTCGTCGCCCTTGTGCTTCTCATCGCCTGCGCCAACATCGCCAACCTCCTGCTTGCCCGCTCCGCTGCACGGGAGCGCGAACTGTCCGTGCGCCAGGCCCTTGGCGCAAACCGCCTACGCATCGTTCGCCAGCTCTTGACAGAAAGCCTCACCCTCGCACTCGCCGGCGGTGTGCTCGGGGTCGCCTTCGCTGCCGGTGCCAATCGATTGCTGCTGCGCATGGTATCCGGCGCCGATACCTTGCCGTTGGATGTCTCTCTCAATACAACATTGTTGCTGTTTACGCTTGCCATCACGCTCTCCACCGCAATTCTGTTCGGCACCATTCCAGCATTCCGTGCAACACGCCTGCAGCTTACCGCGGCGCTGAAAGATGGCCGCGGCGCATCCGGAAATGCGGCGAAGAGCCCACTGGCCCGGGCCATGGTTATCTCCCAGGTTGCGTTTTCGCTGGTGCTCCTTGTCGGCGCCGGACTGTTTCTCCGCACGCTTGTCAACCTCAACAACGTTGAAACCGGCTTCAATAAAGAGAACGTGCTCCTTCTCCACATCGACGAAAGTTCCGCCGGATACCAACCCGACGACTCCCGCCTTGTTCCCTTGCATCAACAGATTGAACGGCAGGTAAGCGCGCTTCCCGGCGTCCGCGCAGCCAGCTACTCTTCCTTCACGTTCAATGAAGGAAGCTGGAACGGCTCCGTCTACGTGCAAGGCTACGACAACAACAAAGATGTCAATGTCCCCCACAACGTAATTGGCGCAGGCTATTTTGCCGTCATGGAAATCCCGCTCATCGCCGGTCGCAGCTTCGGACCGCAGGACACAGCCACCTCGCCCCGCGTCGCCGTCATCAGCCAAACCATGGCCCGCACCATGTTTCCCGCGGGCTCTCCCATCGGCCACCACTACGGCATGGGAGGTCAGCAGCACGCCAACGACATCGAAGTCATCGGCGTGGCGAAAGATGTGAAGTTTGGCAGCCTCGATGAGCCCGCCGCCCCGCTCGACTATCTGCCTTACACTCAATACCCGGGATATCTGTCCGACGTCGAGGTTCGCTACACCGGAGACTTTGCCTCTATCTCCTCCGCGGTGCAGAAGTCCATCCACAGCATCGATCGCAACCTTCCCATCAATCGCGTCTCCACGCTCGACGACCAGGTCGCGCTCTCCATCATCGACCGACGTTTGCTCGCGCAGCTCTCCACATTCTTCGGACTTCTCGCCGTCTTTCTTTCCAGCATCGGCATCTACGGCCTCATGTCCTATGTAGTCAGCCGACGCACCAATGAAATCGGCATCCGCATGGCTCTTGGCGCGGACCGCTCGCGAATCAGTTGGCAGGTCATGCGCGAGATCGTGCTGCTGGTCACCGTGGGCATCGCCATCGGGGTTCCCGTCACGCTCGCCGGCTCCAAGCTGGTCGCCAGCATGCTCTTCGGCTTGCAGGGAACAGACCCATGGAACCTGCTTACCTCCATCTGCCTTCTTCTGTTCGTGGCTATTCTTGCAGGGTATCTGCCAGCCCGCCGCGCCGCGTGCGTGGATCCTATGGTGGCTCTGCGCTGCGAATGAGTGTGACGGGCTATCTGGATCACACGGTCTTCGCAGACGCCTTCCTCGGATCGTTCGCTTTTGAACAGTCTTTCTCAGCTATGAACGCACGCCGAGATCCTCGATGCCTCTAAGTTTTAGATTCCAAATAGCTGACATTAAATTCCTTTGGAACCTGACGTGCTTCCTCGCAGTTGAGCCAAAGTGTGTGGAGGTGGCTCAATGCGCGTGATGCTTCAGGATGTAACCTACGCGCTGCCCTGGATTGGGGACGCAAGTCCAGCTGTAGACAACAACCTGGGAGATGACTTCGTCTATCGACCCCAGGGGGCAAAAGCCGCATAGTTCTTCGAGTAGCTGATGAAAACACGTTCAAAAGCGCTCGTCGGAAGCAGGCCATCTTCGCGGGGACTGGGACCGCTGCCAACTCCGTTCATGGGCATCACGAATGACACATGTCTCACCGGACACGCCCCCACGAGGAGGTCCTGGGCGGGCAGAACAGCGAATGCCTGCTCCACTCCGCTGACTACCCGCTTGAGCACCGGAGCCAGGCTTAAAGAAGCTCTCAGAAGTCGTGGCTGCACCGAATACAGCACTGCCGCGTTGCTCCCCGAATCCAGTCGAAGCAGCGCGGCAGCCACATCGGAGGTGGTCAGCCGCACAAAGACAATCATCGGTCGCGTGAACGGCATATCGTCTCGCGCACCATGAGGCTGCTCAAGCGGGATATGGTCGCCCTTGACCGCTTGCGCAAGGGTAGTCGACTCATCCAGGCACAGGATTTGCCGGCGGTTATCGATGAGCAGATCAAAGTGCGCAAGAAAGTTCTCACCCAGTATCCCGCGTATGCGAGGATCTGCTTCCTTTAACTCCGCCATATCCTGAATGACTGCAAGAGACTGTGAGACAGAATGACTTCCAACCTCAATCAAGTCGAGAAAGGCAAACGCGCTCCGAGAGTGGGTTGCAACGCCGCTCACTCCCGTTGTGCCATCGATTCCCAAATGAAGCTCTGAGGCAAGGCCAGGGTCAATCGTCGTGATCTGGGAGCCAGTGTCAACCAGAAAGTCATAGGGCCCGGCGCGGTTTATCCGGACTTGAACAACGATGAGATCACCCTGAACGCGACGCAAGGCTAACGATGGATCGCGCCTTGCCATCGTCCTTGACCCGCATCGTATCCGATTTCTCTCACCAGCCACCGGTGCCACTCACGATGTAAGCCTGAACGACTGGCGCGTGGCCAACATCGACTGGTCAGCCGACGGCGCAAGCCTCTTCATTCGCAGCGTCACGCCGGCAGGCCTCCCCGTCATTCTCGCCTTCAATGGGACTGGCAAAGCGAAGGTGGTCATTGAAGGGCGAGCAGGTTCTGGCTTTACCTTCTTCATTCAGTCTCCCGACGGCCGACACGGCATTCTGGAGATACCAACCCCCGGGGACAACAATGCCTGGATGGTCGAAAACTTTTGAGCCGCCCGCAATCCGTCATGAATGCGCGCTTCCCGTTTTTGCAGACTGCCGATATCCGCTATCCAGAACTGGATACACAATCGGATACGTGGAACCGGTCGCACAATCGGAAAAGCTCGATTCTGACAGGCTTTCTATCAGGGCACGACCGGGGCACCCTCTGGGTCGCGTGCCGCAAAACCCCAAAAACAGACGAGGGCTTCTGCCCCTGCGCGACTCTTGTCGTGGACGGAGGGAACAGGGGGTTTCAACCCCCGGAAAACCCATCCAATCAAAATGGAGAACTCAAGTACGAGACGAAGTCGCACGTGATTCCCGTTATTGCTTTGTATCAGGGCACGACTTTAGTCGTGCCGATAAAGCCAACGGAATAGGTCGGGCTTTTAGCCCCTGCGGAATGCTGTTCAAGCTTTCGACAAGAACAAGACCTTTCCGGCAAGCTGTGTAGCCCTTGAGGGCACTATCTCGTCGATGGGAGGTATTCATGCAACCAGCTCAACTCCCCGGCAAATCAATTCCTAAATGCCGACTTTGCATTACTTATCCGATGTCATCGAGTACATCGGTGATTTAGTTGTTCGGCGCACTTCAGCGAACTAACTTTTGAGCTGCTTCAACACCCTCGTTGCACCCCGTCGCGAGCTCAAATGCAAGTCCTTGCCAAGTAGGATCGCCGCCTTCTAGTTTTCTACGGTTTTGTCTTGCGATCTCTCGAAATAGGCTGAGAGCGCCCCGATCATCGATGCCGGACGTGTCCATAGCGAGATGTTCCTGCAAAAGCTCGCAGCGTAAAGCGCGAACGGTGCGTGAATCTGAGAAGGCAGCATTCATTTCACCGTTTCCGAACAGCGAGAAGCGATGCAGGTTGCACGAACCGACAGTAGCCCACTCGTCGTCCACTAACATCAGTTTGGAGTGAACATAGACCGATTTGCGATGACCATCATCGCCTATTCCCGCAATACCGGCCAACATAAAGTTATCGAAAATCCCGAACCGTGCCAGAGGTCTAAGAGAAGCTGGCAATTTTGCCTGAGTCTGTACAGCGGCTTCTGGATCGTAAGGCATGAGTAAAACTACTTGGACGCCTCGAATGAGCGCTTGCTGTAGACAATCGACGATTTCGGGTACGTCGATCTGCTGATTTTCAATATAGATTGAGCGGCGCGCAGCGAGGATGGCGGAACAATACTGTTCAAAGTTTGATCGCTCACCCGAAGCAATATCGTACGGCGCTCCTTCCGGTGTTGCTCGTCCGTCTGTGTAACGTCCCGAGTGAATTGTTCTTTGTATCTGCACAACGACCGCGCCGCATTCAGCGGGAACACGATCTGGAAACGGAAGATTCGCTTCGGAGCCTGTCCCCCAGCGGCCGTCCTCGGCCAATCGCTCGCTTGCTTCGTTCCAGCGCTGTACGAAATTGTGATGAACATCGACCACGGACGGACCTGCAAGCTCGAGGTAAACGTCATGATTGTGGCCTTCACCGCGATGGCCAGGCGCGACCATGGAATTTGGATTGAGATTGATCCCTCCCACGAACGCCGTTTCATTCGGGGTGCCGGCATCGACAAGCCAGCTCTTTTGATGCTGGCAAAAACCTGGCTTGGCCCGATCCCAGCGGATCTTCACCCCAGATCGACGACGAGCGAGTAACTCGACGTGCGTTGTCGATCCCCAGAACGCGTTTTGCCTGAGCCATGCGGTCTCTTCATCTGGTCGCCAGAAGATGATCCGCACATCGATACCTCGGGCAGCCGCACGATCAAGGACATCGAATGGGGTTCCGCGGCCGTCCGGCATCTCGCATGTTTGCCATAGGAAAGTCACCGTGATCCAGATACTCCGGCGAGCTGTCTCCATCGCTTCGCAGATGCTCCGGAATGCGGGTTCCCCGTCAATCAACGGCCGTACCAGGTTCCCGGAGCGTGTCGGGTAAGAACCTGATTGCACAAAGGGAATCGCGATGGTCGTCACTGGTACGCTCTCTATGGATCCCGAGTCTTTGATTGACTCGTGGGGTAGCAGCCGAGCCAATCGAGACGCTTGGCAGTCCTTATGCATGCCACAGGGCGACCCAATCTAGCCTTCATGCGCATCACGCCGCGAAATCTCTTCCCGTATCAGAGCCTGTATATCGTGTCCGAAGATCGTCAGTCCCTCAATGTTTGCATTCACGATTGTGACGCCTGACAAGTTCACATCTTCGAAGCGAGCTTTTCGTAAGTCTACGTTTTTGAATTCGCTGTCCGAGAGCTTTACATCGTCGAACTTGGTCTTAGCCATGGAGCAGTTCGTGAAAGTTGTCCCGTCGATTGCCTGATGTGTAAACCTTTTGCTTTGTTCCATTTTTCCTCCAGTGGTTGCCGCACTGTGTGCGGGATTGATGTTTATGTACGACCGGGTAGTCCTGTCGCACCTTTGTCGCGAAGCTCGCTAAGACAAACCCTGTCGAGGACTTCCGCCGCCGCGGACAGCACCGCGCGCTCCGCATTCGTCATCTGATCTTCCATCGCCGCGACCAGCCACTCGTTCTGTCGGCGAGCGTCGCGGGTTAAGAGTTCAGTGCCTTTTTCAGAAATCTGAATGTCCAACTGGCGCTTGTCAGATGAGTTCTTTCGACACTCGATGAAGCCCTCCGCGTGAAGCTCCGCGATAATTCGGGTGAGCGATTGCGGCTGGAGCTTCTCAAGCCGAGCAAGCTCCGAGGCGCTGAGAGGCCGACCCGCGCGGCGAAGCCAACCTAAAACGCTGAGTTTTGAAGCACTCACACCATGGTCATCGCGCAGGGATCGCATGTGCCTCGCGAAATCTCCAAGGCTGCGCCTGATCGCATTAGCAGTTGCGAGTGCGCTGGTTGAAGGTTGGTCGGTCATGTCTCTTCGCATATCTCCCGTCTGATTTATTATAATACGCATATGCGTACTAATGTGCGAAATACAGACCCTTCTGCATTAAATATTTTTCAACTATTTTGGAATAAAGGCGTTTCCTTTAAGGAACAACACATTGGAACTAATACGCATATATTAACTATAATGCTGAATCAAACATCTGGAATCAGATTGTGGAGTGATTCATTCCCGGCATGATCTAGCATCGGCGCTGAGGTCGTCCTTGACTACGACCGGCTACTTCCCGCTCCCGGTTTCGACTGACGACATCAGGCCAATGCGCTCATCAAACCTTTTGTCGAATTCATTCAGGGTGATTAGTACCGACAAACGCCGCAGTAACCGGGGATAGGGTCGTCTTGAACGGTCGGCTGGTTGTGTCTCAATCCTCAATACAGGAGAGCCGAAGCTTTAGGGTCGAAAAAAACTTCACCCAGCCCAGCCGGCATCCCCTTTTAGGCAACAGTAACAGCAACCTAAAACGCGCAATTAAGGCGTTTTTAGAGCCCCAATTTAGCTTATCCAGAACCTTTGTACGACTTCCACGTAGGTATTTGGCCTCCATCGGCAGACTCTTAGCAGTAATTTCGAGCACCCAATCAGCCGCTTTCTCCCCCCATAGCCTTCTACGCCTGTCTTCTCGTCTTCTTTTGAGGCTTATAGCACCATCGATTTTCACGCCGTGCACAATTTCCCTGTGTTGAATTGTTCCCTGGTCCCCAGTCCCTCACTCCTTAGCACCTCAGTCCCTGCCCCCGCCCCATCCGTTATCATTCCCTACTGACACCATGACTTCAGTTCCCCCATCCCCGCACGAACACCACGAGCTCGAAGGAGACTATCGCCCCGCTCCGTCCGCCAATCCCCTCGCCCATCTCGACCCCATCAACGTCCGCATCGAGTCCACCGACCTCACCTACCTCGCGCAGATGGCCGACACCCTCAACACCACCCTCGACCTGCAAACCCTCCTCAACCGAACCTCCGAGCTCGTCCGCGCCATCATCCAATACCGCATCTTCGCCATCTTTCTACTCAATGACCGCACCCACGAACTCCGCATGAGGTTCCAGATCGGCCACACCCCGGAGACCGAGCGCACCCGTGTCCCCCTCGGCAAGGGCATCGTCGGCCAGGTCGCTCTCACCCGCCAGCCCATCCTTCTCAATGACGTCTCCGCCTCCGAGCACTACATCCCCGCCAACCCTGAAGTTCGCTCCGAGCTTGCCGTTCCCCTCATTGCTAAGAATCGCCTCATCGGCGTCATGGACATCGAAAGTGAGCAAGCCAACTACTTCCGCCCCGAGCACCTTCACCTCCTCACCCTCACCGCTTCCCGCATCGCCCAGGCCATTGAGAATGCTCGCCTCTACGCCCGCGTCTCCCGCCAGGCACAGACCCTCGAAGTCCTCAACGAAATCGCCGCCGAGCTCACCTCCATCCTCGACCTCGATCCCCTCCTCGTCCGCGTCGGCCAACTCCTCCGCCGCCTCATCGACTTCCAGATGTTCACCGTCATGCTCCTCGACGACAAGGGTGAGACCCTCATCACCCGCTATGCCTGGCGCTTCGGTTACACCCATGCCCCCTCGCGCCGCATCTCCGTCAACAGTGGTCTGGTCGGCGCAGCCGTCCGCGAGTGGCGTCCCATCAACGTCCCCGACGTCCGCAAGGACAAACGCTATCTCCCCATGAACCCCGAGACGCGCTCCGAGCTGATCGTCCCCCTCTTTTACAAGGGCCGCATCATCGGCGTCCTCGACCTCGAACACACCCGTACCGCCTACTTCAATGAAGAACATGAGCGCATGCTCTCCACTCTGGCCGCTCAGGTGGCCATCTCCATTGAGAACGCCCGCCTCTACCAGCGAGTCCGCCGCCAGGAAGCCCAGCTCGAAAAGGACATCGCCATGGCCCGCGAAGTCCAGCTCCGCCTTCTGCCCACTGAGGCGCCCTCGCACCCACACGCCGAAATGGCCGTCCGCTTTCTCCCCGCCCGCACCATCGGCGGCGACCTCTACGACTTCATCGACTACGGCCCCAACCGCACCGCCATCGTACTCGGCGACGTCAGCGGAAAAGCCGCGCCGGCTGCCCTCTTCGCCGCCCTCGTCAGCGGAATCATGCGCTCCGCCGCCGTCCAGCAGCCCGAGCCGGCAAAAATGCTGGCAGCCTTAAATGACGCACTCCAGGAGCGCAAACTCGACTCACAATACGTCACCCTCCTATACGCCCTCTGGAACGACGAAAATCAAACCCTCCAAGTCGCCAATTCCGGCGCAATCCAGCCCATCTTCTGCCGCTCCGGCCACTCCGTCACCATCCCCGCCGAAGGCTTCCCCCTGGGGATGTTTCCCGACGTCACTTATGAGGAATTCAACGTCGCGACCCAGTCTGGCGACGCCGTCGTTTTCGTCTCCGATGGAATTCTGGACGCCGATAACATCCGCGGGGAAGCCTACGGCGAAGACCGCTTGTCGAACCTGCTTTGCGCCAATCGGGGCCTTCCCGCCCAGCAAATCGCCGACGCCATTCTCGACGATGTCACCCTCTTCCAAGGCGAACACGAACGTTTTGACGACGAAACTATCATCGTTCTCCGAATCCGCTAGTCTTTCACGGGCAAGCCTTCCTAAGCGAAAGCCATTCTGCAAATGCCCTGCTTCAGCTCCTTTCAAGAAAATGAAAGATTAGCGGGATTTTCGGATCTGATCTGGGCTGATGCGTCTGGAGAACTGGCGGAAGTCTTAGTCAGACAAGCTAGTCAGAGAATTCTGTAGTATCAGTTTTCCTCGAAACATTGACTTTCGTAATCCAGTATCATGGTACTATCGCCCCACTCAGGCTGGTGACGTAAGTCACTGAGCCATCTCAAAACCAAGCTAAGATCGGCTCAGTCCTCCTCCTTATGCAAAGGATCGCAGCGGAAGTGTGCAACCCAGCAAAAGGCGGCTGGTTCCGCTGATGACGGTTTTCTTGATTGAGAGCTCCTTTACCACCCTCATTCAATGCGGTACTTGAAGTGTTGCGCTCGACCCCAAAAGACGACATTCATAACTATTTTTCTGTCCATTTCATTTTCACGATTGGGGAACTATGTCCGCCTTGGAGAAGACACTAGCTGCACGAGAGTTTAATTCTCCCCATTTTGAGAGTAGGTCTAAACCTGCCTTGATCGATGCGTGCACTGCCACCCCAGTCGCATTTGCGTTTGCAAACAGTCCGCAAACGCCAATCCGGCCGTTCGACACGAGCACCAAGAACCATGCTCGCCGAACATGCGAGCTGCAACTTCTTATCTGCGAGTTGCTGCTCATCGGTTTCGCGGTCCTGCTCGCGTGTCCCTCATCTAGGGGCCAGGAACTGCACCCTGCGCCAAATCCGAAGAGGCTCGTGCCGACTAACCATCCCGCAGTAGCTCAATCGAATATAGCGGCAAAGACACTCGCGAATCACGCTCGGGCCGCAGTCATTGACAAGCTGCTCGCAAATGAGAACCTGGCACACATTGGTACTCCAATGACGCCATCCGCAACTGTGGCTGGCGGTGCTCCGCGTTTACCATCAGCAACCGGAACACCTGCACCTGTACATTCAACACCCGGAAGTCCCTCTCAGCCCTTGTCGTTGTTCGATGCGCTGGCAAACCACTTCACTCCGCTCAGCACCACTATCGAAGTGCGTGGCGTCGAGCGCGAACTCGAGACTAGCGAACCCGAACCATATGATGCGGGCGGCCAGGAGGTTATCTCCACTGCAGGCGCCTGGGGAGACATTTCAAGATTTCTGCAGGTGTTGCCGGGCGTTGTAGCCACCAGCGATCTGAGCAATGAAATATTGGTTCGTGGCGGCCACCCGATGGAAAACCTCTTCCTGGTGGACGGCATTGAAATACCGAATATCAACCATTTGGCGACGCTTGGAACCACAGGCGGCTTTGGTCCAATGATCGATGCTGGAATCGTCCAGGGAATCAAGCTCTACACAGGGGGCTACGACGCCCGCTATCCGGAGCGTCTTTCATCTGTAACAGAGATTCGAACATTGGATTCAGCAAGTCGGGCCGGGCACGCGGAAGGCGATGTTGGAATCGAGGGATTTGGCGGCCTCGCCGAAAGATCTCTCGGCGGGGGAGATCTGCTGGTCTCGGCACACCACGGCATCATGAATCTCATGGGAAACAGTTTTCAGATGGGTATGGGCGGTTTGCCATCGTACACCAATGGACTGGCTCGCTACCGTCGCGACGATGCATCCGGTAACCGCCTTACCGTGTTGCAGGTAGCCGGATGGGATTCGATCCAGGTAACCCCTTGCGCAAGTGATACTGCAGAGACCAGTTCAATAGATTCACAATACTCCGGCTGGCGCGAAACAACAGGAGTCGAGTTGCAGCGTGTGTATTCACCTCACTCATTCGGCGTGGCCAGCGTCAGTGATTCAGAGCAGATCGAGCACATTCATCAGCAAGACCAAATCGTCAATCCCATGGGTGTCATTCCCGTCACCATACCTTGTCCGATTCCTGCGGCGGAAGCAGTGGCAATCCCCGTCTATGCCGAAGATTCAGACAATGCATTTAGTAGCGCGAGCTATCGGTACGAATTGGCAACGTCTCGAATTGCGCTGTCCGCTGGCAGCGCGATCTGGCTGCAGCGACCGGACTACCAGATCGCTCAACCCATCGGAGCCTACTCCCCGTACTCAGCTGCTCCCGTTCGAGCGGACTCCACTTCCTTCGCGTCGGATTTTTCTACGGGAGAGACCGGCTCTTACGCTCAGACATCAATGCATCCGCTAAAGGCTCTGGAACTGGGCATCGGCGGACGACTGCAGACATTTGCGTTCGGCAACCACACCACGCTTACGCCTCGACTGAGCGCGCGATACAGCTTTGGAGAGTGGATGGGAATTCACGCGACATACGCTCGCTATGCGCAAACGCCCCCACTTGTGTACATGCTGTCGTATTCCCAGAACCGGTCCATGCTTCCGATGCAATCGACACATCAAATCATCGGGATGGATTTCGGATTCATACCGTCGTCGCAAATCCGTATCGAAGCCTACAACAAGCAATACACAAATACTCCCGCGTCAACGGAGTATCCGTCGGTAAACCTGCACGACATGGTAGATATGCTTGGTCAGCAATTTGTCTGGCTTCCCATGAACAGTGGCGCGCGTGGTAAAGCGTCCGGGATCGAACTTTCAGACTTGAGCCGGATTGGCTCGAGTCTGACCCTGCGGGGATCAATCGCCTATTCGCGTGCAATGTTCTCGGGTCTAGATCACATCACTCGTCCAAGCAATTTTGATTTTCCCTGGATACTGAATCTGGTAGCACTCAAGCGTTTCGGTCACGGATACGAAGTTTCATCCAGGTATGGATATGCAACGGGCCGCCCTTATACTCCATACGATCTTCCTGATTCGGAAGCTCAGAACCGCCCCATCTATGATGTCTCCAGGATGAACGCCTTGCGCGTGCCCTACTACGCCCGGCTGGATGCCCAACTCAACAAGGATGCCATCGTCCGCGGCTTGCATATGGAGATTTATGCCGGAGTGAACAACATTCTCAACCGATCGAACTTTCTCACCTATGCATGGTTGCCTCGAGCAGGAGGTGCAGTTACCGTCATCAACCAGTCACCAGTTTTCCCCAATTTTGGGCTGCGCTACATCTTTCGATGACCTCGAATGCATAAGGCGCAGAACGGCGGTTTTGTCAGCCTGCTGGTTTATGGCTTCCCCGACCCATAATTCGGAAGCTTCGGCGTCAGCTTCCGAATCACGAACTCCTGAATCAGGTTCTGCACCGCTCCCTCGGCAGTCCCAATGGCAGCATTCTCGAAGGTCAGCGTCAATCCGTCGCGATCGCTCGCTGGATAGTAAAGGTTTGAGATCCCGCCTGCCGCGAGTCCACCGGCGACGGCCGAGTAGTTCGGCTGCCACTTTCCATTGTCGCCCTTGCAGATCACCGCATTGGCAATCGCATACAACGCCCGCGCGTGAATCGTCCCCGTTCCCTTGTAGAAGTAACGCGGATCCTGTTTCCACCACGAAGGCAGAATGGCGCTGCCGAGCATGGTGTTGATGGTGCTGTTGGCATACCCGGCCCCGTAGCGCTTCGCGTATCCCTGCACCCCTTGTCCATACCCACTGAAAGTGTTTTCAGCCTGCTCAATTCCCGCGAAGAATCCCACCGCAAGGAACGAAACTGGATCAATCGACGTTTTCCACCCCAGATCGAATTTTTGCTTCACCGTCAGCGGCGCTGCGTTGGGCGCATAGCTCACATAGAAATTCGGAATCACTCCCAACACTCGCTGCTGTTCTTCCTCTTTCACCTGCTCCGTGGCAATCTCCACCTGCGATGCGGTCACCCTCACTTCGCTGATGCTCGTCACCCTCAACGCGATCACTTGTGCCTCGAAGCTTTCGCCGGAATGCAGCACACCCTCGGCAGTCTGCGTCTCAAACCCCTTCGAGGACACGGCGAGTTTGAAAGCTCCGGGAGGAACGTCAGAAAAACTAAAACGCCCATTGTTATCCGACGTTGCCATTCTAGCTGCCGGCGCATTCGTCCCAGTAAATTCCAGCGCAACCGTCGCACCCTCGCAAACAGCGCCGTCCTTGTCCATGACGACGCCGTGAATGCTTCCTGAAACCCGCGCGGCATCCTGTGGTCCAACCGCCCCCCCCGCCAACCTTTGCGCATCAGGTCCATCTGGAAGAGACGATCCGGATTCCGACACAGACGTGAGCAATGATCTCTGCTGTGCACCGACCTGCATCAAGCCACTGAAGAGCATAAGAAAAATCAGCCAGCGGCCTGTTTCCAGACCTCGGCTGCGCGAGCTATTGTGCTCGTTCTTCAACTCTATATTGTTTCCGATCAGTCCCGTCCCTCACTTCTGTAGCTGGTAAATCTTAATCCCGGGTCTCAGCCACACCTATCCCAGGAAACACCCACTCCATAGCGCTCTGCAAGGTTAGACGAACATCCAGACAAAAGGACCACCAGGGATCATGTCCCTCAAGTGGACGCAGTACAGGAAGGCAAACCGATCCGAAATCCCCCATGGATTGATCGTGCGCGGGAGTTGGCGGCTGCCGCGTAATCCATTCAGGAGAAACATCGCGCTCCCTGCGTGAGGTCAGTGCGCCCAAATGCCTGGCCGCCTGTTGGTTGTGAGTCTGTGTCCCAGTCGGGTGCAAGGCTGCTCGATGTAGTAGTAACTTCCCAGCACGGCAAGCGGCAGGCCGGTGCACAGAGCAAACGGAAGATACGTGCCATTGAAACTCACGAAAAACTGCTGCCATATATAAATGCTGTAGGAGACAGTTCCCAGCCAAACTAGAGGAGCAAACAAGAGCGGTTTAACAAGAACCGAACCGGAGTGCAGAGTTGTTGTTGCGATGAGTCCCATGATTGCCACACCTTCATAGAGCGTGGGCAACGGATTGGAGCGCACGATAGAGAAAACCAGCACCGCAAACGCCGGGATGGCCCAAAGTCTCGACCAGCGAATCGCGAATGCGCGAATACGTTGATTCGAGAGTAGCATCGCGAGCAGACACCCAAGGAGTATGGCATCGGCTCGCACTTCAGTGCGGAGATAGAACGGAAAGCGGTCGTATGCGGACCAATGTGAAAAGCGCCACGCCGCTACGCCGCAAACCCCGGCTAAAGCGATCCAAACTGAGCGTCGCAGACAGGTAAGCAGAAGTATCGGCGGCCAGACTAAGTAGAACTGTTCCTCAAGCGAAAGAGACCAAAAATGCACTGCGGCTCCCGTTCCTCCACTGAGATTTCTGTAGAAAAACAGTCCTGCAACCAAATCGGCATAGGAAGTAATCTTGATCCCGACAAATCGCCATAGAACAAAGATCGTTGCAAGATAGATCCACGCGGCCGGCATCAATCGGAAAAAACGCCGAATGTAAAAACGCTTCAAATCGATTGGGCCCTCGAGCAGTTTTGACGTAATCAAGAATCCACTCAGAACAAAAAAAATAGTTACTCCCAGCGGACCGGTTTCCATCCACGCCGGTACTCGCTCTCGCAGCCGCGCCTCTTGAATGTGGTCGAATAGAACCAGAGCAATCGCTATACCCCGCCAACCGTCTAGAGTGGGAATGCGGTTGTTCATGGGGTCCTCGCGTTGCCGTTTGACAAGTTGCGAATCAACATCTCTTCCTTGGTTGGAGCCAACTCGATAGAGTATCGGAGATTCAACGTCATCATACCGTGTTAGTCCAGAGCACTTAACTAAGTTCCCGGTTTCCTGATCTCAATTCCCCACTCTCTAGCTTCGCTCCCCTCCATTCGCTAAACTGAAGCAGACAGCCAGATCAAACCGGAGCCCTCTTGCACACTGCCACTGAAGAACGCCTCATCCGACCCGCCCGCAACATCTACGGAAGCCTGCGCCTCCCCGGCGACAAATCCATCAGCCACCGCTACGCTATGCTGGCCGCCTTCGCAGAAGGCGCTTCCCGCTTTACCAACTTCTCCACTGGCGCTGACTGTGCTTCAACCCTCGCCTGCATGGAATCCCTGGGCGCCAAAGTCAGCAAAACCGGCGAGAATTCCTTAGAAGTCACCGGTATCGCAGGCCGGGTCATCCCAGCCAGTCATCCGCTCGATTGCGGTAACTCCGGCAGCACCATGCGCATGATCTCCGGCCTGCTCGCGCCCCAGCAAGGTAGCTTTACTCTCATCGGCGACGCATCGCTCTCCCGCCGTCCCATGGAACGCATCCGCAAGCCGCTTGAGTCCATGGGTGCACAACTCGTCCTTACTGAAGGTCACGCCCCCATCACGATTCACGGAAACCCGCTACAATCCATTGACTACACCACGCCAGTCCCGAGCGCGCAGGTAAAGACCTGCCTCCTTCTCGCAGGCCTCCAAACGGAAGGAACCACCATCGTCCGGGAAGCGGTCCGCACCCGCGATCACAGTGAACTGGCCCTCCGCGCCTTTGGTGCTACGCTCACCCGCACTCTCGATTCGGTTTCCATCTCCGGCCCGCAATGGCTGCACGCAATTGATGCCCAGGTACCCGGCGACATCTCCTCTGCTGCCTTCTTCCTGTGCGCAGCGGCAATCTTTCCCGGCTCTAGTCTTGTGTTCGATTCGCTCGGACTCAATCCCACACGCGCCACGCTTCTTGACGTACTCACAGCCCTGGGCGCGCGCATCAACGTGCTCGACCTTGAAGAGAAGAATGCAGAACTCGTCGGCACCGTTCAGGTCACCGCTCCATCTGAGGGCCTCGGTTCCGCAGAAATCAGCGGTGCTCTCGCGGCGCAGCTCATCGATGAACTCCCCGTTCTGGCGGCTATTGCGCCCTACTCAAGCGGAGGCATCCGCATTCGCGACGCCAAAGAACTCCGCGTCAAGGAATCCGACCGCATCGCCCTCGTTGTCAAGAATCTGCGCGCCATGGGCGCTGAGGTCACCGAATTCGAAGACGGCGTTGATGTCCCGGGCGGCCAAACCCTTCACGGCGCCACCATAGACTCCGGCGGTGACCACCGCATCGCCATGGCCTTCAGCGTGGCAGCCCTGCGCGCCGAAGGGGAGACGCTGATCCAAGGTGCGGAATCGGCCGCCATCAGTTTTCCCGAGTTCTTTAACCTATTAGATCTTGTTGCGGAACATTAAGAATTTCCCTTATTTCATTGAAAATGAAGAGTCCGGCCTGCTTCGAGAAAGCAGGCCGGACTCTTTCCTTGCGATCACACAAACGTCAATTCGTAGCGGGTGGTGCTGTGGCGGGCGGTACTGTCGTAGGCTCCTTGGTTGGTGGGGCCGGCACGATTCCGGGCACCACAGGCGCTGACGTCACATTCCCCGTGGCAGCATCGGTCAGGTTAATCCCATAGTGCTGCAAGGTGCTTGCGAGGGTTTGGTACAGCATCGCCCGGTCCTTCGCATATGTGGCGTTGGCCTGGTTCAGCGTGTTTTCTGCGGCAGCCAAACTCCGCTGCTGTTGCAAAACAAGCGCCGTAGTCGATGCGCCCAGGTGCAGCTTCTTTTGCTCCGCATCCAAGTTCTGATCGGCATAATCCTTGGCCGCAATCGACGCCTGAACCAGTGCTCGGTCATTCGTGAGCGCATACATCGCATTCACCACGCTAATGCGAGTCTGCGTGTAGATCTGTTCCAGCCGCAGTTCTGCCTGCCGATATTCGATCAGCGCCTGCGCTTGTTGTGCCTGCGCCGCCCGGTTGCGGATCGGAATCGACACATTGAATCCCGCTCCTTTGTCCGGGGAGCTGCTATTGCCCAAATTACTCAGTACCGTCCCGAATCCTACACTGGGAACCGTGCCCGGAGGGCAAGGAACAAATCCCGTCCCTTCAAACGTGCTGCACTCAGGACTCTGCGCGCCGCCCGCTGCACTTGCTCCGTAGAAGCCAAAGACGTTTACGGTGGGCAGAAGTCCGTTCTTCGCTCCTTTGAGCGAGATTTCATCATTCTTCAGCGCAAGCGCCGCCTGCTCCAGTACTGGACTTTGCTTGAAAGCTTCCTGGACCAGATCGTCGATCGGCTGCTTCTCCTCGGGAAGCTCTTCCAAGCTCACGCGGTCGGTGGGAATCACCGCTGCCGCCACCAGCGCCGGATCGTTCAGGTTGCGCGCAATCGCTTGTTTAATGATCTGCTGTTGATAGTTCAGCGTGCTTTGCGAACTGATCAGCGCCTGTTTGTCGGACGCCACGGCCTGATCCGCGTTCAGCACGTCCAGCGGTGCCATGGTGCCAATCTCCAGTTGCTTGCGGTTGTCCCCGGCCACTTGCGTGCTTTGATCCAGCGCCCGCTGCTTCGCCTGCACGTCCTCATATGCGTTTACCAAGCCCCAGTAGATGTTTTCAACCTGGTTCACAGTGGAGAGAATCTGCTGGCGGAAAGTCGAGTCGGTGATGCGCCTGTTGTTCTCCGCCTGGTAGACAAAACGCTTGTTCACAAAGATGCCTGCCCCCTGCAACAGTGGCTGGGTCACAGTAGCCGTAAAACTCGAGTTCAGCTCCGGGCTATAGCTGTTGTAAGGACTGTTCGACGTAATCCGATAGTTGTTGAATCCTACCTGCAACGTGGTTCCAGTAATGAATCCCTGGTTGTAAGTGAAATTGTACTGATCGGTGTTCGTAGACGCCCGCGGCTGAAACAAGCCCACTTGCGGTGATTCCTGCCTCTGCAACTGGATGGCAGCCGCAACGATAGGATCGCGATTCGTAGGCGTTGGTCCAGCTCCCGAAGCGGTCAGCGTCAGCCCTCCCAGCGTGCCGGAAGCGGCACCGCCGGTAACGGCGCCCGGACCTCCCCCCGTGGCTGCGGTCGCCACGTAACCGCCTTGGGTAAAGCTATTGACGGTTGCCCCAGATCCCGACAGAAGCTGGCCCGCCTTCGCGCGCAGAATATCCAAATCCGCCTTGTCCATGTAGTAACGCGAAATGGCAATGTCGTAGTTGTTTTCAATTGCCAGCGCAAGCGCGTCGGAAAGGCTCAGGTAAATCTTGCCGTTCTTCACCAGGTCCGTCAGCCGCACAGAGTTCACAAAACTGGCCTTGTCGATAGTGGTGGGTAGGTAGGGCTTGATCGGGTTGCCAAACAACCCTGCCGCCGGCTTTGAAAAATCCCGCTGCGTCGCGCGCAGGTTCAGCGGCTCCGTCTGCACTGGCGCCGGTTCTGTCGGCAGGTCGGACGCTGACTTCGTTGGAGTCGCAACAGTCCCCTGCTGGGCAAACCCAGAAGGCACTCCCGCCGCCAGCGTCAGCATCACAGCCGCTAACGCCCGCAGCTGTTTGCCTGCTTCCCCGCGCCCCGTTTTTGCGAGCCTGATGCCCGCGGTCTCATCCTGCTGCTCAAACACACGTATCCCAAACGATTGCATGGTTCCTCTCCGTGAAAGGCTGAGGCATGTGGGGTGCCACTCTTCAAGACGCCCGGAGAGCCCCTCCGGTCGCAATATTATGGTTCGCCGGGACCACATTCGATCCCAGCCCGGAACGCAGTTGACCGCTTATCGGTCAATACGCGCTCCGCTCACAGTTCGTTCCCAGGTTCTGAATTCCTTCGCTTTGCAACGATTCTGTCGCTGGAGTAAGCGGAAAGCTGAGTATATCCCACTGGCGCTCTCCGCTCCGCCCCTGGTCACCGTCGAGCACCCCCATCAGGTACCCTTTCATCAGAACAAACTCCACCCTCCAACGACCCCATTGACCGACTTCGATGAATCCGGACCGATGCCACTGACCTGGAAGCTCACTCTGGCCTACGACGGCACTGATTTTCACGGCTGGCAGGTGCAGCCGGGAGAACTCACTGTCCAGGCCGAGTTGCAGGCAGCGCTGGGCCGCGTTACGGGTGAGTCTCCCTCGCCGCAAGGCTCAGGGCGCACAGACGCGGGCGTGCACGCGCTCGGTCAGGTAGCCAGTTTTGCCCTTCAGGCTCCCATCCCGGCGGAAAACCTTCAGCGCGCCCTCAACCGCACCCTACCCCCCTCTATAAGGATCACCGAGGCGAAAACGGTTCGAAGTACATTCCACGCACGGTATTCGGCAATGGCCAAGACCTACGAGTATCGGGTATTTCGGGATGCAATCTGCCTCCCCACTCTTGCCCGCTATGTCTACGCATGCCCGTGGCCGATGGACGTCGGCGCCTTGCAACGGTCAGCGCGTCTTTTCGAGGGTGAACATGACTTCTTCAGCTTTGCAGCCACCGATCCCGACCTCGCCACCCGCAAGGCCGGCGGCGAAATGGAACCCGGTCAAAAAGGGGACGTGTTCCCAGCTCCCACACTCGCTGGGAGGCACGGAACAAGGCGAACTATCTTCTCCTCGACCTGGGAACAACGTCAGACCGAAGCCGGAAATCTTCTCGTCTACCGTGTTCGAGGGAATGGCTTTCTGCATCACATGGTCCGTAACCTGGTCGGAACCATGCTCGATGTGGGCAGAGGCCGCACCTCCGTCGAAGAAATCCCAAAAATCATAGCCGCCCGCTCGCGCTCAGCCGCCGGGCCTACAGCACCGGCAAAAGGGCTCTTCCTGGTTTCCGTGGAATACCCGCGGCATACGGAACTGATCGGAGTAGACGAAAAGTAGAACTCGGCAAAGCACGTTGGAGCGTTAGCTCTGAACCACCCGAGGCTGGCCGCTCCTTCATCACCCTTTTCCGAGAGCCGGCGTACTCACAGCACAAATTAAAAACGGGTGAGGAATCCCATAAGTAACTATGCGACGATTCCGTGTGGAATTTCAGCTCACCAATTCTCCCAATCAAGCGTCACCGC
>JBEKPF010000055.1:0-39272 GCA_049521035.1 Occallatibacter sp. | reverse complement strand
CGCTGGTGGCGGGCTTGAATTTTTCATCCCATGTCAGCGTTTCGCCATAGGTGGGCCCGTGGCTCAAATCGACATCCATGTAGAGCTGCTTCTCGTTGGTGATGATCTTGGGATCGAGCCATGCGCATGCGGCTAGTTCATCCCAGAGATAGTAACGGTCCTGGCTCCATGCCGCTATGTAGCGAGCGGCGGGCGATTGGGATTTGCTGATCTCGTCAAGCATCTTCTGCGTGAAGGGCGCCTTGATGGAGACGTCGACGGTGGTGACATCGATGCGCGGCCATGCAGCGCGCAGCATAATGTGCGTCGCTTCGGGATCAAACCAGAAGTTGAACTCGTGGCGCGGACTGGTGGCGAACTCAGGATCGTCGGTTTGGGGATTGAGGCTGCCTCCCATGAGCACGATGCCGTTGGTGAGTGAAGCGAACTCCGGATCGATGGTGATGGCGAGCGCGATGTTGGTGAAGGGGCCGGCTGCGTAGATGGTGACTTGGTGCGGATGCGCGCGCACCTGGCGGACGAGGAAGTGGGCTGCGTCTTCGTCAATGGGCTTGAGGGTCGGTTGACCCTCGGGCATGGGCGGAATGTCGTAGGGGCCGTGGAATTGGAGGTGAGCCGGCGTGATGGGGGTGACACCGTTGGGCGTTTCCACGAGCGTAGTCTGCCCCTTTCCCCATGCGCCAAGCCATGCGACCTTGCCATTCAGCACTTCAGTGAGGCGCGTTTCCTCTTGAGTGCGGACCAGCGGGAAGACCGCGCCTTTGGCTACGGGGACATCGGTGTGGCCGGTCAGTTCCAGCATACGGAGCGTGTGCATGGTTTCTTCGTCACGCCATGCGTCGCCAGTGACCATCGTGATGCCGAGCACCTTGACTTGCGGAGCCTGGAGCAGCGCGAGGATGGACATCTGGTTAGAGCCGCCGGGGCCGGAGCCATCCTGATCGATGAGGACAAGGCGCTGTTGCGCTGGACTAAACGCGTGTGCAAGAGCGAACAGAAGCAATAGATTTGCAGGTCTCATTGTTGGGTATTGTGGCATACCCACGCAACCTAAACCAGAGGTGCTGTTGGGCGGTGCGGGCGCCAAAGCCTACCGGCGGCCGAAGCCTCTGGGCTTGAGGGGCGGGGCTACGGGCAGATTCGTCTTGCCCTGGGGATAGACCACGAGAAAGCGGTCCTGACCCTCACCGGAACTGGCCGTTTCAACACCCGCCATATTGCGGAACGACATATGCAGGAGGCGGCGCTCGCGGCTGTTCATGGGTGGAAATGCGTAAGGGATGCCGGACCGGATAACCTTCTCAGCGGCGGTTTCAGCCTGCAGTCGTAATTCCTGCGCGCGGAGGGCCTTGAAGTTGCCTGCGTCGAAGCTGACCAGGTCGTGCTCGCGTTGATCGAGGCGGAGCATCTGCGCGGCGATGGTTTCGAGGGCGCGGAGGAGTTCGCCGTTGCGCTGGGTGACCAGAGGCACGTCAGGACCGGCCAGTTCAACGTAAATCACGCGAGCTTCTAAGCCCTCAGGATCGCGGGCGCCGTCACCGGCGGTGATGCGGTACTTGAGGCGTAATCCGCCGAGTTTGTTGAGGGAGGCCAGGAATGTGGCTATCTTTTGGGCGGCTTGTTGCAGATCGACAATTGGCATGACAAATCAGTATCGCAGAGAGGGGTGGGGGATGGGAGACGGAGCGGGTATTTTCTGCCGCAATTGGGCAACCGAGGTACCAGACTTAAGGGGATATTGAACAAGGGAATGTTAGTTTAAGCGAAGGCGATTACCGATTACAGTGTCACCTTTGACGGAGAGCTCCGGTTACTCGAATGCACAAATTGCTTCAACTGCTTATCCTGCTGGCGATCGTGGCGGGCGCGTTCATGGCGCATGCACAGGGTGGACCGCCATTCATTACCGACGATCCCGGCACGCCCGGGAACCACCACTGGGAGATCAACTTCGGGTGGATCGCGGATCACAATCCTGGGAATGCCTACTACGAGACGCCGGATGTTGACATGAACTACGGATGGGGCGACCGGATCCAGCTGAAGTACGAATTGCCGATGGCCGTGTACACAGACCCAAACAACACGACACGGGCGGGACTGGGCGAGAGCCTACTGGGGATCAAGTGGCGTCCCTACGAATATCATCGCGCCGGAGAAGCGAAGTCCGACGAGAATATGCTGTTCTCGCTGGGGACGTATCCGCAGGCCTCGATCAACAACCCGACAAGCGCGGTGCGGCGCGGGATTGTGGAGAATGGGCCGCAGTATTATCTGCCTATGGAAGCGACGGCCAAGGTGGGGCCGATCGACTTCAACGGCGAAGTGGGGCACTGGTTCGGCAACAAGCTCATTCCTAGCCGGTGGGGACGGGGATTGATTGCGGGACATGAGTTCAGCGACCGGTTTGAGCTGTATGGCGAGATTTACGACTTGCAGGATGCGAATCGTATAGGCGGCGCACCCAAACAACGCGAGCTCACGGCAGATGTCGGTGGGCGGCAGACGCTGGATAAAGGCGGGCACCTGCGGCTGTTGTTTATGGGTGGAAGGGCGATTCAGGGGGTGACGCGACAGAACAGCGAGCCGAACTGGATTGCCTATGTGGGATTCCAGTTGCTGCTGGGGCCGAAGGAAGAAGAGACGCCGGGGCAGAATCCATGAAGTGCGTGGACGTTACGAAATTGGGGAGAACGAAAAATGCCGCCAAGCGAGCCGATTGTTCTGACTGCTGCCGAAGCGCGTGTGTTGGGCGCGCTGGTCGAGAAGGAAGTGACGACGCCGGATTACTATCCGATGAGCATGAATGCGCTGATCAACGCGTGTAACCAACGGTCGAACCGTGAACCGGTAATGGACGTGGATGAGGATGGGGTGCGGCAGGCATTGCATGGGCTGGAGGACTTGCGGCTGGCAGGGCGGGCGCGCGGGGCGGATGGGCGCGTGACCAAGTATGAGCACTGGCTGGGCGAGGTCTTCAACTTTACGCGCGCTGAGACGGCGCTGATGTGTGTGCTGCTGCTGCGTGGGCCACAGACACCCGGGGAGTTGCGTGGGCGCGCCGAGCGGATGCATCGCTTCGATGAAATTGGCGAGGTGCTAGCGGGATTGCAAAAGCTGATCGAGCGTGATCCGGCGCTGGTGGCCGTGCTGCCGCGGCAGCCGGGGACAAAGGAATCGCGGTATGCGCATCTGCTGTCGGGAACGGTGGAAGCGGCGGTTGCGGCGGAGAATGCTTTTGTGCGGCGTGAAGGCGGCGAGGACGCGGGGCATGCAGAGCGGATTGCGCAGTTAGAGTCGGCTGTCGCAGAGCTGCGGCAAGAAGTGGTTGTGCTGCGGAAGAAGATTGATGATTTGTTTGGGGATGGATGAGACGAAGTCCACCTCCCCAGGGATGAAGACCTATCAGTAGGGTCCCCTATCCAGGGCAACAGCCCAATGAACTCCGTCTCGATCTAAATCAATTCGTAGCCGGCGAACCAGTAGGCGATTTCGAAGGCGGCGGTGTCTTCTGCGTCGGAGCCGTGAATGGCGTTTTCCTGAAGAGAGCCTGCGAATTGCTTGCGGATGGTCCCTTCTTCTGCGTTGGCGGGATTGGTGGCGCCCATCAGCTTGCGAAGGTCGAGGATGGCATTGTCTTTTTCGAGGACCATGAGAACGAGCGGGCCGGAGGACATGAAGGTGCAGAGGTCGTTGAAGAAGGGGCGCTGGCTGTGGACGTGGTAGAAGCCCTTGGCTTGCTCGATGGAGATGGATTGCTTCTTGATGGCGACGATCTGGAAACCGGCCTTCTCGATTTCGGCGAGGATGGCGCCTGTGTAGCCTTTGCGGACGGCGTCGGGCTTGACGATGCTGAAGGTGCGTTGCGGCACGGAGGTTGCTCCTTGGGGAAATGTGTCTTTGACCCGATTCTAATTCAGTTTGTCGGTTGGGAAGCCTGTGCCTTCGATGATATGGGGGAGGGAAAGCGATCGCAATGGCAAGAGAGAGTCGTGTGAATAGAAGATTTAAGCTTGAGGAATTTAAAGTTATAGTTTAACTTACTCATATGATAAGCATACCTCGCCAGATCGCTTCGCACCTGACCGCGGCCTTGCGCCGCTTCCCGGCGGTAGTGGTCACGGGGCCGCGGCGTGCAGGCAAGACGACCTTGCTGCGGTCCACTCTTCCCAATGCGCAATACGTGCTTCTCGAGGATCCCGATATCCAGGACCGCGTACGGCGCGATCCGCGGGCTTTGATCGAAAGCCTGCGCCCCCCGGTGATCTTCGACGAGATACAGAATACGCCGCAGTTGCTCGACTATATTCGCTCGGTGGTGGATGCGCATCCGCGCAAGATGGGCCAGTGGCTGTTCACGGGCTCGCAAGAGGCCCCGCTGATGCAGGGCATTACCGAGTCAATGGCGGGCCGCGCGGCGATCCTTCAGTTGATGCCATTCAGCCTGGCGGAGACGGCAAAAGTCGATCCTCTGCTGGGTGGCTTCCCGGAGGTGGTGCTGCGACCTCGTGGCCGCGACCTGTGGTTTGCCTCGTATCTGCAGACGTACATTGAGCGCGATGTGCGGCAGATCGCCAACCTGCGCGATCTGCCTACGTTTCGGCGCTTTCTTTCTCTGCTGGCCAGTAGGCACGGCCAGATGCTGAACCGATCGGATCTTGCGGCTCCGCTCGGCGTCTCAGTGCCGACGATCTCGGAGTGGGTTCGCATCCTTGAGATCACGGGGCAGGTCATCCTGGTGCCACCGTATTTTGAGAATTTCGGCAAGCGACTCGTGAAGTCACCCAAGATTTACTGGGGCGATACGGGGTTGGCTTGTCATCTGCTGGGCATTCAGACGCAGGCCGAGTTGGAGCGGTCGCCGTTCTGGGGGGCGATCTTCGAGGGATTTGTGGCGGCGGAGATTTTGAAGAGCCAGGTCAATCGCGGGCAGAGGAAAGAGCTTTATTACTTTCGTGATCAGCAGGGACTGGAGATTGACTTCTTCGTGCCGCAGCCCAATGCGCGCTTCTGGATGGTGGAGACCAAGGCGTCGAAGACCGTGCAGAGTTCAATGGCCGGGCCGATGTTGTCGCTAACCGGAGCTGCGGGAGACCGCGCAACGCGGCGCATCGTGGTATATCGCAGGCCGCGCACCGGGCCGACTTTTACGGCGTTGGCGAAGGGCGTGGAGGCGATGACACTGGATCAGTTTGCAGGGGTGATCAACGGCGGGAAGGTTGCGAAAGAGCGAGCGGATAGTGCTGCTTGATAGATGCAAATCCCGAATAACGGCGCGGTGTTTATGAGGGCTTGTGTAGTTTCTTTTACGCGCGATGCTTGAATGTTTGGATTGAGAAATTTAAAGTGCCAGTTTATATTTCTCAATATGCGAAAAATCCTATTGTGTGAAGCCGGCTAGGATTTTCCGATGACGTGGGCGAGGGTTGCGCCGATTTCGGCGGGCGAGACGACTACGTGGATGCCGGCTGCGGTCATGGCTTTCATCTTATCGGCGGCGGTGCCTTGGCCCCCGCTGATGATGGCGCCGGCGTGGCCCATGCGACGGCCGGGAGGTGCGGTTTGTCCTGCGATGAATCCGACAACCGGCTTCTTCACATACTGCTTGACGAACTCGGCGGCGGCTTCTTCGGCACTGCCTCCGATTTCGCCAATCATGATGATGGCTTCTGTTTCGGGGTCGTCGTTAAGGAGGCGAAGGGCGTCAATGTGGGTGGTGCCGATGATGGGGTCGCCGCCGATTCCGATTGCAGTTGACTGGCCGATGCCGCGCTGGGTGAGCTGATGGACAGCCTCATAGGTGAGCGTGCCGGACCGGGAGACGATGCCGACGGAGCCCTCCTTATGAATGCGGGCGGGCATGATGCCGATTTTAGCTTTGCCGGGCGAAATGACGCCGGGGCAGTTGGGGCCGATGAGGCGCGACTTGGAGGTCTTGAGCTTGGCCCAGACCTTGACCATGTCGAGAGTAGGAATACCTTCAGTGATGGCGACGATGAGGGGGATTCCCGCGTCTTCAGCCTCGAGGATGGCGTCGGCAGCGAAGGGCGGGGGAACGAAGATTACGGTTGCGTTGGCGCCAGTGGCAAAGACGGCGTCGGCAACAGTGTTGAAGACAGGCCAGCCTTCGTGCGTGGTGCCGCCTTTGCCGGGAGTGACTCCGCCAACGACTTTGGTGCCGTATTCAGCTGCGCCCTTGGCGTGGAAAGTGCCCTCTTTGCCGGTAATTCCCTGAACGATGAGACGAGTATTTTTATCTACCAGAACCGCCATGTTATGCCCCCACCTTTGCCGCTGCGGCAACCACCAAGTCCGCAGCTTCTTTCATCGTTGCGCCTACCTGGAAATCCAAGCCTGAGTCTTTGAGAATCTTGCGACCTTCTTCTACGTTGGTTCCTTCGAGCCGCAACACGATAGGGACCTTCACGTTCAGGTTGCGCGCGGCAGCGACGACGCCCGTCGCCAAGCGATCGACGCGGAGGATGCCACCAAATATGTTGATGAAGATGGCTTTCACGTGCTCATCGGCAAGAAGGATTCCGAAGGCGTGCTCAATTTGTTCCTGGGTTGCGCCGCCGCCTACGTCGAGAAAGTTGGCGGGGCTGCCGCCGGCGTACTGAATGATGTCCATGGTGGCCATGGCGAGTCCAGCTCCGTTGACCATGCAGGCGATGGAGCCATCGAGCTTGATGTAGTTGAGCGCGTACTTGCTGGCTTCGACCTCAAGCGGATCTTCTTCAGCGGTGTCGCGCAGGGCCTTGATGTCGGCGTGGCGGAAGAGGGCGTTGTCATCGAACGTGATTTTGGCGTCGAGGGCGAAGAGCTTGTCGTCTTTGGTGGTGATGAAGGGATTGATTTCAACGAGTGATGCGTCGGTATCGATGAATGCCTTATAGAGGCTCTGCAGAAACGCAACTGCATGACTGATCTGCGTGGGCTTGAGGCCAAGAGCGAAAGCGAGCTTGCGGGCTTGCCATCCGCCGAAGCCGATGGCGGGATCGATGGACTCCTTGTAGATGGCCTCGGGAGTCTTGGCGGCGACTTCCTCGATCTCCATGCCGCCGGCCTGGGAGGCCATGAACGTAAGTTTGCCGGTGGCGCGGTCGAGGACGATGCCAAGATAGAGTTCGCGATCAATGGCCGCGGTCTCTTCAATGAGGAGACGTTGTACCTTCTGACCTTGCGGGCCGGTTTGGTGGGTGATCAACTGCATGCCGAGGATGTTTTTGGCGTGGAGTTCAGCGTCTTCGCGGGTGCGGGCCACCTTGACGCCGCCTCCCTTGCCGCGACCGCCGGCGTGGATCTGGGCTTTGACGACTACGCCGTTTGCGCCTTCTGAAAACAGCTTGCGGGCCACATCGTTGGCTTCTTCGAGCGTGTTGGCCACTTCGCCCCTGGGCACGGCAACGCCGTATTTTGCCAGGATTTCTTTCGCCTGATACTCGTGGATCTTCATGTTGGTTGGGACCGCCCATGCCCGCTGAGGTTGGGAGTTCGGGAACGGGGCCCATCCATCAGGAGCCCGCGAGACCGTGCCAGCGGTAAGCAAATAGTATCTTGCGGGGCGAACGAGGAGCAAACAGGTGAGTGCGCCGCGTTCTCACGATGCGGAAGGCGCGGCGCGCCATTACCATAAATAGATATGGCCTCATTGAAGGAGCTTTTGAAACCGCTGGCCGAGGATGGCTCGACATTGACGCGGGAGCAGGCGGCCGCGGCGCTGGAAGAGATTCTTGCTGGGGATGTGCCGGATGTAGAGACAGCGGCGCTGGTGACCGTGATGGCAACGCGGGGAGAACAAGCGCCCGAGCTGGCTGGATTTGTGGAGACCATGCGATCGCATGCAACCACCCTTCCCCTGACAGATGAAGAGCGGGAAGAACTGGTGGACACGTGCGGCACGGGGGGCGGAGGGCCGCTCACGTTCAACATTTCAACGGGTGCAGCGCTGGTGGCGGCGGCCGCCGGCGCAAAAGTCGCCAAGCATGGGAACCGCGCGGTGACATCGCTGTCTGGATCAGCCGATGTGCTGGAGGCGCTGGGCGTGCCGGTAACGCTGGGGCCGGAGCTGGCAGTCGCGTGCCTGCGCGAGACGGGATTCATGTTTCTATTTGCGCCGCTCTATCATCCGGCGATGAAGGCGGTGGGTCCGTTGCGCCGAGCGCTGGGGTTCCGGACGATCTTTAACCTTTGCGGGCCGCTGACGAACCCGGCAGGGGCGCGGTCGCAGGTGATTGGTGTGCTGGCGCCAAGCAGGGTGCTGCTGGTGGCGCGAACGCTGGCGGCGCTGGGTGCGAAGCGGGCGTTTGTGGTGCATGGAACGGATGGGATCGACGAGCTGACAACGACGGGCGAATCGGTGGTGGCGCGCGTGGAGGAGACGGAGGGCGGAGAAGCGCCAACGATGAAGGCGGCGCGCGTGACTCCGGAGATGGCAGGGTTGACGCGGGTGACGCTGGATCAATTTGTGGGCGGAGATGTGGAGACGAATGCGCGGCTGCTTTATGACGTGTTGACCGGGATTCCGGGGGCGCGACGGGATATTGTGCTGTTCAATGCGGCGGCGGCACTGGTGGCTGCGGGGATGGCCGTGGATTTGAAGGAAGGGGTCGCGTTGGGGGCGGAAGCGATCGATTCGGGACAAGCGGCCGTGACGCTGGAGAAGCTGCGGCGATTTGGGATGAAGTACGCGGTGGTGAATTAGAGAACTTAGAGCAGCCCAGATCGCCCGGCGAGGCGGCGGGAGAGTAGCCAGGAGAACAAAGAGACTCCGAGGGCAAGAGCTACCCAGCCGGCTTGCTCTAGTGAGTGTTCGATGGCGGGCGTGATTTGCGGGATGATGAGCTGCGGGCTGCTGACGGTGGGCAGGCCGCGACGGATAAGTTCGAAGATTATCCAGGCGAGAGCGCCGATGATAAACACTACGCCGGGAATGGTGCGCTTCCAGGGGAACGGGATGGGCGGCGGCGCGGCTGCTTCTTCGCGGACGCGCTCCATGACCGAGGCAAGAAAGCCTGAACTGGGGATGAGCGCGTCTTCAGTGGCTAAAATGTTGTCGATATGAGGGGTGCTCGCTTCGTCTTGGATTGTCTCGGACGTTTTCATCTTCAAACCTCCTTTCCGTTGTTGAGAGTTGAAACTTCCAATGTTGCATGCTCGGTTTCGAGGTGCGGGAATCGCCGCTTCAAGAGTGCACGGGCTCGGGAGAGGCGGGCTTTGAAGGTTCCTTCCGGCATGCGGAGGGTGCGCGCCGCGGCGCTCACGTCCATTTCATGAAAATAAAACAAAACGACCGGCTCGCGATAGCGAAGAGGCAGAGCCAATACGGCGCGCCGGAGCACTTCGTGCCGTTCTCGTTCCCGGAGTACGAAGAACTGGGATGCGGGGTCAGAAGGCTCGGACGCGGATTCAAGCGGTACGGTGACAGTGGGAAAGCGTTTGAGCTCGGAGCGGAAAAGGTTGGCGGAGAGAGCGAAGAGCCAGGTGGAGAAGCTGGATTCGCGACGCCACTGAGGGAGAGCGCGCCAGGCGCGTAGGAAGGCTTCCTGGGCCAGATCTTCTGCGCGGCCGCGGTCGCGGCAGTAACGCCAGGCCATGTTGACGATGGGGCCTTGCCAGCGGCGGACGATGCCTTCGAATGCTGCCACATTGCCCGCAAGGACCTCATCGACATCGGCCAAGTCTTCGGCCGCGGTCTTTTCTCGCAGAGTTTGTGGGGTGGTGGTCAAACTAGGCTCTCTTTCTGACGCTTTCTTCTTACACTTTTCTATTCACGCTCTGGGGGTGGGACCGAGAATCGACGATTCCGGTTGCATTTTATTGAAGCGCGAAAAGAATGCAGAAAATGCAACCGGGTTGAGCGTACTCCGGTCCCACCGTTTGCAAGGGGAGAAACCCCGGCAACTGGAACAGGAGGATTGTATGACGCATTTAGTTTTAGCGTTGGCGCTCTTTGGGAGCGAAGAGGTTTTCGGCAATTTCGGCTTGTGGATATTTCTTTCCGTTGGCGCAGTGGCGCTGTTTGGGATCTTCATCCCCGTGGTCACGTGGATCCAGAGCCGGGAAAGGGAGCGCGAGGCTTTCTACAAGTCGGAGACCATCCGGCGCGTTGCGGAGGCTTCGACAGACGGCGCCAAGGCCACCGTTGACTTGCTGCGCGAACAGAACAGACTGGGACTGATCAAGACGCGCGAGGCGCTGAAGATTGCTGGCGTGATCAACATCGGCGTAGGAATCGGGCTGGTGATTTTTCTGCGCATGCTGGTGGGCTTGGATATCGCCCTATGCGGATTGATTCCAGGTCTTATCGGCGCAGGGATGCTGGTTTACGTGTACGTCCTGGCTGAGCCGTTGGATTAGGGAAAAAGGGGATGCAGATGGTGAATCAACTGAAATGGGTTGGTGCGTGCTGCCTGGCGGTTCTGGTTGCGCTGTACGTAGTGGGCGCGGTGAGCCACGGATCGCTGCGCCATGAGGTTCAGACGCTGCCTCTCTGGGTTGGAATCGTCGCCGGGTTCAACCGGCGCGAGTTCGCCCGCTGGTGCGCTTTGCCCTGCCAGCTCTTCTGGCTTGTGGTCATGGTGATGATCTGGCTGTTCCTGCTGGGGTGGGCGCATCTCATCTCAGGACATTTTTCGCCGGTTGAAATTGCGATGACGATTGTGGTGGGAGTCGCGAGCGCGATTGGCTTTGCGCTCAGTGTGTGGCGGGCTCGCTGGTCATTGCTCGGATGCGAACTCGTTGTCGTCTTCGGCGTATTGCAGCTTCTTGCGTTCCGGATCAGCATGCTTCCGGCGATCGCTCATCAATAGAGCCGGCGGAGGAAATCGGGAGCACGTGAATCGTCGTCTTGGCTGGGGCATCTTATCCATTAGTTGTTTGAACAGATACTTTTTGCGCAAGAGTGATGCCCGGAGGATCAGACCATGACTACAGATACAAAGCGCCAACCCGCACTTTTTCTGCCGCACGGGGGCGGGCCGTGTTTCTTCATGGATTGGACGTGGGGCCCTGCTGATACCTGGCATAAAACCCAGCGATTTTTGGAGGGGGTTGCCGGCACGCTGCCTGAGCGACCGAAGGCGCTGCTGGTGGTGAGCGGGCATTGGGAGGAAGCGGCGTTTACGGCAAGCGCGGCGGCGAACCCGCAGTTGATCTTCGATTACTCTGGTTTTCCCGAAGATACTTATCGGCTGACATGGCCTGCACCGGGTGATCCGGAACTCGCGGCGCGCGTGAATGACCTGCTGACCCAGCCGGGATTGCCGGCGGCGGTTAGCGCGAGCCGAGGCTTCGATCACGGCGTGTTTGTGCCGCTGAAGGTTGCGTTTCCTGACGCGCAGATTCCGGTGGTGACACTTTCGCTGGCTGGGTCGCTTGACCCGGGGTTGCACTTTGCGGCTGGGAAGGCTCTGGCGCCGCTGCGCGATGAAGGTGTGTTGATTGTGGGAAGCGGAATGAGCTTCCATAACCTGCGCGGATACTTCCAGACGCAGACGGTGGAACGCGCGCGGGCCTTCGATGAGTGGTTGACGCGGGCCGTCGAATCTCCCGAGGCGGAACGGAGGGCGCTTTTGACCGCGTGGCGCAAGGCTCCGTTTGCTGCGTATGCGCATCCGCGCGAGGAGCATTTGATTCCCCTGATGGTGGCTGCGGGGGCAGGCGGAGATGCGCTGGGCACGCGGATATTCAATGATGAGCCGATGGGAGCAGCGATCAGTGCTTATCGGTTCGATTGAAGCACTCCAAGATGGCTGAGTCGTCTATGCCGATCGATGCAGGAGAATGCCGAGGGCTGCGCCCGCGAGAACGAACCAGGTGGAGTTGAGGTGGAAGCGGATTAGCAGCAGTGCGCTTACTATGCCGATTCCCCAGGTCCAGCCGTCGACGAAAGTGGCGCGCGCTAGAACGATTACGACGGAGGCCATGAGCGCTACGGCGGCGGCGTTGACGCCATCAAGAAAAGCGGAGGCGCTGATGGATCTGCGGATGCGGCCGGTCAATGCGCCTACGGCTGCGGCCATCAGGAATGAGGGCAGAAAGATGGCTGCCGTGGCAATTGCGGCGCCCGTCCACCCGTTCAGCAGATAGCCGAGAAATGTGGCGGTGGCAAAGACCGGGCCGGGAGTGATTTGGCCGGCGGTGATCGCGTCGAGTAATTGCGGTTGCGTGATCCAATGCAGGCGGTCGACCAGGTCAGACTTAAGAAAAACTAGAAGGACGTAGCCCGAACCGAAGACCACCACTCCCAGCTTGAGGAAGACGAGCAAGATAGGGAGCAATCCAACCGCGCCCGGTGCAGTGGTTGCCAATGCACCGGGGCTCAAGGCGGACGGAAGAGTGGCGATGCCAAATGCAGCATGGCGAGACCTGTGCAATCTGGTGACCGGAACAGCAAGGGCGCCCGCGGCAAAGAGTACAGCAAGAGGTGGCACGTTGATGAGGACGGCTGCGAAGCTGGCAAGCCCTATGAGCGCGAGAGGCCAACGGCGAAAGGCTGTTCGACCGAGGTTCCAAACGGCCTGAACGATGATGGCGATCATGACCGGCTTGGCTCCGTAGAGCAGACCTTGCACCTGCGGGAGATTGCCATAGCGAACATAGGTCCACGCGAGGGCGAGCGTGGCCAGCGATGCAGGCAGAATGAAACAGGCACCGGCGACGATGAGGCCGATCCAGCCAGAACGCGTGTAGCCCAAGGCCATGGCGACCTGAGTTGAGCCGGGACCGGGGAGCAGATTGCATGCACCGACAAGATCGAGAAACTGTTCGCGAGTGATCCATTTGCGGCGTTCCACGAATTCGCGCTGCATGAGGTTGACGTGGGCTGCGGGTCCACCGAAGGCGGTGAGGCCGAGGCGCAGGAAAAGGCGAGAGATTTCCCAGATCGCACTTGCCTGCTGCGGAGGGTCTATATTGCCGGAGGAGCGCACCATCGTTCAGAGTTCTCCATATCTCAGGGTGCAAAAGAAAACGACGGATGGAGACACGGTGAAAAAGATCACGAAGACTGGCTCGAGTTTCATCCCCCTTAACCGGACGTGAGAAGGCGTTCAATTGCGGGAGCCAGGTTTTTCGGTTGTTTTGAGGGACCATAGCGCTCGGTCACGTTGCCTTTGGGGTCAATAAGAAATTTTGTGAAATTCCACGAAACGCGGCGGAAGCCGAAGAGTCCGGCCTTGCGTGCTTTGAGAAAGCGATAGAGAGGGTGGGCATTGGGGCCGTTCACGTCAATTTTGGCGAAGACCGGGAAGCTGACGCCATAATTCTTCTGGCAGAAGGCGCCGATCTGGTCGGCAGTGCCGGGTTCCTGGGCACCGAACTGGTTGCATGGAAAGGCGAGGACCATAAGACCGCGGTCCCGATAGGTGGAGTAGAGCTGTTCGAGGCCGGCGTATTGCGGGGTGAAGCCACATTGGCTGGCGGTATTCACAATGAGAAGCACCTTGTGGCGGAAACTGGCGAAGGAGACGAGGTTGCCATCGAGCAGCGGGGCTGAGAAATCGTAAACCGAATCTTCACGAACCATAAATTGAACCTTCAAGAACCTGGGCGCCAGGAAAACCTCAATGCAGAGAGGATGTCATGTTCGCGTGATGTGCGTCTAAGAGAGATGCTGCGCAGAGATGTGGGCAGGGAGAGCAGTAAACTCCGGCGGGGCCGGGCCCTGACCCATCTGGTTCCGGTAGACTGTGGGATGAGTCCCAGATTATTCCGGGGTCCCCGGCGACAGGTTATGGCCGCAGGGGTGGAGTGGGGATGAGCCTGAGTCCGCAGGGCCAAGCGCGGCAGGATGTTCTTGGAAAGAGAAGGAATCCGAGCCATATGACAGCGCGCTGGTTTGGGCGGGGTGGGCGCGGTCCAATATAATCAATCTTTCCTCGATGCAGGATCAGATTTTCAGCAGTGAGGGTGTCGATATTTTTCCCGTGAAGCCGAACCTGAAGGCGAACTATGGACCGCACCAGTATTTTTGCTCGTCGCAGGGCGTTGACCCGGTGAAGGCGAAACCGACCTCGATGAGTCATTTTTTGCGGATTGCGAACCGGAGGGTAAGTCCCCGGCGCCTAGCGGGAGTCCTGATGTTGCTGTTGCTGGCAGCCGGGACAGTGCTGGCCCAGCAGTCGCAAACCATCGAACAGATCCGAGTGATCGGGCAGAGGCGCATACCGAAAGAGACGATCCTGGCGCGCATGTTTTCGCACCAGGGGGATACCTACGATCCTCTCTCAGTGGAGCGCGACTTCAACTCGCTTTGGAACACGGGATACTTCGAGGATCTGCGCATCGAGCGCGAGGATACGGAGAAGGGCATCATCCTGAATGTCTTTGTCCGCGAGAAACCCACGATCCGCGAGATCAACTACAAGGGCCTGAACGCCGTCTCGGTGTCAGATGTGCTGGACCGATTCAAGAAGGAAAAGGTCTCAATGACTCAGGAGAGTCAGTACGACCCGACCAAGGTGATGCGCGCGGTAACGGTTCTGAGAGAGATTCTGGCAGAGCACGGTCACCAGTTCGCGACCATCAAGCCGGAGATCAAGACGATTCCGCCGGCGTCAGTGCAGGTGAACTTCAATATCAAGGAAGGCCCGACGGTAAAGGTGGGCGAGATCAAGTTCACCGGCAACCAACATATCAATAGCCTGGAACTGCGCCGGGCTATGAAGAACCTGAAACCGATCGGTATTCCTTACTCGCTTATTTTCGAAAATCTGTTTTCGCAGACTTTCGACTCTTCCAAGCTGGAAGAGGATACGGAGCGGGTGCGGCAGGCTTATCGCGACAAGGGCTACTACAACGCGGCAATTGAAGAGCCGAAGACGCAGATCCGCGACCAGGGCGGACTGAATTTCTTTACGTTCCGTCCGAACAAGGGCAAGCGCATCGATATTCTGATGCCGGTGGAAGAAGGGGCTCGCTATCGGCTAGGCACAATCACCTTCACCGGCAACAAGGCCGTGAACAATCTGAAGGCGCTTCGCGCCACGTTTGCGGTGAAAGACGGCGACTGGTTCAATGCGACGCTGATCAGCAAAGGTCTTGAGAACCTGAAGAAGGCGTACGGACAGCTCGGCTATATCAATTTCGGCGCGATCCCCAAGCCGGTTTACGACGAGCAGAAGAAGACCGTCTCCCTGGTGATCGATATTGACGAGGGCAAACCGTTCTACGTGTCGCGGATTGAATTCCAGGGGAACACGATTACGCGCGACAAGGTGATTCGGCGCGAACTGATGCTGGAAGAAGGCCAGGTGTACAACTCACAACTGTGGGAGTACAGCCTTCTGCGCCTGAACCAGCTGGAGTACTTCGAACCGCTGAAGGTGGATGAGGATTCCGAGGCTCATCAGGACGCCGAAGCGGGCACCGTGGACCTGCTGTTGAAGGTGAAGGAGAAGGGCAAGAACTCGATTGGCCTGAACGGCGGTGTGAGTGGATTGTCGGGCGCATTTCTGGGCGTGAACTACCAGACCAACAACTTTCTTGGATTGGGTGAAACGCTGAGCCTGCAAGGGAACCTGGGCAACGTGAGCCGTCAATTCCTGTTTGGGTTCACGCAGCCTTATCTACGCAACAGGCCGTTCAATATCGGGTTCCAGATTTTCAACACCAAACAGGACTACAACGCGGCCAAGTCTATCCAGACGACCACAGGTCAGGCTCCCAATTTGAGCCAGGCACAGCAGTCGCTGGCGCAGAACTATAACCAGGCTTCGACGGGCCTGAACTGGTCAGTCAGTTATCCGCTCAAGCGACACGCCTTCCAGCGAGTGGGCATGACGTATTCGCTGGATAAGTCCACGATTACGGCGTTCAGCACCGCATCGCAGACATTCTTCCAGACGATCAGTTTCCGGTCGGGCATTCAGGGATCGAATGCATTGGCGGGCATCGTCAAGAGCGCGGCCTCTTTCAGCTACATCTACAACACAATCAACAACCCATTGCGTCCGACCGGCGGCAAGGAATACTCGGCGGTATTCCAGGTGGCGGGTATCGGCGGCAATGTACGGTACATCTCTCCGCTGGTGGCTTACAAGCGCTTCATGCGCATCCACTATCTGCAACTGTCGCCAACTGGGCGCAACATTCTGGGGATGCGCGCCCAGTTGGGATATGTGCAAGGGTTCGGGGGCGACGTGGCACCGCCGAACAACCGCTTCTTCACCGGCGGCGAAGCAGACTTGCGAGGCTTTGATGTCCGCGGAGCGACTCCTTACGGATACGTGCCGAATCGGGTGACCTTGCAATTGACCAACCCAGACGGGCAATGTGTTCCGCGCGACCCGACGCAACCGGAAGACAACCAGTGCATCCAGGTACCGTTGCCGGTGTATGGAATTGCCTCCATTGGCGGCGACACGAGCTTGACGACCAATCTGGAATACAAGATTCCAATTGCTGGGCCAGTCACGTTCTCGTTCTTCGACGACTTTGGCATCGACGTGGCGCTGAACAAGGGGCAGCTGAGGCAGAGCCCCGAGGGGTTTGCCTCGCTGACGGCGCCGCTTTATGGCTGCCCGGTGTTTAACAACGGAGCGTGCCAGGGTGGAATCCCGGGGTCGCAGGTCGGGTTCCAGGAGAACATCCGGCCGATTGCCGGCACTAATTTTGTTCCGCGCATGTCGACAGGAGCAGAGCTCTCGGTGATCATGCCGATCATCAATGCGCCTTTCCGGCTTTACTATGCGTACAACCCACTTCGCCTGTATGAGCGGCCATTCTGCAACGATGTGACACTTGGAGAAAATAAGCAGAGCTGCTCTGCCGAGTTGATCACGCGTTCAATGTTCCCGCCGGGCGGTGCGGGTGACTATACCTACGGACAGGCGATTCAAGGATACGGAGCGATCTATCAATTCCGTGAGCCGCGAAAGACCTTCCGGTTGACGGTCTCGACAACGTTCTAGCGGGGCTCAAAGTGGAGGCCTGCAAGGGCTTCTGCAGTGGCGAGTGGCGCGAGAAGAGTTTGCATGGATGGCGAGGGAAGAAACGCAGCAGCCCATGCAATGTGCAATGAATAAGGGTGGATGCGGGGCGGGCTAGAGAGCAGCAATGTGCCCAGGATTGAGCGGGGACTGAGCAAAATTCACGATGCCGTGGTTTGACGCTCCCACCGTGCGCTCCTATAATCCAAGGAGTTCCTTTTGACGTCTCCTCGCGCGTCTTTGTTTCGTCTCTGGCCTACCAGGCGCGGAGCCCCTCAAGAAAGACGGTATGGTTTCTCAGGAGGCGCAGGCTCGGTCATGCGCTGAAACGCGGACGGCCACAAAGGAATTTCGAAGGAGTTTTTCATTCAAATGAAGCATTCGCTAGCCGTAGTTGTCATGCTGGCCTCTGGCCTTGCCCTGAGTGCCGCTGCCCAGACACCCGCCGCACCTGCCACATCCGCCGCACCCGCTGGACCGGCCAAGGTCGCAGTCATCGCTTTCCAGACGGCAGTTTTTCAGACCAACGAATTCCAGCGCAATTTTGCTGACCTGCAGAAGAAGTACGAACCGAAGCGCACCCAACTGAAGACGATGGCCGATGAAGTTGATGGGCTTGAGAAGCAGTTGCAGGCGCAGGGCGACAAGCTGAGCGACGCCGAGCGGGCCAGCCGCGCCAAGACGATCGAAGACAAGAAGAAGCAGGCGCAACGCTTTGCCGAGGATGCGCAGAACGATCTCCAGGGTGAGATGCAGGAGTCGTTCAACGGCATTGCATCCAAGGTGGGCGACGTTCTGGTCAACTATGCGCAGGCGCAGGGCTTCACCCTGGTGGTCGACGGCACTGGAAGCCAGCAGCAGGCGCCGGTTGTGCTTTACGCGAGCCCATCGACCGATATCACGAAGGCGATTATCGACGCCTACAACGTAAAGTCGGGAGTTCCTGCACCGCCTCCTCAACCGGCTCCGTCGCAACTCACGGCCCCGAAGACCGCAACTCCGAAGCCTGCAGCCGCTCACTAGTTGAGAAGTTCCATGTAGCCAAAGGCCTCGCGCAGCGGGGCCTTTGATGCGCAGCCGACCCCTCCGGCCGCAGCGCAAAGATCCGAAGGAGTCGTTGATTCATATGAATCGTTCTCTTGCAATCGTCGTAACCCTGGCCTCGGGGATGGCTCTGAGCGCCGCTGCGCAGAGTTTGTCTGCTCCCGCTTCTGCTCCCGCTGCCGTCACGGCACCTGCGGGTCCTGCAAAGATTGCTGTTATCGCCTTCCAGGTGGCGGTGGCGCAGACCAACGAAGGACAGCGCAATTACGCGGAACTCGAAAAGAAATTCGCGCCGAGAGAAGCAAAGGCCAAAGCTCTCAACGATGAAATTGAGAACCTGACCAAGCAACTGCAGACCCAGGGCGCTACGCTGCAGGACGCCGAGCGCGTGACCCGCTTGAAGACCATTGATGACAAGAAGAAGGAACTGGAACGGATGACGGAGGATCTGCGAACCGACGGCAACCAGGACATCCAGCAGATGTACCAGACTCTGGCGTCAAAGGTATTCGACGTGATGTCGACCTACGCGACCCAAAACGGATTCACGATGGTGCTGGATATGAGCCAGCAGCAGGGCACCGTACTGTACGCCGATCCATCTCTGGATATCACCAAGCCAGTGATTAATGCCTATAACGCGAAATCGGGTGTTCCAGCACCGCCCCCGGCGCTGCCGTCCGCTCCGAGGCCAGCGGGCGCGCCTGCCCACTAATCCGGACCCAGAATGCGTTTATCGCACAAAGTACCCTGCGAGTGGCATTTTTCCCAAAGAAATGCCACCCCGCGGGGACCCGGGAACTGCAGGCCGGTCAAGATGCAAGTGCGGGGATTGAGCAATTTGGGCACGGGAAAAACCAGGGCACCGAGGGGTGTCCAGGCAGGGACAAACAAAGGCAGAGGTTTGCACACCCTTCCTGTGGAAAAAAATGTGGAAAGTTTTCGTGAAAGCATCGAATAATTTCCATAATCTGCTCTTGCCAAAACTATTCCGATTCTGATAGACGGGTTAAGCTCTTATTTATCAAGGACGTTTTCAGGGTCAGAGAATCTAAATCAAGAGGCCTCCAAGTCAAGCCTACAGATTCGTGGATTGGTGGGTTTCCCACATTTCGTGATGAACGTCACGTGACTTAAGTACGCCATCCGCCCTTCTGAATCTGTTACTTCTGCTGATCTTCACCCACTCGCAAAACTGCCAGAAAGGCCTCCTGAGGGATGTCGACCTTGCCGATCCGCTTCATCCGCTTTTTGCCTTCCTTTTGCTTTTCCAAAAGCTTGCGCTTACGGGAGATGTCGCCGCCATAACATTTGGCTAGCACGTTTTTTCTGAGGGCGGCTACGGTTTCGCGGGCGATGATCTTGGCGCCAATAGCGGCCTGGATGGCGACCTCGAACTGCTGGCGGGGAATAAGTTCACGCATCTTGGAGACGAGCAGTTTGCCGCGCTCGTAGGCAAAGTCGCGGTGGACGATGATGGATAGCGCGTCGACGGGTTCCCCGGAGACCAGGATGTCCATTTTGACCATTGGTGACTCCCATTCGCCGGCCAGCTGATAGTCGAGCGAGGCGTAACCGCGGGAGATGGATTTGAGGCGATCGTAGAAGTCGAGGACGATCTCGTTGAGGGGCAACTCGTAGGTGAGCATGACCCGGGTGGGCGTTACGTACTCGAAGTTCAACTGCTTGCCACGCTTTTCTTCGACGAGTTTAAGAATGCCGCCAACGTATTCTTCGTTGGTGAGAATCTTGGCTGTGATGACAGGCTCGCGAATCTCTTCGATGTTTGTGGGCTCGGGCCAGCGCGAGGGATTATCGACTTCCAGAACGGAACCGTCGGTGAGCGTGATGTGATACCGGACGCCGGGCGCGGTGGTGATGAGGTCCAGTTCGTATTCGCGCTCAAGACGCTCCTGAATGATCTCCATGTGCAGGAGGCCCAGGAAGCCGCAGCGGAAGCCGAAGCCGAGCGCAACGGAGCTCTCAGGTTCAAAAAAGAAGGACGAGTCGTTGAGACGAAGCTTCTCGAGGGCGTCCCGCAACAGGGTGTGCTCGTGAGAGTCCACTGTGTAGAGGCCGGCGAAGACCATCGGCTTGATGTCTTCAAAGCCGGGTAGTGGAGCGGCGGCGGGGCGCGAGTCCTCGGTGACGGTATCGCCGATTTTGGTATCGCCGACGTTCTTGATGGTGGCTGCGAAAAAACCAACCTCGCCAGCGGAGAGTTCGCCGATCTCGACCGGCTTGGGCATGAGTACGCCCATGGACTCGACCTCAAACGATTTTGAATTCGACATGAGGCGAATGCGCTGGCCTTTGCGCATGGTGCCTTGCATCACGCGGACGAGCACGATGACGCCACGATACGCATCGAACCACGAGTCGAAGATGAGCGCCTGAAGCGGGGCGTTGGGATCGCCGGTGGGCGGAGGAAGCCGATGGACGATGGCTTCAAGAATCTCGGCGACGCCCTGCCCGGTTTTAGCGCTGCAGGGAATGGCGTCTGTTGCGTCGAGCCCGACAGCCTTTTCGATTGCTTCCTGGGTGCGTTCGATGTCGGCCGAAGGGAGGTCAATCTTGTTGATGACAGGAATGATTTCAAGGCCGTGGTTGATGGCGAGGTAGGCGTTGGCGAGGGTCTGCGCCTCGACGCCCTGGCTGGCATCCACCACGAGCAACGCGCCCTCGCAGGAGGCGAGCGAACGCGAGACTTCATAGCTGAAGTCCACATGGCCGGGGGTGTCGATGAGGTTGAGCTGATAGGTGATGCCGTCGCTGGCTTTGAACATCATGCGCACGGCGTGAGCCTTGATGGTGATGCCGCGCTCGCGTTCGAGATCCATGTCGTCGAGGATCTGGGCCTGCATTTCGCGGCCGGTCACGGAGCCTGTGAGTTCGAGGAGACGGTCGCTCAGCGTCGACTTGCCGTGGTCGATGTGGGCGATGATCGCGAAGTTACGAAGGAGTCTTGCGTCCATGAGGGGCGAGTGAAAGATGGCAGCAAATGCGGCGAAATGCGCATTGCCTCCATGGCATAGCTTATCATCGGCATAGTGCCTCTCGCGGTTTGATGCTGACCATGGTGGCCGCACTCATTCATGCACATTCGTTGGAACCGGTATCGATGGACTGGACTGACCCTGCTGGCTTTGCTTCTGGCAGGATGCGATCCGTCACAATCTGCGGGCAGGGCGAAGCCGACACCTTCGCAAGCTACCGCACCCGCGCTTGTGGCGACCGCGCCGCAGGCTCCGCGAGCGGCAACGCCGGCGGTACCTCCTCCGCTTACGGCTTCTCAGCAGCGTGTGCGTGTGCTGATTCAGCAGGTGGAGCAAGCGTACAGCGCCGGAGAGCAGGACTACCGCAAGGGAAAACTGCCCGAGGCGAAGGTGGAGTTCGATCGCGCAGTGGACCTGATGTTATCGAGCGGGCTCGACATTAAGAGCGATGAGCAACTGCAGGCGGAATTCGACCGCGTGGTCGACGGGGTGAATGCGCTGGAGATGGAAGCGCTGAAACAGGGCAACGGATTTGCTCCGAGCGTGGAGCCGTCGCCCGCCGATGTGGCGAGCGATGTGACTTTCGAGGTGGATCCGAATATTGTGGCCAAGGCTCAGACGCAATTGGCGACGACCAAATCCGATTTGCCGCTGGTGGTGAACGATTACGTAGCCGGCTACATCAACTTCTTCGCCTATAGCCAGCGCGGCCATAACACACTTCTGCATTCGTTCGAGCGGGCAGGCCGCTACAAGGCGATGATCCAAAGGGTGATGGCGGAAGAAGGCGTGCCCCAGGATTTGATCTACCTCGCTGTCGCAGAATCGGGCTTTCAGCCGAGGGCGCTCAACGCGAGATCAAGGGCGGGGGGAATGTGGCAGTTCATGCCGTATGGCGACTATGGTCTGGTGCGTAATGCGTACGTGGACGAGCGATTCGATCCGGAGAAATCGACCCGCGCCTATGCCCGCTACATGAAGTATATCTACAACCAGCTAGGCGACTGGTACCTGTCGATGGCGGCGTACGACTGGGGCGCCGGCAATGTGCAGCGTGCGGTGCAGAAGACAGGCTATGCGGACTTCTGGGAACTCTACAAGCGCAATAATCTTCCCGGAGAGACGAAGAACTACGTGCCGCAGATTCTGGCTGCCATTATCATTGCCAATCATCCGACCCAATATGGCTTTGACGAAGTGACGCTGGATCCGCCGGTGCTGACCGACACGGTGACCATCAACTATTCCGCGGACCTGAAGCTGGTATCGGACGTTGTGGGCGCGCCGGTTGATGAACTGATGGCGCTAAACCCGAGCCTGCTGCGAATGGTGACTCCGCCGGACGCTGCATTCGATCTGCATCTGCCAGCCGGCACGGCAACGCTGTTTCAGCAGCGCATTGCGGTCGTCCCTGAGTCCAAGCGCAACGCGTGGCGGTACCATCCTGTGGCGGCGGACGACACACTGGAAACAGTGGCTCGCGAGTATCACGTTTCGGTTGCAGAGCTGGCGAGAGCGAATCAGCTGGGCGAGAGTGAGAGCGTCGCCGGCATCGAAGGGCTGGCGGTGCCGGTGGCTCCAGTGGCCGCGGTGTCAACGCGCAAGCTGCTCTATACTGCGCGCAGGGGCGATACGCTGGTGACGATCGCAGACCGCTTTGGCGTGTCGCTGGATCAGCTACGACGGTGGAACAGGATGAGCGGCGTGAAAGTTGAGGCTGGACGGCGGTTGCATGTTGCCGAACCATTGAGCGCGATGCGAACTGCGACAGGGCGTGGGCATAGCAAAACGGCAGCGAGTGACGTTGCATCCAACGAAAAGAAGGATGCAACAGGGAGTGCGAAGGGACACGGAACGACGAAGGCAAGCGGGGCAACGAGTGGAACAAGACACCGGTCCGCAACGCACGCAGGCACGAGGAGAAGCGGGACGTCGAGTTCGAAAACAGGCGTAAAGACTGGAGCAGCGAGTCATCCCGCAAGCAAGGCTGCGAAGAAGAACAAGACAGCCGGTAAGAAAGAATAGGCGGGAGCAGAGGCAAAAACAGGCAGGCATCTCATTACATACTTGTGTTTTGATGGTGTTTGCGTGCAAGCTATTGCTACAATGGTTACCGCGAACGGAGTAGGGGATTCCGCATCGCGAAGAGTGAACCGACAACGATGGCAGCGGCAAGCCGCTGGAGGCAATGGGATGGAAGAAGTGTTCAGGATGTATGCGATGAATGACGGCAACCTTGATGGGGAGCCCGCGGAACTGGACCCCGATCACGACGACAATCTCGACGACGACGAAGATGAAGAAGTAGAGACCTCCAGCATACTGACGACCTCAGACGACGACGAGCCAGCGGTTGAGGAATCGGTGGTCGTGTTTGTTGGAGAGCCGGAAACGAGGCCAGCGCCAAAGCCGGCGAAGAAGTCCGCGAAGAAAAGCCCAGCAAAGAAAGGCGTGGCGAAGCTGGACACCACGGGCTCATCGGGAGGCAAGGGGTCCAGCCCGACGCCGCCCCCTCCACCAATTTCAAGCAGCGCGAAGAAGGCACCAGCCAAGAAGAAGGCTGCGAAGAAAGTTGCCAAGAAGGCCGCAAAGAAGGTAGCCAAGAAGGCCGTGAAGAAAGCTCCGGCCAAGAAGGCTGCTGCGAAAAAAATTGTGGCAAAAAAGGCCGCAAAGAAGTCCGCCATAAAGAAGAAAACTACTGGCGTAAAGGGCGGAAAGTCCGTGGCCAAGAAGGCTGCGGTCAGCAAGCGCGCCAGCAAACCCACCAAACGAGGTATAAAGTTGGCAGTTAAGAAAGCAGCAAAGAAGGCGCCAGCCAAGAAGGCAGCAAAGAAGGCTCCGGCGAAGAAAGCAGCAGCCAAGAAAGCCCCCGCGAAAAAGGCGGTTGCGAAGAAGGCAGCTGCGAAGAAAACCAAGAAGTAACAACCACAGGCAACGTAGTAAGGCAAGCAAAAGAGCCCGGCTCAGAGCCGGGCTTTTTTGCGTCTGAAAATACGAGGCGAGCGGAGTGGTCGGCTCAGTGAGGGGGAACCTCAGCATTGAGCTGAGCGAAATGCCATTGCTGATGCCTCAGGTAGTCTTCGATGAGGAAACGAAGCGTGACCGGTTCATCTTCACCCACGACGCAGCTTGCCTGAAGGCGTTCTTCGGGGATGCGGTCGACGACTGCGGCCAGAATTTCGTGCTCCGCTTGCCACCAGCGCACAAGCGTATCCCAGGGTTGGCGGTCGTAACCGTGGGCGGCCACCCATGCCTCCTGTGCGTATTTTGGACCGGAGTAGTGGCCGTCCGTGGAGGCGCGAACAAAGCGCTGGCGGTTGTTAGCGGCCGAGTCGAGCAGGTGCCCGACGATTTGCCTGCGGGTCCAGCCCCCGATGCGCCAGGGCGTGTCAGCAAGCGCAGGGGGAAGGGCGACCAGCGCGGTCCGCAAGGCGCTCAATTCGGCGCGAAACTGGTGAGCGAGCTTGGTGACCATTGCATCCTCGAATTCAGAATGACCTTTGGCACCTGTGAGTCAAAGGATGGCGCGGCCCCAGCGAAGGAGCCGCGTCGATATGCTTTCCCGCGGCTGGTTACTTCTTCAGTTCGGCAATCGCCGCCAGCACTTCTTCCGAGTGGACCTGGGGGTCGACCTTGGTCCATTCCTTCACGATTTTTCCCTTGGGATCGATGAGGAAGGTGTTGCGGCTGGCGATGGTCATGGGGCCGAAGTGACCCAACGAGCCATAGGCGTCGACGACCTTATGTTCCGGATCGGCGAGCAAGCGGAAGGTTAGCCCTTCCTTGGTGCAGAACTCCTTGTGGCTATCAGGAGTGTCGACACTGACACCCAGGATCACGGCGTTGTCGGCATCGAACTTGGCCTGGTCGCGCTGGAAATTGTGAGCTTCGATGGTGCAGCCTTTGGTCATGTCCTTAGGGTAGAAGTAAAGGACGACCCACTTGCCGCGAAAGCTGTCGAGCGAGATCTGGGAGCCATCCTGGGAAGGAAGGGTGAAGGTGGGGGCCATCTGCCCGACAGAGGGCATGATCTGCTGGTCGTCCGCATGGACTGTCACGAACGCAACCGCGAGCACAAGGATCGCGGCAAGAGAGAAGAGAACGGGCTTTCTGAAGTTTTTCACTGGGGACCTCCAGTTATTCGACGGGGAATGGGGGATTTGGGACGCTCAAAAGTCTCCCGGCCATCAGTATCAGCGCGGAGCCGCAACTATGGCAATGCCTCCCTGATTGGCGCGGGCGATCAGGGCTTCGCGTTCGAAGAGGAGGGTGTGGCCGGCCTCGACTGAGAGGCAGGTGGCGCCAGCGTGGAGCATGGTCTCAATGGTGCGCATGCCGATGACGGGGACGTCGAAGCGCATGTCCTGTTTTGGCTTGGCGACCTTGATGACGGTGAGACGGCGGCCAAGCGTGGACGCCGGGTTGGGACCGTCATCTTCGAGCGAGCGCATCAGCTGGCCGGCGCGAGCAATGGTTTCGTCTGTACCTTCCATGGCCTCGACGGATACGCAGGCTTGGGCGGCCACCACCACGGTCTGGCCGATGTCGAAACCTGCGACGGCGCGGGCTACACCAAGGCCGTACTCGATGTCCTTACATTCCTCGTCTGATGGAGCGCGGGCGGTGAGCACGCCTTCCTGGGCGAGAAGCGGTTCCAGGAATTGCGTGGAATTGAGGAGTTCGATGCCTTCGTCGGCCAGCACCTTGGCCACGGCGCCCAGCAGCATGTCAGTGTTTCGTGTGCGCAGGTTGAGCAGAAGCTTGGCCAGGCGCCAGTCAGGGCGGATGCTGGAGAAGATCTGCTTGTGCTTGACCTGGCCGGCCATGACGGCCATCTTCACTTCGTTCTTTTGAAAGGTCTCGATGAGGCGCGACAACTCGCCGAGTGAAAGCCAGTGGACGGTGATCTTTTCGTCGGCAGCGGCGCGATGGTTGATTTCAGGATCGGTTTCCTCGCGGATAGCCGCCACGACGACGGTAAAGCCCTGGGCACGCGCGGCGTCGAGCAGGAGAAAGGGGAAGCGGCCGTTGCCGGCTATCAGGCCGAGCTTCATGGTTACTTGATGACCCCGCGCTCACTGCGTTCGATGAAACCTACCAGCAGAGCCACGTCGTCGCTCCGCAGCTCGCGCATCTGTTCGACGGCTTGCGCGGTGTTCAGCTTTGAGACAAGCAGCAGGCGAAAGGCCTTCTGCAGATCCTTGATGCGCTCGGAGCTGAATCCCCTGCGTTCCAGGCCAACACTGTTTACTCCGAAGGCCTTGTTCTCGCGTCGCGAAGAGGTCTTGGAGAAAGGCAATACGTCCTGGGTGACAATGGTTCCGCCACCGATGAACGCATACTTGCCCACCGCGCAGTGCTGATGCACGGGGCAGAAAGCGCCGACCGTTGCGTAGTCCTCAATGATGACGTGACCGGCCAGCGTGGCCGCGTTGGCAAGGATGCAATGGCTGCCCACCTGGCTGTCATGTCCGATGTGTACGCAAGTCATGAGCAGGTTGCCGGAGCCGATGCGGGTAATTCCGCCACCACCCACTGTGCCGCGGCTGATGGTCACACTTTCGCGGATGGTGTTGTCATCGCCGAGAGTAGTCTCAGTGGGTTCGCCGGCGTATTTGAGATCTTGCGGGGGGACACCGATGGAGGAGAAGGGATAGATGATGTTGCGGTCGCCGATGCGTGTGCGGCCATCTAGAACGACATGGGAGATAAGGTTGCAGTTCTCCCCGAGCACAACTTGAGGGCCGATGGTGCAGAATGGGCCAACGGTGCAGGACTCCGGAACGAGAGCGCCCGGAGCGATGACCGAGCTGGGATGAACACTCACGCCGAGGTCTCCGCGGTCGCGGCAACTGGCTGGTCTGCCGGCGGATTGGGCTCGCGCAGGCGGGGCACAACTGCGCAAGTCAGAGTGGCCTGGCAGGCGAGCTTCCCGTCGACGAAGGCCTTGCCTTCGATGCGACCGGCGCGGGACCGGAACGACAGTACTTCTACCTCGATGCGCAACTGGTCGCCGGGGGTGACGGGACGGCGAAACTTGGCGCGCTCAATGCCGGTGAAGACCACTAACTTGGTGTTGCGGTCGGGAATCTCGGCCATCATGATGATGCCGCCAGCCTGAGCCATGGCCTCGACGACCAGGACGCCGGGCATGATGGGATAGCCGGGAAAGTGGCCCTGGAAGAATTGCTCGTTGATGGTTACGTTTTTGATGGCGACGAGACGCTTGCGGGGCTCATATTCGACGACTCTGTCGATCATCAAAAACGGGTAACGGTGGGGGAGGAAACCCAGGATCTCCTGGATGTCAAACGTCATTCTCTTGCTCCAGACAGCGCGCGGCCTGGGCGGCCGCACACGTGAGGATTATAAAGGAGGGCACGCGTGGCGGGTTTCAGATTGCAGGTTTCAGAAGGCGGACTGGAGACGCGACTTCCCTTCTCTCTACGGTTTCCCGCGCGCAAAACAAGGAGAACGGGAGTTCGCTGGCATCTACTTCTTGATGCGGCGGGTGGTTGCTTCCACGTCCCAGAAGTCGGCGGGCAAGTTCTGATTGTATTTCACATGAACTAGGAAGTACTGGCGGATCTGGTCGTCGTTCTTGAAGCGGGTAATGGTGAATGGTGTGGGGAAACCGTCCATCACGTGGTAGTCGTCGTATTCCTCGGCGTCGAGGTTCTTGTCCTTATAAAGCGGATCGCGCCACTCGAAGGTGCGGCGCAAAGGCAGATGGGTTTGGGTGTCCATCTGGATGGTGATGGCCTCGTTCTCTGGCGAAATAAGGGTTACCGTGTCCGCAAGATGGCGTTCGGCGAGACGCTGGCCCTCGTAGAGAAGGATGGTTCGCGGATCCTTTAGCCAGACTTTGACAGCAGTTTCAATGGAGTGGTCGCGACGGCGAAGCCAGTCGTCAACCTGCTCCTGAGGCAACGCTGCCTTTCCCTTGTACGTGACTTCCTGACCGAGGCGGCCGATGTAAAACTGCACTACGTCGCGGTGCTTGGTGTACTCAATTCGGTCATGGTCGGGCCACTGGTGAAACTCGAAATACTGGGTTGTACCGGCGTCGGGCTTGCCGTGGAAGAAGGCTGCGACCTGTCCATCCCGTTCCTGATTCTTCATGTTGAGCCAGGCGTCGCCACCCAGAGCCTTCACCATGGCGTCTAGGGCGGTGCGCGCCTGCCTGGCGTTCTTCTCTCCGGAATCATCTGCGGTTTGGACTGCGCCCGTGGTCTGGGTCGAGAGTGGTGAGGCCAAGAGGAACGCCATCAGTGCCACGGGGAAAAATCTGCGCATATTCTCCGATCTCCTCCTGGGGCCTGCTCAGGCCGACAGGCATTAGCCAACTAGGACTGCTCCACCATTCGCATTCAGCACTTCGCCGGAGATGAAGCCGGCGAGCGGGGTACACAAAAACAAGATGGGCCCGGCAATTTCTCTTGCGCTTGCGGCGCGGCCCACCGGAATACCGGCGATGATCTTCGATCCCAGGTCGGGGTGGTTCAACGTATTCGCCGACATGTCAGTCGATACCCAACCCGGCGCTACGCAATTGACGCGAATGCCGCGGGGCGCGAGTTCACTCGACAGACTCTTTGTGAGACTGATGATCGCGCCTTTGGTCACGGCATAGTCGGAGTGGTTGGCCTCGCCGCGCTGGCCGGCTGTGGAACTGATGAGGACAATGTGTCCTCGGGGGTTGCCATGATGGGGAGATGACCCGGCCTGGCGGTCCATTTGGGCGACAGCGGCCTGCACCAGTCCGAAGACTGAATCCAGATTGACTTCGAGGGTGCGCCGCCACTGCGCTTCCGCCATCTCCGCAATGGGCGCATCCTTCGCGGTCCAGATGCCGTGATTGACCACCAGCACATCGAGGCGGCCAAAGGTGCAGACGGCAGAGGACACCAGGGCATGGCCATCGGCGGGGGTGCGGAGGTCCTGTTCCAGAGCCATACAGCGCTCCGGACCGCCGCACTCGGACGCAAGAGTATCGGCTTGCTCGCGGGCCTGACGGTAGTTGAAGGCGACGCGGGCTCCGGCTTCGACAAAAAGGCGGACTGTCTCGGCGCCGATGCCGCGCGAACCGCCGGTGATGAGGGCGACTTTGTTTTCCAATGAGAGCGAAACACCTGCCATACGCCTCACGCTATCCCAGAGGGCTAAGCGCGAGCAAGCCGGGGCAGGTGTTTGTGTCGATTGCCGGGAGGGTTCGGGACGGGTGGCGAAGCGGATCTGGGAGCCGCGGGGCAGAGTGGTGGTGCGGTTGTCTCGGGTGCGGGGACAGCCGTCGGTGGGGAGGCATGTGCAGCAACGGGCACGGCAGATTGCGGGGCAACTGTCGGAGACTCGGACGGGACAGTGGCAGACGGGGCCGGGATGAACGGAGTTGGAGGAGCTTTTCCGGTTTTGACCCACACGGTAAAGACTCCCGGTGCGTCCTGCACGATGGCCGTGCCGCAGCGATTGGGGGCGCTCAGGCCGTCGCGTCGAATTCGCTCAATGCTGAAAACGGCTCCGCGGCCGCCGCTGTGGCAGAGACGCTGCTTCGCAACTGAGACCTGGAGCAGGGGGAAATTCGCGAGCGCATTTGGCAGCCGCGCAAAACCATGCTCGTCGGTCTGGGCTTCTTCACGCCGCATCTGAAGGTCGATATCGCGTTGGGTGTAGCCTGCCGTCAGCACTACATGGGCCTGAGCGAGTGGATGGCTGTTGCGGCCGCTCAGCACGCGAATGGTGATGGGTTCGTTGTGATCCGCCGGAAAAACTTCGTTCGCCCCGCTGATTTGAGCCGCGAGAAGAATCAGTCCGACAGCGAGCGGCTGCATCAGAATTGAGATCATAGGTTGCGCCCTGGACTTTTTATCGGCGCGGCGCGGATAATCCTGAGCCTCCGACCTATTCTGCTGCCTTGCGAACGGCGAATCAGATGGCGCGGAGAAGCCGCACGGGAAGGAATATGACGGCGCTGACCAGTTCCAGCGCGCCACCCACGGCGATGCCTACGACGCGAAATGGGAGCAATAGCAGCCAGACGATTGGATACAAGACAAGAGCTGCGAGGGCCAGGGGCCAGCAGAGGACGAGAAGGATGCACCAGAGAAGAAACTTAATCATGACTACGCGCCTCAGCGCAGGGGCTTGCGCCCGGATTGGTTCAACAGACAATACGAAGTTGCGGGGAGATCGGTTCCCGGCCCCGGTGCTTCGAGTTGAGATGTTAAGAGATCGGTTGCGTCTGTCACTTCCTTTTGGGCTCGGCGCGCAGGGAGACGAGTTTCTTGCGGTCGCGGATTATTTTGGCGCGTTCCTTTTCCGGCATGGCTAATACGGTCTTGGTGCGCTTGGGGAGCTTCTGGTAGATCAGCTCGTGGGCGCGGCGTAGCTCTTCTTCGATCTCGCGGGGGCGCAGTACATCCCAGCGCTCGACGGTGACCCAGTGGGCGCGCGCAAGATAGGGTGAGGCGCAGATGCCCTCGTTCTCAAGCAACTCGTGAAAACGCTCGGCTCCGCAATGGAACCAGAGGACGCCGGTTCCACTTCCATCGAGGTCGGTCATGGCGAACATCTTGCCGCCGATGTCGCGGTCGCCAACGAAGTAAACGAGGTGATGGCCCCAGTTGAGCGTCTCAACGACGTGCGGGAGCGCGAGGCAGATTTCGCGGATGCGCTCATTGTCCATGGGGAAAGTTTAGGACGAACCAGCGGTGACTGGAAGATAAAATCGTTGGTTTGGTTAGTGGATTGGCTTTCCGGTTTATTTAGCCGTCGGTTTGAGCCGTGGCCCCTCAGGGGTAAAAACCCTCATCATTCCGGCCTTTTCGGCACGACTGAAGTCATGCCCTGATACAGAGCGGTTATTGAAACACGTCCTAATCAATGGAAAACTGAAGCATCCCATCGGCGATTTCAACGGGAATTCGTTTCCGATCCGTGATACCGAGTTTGCCCAGGAATGCCCTGGCGCTCATGTACGCTTGCGCTCTGCTTTTAGGTTTGTAAATTCGATAGCCTTGTTGGTTGTCGTTGGAGCATCTTTGGACAGCAACTCGTCTGGCTTCGCTGTCAAAGAGACAAAGGGCACGGGAGCTATCGCCCAGGAATTCTGTGCAGGGTTTATTAAAGAGGAGACGCGTTCCCTGACATACGGTGACAAACGGTTTGGTCTCGTAGCCATCGAGATGCTGGCCACGCCGATACACTTCATAGCCCATGAGGCATCACTCCTTTCTGTTGAATGGGGCTACTCGTCGCGTATTGCGACCATGGGATCAACGCCGGAGGCACGGCGTGCCGGCGCCCAGGCGGCGGCGAGCGCAAGGATGCAGAACAGGATCGGTACCAGCGAATAGGTGAGCGGGTCGAGCGGGCTGGTCTCAAACAAGAACTGACTCATCAGGCGGGTGACTGCCACTGCGCCCACCAAGCCAACTGCTGAGCCCGCGACGGCGAGAGTGAGGCTTTGGCGCAGGACGAGTTCGGCGATCTGCAGACGGTTGGCGCCGAGAGCAAGGCGGAGACCGATCTCACGCGTTCTCCAACTCACGGTGTATGAGATGAGGCTGTAGACACCGAAGCCGCCGACCAGAATGGCAAGGGCACCGAAGGCGGTGAGAAGCATGGTGAGTGAGCGCGGCGCGGCGGTCGATGAGGTGATGACGCTTTGGAGAGTACGCACCTTGGTGACGGGGACGGATGGATCAAGCTGCGCGACGAGGGCGCGCAGGCTGTCAGCCAATTCGGTGGAACCGAGGTTGGATCGCAACAGGATATTCATTACGGGCTTTTCAGTGCGCGGGGCCATGGAAAGATAGGTCTCCAAGCCGGAGTCTCTGTCGAGGCCCTGATGACGGGTATCGCTCACGACGCCGACGACGATGTAGGCGACATTCGGGTCAAGCAATGAAGGCGCCGGTTCGTCGACTACGTATTCAATGTGCTTGCCGATCGGGTTCTGGTTGGGCCAAAGCTGATTGGCCTCGGCGGCATTGATGAGCGCCGCGCGCGTAGTGCCGGAAAAATCTGAGGCGTTGAAGAGTCGCCCGCGCAGCAGATGAATTCCCATCAGGTTGAAATAAGAGGGCGAGGCAATGCGCCCCGACGATTCGAATCCACGCTCCCTGGGGGTGCGCGGATGACCTTCCGCATCGAAGTCGAACCAGTTGTCATTGCCGGACATGGGAAGACGGTCGACCAAGGCTGCTGACTCGACGCCGGGCAAGCTCTGGGCTCGATCGAGCAGCGTTTCAAAGAAGGCCAGGCACGAGCCCTTGCGGGCGCAGTCGTCGCGGACCGAGGTTCGATCGAGCGAGATTTGCGCGGTCATGGTTTGTTCCGCGCGAAATCCCGGGTTCGTGCCGGCGAGGCGCGCAAGGCTACGCAGCATGACTCCGGCCGCGGTAATGACGACGACCGCAAGTGCGATTTGACCGACAACCAACAGGCGCGAGATGCGGAAGCGGTGTGCCGTGCCGAAGACATTGCCGGCGTTCAAGCGCAGGCTACCTTGGAGGTCTCGATTGCCGGCCTGTAAAGCGGGAACCAGGCCGGATAGGACGCCGGTGAGGAGCGAGACCGCCGCTGCAAAGAGAAATACATCGCCATGGAGGGCGAGGTTTGCAAGCCTCGGAGTATCGGGCGGCAGAATCAGCTTGAGGGCATTCAGACTGATGGCGGCCAAGAGTATTCCTAACGTGCCGGCAAGTGTGGCTAGAACAGCGCTCTCTGTGAGCATCTGGCGGACAAGGCGGCCGGTATTGGCTCCGAGTGCTGTGCGCACGGCAATTTCGCGTTGGCGCGCCGCGGCGCGGGCCAGCATCAGATTGGCCACGTTGGCGCAGGCAATGAGCAGGACGAGTCCTACGGCACCTGAGAGCAGCAGCAGGCGCGGACGCACGTCTCCGACAACGGAATCGAGCAGCGACGTCACGCGCAGATCTTTGGCCCAGTCGTCCGGCATGATCCAGGGAAACTTCGCGAGCATTTGCCGGTGAACGGTTAGCAGTTCGGCCTGAGCCTGGCTGGGTGTGAAGCCGTCGCGCAAGCGGCCAATGGCCTGGTAGACGAAATCCGTCCATGGGTCATACATATCGCCCGCCTTGAAGGCGATGGGAATCCAGAACTGGGTATCGAAGTCCGGAAAGTGCGTTTCAGGGGAAGCTACGCCGATGATCTCGCGGTTGACGCCGTCGAGAAGAATGGTTTTGCCTATGACGTTGGGGTCGGCACCAAAATGCTGCTTCCAAAATCCGTTGCTGAGAACGATGACTCGATCCTGGCCGTCGACCGCATCGGCGGAGGAAAAGAACCGCCCCAGTGCCGGACGAACGCCGAGCGTTTCAAACAGGTTGGTGCTCACCGTACTGCCGAAGGCTCGCGCAGCATTGCCGATGCCGGTGACATTGAATTCAGTGTTCAGCGAATAACCGGATACGCTGGCCAGGGCGTGCGAACTGGCCTGATACTCCCTGACCCAACCCTTAGGGGAGTTGGAGGCGTTGGGGTCGGCGATGACCTGGACGAGGCGGTCCTGGTGCGGAAAAGGCAAAGGCTCAAGGAGGATGGAGTCGATGACGCTGAAGATGGCCGTGTTGGCGCCGATGCCGAGCGCCAGAGTGAGAATAGCAACGACGGCAAATCCGCGGCTCCGGTTCAGCTGCCGCAACGCATAACGAATATCTCGCCCCAATCCCTGCATAGCCACTCCAATCAATCCACGATCGTACACGGAGAGTGGGTGCATGCGACGCGCCAAAACCACGCCCAAGCTAAATTCTTGATTGTGCATCGATTAGTTGGGCAGATCAATTCGCTAATCCTGCGCGAATGTCCGTTCATGCGAAGTGTCGTTCGGAATCGAACACAATGGGGACAAGCAACGGCTGGCCGGAGGTGAGCGTCGTATTGTGGGGACTGAATTGGGTTTTGCTACTCCGTCCTTAGGGCCTGAACCGGGTCAATGGATGCCGCTCGCCGCGCAGGAATGATTCCGGCAATGCAGGCCGCCACTACCAGCGCGATGATCGCTCCGGTCATGACCTGTGCATCTGCGCTGGTGATTTCATAGAGCTGGGATTTGATGAGCCGCACCGACAGCAGGGCGACGGGAATTCCGATGGCCAGTCCGAAGAGGGTTTGAAACAGAGCGCCGCGCAAGACCATCACCACCACGCCCGTGCGCTCCGCTCCGAGCGCCATGCGGATGCCGATCTCTGGTGTGCGGCGCACGACGGAGTAGGCGGTAACGCCGTAGAGCCCGACTGTGGCCAGCAGCAACGCCAGTGCTCCAAACAACATGGTCAGCCGCGCAATCATCCGCTGCTCCGTGAACATATTTGAGATCTGCTCATCGAATGTTTGAAACAGCACAACCGTGAGATTCGGATTGATGCTTGCGAGCGTCTTCTGTGCAATCTTCTCCATGCCGTTCACGGGCCCTGCGGTCTCAAGCACCATAGCGCCTGCATAGAGCGATAAATCCCGCTCAATCGGGCCTTTGTCACTCGCAGGCCGCTGCATCAGCGGCACAAAATACATGCTTGCGTCCTTCATCTGCACATCGGTGTAAACGGTATTCTCCACCACCCCGACAATCTCAAAATCTGCGGGCATGTTCGGCTGCCCTATCCGCTGTCCTATCGGATTCTTACCGTCGAGAAACTCCCGTACAAAGGCTTGATTCACCACGGCTACCGCAGGTGCAGTTGACGTATCCCGAACGTCAATCCCGCGGCCCATCACTACCTTCGTCCCCACGGAGTCGAAATAGTCCCCATTGGCCTTCACAAAACCGGCTATCCCTTGGGCTTTCGGCTGTCCCTGAATGCTGACCCAATCGTTCCAACGGTTATCTTCCATCGGAGCGTAGGTTGAAAGCCCCACTTTGACGATACCCGGCACCGCCCTGAACCTGTCTTCCATGGTTCGATAAAGTGCTTCCAACTGGGTCTGCGAGTAGCCGGCGGCCTGCGGATTGATGTGCACGATGTAGCGATTGCGCGCGTCCAGTTTCAGGTCCGTGTTCTGAAGTTTGCTCAGGCTCTGCGAAAACAACCCTGCGCCCACCAGCAGCACCAGAGACAAGGCAGCCTGCAACACCACCAGCGTCCGTTGCAGCAACGACGTTCCCGCCGCCGTAGTCCGTGTTCCGCTGCGCAAAGCATCGGCCGGCTTGGCCTGCGCCAAAATCCAAGCAGGCGCCACGCCAAACAGGATGCCCGTCAGCATGGAAAGCGCAAGAGCAAACCCAATCACCTCCGGCGATGGCTTCGCGTCGATCGGGATATTCTGCGCACCGGGGAACGCAAGCATAAGCAGCATCCGCGCCCCTGCATACGCCACGACCAGCCCCATGAGCCCGCCTACCCCAGCCAACAGAACACTCTCTGTCAAAAGCTGCCGAACAATCCTTCCCCGCATCGCTCCCAGTGCCGTCCGCACAGACATCTCCGTCCGTCTGCCCATGCCCCGCACCAGCAGCAGGTTTGCAATGTTGGCGCAGGCAATCAGCAGCACCAGCCCCGAGACCCACATCAGCAGGTGCAGGTGAGACCCATAACCTTCCTGCATCGTCTGGATGCCCGATCCGCCCGGTGTGAGCGTCGCATGCACTCGTGGCAGCAGTTTCTTTCCGTTCGCAGTGGAGAAGTCGCTTTGCGTTGCGAACGCCTGCCGCAAGACTGCATTCACCTTTTCCTGCAGCAGCCCAGGCGCAACCCCCGGTTTGACGCGCCCAATTACGTAGAGCCAATTCACATCGGGGCTGTGTACGTACGCAGCATTCGCCAAATCCGGCATCGTCTCAATCGGAAGATAGAATTCCGGTGGCGCCGCCGCCATCCGATCGCCGAAAAACCCTCGTGGCGCAATACCCACCACTGTCACCGGCTTGGTGTTCACCCAGAATGTGCTGCCTACGACCGAAGCATCTGCGGCGAACTCATGCTGCCAAGTCTGATAACTCATGACCATGGTCGCCGGTGCACCGTGTGCATCGTCTGCGTCCATCAGCAGTCGCCCCGCTGCCGGATTCAATCCAAATGTCCTGAAATAGTTCCCCGACACAAACTCGCCCATCACCGAACGCGCGGACTGCGTACCGTCGCGCCGCGCGATGATCGGCCGATACCCCCAACCGGCCTGCATCGCTGCCAACTCCTCGAACTCCGGCACATTCTTCTTCAACTGCTCATACGTATCCGTCGAGAAGTTTGAATACCTTCCGTTCTCTCTTGTGCCATTGTGGCCAACACAGCAGTCGTGCCCGTCATCGCCCACGTGCACAAGTGTCTTTGGATCGGCTACAGGCAGATCTCTCAGCAGTACCGAGTTCACTAGCGTGAAGATCGCTGCATTCGCGCCGATGCCCAACGCAAGTGTGAGTAGCACAGTGATGGTGAATCCAGGCGTTCTGCGCAACTGTCGCACGGCAAAGCTCAGGTCCTGCATGAGGCGCTCCAGGCGCAGCCATCCCCAGCGCTCGCGGGTCACGTCCGCAATCAGTGGAAGATTTCCAAACTCGCGCATGGCCGCTCTCCTGGCATCCGCCGGCCCCTCACCGCGAGCCATACGGTCGGCTGTTGCCATCCTGATATGGCTCTCAATCTCCTCCTTCAAGTCTGTTTTGCGGCGAAAGAATCGAAATATGGTCATGCATCACCTCGCTTGGCGGTCATGATTCCCTCGATGGTCGCAACCATCTTTTCCCAGCGTTCGTAGTCGGAGGCCAACTGCTCTTTACCCAGTTTTGTAATCTTGTAGAATTTCGCCCGTTGATTGCTTTCGCTCTGCTTCCATTCGGCCTTGACCCATCCCTGCCGCTCGAGCCGATGCAGAGCCGGATATAGCGATCCGGTCTCGACTTGCAGCACCTGGCCGGAGTTGATACGAATTGCCTGGCTGATTCCGTAGCCATGCTGCTCGCCCCACTGGAGCGTTTTGAGAATAAGCATGTCGAGTGTTCCCTGCAGGAGCTCGATGCGGTTTTGATAGTCGGTCTTCTTTGCCATAGGCAGTAGATACTCTACATCAACATGTAGACAATCTACTACCTTGTTGGCAAAGACGCAACAAGCATCTTTCCGCGCAGGCAGTTTTCGGCGATTCGGTTGAAACGGGGAGACGCTAGAACTTTGCCTCGAAGACCCGGAATCGGCGTTCGAGTTCCCACTGAGCCTTGGCTTTTTCGCTGCTGTCGAGGAAGGTCTTGCAGTCTGCGGAGAGCGGGTCGGTGCCGAAGGGCACTGATTTGCAGGATGCAACGGTTGTGGTGAATGCGTCCGGGGTGGCCCAGAGACTGGCTCCGGGAAGGAAGTTGTGCTCCATGCCGGTGCGGGCCAACTGTTTGAGGTCCTGGTAGGTGAGGTGATAATCGAGGGCGGCGCGCACGTATTCGTGAGTGATGTCGATGCGGCTGACCCCCTCGTCGTCAGTGGACAGTGCCACGGGGACATGGGCAGCGCGGTAGAGCGGGAAGGGGTGGTCGGCGCCCTTTACGCCTAGAATGCCTTCGTTGGAACTGAGGTTGATTTCTACCATGACATGCTTCTGCGCCATTTCCTTGAGCAGGGCCGCGGCATTGTCTTCATACATTACATCGACGCCGTGGCCGATGCGTTCAGCGTGGCCGAGTTCGACGGCCTGACGGATGTGGAAACGGAGGCCCTCGGGTGGGACCATGCCAAAGGCCAGTTCGCCGGCGTGCAGGCTGATGTGGACTTTGGGATAAACGGAGTGGAGGTAATCGAGCATCCGCATCTGCAGGCTGTAGTCGCGCATGGAAACAAATCCGTCCTCGGGCTGGACGAAGTTGATTCCTACGTAGGTAGGCTCATGGGCGTCCATGGCGGCCTGTATGGTTTCGAGGCCGAGGAGCGTCTGGGCGAAGACCCGCTCCGGCGGCCCGGCCCGCAGGACTTGGTAGATGTAGCGAACAGCGACGCGACAAGCGGGAGTGGCTTGCGGAGTTCCGCAGTGCTCAATGTCGCGGCGTAATGCCTCGGCGGCGCGGACATCTTCGCGATCAAGAAAGACTTCGTCGCGCAGGCCAAGGGCGAATAGAGATTGCCGGTATTGCGCAAAGTCTGGGTTCAAGACATTCTCGTGGGCGATTTGGGCGGCGTGGCTGTAAGGAGGTGTCTCCATCAACTCAACATATTGCTGGTTCTGTGCAGCGGCGCGGCTGGCGACTTCGTCTACCCACTCGCCGATGTGGGCCTTGCCGAGTCCTCCAAAACGATCGAATGTGGAGAAAAACTGGTCGTGCCCGCTGTAGCCCTGAGTGGGAACAAAGCTGCGCATGGAGAAAGAATTGATGAGGCGGTCGTAGAGGTCTTGGTTGGCCGAGGTGATGTTTCCGGAAAGCTGGGTTGCCGGGACCAGAGGTGGTGCGCAGGGCGGCTTGGCGAAACTGAGCGCGGTGGGGTCGACACAGAGGCCGTCCTGGCCGGCAGCGCGAATGAAACTCTCGGCGTATACGGCACCGGAAAGGTGAATATGTAGGTCGGCGCCCTTGGGGAAATCGACCAGGAAAGCACGTAGGGCGGGCGGACCGGCCTTTGCCGCGGCGTTATAGGCGCGGTCCGCGCGGGCCTCAGGGCCGGAAGCGCGGGAAACGGGCGACTGGGCTTGGGATACGGCGGCAAGAACGAGGCTGACGAGAAAACAAATTGGGCGGCGCATGGCTGGATTCCAGTGTAGAGCAGAAGCGAGCAGAAGTTGCCATTCAGACGACAAGGACTTTTCGCCGTAGTTTCTGGAGCAAGTTTACAGGTAAGGTTTGGCGTGGAGAATAGGAGTTGGTATACTGTCAGAAGTTGTTGCAGCACACTGCCAGTGGACTTACCTTCCTTTTTCGGCTTCGCCCGGAATCCACGCGTAGAGATGCAACGTGAGTTTGCACTGAGGCCAGATAGCTCAGTGGTAGAGCGCGGCCCTGAAAAGGCCGGCGTCGGCGGTTCGATCCCGTCTCTGGCCACCACATTCTAAATAACTTAGCGGCAGTCAAAGAGTTGATGATTTAGGTCAACGTACACACAGCGTACATGGCCGCTAGGCCATGAGCGCCAGTCGCTCTTCCGTTTGCAAATTGGAGCTTCCGAGCAGGGCCCATATGGCCTTTGCCGTCGCTCCTGTTTTCGCGATATACGCTCTCCCGAGCTTTGCATACCGCTCCGTCATCTTGATGTTCGCGTGCCCGAGGATCTTCGCCAGTTCGTAAAGATCGCCGCCGTTCATCATGTACCAGGACGCAAAAGTGTGGCGCAGATCGTGGAAACGGAATTCCTTGATCCGTGCCCTTTTG
>JBEKPF010000054.1:0-39739 GCA_049521035.1 Occallatibacter sp. | reverse complement strand
GCGCCGCAGGCCCCATATCCGGTTCTTGTCCATCGGCTCGCGTCTGTGCTCCGCGCTTGCTTCGGACCCCACCTCCCGATGACGCCCTTGCACTTCGCTACCACTTCTCCCCATCAGGATGTCAAGAGCACTTGCACCTCCAAGCTGTCAATCATGCACGGCGTACAACGAAAGAGCGAAGCGCCGACGCGCTTCGCTCCCTTTGCTCAAAATCTTTTGCTTGTCAGTACAGTCTGAAGTTCACCTCGACCGTGATCATCACCGGCACCGGCGTCTTCCCGTCCCTCATCGCAGGCTTGAACTTGTACTTGCGAACCGCTTCCAGCGCTTTCTCATCCAGTCCCATTCCTAACGCGCGAACCACCCTCGGGTTCTGCGGATTTCCCTGCGCATCCACAATCAGTGAGATTAGGCAGACGCCCTGATACTTAGCCCGGCGCGCCTCGTCAGAGAACTCCGCCTCAACGCTGTTTAACGCAACTGGTGCGGAGACGCGTCCACCCACTCGTTCCAACCCGCCGCCTGTATTGCCGCCTTCACCTGGCCCGTATCCATTTCCGTTGCCCGAACCCAGACCGCCGCCTGAACCCGTTCCCATACCGCTGCCAGAGCCCTGTCCGTTCGAGGCCAGTTGCACATTCGCTGAGTTCTTAACGCCGATCATCGGTAGATTCGGATTATCTGGCAGCTTGATATCCTGCTGCACGGCAATGGCGGATTCGATGGCCAGCTTGGGTTGTTCCACCACCGGCACTTGAGGCGGAGTCATCGGTTGCTTCTCAAGCTTTGGCAGTTTCCCCTTGATCGGATCTTCCAGGCTCTTGTCGCCACCGCCACCGCCACCGCCCATTGAAACCTTGTTCTTAGGCGCGTCAAACTCAGTCAAATTCAGGTCGGTCGCAACTTCTTTGGGCTTGGTGACTGCGTTTACAACCGCCCTGCCCACAAAGAACAGGACCACCAGCAATATCGCCCCGTTCACGGCAGTCGAGATGCCAATGGCCCAAGGATTCGGCTTCACCGCCATCCGGTCCGGGACAGGAATTGGCTGCGAGGTCAACTCCAGCGGCGGAAGCTTCACCGGGAAAAACACGTCGCGGACGCTCTCGTAGAGTCCCGCCCAGATAGGCTTTTCCTCAAAGGCCTTCCCGAGAAAACCATCGAATTCGTGGTCCCCCGTCAGGGACGCGGCTTGCGCCTTCGTGTCAGACATAGATGGATCGTTTTCCATGGGTATTGAAGCGTTGATGATCTGGAGCCGCGCAGAGGGAATCCACCCGCCCTCACAGCCCATCCGTCCATTATGCTCGACAAAGCCCGACCTTGTCTTGTCTCGATTTGCACCCTGCTTCAAACTTCCACAATCCTTCCAGGGCGCACTTCCCATTAACAACATAGACGAGCGAGCAGCGTACTTGTTACCCAAAATCTCTCCCCCGCCCATTTACACTGGAATAGAGCAACTTCGAATCATCCCATGGAGTCAAGATGTCTTCTGCGCCGGAATTGAAGGCGACCCTTACCTTGCCGCAAACCGCCTTTCCAATGAAGGCCAATCTGCCCCAGAATGAACCGCTTCGGTTGGCTCGTTGGGCAGAACTGGACCTCTACGCCGAACTCCGCAAAGCCGGGCGCGGTCGTCCACCCTACATTCTTCATGATGGCCCTCCTTACGCCAATGGACCCATGCACCTGGGCCACGCGCTTAACCATGGCTTGAAGGACTTCGTAGTCAAATCCAAGACCATGGCCGGCTTCGATTCGCCCTATGTTCCGGGCTTTGACTGCCACGGCCTGCCCATCGAAATCAAAGTCGATGAGCAACTCGGCCGTAAAAAGCTTGAGATGCCGGTTCCGGCCGTCCTCGATGCCTGCCGCGCCTATGCCCAGAAGTATGTTGACCTGCAAACCTCGCAGCTTGTGCGCCTCGGCTGCTTCGGCCGTTGGGACAAGCCCTACAAGACCATGTCCCGCGACTACGAAGCCCGCACCCTCGAAGCCTTCTATGGCTTTCTCGAGAAGGGTTTCGTCTACCGCGGACTCAAGCCCGTTTACTGGTGCATCCACGACCGCACCGCCCTCGCCGAGGCCGAGGTCGAGTACGAGATGCACACCAGCCCCTCCATCTACGTTCGCTACAAGCTCACCTCCGACCCCGAGGCCATCCACCCAGCCCTCGCCGGCCGCAAGGTCTACACCATCATCTGGACCACGACCCCATGGACCCTCCCAGCGTCCATGGCCGTCGCCTTTAATCCCGACTTCGAATATGTGGCACTTGAAGCAGGCGATCAGGTCTACATCATTGCTGCCGAATTGGCCACCGACGTCGTTGTCGCCGCCGAATTAGGCGAAACCACTGAACTCGCCCAATTCAAAGGCGCAGCTCTTGACCGCTCAACCTTCCAGCATCCTTTCCTCACTCGTGACGTGCTAGGCGTCCTCGCCACCTATGTGACCGCCGACCAAGGCACTGGTGCCGTCCACACTGCGCCCTCACACGGCGTGGATGACTTCTACACCGGCCAGCGCTATAACCTCGACCCCACCACCCGCGTCGATGCCTCCGGCCGTATCCACGTAGATCCAGCCGCCTGGCACCACGATGCTCCGCCCGCCTTCGAGGGCAAGAAAGTCTGGGCCGCCAACCCCATCATCATCGCCATGCTTGAGGAGTCGGGCGCACTGCTTGCATCCTCCGACCTCAAGCACTCGTACCCTCACTGCTGGCGCTGCCACCATCCTGTCATCTACCGTGCCACGGAGCAGTGGTTCATCGGCCTTGAAACTCCGATCGAGAGGGAAGACGCCTCCGTCACCACGTTTCGCAAGCTCGCCATCGAGGAAATCGACAAAGTCATTTGGGATCCGGCGTGGGGCAAGGAGCGCATCACCAATATGATTTCCACTCGGCCCGACTGGTGCATCAGCCGCCAGCGCATCTGGGGTGTGCCCATCGCGGTATTCCTGTGCCAGAGATGCAGCGAGCCCATTCTCGACCCGGCGCTCAACCGCAAGATCGTAGATGTCTTCGACCGCGAAGGTGCCGAAGCCTGGCACACCACGCCCATCGAAACCTTGCTCCCCGCTGGTACCGTGTGCGCCCACTGCGGCGGTACTGGCTTCCGCAAAGAGTACGACATCCTCGACGTCTGGTTCGACTCCGGCACAAGCTGGTTTGCCGTGGCCGAGTCAGACCCAGACCTGAAGGACGCCTACACTACTTTCCAGAACAACGAGGGCGTCCCCGTTTTGTACTTGGAAGGCGGCGACCAACATCGCGGCTGGTTCCACTCCTCGCTTCTTACCTCGGTAGCCCTTCGTGGCCGCGCACCGTATTCGCACGTTTCCACCGCCGGCTGGACCCTCGACGAGCAGGGCCGCGCCATGTCCAAGTCTCTCGGCAACGGCGTCGATCCGGTCGACATCGCCAACCGCATGGGTGGCGAAATCGTAAGGCTTTGGGTCGCATCGATTGACTTCAGAGAGGACATGGCGGCCAGCGAAAACCTCATGCAGCGCTGCGCTGACATCTACCGCAAGCTGCGCAACACCTTCAAGATTCTCCTCGGCAATCTGCACGTATTTAATCCGGAAACCGACAGGATCAAGGAGGCGGACCTTTTACCGCTCGACCGCTACATGCTCGCCCGCACGCGCGAGCTTACAGAAAAAGTACGCGACTGGTACGCCGCATTCGAATTCCATCGCGTCTATCACGCGGTCAACGAGTTCGCCATCGTCGACCTGAGCAACTTCTACATCGATGTGCTCAAGGACCGCATGTACACCTTTGCGCCCACGAGCCACGCGCGGCGCTCCGCGCAAACCGTGCTGTGGCAAATCACCGAAGCTCTGGCGCGCCTGGTCGCCCCCATCCTCAGCTTTACCGCCGACGAAGTCTGGGATTATCTGCCCAAGGTCGAAGGGCGCGAAGCCAGCGTGCACCTGGCTCAATTTCCCAAACCGCAAGACGTTTTCTCCGAAGACCCCGCTCTGTTGCTTGCAGAGTGGGCTGAAATATTTGTCATTCGAGACGGAGCTCTTCAAACCCTTGAACGTGCTCGAGGTGCAAAAATGATCGGGAAAGGTCTTGAAGCTGGATTAAAGCTTTCTGCTTCGGGCCGCTACCTTTCGCTCTTGAGGCGATACGAACCGAGCCTTAAGGAAATATTCAACGTCTCAGAGGTCGCCGTCAGCGCATCTTCCGAGGAAGATGCGTGGGTGCCGACTGCCGAGGCCGCCCGATACAGTTTCGTATTAGACGTCTCAGCTGCCGGCGGCGAGTCACATGGTCTCAGAATTGAGGCCGTTCCCGCCAGCGGCCACAAATGCGCCCGCTGCTGGAACTTCATGCCGGAAGTCAGCGCATACGGCATCTGGCAAAATGTCTGCACCCGCTGCCAAAACGCACTCAACGAAATGGGCATTGACCCGCCGCAACCAGAGGAGCCCAGCAAGTGAGTCTCTCTATACCCCGCCGCCTTCCCTGGCTTCTCTGCCTCTCGGCGCTCATCATCCTCGCCGATCGCGTCACCAAGACCATGGTCGCCGCTCGCATCCCTCTCGGCGGCGCCATCCCCGTTATCCCCCGCATCCTGCGCATCACCCATTGGACTAACGAAGGCGCAGCCTTCTCGCTCTTTGCGGAATCGAGCTCGCCGCATATGGTCCACTGGCTCCTCATCGCCTTCGGCTCGGTCGCAGCCCTCGTCGTCCTTATCTTTCTAGTCCGCCTCGGCAACCGCTTTACCCTCGCCACCATCGCCCTTGCCCTTATACTCGGCGGGGCTCTCGGGAACCTCCACGACCGCATCCTCTACGGCTCCGTAGTCGACTTCATTGAAGTCCATATCTTCACTTACCACTGGCCCGATTTCAACATAGCCGACAGCTCCATAGTCACCGGCGCCTGCCTCCTGGTGCTCGATTCCCTGCTACCAACCAGAAGGATAGAGCCGCACGCCGAGGTTTCCTCCTAAGTGCATTCCGGGCAAACGTTCAAGACACTCCAAAAAACCAATGGCCGCCGGATTCATCCGGCGGCCTCCCTGATCCCCGATCCCCGTTCCCTACTCTTCCTCACCACGCCACTTTCTCCGGCAAGAACTCCGCAAACAACTCGTCATAATATGGCTTCAGCTCTTTGACATCCGGCTTCGCATGGCCCTTCGAATACAGGTCGTACTTGTTAAACTCCAACACCCACTTCAGCATCACCCGGTCTTGTTCATTCGTCAGATGGTTATATGCCCCATGCCGATGCCACGGATAGAACGAGTGAAAGCGCAGCATATACAGCGCCTCAATCGGCAGATAAGGCTTCATCACCTCGGCAATGTACCCGTCATGTCCAAACGACATCAGCACATTTTCCAGCCCGCAATTCGGCTCATAGATTCCATACTGCGTCTGGTACTCCGCCACCTGCGCATCTGGATTCTTCGCGAAGTATTCATGAAACACGATGTCCTTCGACCATGCGCAGCCCACCGGAAACGTATCGCCCACCACACACCACTGCGGCTCGCCATAAAGGCACAGGCATTTCCCCAGATCGTGCAGAAAACCGGTCAGCACCATCCACCGCGGTTGCCCATCCCGTCGTATCGCTTCTGAGGTTTGCAGTAAATGCTCGATCTGCGTCAGGTCCGTATCCGGATCGCTGTCGTCCACCAGCGTATTCAGAAATTCCGCAGCCTCCCAAATCGTCTTCAGCCCCTTCGTCAGCCCGTAATATTCCTTCTCCTTGGCCCGCACAAAATCCACGGTCTGGTTCTCGTGATTCAGCCGGTAGAACTCCGCCACACCGGGCTGCGCCGCCGCATCGTAGATGCGAAACTCCTCTTGCGACTTACCTTCTCGGTAGCGCCCTCCAATGAAATCGTCCCATTGGTCAAGCTCTGTAAGCGGGCCAGCCGCGGGTCCAGTAGCGTGTGATGCAGCGTGGGGAATCGCTGTGCTCATAGGCCTCCTTGTAGCTGTCCGCCTTCTGACAGTCCTGCTTCCGCCTCTTGTACCACCCGCCGAAACCCCGCGCAAGTGAATTTATCCGCCGGATCGCCCATGCAACGGCACGTTCGACGACTCGAAATTGCCCACATGCGAGGACTCCACCGCAGAATAATCCACAATCTACGAAGAATTTCGTTGACAATTACGAAATGCTTCGTATAGCGTCTCATACATCATGAAGAACCCCGGCGACACCATCCCGCGCCCCACCGAATCCGAACTCGAACTGCTCCGGATCGTGTGGGAGAAAGAACCGGCAACGGTTCGGGATATCTACGACTCACTCAATCTCGTACGCCCCTCCGGCTACACCACCGTCCTGAAGATGCTGCAGATCATGACCGTCAAGGGCCTGGTGGTCCGCGACGAAGCCAGCCGCGCTCATCTCTATCGCTCCGCCATCAGCCAAGACGCGATGCAGAGCAAAATCCTCAAAGACCTGAGCGTCCGTCTCTTCTCCGGTTCCGCAGCACAACTGGCGCTTCACGCGCTCGCCATGGAACCAGCCAGCGCAGGCGAGCTTGCAGAGATTCGCGCCCTCATCGAAAAGAAAGCGCCTCAATTGACAAAGCAGAAGTGAAAAGGCTGAAAGCAACAAAGATAAAAACAGTAAGGAAGGAAAAGCAATGACGCACACCACACTAGCAGCCATAGCCTGGACCCTCATCCACTTCTGCTGGCAAGCTGCCGCCATCGCAGCAGTCTATCGCCTGCTGAGCTTCGCCTTCGTCTGCCGCACCAGCAACGCCCGCTATCTGATTGCGCTCTCCGCGCTCGTTCTCATGCTGACCGCATCGGTCGCCACCTTCGCGTGGGAGATGCGTCCCGATCAATCCGTCACCGCCACTGCAACTCCAATCAACGGCAAAACGTTAGCCGGCTTCAAAATCCCGCAAGCCCTCTCGCCCGCGACAGAGGCACTGCAGCCCACCGAAATCGGTCCATCCGTAGCCAGCCTGGTCCCGCGGCTTGTGCCATTGATCGACGCTTTCTGGCTCGTCGGCGTGATCGTGCTTTCCATCCGCAGTCTCGGCGGCTGGTGGCTCATTCAGCGCCTCCGCGCAGCCGCAACCGTAGAAGCTCCAGCCGCGGTCCAGGCCTCCTTCCAGCGGATTTCATCCGCTCTCGGCATCCATCGCCCGGCTCTATTGCGCATCACCAGTGCCATCGCCGGTCCCGTCACGGTAGGAGCACTGCGATCGCTGGTTCTGCTTCCGCTTACCGCCGCCACATCTCTCAGTCCCGACGAGCTTGAGGTTGTTCTGGCGCATGAGTTGGCCCACGTCCGCCGCGCTGACTTCTTCTGGAACCTCCTCCAAACGTTGGTCGAAACCCTCTTCTTCTTCCATCCCGCTGTCTGGTGGATCGGGGCCCGCATCCGCCATGAGCGCGAACTCTGCTGCGACGACCTCGCACTCCAGGTCTGCCCCAACCCCATGGTCTACGCTCACGCGCTCTTTCATCTTGAGGAACAACGCTCGCGTCAATTGAATCTCGCCATGGCACTCGATGGACACCAATCTTCGCAAACCCTGCACATGCGCATCGCCCGTATCCTCGGCGAGCCAGCTTCCTGGTCGGCGAACCGTCCGCTCCGACCGTTCTCGCTCGCCGCTGCCTGCACGGCTCTCATCGTTCTTCTACTTCCGGTCCCTCAGGTGGTCGCAGGCCTCACTCCCGCACATCCGGCTGTCCTGGCGTGCCCGCCCAGCGTCCATGTGTCGCCACAGATCGCGGTTATGTCCTTCAAGCCTGTGCTCGTTCCGCTTGCGTCCAGCGTCATCGCTCCTCAACCAAAACCAGTCTTGCAAGCTGCTGCACAAGCTTCCCCTACAGTCATCCAAGATAAAGACAAGACATCGGAATCAAGCGGACCCAAATCCAACTACATTGACCGCATGAAGGCCGCCGGCTACGACGTCGATCTGGACAAATACATTGCCATGAAAATTCAGGACGTGACGCCGGAGTATGCCGCTGCTATGTCCCAGCTTGGCTTTGGAAAGCTCACGGCCGACCAGCTAATCGCCTGCAAGGTTCAAAACGTCACGCCCGAATTCATTGCCAGCCTCAAGCAAAAGGGCCTTGAAGCCAAAACCCTCCAAGACGCCATCTCCTTCCGCATCTTTGAAGTCTCCCCTGAGTTTGTCGCTGGCATGAAAGCTGCGGGTTTTGACAACTTGTCACCACAGCAGTTGCTCGCTATGCGCGTCCAAGGCGTCACACCGGAATACGCCACCACGATTCGCCAGCAATTTCCTGGCGTTTCTGCAGAAGATTTAGTGAAGACGAAAATCTTCAACATCGACGCCGCCTTTATTGCGGAGGCCAAATCCCACGGCTTTACCGGGCTCTCACTCGAAAAACTCGTACAGTTACGTATCTCCGGCATTCTCGATGACGACTCCAAATAGCCTCGCATTCTTCTGAGGCGCAATTCCTGAGTCGCGGTGCAAGGGCTTCCTTCCTCAACATCATGGGAAGAAGACGTCTTGCGCGGCCACGGGAAAGCTACGCCACCTTTCCAGCCCCACTAAGGAGACTCCCATGATGAAACGTAATCTGTTCATGCTCGCTGCGGCTCTCACCACCGTAGCCATCGCACTCCACGCTGCCGTCCCTCTCGATCCCATCCACTCAAAGTGCAGCATCAGCGCGAGCGAGGTGTCCGATAAGTTCCGTCTACAAATCGAGAATGGCAATTGCCCATCGAGCAGTCATTGCGGCTTCAGCAACAGCGACGAATCAATTTCGCGATTCACCGGCATCTCTCTGGAAGACTTATCTCGCGAAGGCGCGCGCCTCACCGCAACTCTCGCTGCGGAAGCCGGCGTCTTCACCTGCACCGGCATCGTGCACGATGGCGAGCTATCCGGCGAGTCGATATTCGCGCCGGCCGCAGCGTTCGTGGCGAAAATGGAGAAGATGGGATTCTCGGGCTACGACTCTGACAAGCTGCAGGTATATGCATTTCTCAACGTCGAGAGCGACTGGGTCAGGTCTCTCCAGCAGGTTGGCATTGAAGGTCTGACGGCGGACAAACTCATTGCCCTGCGCGTCTTCAATGTTGACCCGGCGTACGTCAAGAGCATGACAGCGCTCGGCTATCAATTGCCCACGGTGGATCAACTCGTTGCCCTCAAATGCCAGGGCGTCAACGCACAGGAAGTCGCGGAGATTCGCGCACTCGGCTACAAGCCCACTCTCGACGAACTCATTCAGATGCGTATCTTCAAAATCACCCCTGACTTCATTCATCACATGGAAGACCGCGGCTTCAAAAACCTCACCATCGCCAAGCTCGTGCAGATCCGTATCTTCAAGCTCGCTGATTGAGACCCGAGACGCGGCATCATTGCCGAGACCAATCGCACCCCTAAGTTAGAATGGCTCCAGCCTGAATGGAGCCCGCCTTGCGATCTTTCAATCGTCTTGCAACCATCTGCCTGTGCGCCTATTCGTGTTTTTCGGTCGAACTGCATCCTCAGGCTACCGATTCAAAACTCCTGAGGAAGGACCCAGTCATGACTCGACACGCGGAAGGAACATTCGACGTAAAGAACACCCCGCTCCCACCCGACGACGCCACCACCGGCACATCCATTACCCGCTTCGCCCTCGACAAGCAATTCCACGGCGACCTCGAAGGCCCCAGCAAAGGCGAAATGCTCGCCTCTGGCAATCCCACTACCGGCGCCGCCGGCTATGTCGCCATCGAGCACATCACCGGAGCCCTCCACGGCCACGTTGGCTCCTTCGCCCTCCAGCACCTGGGCACCATGGAGCGAGGCAAATTCCATCTCACGGTCACCGTAGTCCCCGGCTCCGGCACAGGCGATCTAACCGGCATCGCCGGAACCATGACCATAACCATCACCGCCGGCAAGCACAGCTACACTTTTGACTACACCCTCCCCGAGTCCCCACAGTAGTGTGGCCGAAATCTTCCAGGCGCGACGATCTGGCGCCCCATCTGGGAGCCCCCTGAGCACCAGGTCTTTGTTCTCGTGGCGCGGGCGGGACCGCGTGAACGCGACCATCGACGTGTCCCCACCGAAATTCGTTACCATAAAACCATGCCGCAATTCCCACCAGGCCAAACCCTCCTAATCGACGCCGACGATACCCTTTGGGAAAACAACATCTACTTCGAGCGCGCCATCGCTGCCTTTATCAGCTATCTCAACCACCACGAATACTCGCCCGCCGAGGTCCGCAAGGCTCTCAATACCGTCGAACGCGAAACCATCCTTTCCCACGGCTACGGCCTGACCAGCTTCACCCGCTCCCTTGTGGCTACCTACGAGCGCCTCAGTCCCACTCGGGTCACTGAACACAACATCAAACGCGTCCGCAGCTTTGCCCGCGGCATTTCCGAGCAGGAGATAGAACTGCTCCCCGGCGTCGCCGAAACCCTCGCCGATCTCGCCACCCGCCATCGCCTCATCCTCATGACCAAAGGCGACAAGGCCGAACAGGCCGACAAGCTCGCCCGCTCCGGACTCGCCGCCCACTTCTCCGCCGTCGAAATCGTCGCCGAAAAGGACCCCGCCACCTACCACGCCGTCATCGCCCGCCACGAACTCACCCCGCACTCAAGCTGGATGATCGGCAACAGTCCCAAGAGCGACATCAATCCCGCCCTCGCCACCGGTCTTCACGCCATATTCCTCTTTCACCCTGCCACCTGGGCTCTCGAGCACGCCACCCTCGACCCCGCCCCACCTGGCCAGCATCTGATCGAACTAGATTCCTTCGCAAAACTCTGTGATATCTTCTGAGCCATCGAGATTTTGGTTCGCATATATCCAGTCGATAGCCTCGGCGTCGTTACCCGATTCCCGCATCTAACCTTCAATGGCGCACTGGGAGCCCAAAGCTGAGAGAAAGGACATCTCTTTCCTCAATCGACAATAATGCCCGCAAGAATCGAAGACTACGCCCTAATTGGCGATTGCGAAACCGCTGCCCTAGTCGACAAAAACGGCTCCATCGACTGGCTCTGCTGGCCTGACTTTTCCTCCGACGCATGTTTCGCCGCCCTCCTCGGGACCGAAGAGAACGGCTACTGGAAGATCACTCCCGCCGAAGGCAAGTGGAAAACAACTCGTCGCTACCGGACCCACACCCTCATTCTCGAAACCACATTCACCCACAAAACCGGCTCGTTTCGCCTCATCGACTTCATGCCAGTTCGCCAGCGGGACTCCCACATCGTCCGCATCGTCCAGGGCATCCGCGGCAAAGTCGCTGTTCGCATGGAGATGGCTCTCCGCTTCGACTACGGCCGCACCGTCCCCTGGGTCACGCGCATCAAAGGCGGCATCTGCGCCGTCGCCGGACCCAATCTAGCGGTTCTTCGCGCCTCCGTTCCCATGCATGGAGAAAACCTCAAGACAGTCGCCGACTTCACCGTCAGCCGCGGGGAAAGTGTCAGTTTTTCGCTCACCTACGGCCGCTCTTTCAAGCCCAACCCAAGAAAGATCGACGCTACGCAAACGCTGCAGTTTGCCACGGAAAGGTGGCGCCACTGGTCGCACCGACTCAAATACAGCGGTAAATATCGCAACATCGTCGAACGCTCGCTCATCACGCTTCGCGCCATGATCTACCGCCCCACGGGCGGCATCGTCGCCTCGGTCACTACCTCTCTGCCGGAATTCATCGGAGGCGTCCGCAACTGGGACTACCGTTACTGCTGGCTGCGCGACACTACTTTCACCCTCCTCGCCCTCACCCACGCTGGCTACTTCAACGAAGCCGCGGCCTGGCAAGATTGGCTCCTTCGCGCCCTCGCGGGCAGCCCGGAGCAGGTGCAGATCATGTACGGCCTCAAGGGCGAGCGACAGCTCGTCGAGTGGGAGGCCGACTGGCTCCCCGGTTATGAAAACTCAAGCCCCGTGCGCATCGGCAATGCTGCGGCCAGCCAGGTGCAGGTCGATATTTACGGCGAAATGCTCGACTGCTTCTTTCATGCACAACACAGTATGCTCCGTCACACCGAGAGCGATTTTCGTGTCCTCATTCTGCTCCTTGAACATCTTGAAACCATCTGGCAGCATCCAGACGAAGGCATATGGGAAACGCGGGGTGACCCACAACAGTTCACCTATTCAAAGATGATGGCTTGGGTTGCATTCGATCGTGCCGTCCTGATCGCCGAGCAGCATCGTTACGATGCGCCGGTCGAAAAGTGGAAGGCCCTCCGCGACACAATCCACAGCGAAATCTGCGCGCGCGCCTTCAACAAGAGAAAAAATTGCTTCGTGCAAGCCTATGGCTCTGACCATCTCGACGCCTCATTGCTGCTGATGCCCATCGTCGGATTTCTCCCCGGCAGCGATCCGCGAGTCAAAAGAACAGTCGAGGCCATTGAACGCGAACTCATGCCATCGGGATTCGTCCTGCGTTACGACACCTCAAAAGTCGACGACGGTCTCCCGCCCGGCGAGGGCATCTTCCTCGCCTGCAGTTTCTGGATGGTCTCCAGTCTCAAAGCCATCGGCCGTCTCGACGACGCAAAAGCCCTCTTCGACCGACTCATCAAGCTACCCAACGACGTCGGCCTCCTGTCGGAGGAGTACGACCTCGAACATCAGCGTATGGTCGGCAACTTCCCTCAAGCCTTCTCGCACATTGCCCTGGTCAACGCGGCATTCCATCTTGAAAGCGAGTTCAGTGCGCCTCGACGCGCCCGTCGCAACTCGTATGGCTGACATTCGTCACGAGTGCCCTTTCCTCAACTCGACAACCACGAGTTGGAAAGCAACCAAGCCGGTACGAGCAAATTGCGAGCGGCTGCCCCACAGCAGGTGGCCGCAAGTGCCTTGACGCAGGCTGTGCCCTCTGTTCTACTTCTTTAGAAGCTTCATGCACACCTCAAGCGCCAATTCAAATCAATGTCCGGCCCTGTGCATAGCTCCGTCAATTCCCGCCATGCGAATTACCAGCTCCAATATGCGCGCGGGAAGACAAGCCTGACCAACAAGTTTTTAGCCACAAAGTAACACCCAGGCCACCTCCCGCAACTGCGGCAGGTGGTTTTTCATTTCTTGATTGATTTCCAGCCCTCTTCGATTTGAACGAAGGAGAAATCTAAGTGGAATCCGTAAGTCTCATCAGCATCCAGGCAGCCCGCGCTCGCATCGGCGAAGCCATCCATGTCTCACCCTGCCAGCTCTCTCATCATCTTTCTGAGCTCAGCGGCTTGCCCTTGCACCTGAAGCTTGAGAACCTTCAGCGCACCGGGTCCTTCAAAGAGCGCGGTGCACTCAACAAGCTGCTCACACTCAGCAAGGGCGAGCGCGAGAAGGGTGTAATTGCTGCCAGCGCCGGCAACCACGCGCAGGGCGTCGCGTTCCACGCCTCCGCCCGCGGCATTCGCGCGCAGATTGTCATGCCTCTCGCGACACCGCAAATCAAAGTCGCCGCCACGCGCGCTTACGGGGCTGAGGTCATCCTCCACGGCGCGAGCTATGACGAAGCATGCGAGGAGGCTCTCCGCCGCCGCCTCGAAGAGGGCCGCGCCTTCATTCATCCCTTCGACGATGCAGAAGTCATCGCTGGGCAGGGCACCATCGGCCTGGAACTCCTCGAGCAAGTACCTGACATCGAAGCCGCCGTCGTTCCCATCGGCGGGGGCGGTCTCATCGGTGGCATCGCCTGCGCTCTCAAGGAGACCAATCCCAAAATCCGTGTCATCGGTGTTGAGCCGGAAAAGCTCCCTTCCATGCTCCGTGCCCGCGAGGCCGGCCACCCCGTCACCATCTCTGCTGAAGCCACAATCGCGGACGGCATCGCCGTCCGCCGCGCCGGCGACCTCACCCTCCCCTTGGTCAATCGTTACGTCGATGAAATCGTCACCGTCGACGACGAAGAAATTGCCAGCGCCATCCTCATGCTCCTCGAACAGGAAAAGACTTTGGCCGAAGGCGCCGGTGCAGCCGCTCTCGCTGCTGTCGTTCAATCCAAGACCAACCTTCGCCATCGCCGTACCGTGGTCCTCGTCTGCGGCGGCAACATCGACGTCACGCTCCTTGCCAAAATCATCGAGCGCGGCCTGGTGAAGGATGGTCGTCTCCTCCGCGTCCGCGTCTATCTGCAAGACCGCCCAGGCGCGCTCCTTCATCTCACAGAAATCCTCGCCCGCGAGCGCGCCAATATTGTGGAAACCATCCACAACCGCGCCTACTACGGTGTCAGCCTCGGCGAAACCGTCATCGACGTAACGCTGGAAACGCGCGGTGCAACCCACATCACCGCCATCAGCCACGCCCTGCGCGAAACCGGCTTCCGTTTCGAACGCATTCAGTAAAGCGCGCCTTCGGCAGCCTTTTCAACCCCTGGATATTCCTGTCATTCCAGCCAGGTAGTCCTGACGCATCTTCATCTCGCGATAGCTGTCGCGGACTATAACGGCGGAACTCAGCACAACCGCTGCAATCATGTAGAAGGAAAGCACGGCGCCTTCAAATTGTGGAATGGCGATTCTTCCCAGGAACTCAAAAGGGTATTGAATGATTGCTACTCCAAGACCCAGCAGAAGGCTCATCCTCGATCGAAAATCGCAGCCCCACAAATCATGGCCATTGAATCGCAAAATGAACCGCACCAGTGCAACAAGAAGCGTCACTCCAATACCAATCAATAACGCGAAAAAGAAGAACTCAAAACATAACCCCAGGAATGCTTCGTTCCATTTGCCGGCCATGTTCTTATCCACATCATTCAACAGGTAAACGGAGATAGCAGCGGTGAACACAGCTCCGCCAAAAACCCCCAGCGTGAATAGGAAGAGCGCTCGCAGCATACGGGATTCAGAATAACGCTAAGCAACGACAATCCCGGCGAAACATGGCCGCAATCAATGCGATGATTGTCTAGAGAGCTTTCCGAACGTTGAACCATCAGCCATTCCCCGCGCGAAGCCGGCTTCCGCTTTGAGCGCATTCGATAACTGACGGCTAATCCCTGACAACTGACCGCTTATAACCGAAAACTGACAACTGCCTTCCCGGAGCCTCATGTACTCGCCCAAATTCAATCAAGTCGCCGACCGCGCCATCCTGATCGAGGCTATGCGGTCGTATTCCTTTGCCATCCTCTTCGGCCCGCAGTCCACCCCTGACGCGCCAGCGCCGCTCGTGGCCACCCATCTGCCGTTGGTAGTAAAAGACGAAGGCGAACATGGCCTCATCGAAGGCCACTTTGCTAAAGCCAATCCTCACTGGAAATCCCTAGCCGACCGCGAAACCCTAGTCGTCTTCTCCGGCCCGCACAGCTACGTCTCGCCCACCAACTACGTTGAAGAGCTCTCCGTGCCCACGTGGAATTACATCGCCGTACATGCTTACGGAACCCTCCAGCTAGTCGAAGACAATCCCGGCAAGGAATCTCTCCTCGCCAGCCTCATTCAAGCCAACGAACCCGCTTATGTGGAACATTGGCACAAGTTGCCCGACGGTTTCCGCTGCACCATGCTGGGCGGCATCGTCGGCTTCCGCATTCCCATCAACCGCATAGAAGGCAAATTCAAAATCAGTCAGAACCGCGCGCCCCACGAACGCCTCAACGTCCAAGCCGCTCAAGCTGCGGGAACCGCGGACGAGCGGGCCCTCGCCGCCTGGATGGCTCGTCTCATCGTGTAAAGCGATTCAATCGATTTCACCCGCAGTCTGAGGTGTTCTGATCGTTGGGGAGCGTTTCCGTCCCACTCCGCGTCCAGCAAGATAGGATTTCTCATGCGCAAGTCTTTGTTCGTCCTCGCCATCCTTTCGAGCTTCCCCGCCCTCCTCTCCGCCCAGACGACTGACCCTCCAACCTGGAGACAAAAGGTCTCCGACGCCATGCCTCTGCTCGGCCATCGCAATTGGATTCTGATCGTCGACTCGGCCTATCCGCTGCAATCGGGCCCAGGAATCGAGACCATTGAAACGGATGCAGGCCAGTTGGAAGTCCTCCACCATGTTCTCGGCCTCGTCGACCGATCCGTACATGTGCGTCCCGTCATTATGATGGATGCCGAATTGCCCTTCGTTCCAGATCAGGACGCTCCCGGCATCTCAGCCTTCCGTGCAGAAATGAGCGATCTTCTTCGCGCCTATCCCGTCGATTCACTGCCTCATGACCGCATCATTACCAAAATCGAAGAGGCTTCAAAACACTTCAACATTCTCGTCCTCAAGACCAATCTCACCATCCCCTACACATCTGTTTTCATCCGTCTCGACTGCAAATACTGGAGCGCCGATGCCGAAGACCGCCTCCGCGCAAAAATGGCCGCCACGACTCAGAATCAACAGAAGCAACCCGCTCGCTGAGCCACAATTTGCAAGCAGGTCGGATTCTGTCCGGCATCTTGTTCCGTGTCAAATGAAGCTTCCCTCGATTAAGAGGATCGCCGCGCCTTCTCTCACCGGAACCCTCAATCCTATTCCGCCTGCTTCTCAGCCTTTGCTATACTTGTTAAGTTCACCTCAGTGCGGAGGTGGTGAAATTGGCAGACACACCAGCTTGAGGTGCTGACGCCGCGAGGCATAGGGGTTCAAGTCCCCTCCTCCGCACCAAAAGATTCTTCTGTCCGCAATACCCGGACCGACTCGGAAAGCAGCTTAGAAATGCAGATCCTCTTCTACTTCGTTGTCACCCTGCACATACTCGTGTGCCTCTTCTTGATTGGCGTTGTCCTGTTGCAGCAAGGTCGCTCGGCAGATTTGGCTGGCGCTTTTGGCGGGCAGGGTTCGCAGACCGCCTTCGGCCCCCGTGCCGCAGCCAATGTCCTCACCCGGCTCACCACCTGGTCGGCAGTTATCTTCATGCTCACCTCCATCAGCCTGACCGTCCTCTATGTGCGCTCTAGTGGCCCGCACTCCGTCCTCGAAGGCACCAAGCCGGCCCCGGCCTCCGCACCTGCCAAGCCGGGTAAGTAGTCTGAAGCCTTTCCTTTTCTGAAATCTCCAAAAACGGCAGGCCAATTGGGCCTGCCGTTTTTTGCTGCCGTTAATCCTTCAGTCAGCAGTTTCTTTCAGAGTTTTGTTGACAATACTATCTTATAGATATATCTTCTAGATATATGCAGCGGAACCAAACCACCTATGTGATTCTCGGTATCCTCGCCATCCACCCCCATCAATCCGGATACGAGATCCGCAAAACAATCCAGCAGAGTGTCGGCTTTTTCTGGGGCGAAAGCTTCGGCCAAATCTACCCCACGCTTAAACGTCTTTTGGCCGAAAAACTCATTGTCCCTTCGAACTCCGGCGCCGCAGCCCGCGCTAATCGCAAGGAGTATTCAATCACCCCGGCCGGCCACGAATGTCTGCAGCAGTGGCTCGCCGCCCCTTACCGCGACGATCCCCCCCGCAACGAATTCCTTCTCAAGATATTCTTTGCTCGCGACGCTGGCCCCGGCGTCGCTCTCGCCCACGTTCGCAGGTTCCGGGAGAATCACCAGCGCATCCTCACTACTCTTGAGCAGTTGGAACCCCTTGCCCGCGCTCACAACTCCCAAAATCCTGGATTTCCCTACTGGATGCTCACTCTTTCCCTTGGCGTAGCCCAACTCCGAGCAGCCGTGGAATGGAGCGAATCGGCGCTTGCCATGCTTTCAGCGTCTGAAGCGGGACCTACTTCCAACCCTCAATCGCAGGGCACCCTGTCCAACAACAATCCCTGAGCCCTTCCCATTCAACTCCTCAGGAGGTCCGCAACCCGCGCGCAAGGAAACAGAGCGTGCATTCAAAGGAGAGCAAGATGTCCACCGCCGCCCATTCCGCTCCCACGATTCAAAAGGTTCAGTCCAGCCGCTGGTCGCAAATTGTCGCCTGGGTCGTCGCCTCGCTCTTTACTCTCGGGTTCTTCATCCCACTCATCGGCGCCTGGACCGGACCCATCCTGGGCGTCTGGTTCGTGGGCACGCAAAAGCCCCGTCGCGGATTTCTCTGGATGCTGGCTTTCGGCTTCATTCCCAGCCTGATCTTCGGCTGGCGCAAGATACCGCTCAACGGACCCTTGCCAGCCCTTCAATACCTCGGCTGGACTCTGTTGGTGTGTGTGCTCGGCGTTCTGCCCTTCACCTTCCACCGTCTCACCAGCCCGCGTCTGCCTGGATTCCTGTCCACGCTCCCTTTCCCACTGGCTGCAGTGGCCATCCCGTCAGTTGTATTGGCGCTGAACATCGGCCAAGCTTCGACTGTTGGAATATCTACGTTCCTCATTCTCTGGTTTGCGTCCACGCTCGTTTGGTTTTGGAATCGCGAATCCCGCACCACCATCCTCGTTTTTGGCGCAGGCTTCGTTCTTGCAGCGGCGATCGAACTCACGCGATCTTTGAGCATTGCCCTCCTGCATTCGACCCCGCTCTTCGCCACAATCTTTGGCTCGATGTGCCTTGGCGGAGCCCTCCTTCTGAGCATTTGGGCCATTTTTCACCCGATCAAGACCGGGCCCTGGGCTGACCGCCCGCAAGCCGTTGCCCTGCTGCAAAGCCCTTTCACCCGAGCCCCATTGCACGTGGTCAGCGAAAAAGGAAGCGAAGCATTGGTAAGCGACTCCGGGGAGCGCTTCCAGATTCGCAATGCAACTCCCTTCTTCCTCAAGCCCGAAGACCTCACGGGCGACAACGGAAAATACAACCAACTCTATGAGACCATCGGCGGATTGTACGACGATACACAGCGCTTTTTCGGCGCCTTCCGAGGCGTGAACCTGGACTCGTATTTCGAAGACTATATGAGTCTGCTCGACGCCAAGCCGGGTGACTCAGTGCTCGAAACCTCAGTTGGCACCGGCCTCAACTTCAAATACTTGCCTCGCGGGACAAAACTCTCCGGCCTCGATCTCTCGTCGGAGATGCTTACGAACTGCCAGAACAACCTGCGCCGCTGGCAGATGGACGCCGACCTTTATGTCGGCAACGCCGAAGCCCTGCCTTTCGCCGACTCGAGCTTCGAGGTAGTATTCACCTGCGGCGGGTTCAACTTCTTCAGCGACCGCCCGAAGGCCATCCGAGAAATGATCCGTGTAGCCAAGCCGGGCGGCCGCCTGATGATTGAAGACGAAACCGAAGAGTACGTGAAGAGCACCTACGAGAACATTCCATTTACCAGCTGTTTTTATTCAAACCGCAAACAGGCTGTGACTGTACCCATTGATCTGGTACCGACGGAGATGGAAGACATCCGCGTTCACATGCTGAAGGATGGCAAGTTTTACGCCATCACCTTCACAAAACCCTACGCCGCAAAAAACAACCCCGTCATCAATCAACTTCAATTGGTCTCGTAAGCCTCGCAAGAATGGCTGTTCTACGCCGCGAGCCCCGCTCCAAGGGGCTCGCGGAGACTCTTCCCAGCCAATCTGACTAATCGAATTTCAATCCCCGCCCCTTACAAAGGTAATCTTCGCCATCACTGCGCAGCGGCGCCGTACGCGTTATAAAGAAGAAGCGCAAATGACCTACAATCTACAGCTCTTTCGCCGTTCTCAAATCCTGGCCTCGGCCATCGCGGCCCTCTTCATTCTCGGCTTCTTCTTCCCGTTCATCGGAGTTTGGACAGGCATAATCCTCGCTGTCTGGTTCGCAGGCACACAAAGACCCTTACAGGGATTCGTATGGCTCCTCGCTCTCAACTACCTGCCCAGCCTGTTTTTCGACAGGAGCAACTTCCCCGAGACTGGTGTGGTTGCCATGCTCGAATATGTTGCCTGGATGCTGGCCGCCTCCGTGCTGACCGTTTTGCCCTTCACCTTCCACCGCGTGGTCAGCCCGCGCCTCAATGGATTTCTCTCCACTCTGCCCTTGCCTTTGGCAGCTACCGCTGTACAAACGCTTGTCCAGCCCCAGCTTCCCCTCGAACTGAATCACGGCTTCAGCGTCCCGGCATCGCTCATCTACTGGTTCGCAGCCGTGATCATCTGGATGTGGCACTCTGAGTTCAACGCCGAGCCGTTCTTGTTGGCCGTAGGCATCTTCGCTACAATCCAGACCGTCGCTCTCGCGGTTTCATTCATCAGCTTCCTCGGAACTTCCACCCAGCCCAAGCCATTCGAAGTCGGCACGCCGTTCGCCTGGCTTTGCCTCCTTGGAACTGCCGCATTGGCAATCTATTCATTGGTTGGCCCCGGCTCGCGGCACACCTGGACCAACCAACCCAAGGCCCTCGCCCGGTTACAAAGTCCCAACACCGGAGACCCCCTGCAATTCGTGCATGAAAAAGACCGCGACGAACTCCGCACCCCCTCTGGCGAACGCTTCCCCATCCGCAATGGAATCCCTGTCTTCCTCAAGCCGGCAGACCTCACCGACGCCAACCACAAATCCAACGAAATCTACGAGATGATCGGCGGTTTCTACGACGACATCCAGCGCGTCTTCCTTGCCTTCAAAGGACTCGATCGCGAAGCCTACTTCCGCAGCTACATCGATCGCCTCCAGGTCAAACTCGGCGATTCGGTGCTCGAAACCTCCGTCGGCACCGGCCTCAACTTCAAATATCTACCCCGCGGCGTGGAACTCTCCGGCCTCGATCTCTCTCCCGAGATGCTCTTGAACTGCCGGGCCAACCTCCGTCGCTGGCGTCTAGAAGCCGACCTTTTCGTAGGCAACGCTGAGGCTCTGCCTTTCGCCGATTCCGCTTTCGACGTCGTCTTTCACGTCGGCGGCATCAACTACTTCTCGGACCGTGCCAAGGCTATCCGCGAGATGATCCGCGTCGCTAAACCCGGCAGCGTCCTGCTCATCGCCGATGGGTCCGAGAAGCACGTCAAAGGCATTTATGAAACCATGCTCGGCAAGTTCTTCAAGAACCGCAAGGAAGCCGTCAGCCCGCCCGTTGACCTCGTTCCGCCCGAGATGCAGGAAATCCACCTCGAAGAATTCAGGGGCGGTCAGTTCTACGCCCTGACCTTTCGCAAACCCAACACGGCATAAAATGAAGTCATGATCCTCGAGACCTTTCCCGTCGGCCCGCTCCAATGCAACTGCACCATCCTCGGCGATGAGGAAACCGGTGAAGCAATCGTCGTCGATCCGGGCGACGAGGTCACAGCAATCTATCGCCGCCTGGCCACGCTAGGCCTCAAGCTCAAGCAGATTCTCGTCACCCACGGTCACATCGATCACGTCGGCGGCGCCCTCAAGCTCAAGCGCCTAACTGGCGCCCCAATCCTGCTCAACCAGGACGACCTGCCTCAGCTTAAGATGATGGCTACGCAGGCCAGTTGGCTTGGCGTTGACCCGCCCGAAACAGCGCCCCCAGACGAAAGCCTTTCTGACGGTTTAGTTGTCGGTCTCGAAAACTATCCCGCCCAGGTCCTCCACACCCCCGGTCACACGCAAGGCTCTGTCTGCCTCCATTTTGCTCCGCTGAACCTCCTCATCGCCGGAGACACCCTCTTTTCCGGCAGCATCGGCCGAACGGATCTTCCCGGCGGCAACCCCAACCAGATCCTTGAATCCATTCAGGCGCGACTACTGATACTCCCCGACGAAACCAAAGTTTTGCCCGGACATGGACCTGCTACCACCATAGGCGCTGAGCGGAAGAGTAACCCATTTCTTCGAATCCGCCCGTGAATCGCGATGCCGAAGGTAATACATTTAAATTCAGCGCTTAAGCTGATCTTTCTTCAAGTAACGCTTAACCCATCTACTGGGTAATATTACTACCCTGATTCGTTCCCAGATAATCAGTAATTCTGGTTACCCCGGTACTAAATTCGTGCTCCAACCCAAGCAGGCTCAACACCAGCCAACCCGAGTTCGCCATCCCGAAAAAGTACCCCGGATGGACCCACACACCACGCGCCAGCAACTGCAGCACAGTCTGTTCGTCAGGCTGCAGGGCCGGAATGCGCAGTGTCGCATACCAGCCACCCTCCACCTCCAGCCTTTCAATCATCGGCGCTGCCGCAACTTGTCGGTCCAGTTCGGCTAGATTCGTCGCTAACCGCTCTCGAATCTGCTTCAGAATCCCCTCCCGGCCCGCCAGCCATTTGGGCAGCGCACACTGCACCGGCGCATTCATGGAAAGAAAGGTATCGGCGATCACTTCCAGCCGCTCCAGCGCCGCTCCTGCCTCCGGCCCAGTAGCCACAATCCATGCCGCTTTCATCTGCGGGAGTCCCGCAATCTTGCTAAGCCCACTCACCACAAAGACCGGAACTCCGTCCAGCCCCGACGCAAAGCTCCGGTGCTCGTTCTTTAAGCCATAATCCAGAAACACCTCGTCCACAATCAGAGACAGGTCAAACTCTCGGCAAAGCTTCGCCAGCTCTTCTGTCTCCCACAGCTTGGTGAAGTGCCCCGTCGGGTTGTTCGGGTGTACCAACACAATCGCCCGCGTCCGGTCCGTAATCGCGCGTCGAAACCCTTCAGGTTCGATCTGCCATCCCTGGTCGTAAACCAGTGGTGCTTGCTTCAACACCACGTCATCCAACGCTGCCAGAAAATCGAATAGCGGATACCCCGGCTGGGGCACAACGATCTCGCTCTCCGGATTACACAAAAGCCTGAACAAATAGCTGTAAGCTTCACTTGTGCTTGTAGTTAAAACAATCTGTTCCGACCGCACCGCAACTCCGTGATCTGCATAATAGGCGCAAACCGCCTCCCGCGCGCGTAAGCTTCCCCTGGGCTGTGGATCGTAATCGAACGCCGTCGGGTCCGTCAGCGCTTCCAACAACTCCGGATCATATTCAAGTCCGCACCGCGTCGGATTCGAAGCCGTCAGGTCTGCAATGTGCAGCCCAGCCTCCACCCGTAGCCTGTGCGCACGAGCCAGCTCGATCTCTTCCGTATTCCATCCAGTCCTTCGAGAAAACTGCATAGTCTTATTCCACAAGCGCTGTCCGGAGGTCTGCCGCACCGCAGGTGCCACAATAGAAGTAGGCGTCCTTTTCACCATACAAGCTTTCATAAGGAGAATCCTTGTCTCTGCGCGCGGTCATCTTCGACTATGGAATGGTTCTAACCGGTCCCCCGGATCCTGAAGCCTATGCTGCATTGCTTCGCATCACCGGCCTACCCCAAGACCGCTTCGAGAGCCTCTATTGGGTCGATCGCCACGACTACGACGCGGGCAAACTCACAGGCCTCGCCTTCTGGCAAAAGCTTCTCCGTGATGCAGGTCTGCACTTGTCTCCCGCCGCCATCGACGAGCTCAATCTGTGGGACGCCCGCTTGTGGACAACGCAGAACCCCGCCATGCTGGCCTGGCAGCAACAGCTCAAACAGCGCGGCCTGCTCACCGCCATCCTCTCCAACATGGGTGACAATGTCCTCGCCAACATCGAGCGCGAGTTCCTCTGGATTCACGGCTTCGACGTCCTCATTTGGAGCTTTCAGCACCTCATGGCCAAACCCGACCCGGCCATCTATCATCTGGTTCTGGAAAAACTCAACGTTCGTCCTGAAGAAACCCTCTTCCTCGATGACAAGCTGCTCAATATCGAAGCGGCTCAGGCCCTCGGCATGAGAGCTCTCCAGTTTTCCACCATTGAGCGCCTGCGCACCGACCTGCTCACCCACGAATACGACGCCGAACTCCCATTGCCTGTCTGAGAAGGCTAGACCTGTTATCGCGGACCCCAGATGCGAAAGTTCCCTGACACGTGCATCAGGCTCATCAGGTAGAGCATCCCGTCGTAGTACCGCTCGTGCCCGCTCGGAATCGGAGCCTTCCAAAGCTCTTCCACGAACCTGTCCTTGATTGATTGCGTCCCCGCAAGGCTGGCCACAGCGCTCGTCGCCAGCAGCCCAAGCGAGTGCCGTTTTGATAGAGGCTTTCCCGCGAGCGTGAACTGGTCCGCGTAGCTGTAGAGTCCCTGCGCGTAGAAGAACGCCTGCGTCCGGTTACTCAGTGTGCGCTCCCGCGGATCCTTCGCCCACCAACTCCAGTCCACTGACCAGTTACTCTGCGTCCTCCACGAGTCGTAGGAGAAGTTCCCCGCCATCCGGTTCCACGGCGTCGGATGCGGCGTCCCATCGAAGTTGGCATAGTCCGGGCTTAACCCGGTTTTCGCATTCGTCACGCGTTGAAAGAAGTCCCGGCTCACCTGCGCAGCCTCAGCCCAGAACGCTCGATCCTTCTCTGGCCCCCACCGCGCCCACAGCTCATAGAACGCCGGCAAATGATAGCTCGGATCGGTAAATCCGTCCTTCCCATCCACGGGAGTGAACCGGATCATCTTCGCCTTCTCGTTCACTTCCGCTCCCACCGTCCGAGCCCCGAACCTCGTCTGCCCACTCCGCCGTTCCCTGTGCCGCATCGCTTTCAGCAGCTCATCTGCCTCTTCCCTATAGTCGTAGATTCCCTTCCCATTGCCCCACCGATTGGCGGCGAAATAGAGCGCCATCACAAAATACTCTTCGCCGTCCGGTGCTGCCGTCTCTTCGTTCGGCTCCCCGCTCACCTTGCACGACCAGGCGAAATACCCCTGCGAGGGGTGCTTCGGCGCGCTGATATACATATATGTCTTCGCCCAATTCCACAGCGCGTCAAACTCCACCTTGTGGTTCAGCTGGACCGCGATCATCATCCCGTACGACATGCCCTCGGTCCGCACATCGTGATTGGCTACATCGGTCAAGTAGGCCAGCGGTCCGTTCTTGTTCTCCCCCGCCGCATAGTAAACCGTCTCCGAATCCGGGTCGCCGTGGAAGAGTTGCTGAAACGCGCCCTCGATCTTCGCATCGATTTCAGCCTTTGAATGCCCTGCCTGCGAAAACAGATCCTCGTATTGGTGCGTGGCATACGCGCCATTCCCGTCGTCGATCGCATTTCGCTTTCCTGCCGCATGCGCCGGCAAGACGCTTGCAATCATGGAAACCAGCAGCCACGCAGCGAGCAGTCTTGGCGTCATGAATCCCCGGCTCCCATCAAGCCAAGTCATCTTAGCAACTGCTCCGCCCCCGCGCGAATTCCACATTCGCTCCAGGGTCAACCGAGCCTTAGGAGACGTTTCAAGAATCCGTCTCGTGGCACAGAACAATTTCTAGATGCAGAGTTTCAACACTCTGTTTGCCGTTAAGTTGTTGCTTTATGAATAGAGATCCATAAAGGTATGCATTCGTAATGCGTTGCCCAGTCTTCGCCGGCCGGCCCGAAGGCGTCTGCCCCGCCGCAGGTGGCTACGACGCCAGCCCCAGCCCCACCAGGTTCGCCGCAGCAATAATGATGAGCATCCCAGCCCAGAGAATGCGTACCGGCCTGCTGCCCACTCCTGCCCACTCGCCCAGAGCCAGACCCACAAGGCCGGCAAATAGTACATAACCGCTCATGTGCAGCATCCAGTTCACATACGACAACCGCTCCGGTATATTGGCCTGCCCCCAGGCGTAAAAGAAGAATTGCAGATACCACATGATTCCGCCCGCCGCAGCCAGGGCGCCATTCTTGAGCAGCATCCCGCCCGGCTGCGAGAGATCTTCCCGAATCGAAATCCTCTTCAGTGTGGCCAGGCGTATGAAGCAATAACTCAAGTTCACCACAGCGCCGCCGCCCATGATAATCACATAGCTCGGCAACGCTGCGTACAGCGGATTCACCCCCAGGGCCAGCGCCGCGGCCTTCATCGGTCCCGCCGCATCAATCGCAAACGCCATGCCGGAAGAAAATATGCCGCACAGGACCGCAAGCAAGAGCCCAAGCTTCAAATTGAACTCCCTGAGTTCGCCGCTAAGCTGTACCTCTTTCTGATGGCCCGCGTAGGAAACGACCGCCACGCCGATCAGCGCGACCACAATCCCCGCCAGAGTTAAAAGACCGCCCATAGTCGCGAACAAAATCGCGGCTTGTCCGTGCAACAGTGGAGGCATCAGCGTGCCCACCGTAAGCGTAACGCCGATGGCGACCCCGACTCCCAAAGAAATCCCCAGATGCCGCATCGTCAACCCGTAGCTCACATTCCCCACGCCCCACATCGCCCCAAACAGTGCCACCTTTAGCAGCAACCCTGAGTCAAACGATCCATAGAACTCCACAAAGCTCGGCAGCAACAGCGCGCTCACGCCAATCGGCAACAGTATCCACGAGAAAAACCCAGCCACGGCCCAAGTGGTCTCCCACGACCATTTCTTCACCTTCCCAATCGGCGCATAAAACGACGCAGCCGACGCAGCCCCCACCATGTGCCACCCAATCCCCACCAGAATCAAAGGCATTCCCCCTCTTCGCAATGCATAAAAAACTCCAACATTAGTTAGCTGCATCCGCCCGCCAAATCGTAACTGGCCCCATCAGTCCCGACGGCAACAGCGGCGAGTCTGCCCTATACGGCTTCACATCCGCCCACGTATATGTCTTGGTCACGCCCGGCTGCAGATCCCCGATCATCCGGTTCGGCCAAAGATTCGTAACCTTCACCGTTACTTCGTTTGCCCCAGCCCGCAGCGCCCGCGTAGCATCCACGCGGAACGGCGCATGCCACACTTCGCCCAGCGCCACACCGTTCACCTTGACCTCAGCAATATTCTTCACATCCCCCAGGTCAATCCATATCCGCGCGCCATCATGGAACCACTCATCCGGTGCATTCACCATCGTTTTATAAGTCCCTATGCCAGAGAAGTACCTCACCCCAACATCCGAGTTCTCAGTCCACGAAGCCAGCCTGTTCATCGCAATCGTCGCCGGCGCACCGCGGTCCGGCTGGAAGGCCACCGTCCACTCGCCACTCACTGCGCCCAGCTGTGTCTCGGCCACTTTCGGAAGCATCCGCTCAGTCATCTTGGCCGTCTTGCGGAAGACCACGAAAACCGTCCCCCAAGGCTCCAGCGTCAGCGGCACAATCGTTCGTCCATCCGCAATCTTGTAAGACGCCGCTTCCATCGCGCCCGTTTCCGCGCGCCACAGCTCCGCTTCCTTGCCCGACACCCTGAAGCTCGCCTCTACACGCTCTCTCCGGTCGCTGCGATTGTCCACGAAATAGACGTCCCCATCAGCCAGCTTGCGATGCACGAACTCAATTCGTGCGTCCGCTGCTGGCCGCGAGTAGTCAAAGTCCGACGTCAGCTTAATCGCTTCAAGCGCATCTTTCAGAGTCTGCCCCGCATAGACCGTCCCCTTTCCCACTTGATGCACACCCGTCCCATCGCCAAATAAGTCCCCGCTCAGCTTCTGAAATTCCGCCTGGTCGTCCGCCTCGCTCGGATCGTCCACCGGCTTTGGTCCCGCCACCACCGCGCCCGCCATCACCAGCGCATGAATCGCCTTCAGCACCGGCAGCGACATGTGCCGGCTGTTTGGATCGAGTCCCAAAACCTCGTAGCGCATCCCGCCCGGCGTCGTAAGCTCGCCATCCTTCACGCTCAATTCGTGGATCAGCGCATCGGCATTGATATAGTCGAATCCGTATCCACTTGGAATCTTCGGCGCGCTATGCGCAAAGAGCGCCGTCAAATTCGAGTCTTCGCCATAGAAGTACACCACGTCCGCCGCAAACCGTCCCTGCTGCAACATGTAGCTCGATCGCGCCAGGTAATCGATCCACGGGCCCGCCTGCTCCGCCCACGTCTCATTGCGATTGAACCATTGCCCGAACGGTCCAAGCGTCAACCCCGGCAGCTTGTCCGTCACCGGCTGATGCGCCGACTCGTGAATCACAATGCGATTGATCCCGTTCAGCAATTCCTGGTCCGCCGTCGGCTTCAGCGTCTCCGGAGACCAGCCCCACGGCGCCTCCGAAGCCGTCATCGACTCCGCCGCCGCCAAATTCTGTCCGTAAATGTGCGCCACCGACGCTGATTCGCGATCATCCGCGTTGTACCCGAATTGCTCGTGATTCACCCCCGGACGCTGCGTCCACATCGCGCTCATGGGCACTTCGTTGTACTTCTTCACTTCCATCCCATCGCACACATACGCCCTGCCGCCCTCGTGCGACTCGCCATAGTGGCCCATGCCGCGTTCGTGCAGCGTCTGCTCCAGTTGCCCGTAATGCTCCGTCGCGATCAAGTCGGCAATCGTCTTGCGGAAATCCCACAGAAACCGGTCGCTCGCCTCGCTGCTCTCCACCACGCGCCCTGTCAATACCGGCAGCCACGGCGTAGCATCGTAGCCGCGCAGCTTCTCGAACTCCGCCAGCATCTTCGGCGTCCAATTCAGCGACCCTGCCTCCCAGCTATCGTTAATGACATAGCGGATTCCGCGCTTGCCCATCATCTCCGCGCCCACGGTCTCCTTGTAGCTATCGAGATACGTATTCATATATCGCGCCACCGCAGCGCGATCCAGCTTGTCCACTTCCAGTCCTGTAGCCTCCTTGGTTGCCGGATGGTTCGTAATCCCCAGCAGTGAATACCCCAGCCGCACCACAACCCACTCGCCCGGCGGCGGCGTCCAATTCAGTTCCCCGTCTGCCTGCATCTTGGCCGTCAAATCCACCACATCGTTCTTTTGGATCGCATCCGACGGTGCGACTGCCGCCGTCGCATCCTTGTAGAGGTCTTCCTCTGGAGTAAATGCCGCCTTCTCTTCGAACCGGTTCACGCGCGCCCCCGGAATCAACTCGAGCTTCGCAAGTTTGTACTCTGTCGGCGCTTTGCCAGCAAAAGAAGCCGGGTCGAACCCCTTCGCCCAATCAGGAACAGGCGGCGGAGGCAGCCGCTTGAATGTCACGCGGAAATACTTGGCCCTCACCGCCGGAAACGCGATCGTATGCTCCGGCGCAGAGCCTCCCGAGAGCTTTGCCACCAACCTGAAAGCCGTTCCATCGTCGCTCGCTTCCAGCGTTTTCTCCGGCGTGCCTACTCCGGTGAATGCCGCCGTCCAGTCAGGATCTTCCGTCACGAACGAGATCGCCCTGATCGTCTGCGGCGCAACAAACTCCCATTGAATCCAAGAAGACTCGCCCAGCGCCGGAACCGGCAGCCCCGTCGTCTTATCCAGGTCTCCGCTGCTCAGCAAAGCAAAATCCGGATTACCGCCGCTCGCGCTCATCTTCGCGTGCAACGCTTCAACCGAAACATCGCTCGCAGGTCTTCTGTAAGCCACCACCGCCGCATCCTCATAAAACAGAGGTGCCGGCTGCTCTTCGCTGCGCGCAATCGACTGAAACGGACCCGTCACTGACGGCGGAGCCACGAGCTTCCCCACAAACGGCTTGCCGCCCTCAATAACCGTCTCGCTCCACACATACTTCTTCATCCCGTCCGCCGGCTTCACCCACGGACCGCCCGATTCGCTCCACCCCGGCGATCCCGCAATCGCCTCTTCCATACCAAGTTGGTCGGCCACTTTCGTTGCATACCGAAAAGCGTCCTTCCACTCGGGAGTCATATATGCCAGCCGCACTTTCACCACTTGCGGTGTATCCAGCGCCGCATCAAAATTCTGGAATCCTGTGATGCCCACCCGATGCATCCACTCCAGGTCGAGCTTGATTCCCTCCTTCGAAATATTCCCGTTCATCCAGTGCCACCACACCCGCGGCCGCGCACTCGCTGGTGGATTCAAAAATCCGTCCTGCAAAGACGAGGCCTGATGCGCATCCTGGACAGCAGCCTGTTGCGCCGGCAGCGCGGATGCTCCAGCCAAAACCACCAAGCCCAGCACCACCGGCCCAACCGCACACGCACACTTCGCAGTCGGCATCTTCATCGCCGACGGTTCCAGCCCCCGCTCCATCCAGCGCATCATTCCGTTCATAGTCCCCACTCTTCGCCCAACACAAACCTGAACATTGTGCGGCCCGCCAGCCCCGTTTGAAAAGCATTACGATGGGCGATTGCCAGCCCAATTTATCAAATGAAATAATTTCCAGACGGAAGAACCTTATCCAACCCGCGCCCAAGTTGTCAAAACCAGTCTCATCCCAGCTCCAGACCTGCTCAAAGTGTCGAAAGAAAGCCGCCCCGCTGACCTGCTAACTCGCCTTCGCCCACTCATCGCGCATTCCACAGCGCGATGAGTGGGAAGGAAGAAAGCCTGTGCGAGCGGATAGCGAGCGTCTGCCGCACCGCAGGTGCCGAGCGTCTGCCCCACTGCTGGTGGCTGCAATTACACTTTCCCCATGCCCCTCCACCTCTACGCCGCCACCACCAGCCCGGGCAAGCTCCGCGACTTCCGCACCGCCGCTGAAGCCCACTCCATGTCGATCGATCCACTGCCCGCCCTTGCCACCATTCCCGCCCCTGAAGAAACCGGCACAACCTTCGTCGATAACGCCACCCTCAAAGCCGTCTATTACTCCCGCTTCGCTCCCGGCCAGCTCGTCCTCGCCGACGATTCCGGTCTCGAAGTCGACGCCCTGCACGGCGCACCCGGCGTCCGCTCCGCCCGCTTCGCCGCAGACACAGGCCTAACCGACTCGCCCGACGCCAACGACAACACCGACGTGTGGAACAACATGGTGCTCCTGCAGCGCCTCGCCGGCGTCCCATCAGCCCAGCGGACGGCGCGTTATCACTGCGTCCTCGTCGCTGCCCAAGACGGCGAGCCTCTGCACACCACCGAAGGCTCCGTCGAAGGCCTCATCCTCGATGCCCCTCGCGGCACCGGCGGTTTCGGTTACGACCCGCTCTTCTATCTCCCCGAGTTACACCGCACCATGGCCGAGCTGGACCTCGCCACCAAGCACACACTGAGCCATCGCGGCCGCGCCATCACGGCCCTGCTGCCCATGCTTCACATCGGAAGATAGCCTCACGAGCCAAACTGCTCAGCGTCACATTTGCAGGCTAGGCTTCAGGAGTATCCTCATCCCGACACGGATCTCTCAGCCATTCAGCGCTCCGTTCCTCGAGCGTCGAGTGCCATGAGGGAATTGATCGGCGAGGAACGCATGAGTCGCAAGCTCTGGATTCGAGTAATTAGGATTGCCGTCATCTCTGGTTTCTTTCCCCTGCCTTTGGTGAGTCAAGCGCAAACTCCTACCTCCGACTCCGCCAAACTTCCGGAATGCACGAAGAGGGATCTCGAGATCCATTTTGGCTTTTTCGAGAGTCCGAAGGACTACTTCAATCTCACGGTCCAGGGACTGAATATCTCCGGCCATCCCTGCATCTTCGAACATTCCCTCTTCGCCCCCCGCATTGCATCGGATTCACCCCAATTCAAGTGCGGAGACTGCAAAAAGCGTGAGCGGGAAGGGTATCGAAACGATTCCTACGCGACCGCTAATCAGCTCGTCGGACCCGGCGAGATTGTGCGAACGCAATACAGATGGAAAACGAAACCTGACAACAATTCCGTTCGGTGTTATCGCCCTCAGGGTATGAGATCCGAATATTCGTTTACGTGGACACTCGCAACGCCCTCATTGATGGTCGACGTCTGCTCTGATATCAGCGTAGTTGGAACTGATGTCTTAGCCCCTCGCGATTCCTACCAAACACGCGCCTTGTGGACGAATGGATTGACGATTCAGGGCTATGAACCGCTCGAACTGACCTCGCCTAGAAGTGCCTATTACATTGATGAAGAATTTCCCCTCAGAATCTCCCATAAATACGGTTTGCCCCAAGGCTCGGATCCGGAAAAATGCCAGCCTGTCTTCATCTGGCATCGCTCAGCCGACGGCACGGTTCGCATTGAAGAGCACTCCGGAACTTCAACCAATGGTTGCTCCACCGTCGATTTCAGCTTTAAGCCCGACAAAATCAATTTCAGTTCAGATTGGAATTCTAAGGAAGCAGAGCGCCTGAGCAATTATGGCGATCAGGAGCTCCAAGCCTTCCAATATGTCGATCCGCAAGGCGACCCTCATCTCCACTTCATCGCTTCCGATATTCTCCATTTGAAGATTGTGGGTTCGGAGGATGCCGGCGTCCGGAAATGGACTCGCACAAAAGGCATCGCAGCAGACATTCTTTTGGACAGGGACACCTACAAAGTCGGCGAGGATATTCCGTTACATCTCGCAATCGCCAATTTCGATGCCACTCCGCCGATATTCAGTTGGGACCCAAATTGGGATCCTTGCATCGCTGTCGGGATCCAGGTCCTCGACACCGCCGGAAATCCGCTCCCCGAAAAGGATCGATTCGAACAATTCGGTCGTTGCACGGGCCACGGATTCGGCCCTCGGCCGTTTGAGAAAGGCAAGATTGTCTCCCTGGAGTGGAGCCTGAAGGAATTCGGGTGGCTGCCAAATCACCCAGGCACTTACACAATCGTCCTAAGCTGGTGCACTGGCACCGGCACGGTCACGGAACCTAACCGGAATGGCCGATGGACTGCGCGCTTGAAGCCGTACGCCACCGTCCAAGCGAGAGCAACCATCCATATCACCGATTCACCTTCACATTGACAGATCGGGAGTCTTCTTACAAATCTCCTCCAAGACGCCAACCTCGCACTGCGCCTTGACGACAGTGATCCACGACACCAATAATGCATTTGCAAATAGGCGAAGATTCTCTGTCCCTCTATCTGGAACAGCCTCCACCTGAAGCCCTTAGGAGCCTTGATATCCATGGCCACTGCCCAGCATCCCGCCGCGTCTCCTGCGGCCCATTCTGTCCGCCGCGGTGTTCCCCCGTTGCGCGCCGGCCAGGGAAACTCCTTCCTCTGGCGCAAGCTTCACTCGCTCCTCGGCGTCATCCCCATTGGCGCCTTCTTTCTAGAGCATCTGCTCTCCAACTTCGAGGCGCTCCACGGCCCTGTCGCTTACGGGGCGCAGGTCAAATTCCTTAACAGCCTGCCTCTCGTCCGCGTTCTTGAATGGGTCTTCATCTTCCTGCCCATCCTCTATCACGCGGTCTACGGCGTCTTCATCTGGATTCGCGGCAAGTCAAATGTGGTTTATTACCCCTGGGCCGGCAATTGGATGTACGTCGCCCAGCGCTACACCGGCCTCATCGCTTTCGCATACATCGCGCAGCACCTATATCGCCAGCGATTCACCGGCGTCGACCTCCCCGAACATCCCTACGCCGCATTCGCCAAGGTCCAACATGAGTTGGCCAACCCCTGGATGCTCGCCGCCTACATCATTGCCATGATCGCCATCTGCTGGCACTTCAGCTATGGCATCTGGCTCTTCGCCGCCAAATGGGGTATCACCCCCGGCACAACCGCTCGCAAGCGTTTCGGCTACGTCTGCGCCGCGCTCGGTATCGCTCTCGCCGTCATGGGCCTCGCCAGCATCTGGGCCTTCGTTTCACCCAAATACCAGAACACGCCTGACGACGTAACGCCTTCCGTCTCATACTTGCATCTAGAATCTGCCCAACCTCGATACCAGTTGCTCTAAACAGGACTGCCTATGGCCACCACCACTGCAATCGCCGCCCCTCGCCTCGACTGGAAAACGTTTCAGGAGACTGTGCCCGAGGTGTCTACCGGCATGGCCGCCGTCACCCACGCATTAAAGAAATCGGGCCTCGAGCCTGACCTCCTCGAAATGATCAAGATCCGCGTCTCGCAGATCAACGGCTGCGCATTCTGTGTCCAATATCACCTCAACGACGCCCGCAAGTTGAACGTGGACCCCGTCAAGCTCGACTTGCTCGCCGCATGGCGCGAAGCAGGCATCTTCTCCTCGCGCGAAGCCACCGCGTTCGAGTGGGCCGAGCACGTTACTCTGCTCGGTCAGCACCACATCACCGACGAAGCCTTTGCCATCGTCTCAGCGCAATTCTCCCAGCGCGAGTTGGCGTTTCTCACTACAGCCATCGGCCAAATCAATTTCTGGAACCGGCTTGCGGCGCCCTTTCGCTTCACCCCGCCCATCCCGTCTCAAAGTTCTTAGCTTTTGCTCTTAGCCGTCAGCTGATTGCTGACAGCTGTTTTTTCGGAAAGGAACGTCGTTCATGGCAGCACCAAGAATCATCGTGGTTGGCGGAGGCCTCGCCGGCCTTGCGGCCGTCATCAAGATCGCTGAAGCCGGCGGCACCGTTGACCTTTTCTCTATCGTACCCGTCAAGCGTTCGCACTCTGTCTGCGCCCAGGGCGGCATCAACGCTGCCAAGAATCTCAAAGGCGAGGGCGACACCCCCGCCCTGCACTTTGACGACACCATCTATGGCGGCGACTTCCTCGCCAACCAGACGCCCGTCAAGGCAATGTGCGAAGCCGCCCCTGGCATCATCGACCTCCTCGACCGCATGGGTGTCCCCTTCAATCGCACCCCGGAGGGCCTTCTCGATTTCCGCCGCTTCGGCGGCACGCTCTTCAATCGCACTGCATTCGCAGGCGCAACCACTGGCCAGCAGCTTCTCTACGCGCTCGACGAGCAGGTCCGACGGCACGAGGCCGACGGCAAAGTGAAGAAGTACGAAGGCTGGGAATTTCTCTCCGCCATTATCGATTCCAAGGGCGTTGCGCGCGGCATCACCGCCCTCGACCTTCGCACCATGGAACTCCGCAGCTTCCCCGCCGACGCCATCATCCTCGCCACCGGCGGCAATGGCGCCATTTTCGGAAAGTCCACGAACTCCGTCGTCTGCACCGGCTCCGCGCAGTCCGCCGTCTTCCAGCAAGGCGTCTACTACGCCAACGGCGAATTCATCCAAGTACATCCCACGTGCATCCCCGGCGAAGACAAGCTCCGACTTATGTCCGAGTCGGCGCGCGGCGAAGGTGGCCGCGTGTGGGTTCCGCGCAACGCCCAGGAAAAGCGCCCCATCAAGCAGATACCCGAATCCGACCGCTGGTACTTCCTTGAGGAGTGGTATCCCAAATACGGCAATCTCGTCCCACGCGACGTCGCTACTCGCGCCATTCACAAGGTTGTTTATGAATATGGCCTCGGCCTTGACGGCCAGCCCATGGTCTATCTCGACCTCACCCACATCGACCGGGCGACCTTGAATAGGAAGCTCGAAGGCATCCTCGAAATCTACGAGAAGTTTGTCGGCGACGATCCGCGCGATGTCCCCATGAAAATCTTCCCCGGCATGCACTACACCATGGGCGGCCTCTGGGTCGACTTCAATCAGATGACCAACATCCCCGGCATCTTCGCCGCCGGTGAGTGCGAGTACCAGTACCACGGCGCCAATCGTCTCGGCGCAAACTCGCTTGTCAGTTGCATCTTCGGTGGTTTCCGCTCCGGCCCTAATGCCCTCGCCTATGCCAAGAGTCTGCCTGCAGCCGAAGGCGATGGTGGCGCAGCAGCCGAACTCGCCCGCCAATCTGAAATCAACAAAAGTCTCCTCGACAACGAAGGCACGGAGAATCCTTTCAAGCTTTGGCGTGAACTTGGCGTCACCATGACTGAGCACGCCACCGTCATTCGCTACAACAAAGGTCTCCAGCAGGCGGACGAAAAGATAGTCGAACTCCTCGATCGCTACAAGAAGATCAACCTCAGCGATCGCAGCCAGTGGGCCAACACCAGCTTCGCCTTCGCCCGCCAGTTGAAGAACATGCTTGAGCTCTCCCGCACCATCGTTCTCGGCGCGCTTCTTCGCGACGAGTCCCGCGGCGCGCACTACAAGCCTGACTTTCCCGACCGCAACGACGAGAAGTTTTTGAAGACCAGCAAAGCCAGCTTCACCGGCGCACCCGAGGGCCCAAAGATCGAGTACGAAGACGTCGACACGCAGTTCATCAAGCCTCGTCCGCGCAGCTACACCGCAACCAAGTGAGCGCAAGGGTCTGCAGCGAGGAGGAATCAAATGACCAAAAAGACGTGGGCCTGGATAATCGGTTCTTGCCTCGCTTTGACGCTATTTATGGACTCAGTCATGCTCTGGACACTGATCGTTTTTCACAAGAAGTTGCCAATTGCATTTTATTCGGCAGATCTGGCGCTGGCATATTCTACATGGCAGTTGTACCGCAATCTTCGCAAACGCATTTACGTGGGATTGAAGAATTAAGAGGAAAGCAAACATCATGGCAAACAAGACCGTAGCATTCGAAATCAAGCGCCAGGCCAGCCCCGATGCCCCTGCCGTGTGGGAAAGCTTCTCGCTCGAGTGGCGTCCCGGCATGAACGTCATCTCCGCCATGATGGAGATCGCCGCCAACCCTGTCACCGCCGACGGCCACGACACCACGCCCATCACCTACGACTCGAATTGTCTCGAAGAAATCTGCGGGTCCTGTGCGATGAGGATCAACGGCAAGGCCCGTATGGCCTGCTCCGCCCTCGTCGACAATCTTGAGCAACCCATCAAGGTCGAGCCGCTCTCGAAGTTTCCGCTCGTCCGCGATCTCCAGGTCGATCGCTCCGTCCTCTTTGAAAACCTCAAGGCCGTCAAAGCCTGGGTACCGGTCGACGGGACTTACGATTTAGGTTCGGGCCCCCGCGTCTTCCCCCAGCAACAAGAAGCCAGTTACCCGCTTTCCAATTGCATCAGTTGCTGCTGCTGCATGGAAGTCTGCCCGCAGTTCAATGACGATACAGGCTTCGTCGGTGCAGCTACCATCGCGCAGGTTAAGCTTTTCAATGACCACCCCACCGGCAAGGTTTTCAAGGAGGAGCGCCTCCGCGCCCTCGCCGGCGACGGCGGCATTCAGGAATGCGGTTTCGCGCAAAACTGCGTAGAAGTCTGCCCCAAAGGCATTCCGCTCACCAACGCCATCTCCGACATAAGCCGCGACGTGTTGATCCAGAAAGCCAAAGACTTTTTGCGCGGATAACTCAGTTGAAAAATGAAAATGGGTACCCCGGGTCTGGATTTTCAGACCTGGGATTGAAGCCCTACATCACCGGATAGAAGCTAGCAATCCATCCCTGCAGCACCGCCGGAAATATCCCCAACAACACCACAGCCGCCGCAATCCCAACCAGCACAATCATGGTCACTGGATGCACCTTGATCGGCGTCTCATCCACAGCCGGCATAACGTAAGCCCGCTTCAGCACCTGGATATAGTAATAAAGCGATACCGCGCTAAGCGCCACAGCCAGCGCCACCAGCGCAAACGGAACCGGTCCGGCACTCACTCTGAGCACAGCCGCAAAGAGATTGAACTTAGCCCAGAATCCCACCAACGGCGGAATCCCCGCCAACGATAGGAACAGCACCAGCAGCACCGCAGCCAGCGCAGGGTTCCTCTTATGCAGCCCCAGGAACGAATCCATCCGGTCGCTGCCCGTTGCGCGCTGCACAACGTCTATCACACCAAATGCGCCAATGGTTGTGAGGCCATAAGTGAGCACATAGTAAAGAATGGCCTCCGCGCTTCTCGGCGAATAGGAGAAGTACGCAAGCCCTAGCAGCATGTAGCCCGCATGTGCAATCGCCGAATATGCCAGCAACCTTCGCACGCTGACCTGCGCCAATGCCGCCAGGTTGCCGACAAGCATAGACGCGGCGGCCATGAGCGCAAGAGCCACCATCCATGGAAAACTCAGGCCCAGGTACTTCGGAGGCGGTCCGTTAGTGCTGAAAACCGTCACAAACCCAGTCGGATAAGTATCGCGAACGACATGCAGAATCGCCGTCCCAATCGAGATGAACAAAGTAAAGCTGGCGACCTTTGAGACCGACGCGATAAATGCTGCCGCGGGAGCAGGCGCGCCTTCGTAAGTATCCGGCGCCCACAAGTGAAACGGCACCGCAGCGACTTTGAACCCAAGCCCTGCGGCAATCAATACCAGCGCTACGTAAAATAATGGGCTGCCAGAGCTGTTCGCCGTAAGAGAGCCCAGCACAATCTGGTGCAGATTCGTCGAGCCAGTAAGACCGTAGAGATAGCTGAACCCGAACAGCAGAAACGACGCCGACATCCCACCGAACAGGTAGTACTTGATAGCAGCTTCAGCGCTCTTTCCGGACGCCTTCGAAAAAGCCGTCATTATATAAAGCCCCAGGCTCAGCAGCTCCAGCCCAACAAAAATTACAAGCAGGTCCTGAGCTCCAGCAATCAACAATCCGCCCGTAGCAGCCATTAGCGTCACGGCCACAAATTCGCCAACATGCTTTGTGAAAGCCGAGTCGATGAAAAGCAACAGCGTCAGCGCCGTCAGCATCAGAATTGCAATCTGCGCAACCGATGTGTACCCGCCGCCATCAAGTACTGTCCATTCGAAGCCGCCGGGAATGTTCATTACCCCGTCGAGAGGCTTCATCATTGGAAAAGACGACGAACCCATAACGAGTATCGCCGCCCCGCACCCAACCACCCCCAGCAACGCCGCCACAGCCACGCGCGTCTTCAGCGCAGCCTTGCGCAAAAACCCAAGATCCACAACCAGCACCAGCAGCGCTGCAACTTCCAGCACTGTCTCCGGCAAAGTAACGCGGAAGAGATCTGCGTAGTTCATTGCACCCCTCCCGCAAGCAACGCCTTCACCGCCGGCTCAATCTGGTCCAGCAAAATCCGCGGATACAGCCCAACCGCCAGGCTCACCGAAGCCAGCAGCGCAACCCCAGTAACCTCCGGCCATGTAATCGCCGCAAACGGATGCGCACGTTCCTTCTCCAACTCGTGAACGCTCGCCTTCCCATCGCTGAAGAACGCCTTCTGCAGCGCCCGCCACGTGTATGCCACGCCCACCACAATCCCCACGCCCGCGGCAACCACCCACCACGGCTTCACCGCCCATGCGCCGATCAAGACTTGGAACTCCGCCACAAATCCAGAGAACCCCGGCAACCCCATCGACGCCATGCCCGCAATCACAAACGCCCACGCCGCAAAAGGCAGCCGTCGCGACAGGTGCATCGTCTCCAGTTCCGCCAACTGTCGCGTATGCGTCCGCTCATACACAATCCGCCCCACAATCGCGAACAGCAATCCGGCAATCACGCCATGCGAGAACATCTGCATCACCGCGCCGGTAATGCCCACCTGGTTCAGCGTCATCAGGCCCAGCAGCACAAACCCCATGTGGCTCACGCTGCTGTAGCCAATCACAAATTTGAAGTCCGTCTGCGCCAACGCCACCAGGGCTCCGTACACAATCCCGATCACCGCCAGCACCGCAAACACATCCCGCCACGAGCCAATTCCAATGATCGAAAAGCCCCACGGATCGAGCCCATGCGGAAACAGCCAGATCCCCACCCGCAGGCATCCGTATGCGCCCAGCTTCATCACCACGCCGGCCAGCAGCATGCTCGCGGCAGTAGGCGCAGCCACGTGGCCCGTGGGCGCCCACGTATGAAACGGCCACATGCCAGCCAGAATTCCGAATCCGATAAACACCAGCGGAAAACACCACATCTGGAAGCTCACCGGCAAATTCGCCGCATGCAGCGCAATTAAGCTCGTCGAGTGGCTCCCCGAAGTCGCATACGCTGCCAACAGCCCGATCAGCACCATCGCCGAGCCCACAAACGAGTACAGCGCCAGCTTCATCGCCGCGTACTCGCGACGCGTCGAACCCCAGATCGCGATCAGGAAGTACTTCGGCACAATCGCAATCTCGTAAAACACAAACAGCAGGAACAGATCGTAGCTGAGAAACACCCCGTACACGCCACCAATCAGCGCCAGGAAAAACGCGAAGAATTCATTCGTCCGCAGTTCAATGTTCCAACTGAACAAAACGCCGGCAACCGCCGCCAGTCCCGTCAGCAGCACCAGCGTCCGGCTAATTCCATCGGCCGCCAACAGGTAATGAATCCCCATATACGGCACCCAGGGTTTGTCGGCCAAGACAACAAGCCCCTTGCCGAAATCAGCAACGTAGCCCAAGACCCCGACAACCAGCCCGGCAATCGCAACCATGAGCGCAAGAACGCGCGCCATGCTCGATGGTTTAGCCGGAAGCATGGCAACTACAAGCGCGCCGATGAACGAGATATAGATCGTCAACGAGAGCATCTAAAATCTCCAGTGCGCCAGCAGGTTTTGAACCGTCGGGTTCACGCTGTCCACAATCA